>DASPTX010000036.1:0-77061 GCA_035623195.1 Xanthobacteraceae bacterium | reverse complement strand
AATCAGCGAAACGTAAAGGAGGAGCTTGAGCGAGCTTGACAGCTCCACAAGCGCCAGATGCCGGCCGGAATATTCCAGCACCATGGCTTCGTGGACCATCGTCAGTTCGAGATGCGTCGCCGGATTATCAATCGGAATCCGACCATTTTCGGCGATCGCCACCATAATAAGCGCGACCAGTGCAAGGGCGAGCGAGACCCGCAGACCGACGGCGGATGACGCCATGAACGCCGCCATGGTCGAAAGCTGGGTTGAACCGGCGATCAGCGCGAGCGTAAATACGATCATGATCATGGCCGGCTCAGCGAGCGAAGCGATCATTACCTCACGGCTCGATCCGATACCGCCGAAGCTGGTACCGACATCAAGTCCAGCCAGCGCAAGGAAAAAACGTCCGCTGCCAATAAGGGCTGCAATTGCGATGAGGTCGGCCGACCACGAAAATAAAAGCCCGGTGCGGAAGGTCGGAATCAGCGACGCCGCGACCCAGGTGGCAGCAAACACCAGATATGGAATTACGCGAAAAAGCCATGATGCACTTTCCGCCAAAACGACTTCCTTGCGCATAAGGCGCGCAAGATCGAGATAGGGCTGGCTGAGCGGTGGCCCCCGGCGCCGCAGCAGCCGCGCTTTCACCTTGCGCATAAAACCCGTGAACAGCGGCGCCAGAAACAGCACCAGCAGCATCTGCGCACCCTGAATGGTCAAATCGCGGATCAGGACCATATCGCGAGCACCAGCAGCAAGGCGACGAGTGTGCAGAACACAAGCGTCAAGAATTGGCGAATGGTCAGGAATTGCAGACGGTTGAGATGATCGGCGAGCGAGCTGATGCCCGCGGCTAGTGGCGCGTAGATCGAATCCCAGACGGGATCGTGTAGTTCGACGATGAGTCGTGCCGCCCTGCTATCATCTGGCGGAGCCATCTCGACACGTTCACGGGCGCGAAACGCGACGGTGCCGAACACGCGCCGGATCGGCTGAGCAAAACTCGTCGCTGAGTACTGCGTAACCGGGCTGGGATCGGGATAGCCGCAGTCCCAGGCTGGCGCGCGGCGCAGGCGATCGGAGGCCAGCCGGTGAATTGCGAATGCGGCGACCGTCCCGGATATGACCATGAACAAAAAGACAAGCAGCCCGTCGTAGGAGCTGCGACTGGCGGCGATCGGCACAATCGAAAGCCATTGCGCGCCGAGCTGAACCGGCATCCGCTCGCCGATCAGAATCGAACTGACCGGCGCTAGCGCATCGATGAACAAACCCGGCAGAATGCCGGCAACGAGGCAAAGCGATGCCAGAAGCAGCATGGCAGCCAACGAATACCGATCCGTTTCCGACGCCTTTTCGGCTACGCGCGTGCGCGGACGGCCGAGGAATGTCACGCCGTATGCTTTGACGAAGCAGGCCGCCGCTAACGCGGCGGAAAGCGCTAAGAGCGCGCCGACTGCCGGCACGAGTAATTTGAGGCCCCATGAGGGCAATTGTGGTGATAGCAGGATCGCCTGGAACGTAAGCCATTCTGATACGAAGCCGTTCAGCGGTGGAAGCGCCGAGATGGCCGCACAGCCAATCAAAAAGAGAAAAGCGGTCTGCGGCATGCGATGAATGAGGCCGCCGAGATGTTCCATATCGCGTTCGCCTGTGGCGCCAAGCACGGCGCCGGCTCCGAAGAACAGCAAACTCTTGAACAAGGAATGGTTGAATACGTGCAGAAGCGCGGCAGTCAGCGCCAACGCCGCTGCAAAGAGCATGCCTTCAGCCTTAAAAGCCAGCGCAAGGCCAAGTCCGATGAAGACGATGCCGATATTCTCTACCGTGTGATAGGCGAGAAGCCGTTTAAGATCGTGCTGCATGAGCGCATAAAGCACGCCCATGACCGTAGTAATGCCGGCGACCGTCAGTACGACGATGCTCCACCACCATGAGGGCGCCCCGGCAAGATCGAAGACAATGCGCACAAAGCCATAGACTGCGACCTTGGTCATCACACCACTCATCAAACCGGACACATGGCTTGGAGCCGCCGGATGGGCGAGCGGCAACCAGACATGCAGTGGCACAAGCCCCGCCTTGGAGCCGGCTCCGATCAATGCCAACAACAAGACAAGAGCGCCGAAGCCCGCTTGCGGGTGTGCCGCGCGCATTTGCCCGAAGGTGTAGAAACCGTCCGGGCCGGCGAGCAGGCCGAAAGCAAGCAGCAAAGCGAGCGTGCCAAAACTCGCCATCAGCAAATAGATGTAACCGGCGCGCACGTTCTCGGGCACGCGATGATGCGACATCACTAATGCCCATGACGTGAGCGACATGAACTCCCATGACATCAAAAAGGTGAAGGCGTCATCGGCAAGCACGACGAGGGTCATGCCGGCGAGGAACGCCGGATAGAACGGCAAGACGCGGCCCGGAGCTGTTTCGTGCTTTCCATAGCCAAGCGCAAACAAGCTAGCGCTCATTCCCCCAAGATCGACAACGACAAGAAAGAACGCGGACAGCGCGTCCAGCCGCAGATGTGCCCCAAGCCACGGGACGCCCACCGGCAATGTAAGCGTTTGCGGCGGCTGCGTGCCGACAAGATGTGCCAAGGCGCCGACAAATGAGATCGCCGTTATGGCCGCGCATGCGCCATAGATGAAACGCGTGGCCGCTAGCGAACGGGCTAATGGTATTGCCCAGAGAGCAAGCGCCAGCAGGACAACAACGCAAGCAAAAATAACGGTTAGCATCATGGCGCAGGCGCTTTGAGCCGCACGCCGCGGCCGCCACTTTGGCTCGAAGCATTGTCTGAAATTAGTTCGACGCCCAACGCATCGAGCGCGGCAACGAGTTTCATGAGTGAATCGACGTTGCCCCGAATAACCCCTTCGCTTGCCTCCATGCGCTGAATGGTCGGCAGCGACAACCCGGCCGCTTCCGCAAGCTTGCGTTGATCGATCCCAAGGAGCGCACGCGATGCTCTGAGCTGGCCGGCCGTAATCACGGAAACGATGTATTTTGACGTTTCAAATGCTAAGTGTGATGATTAAAGAATCATTTCTTATGTTGCAACGACAAATTTTTATTTTTCACAGCGTGGAACCTGGGTTCAACTCAGGCCACCCGAATGACGATCTTGCCGAAGTGGGCGCCCGCGGCCATGTGCCGGTAGGCCGCCTGGGCCTCGGCAAAACCGAAGACTTTATCGACGACCGGCTTGAGGGCATTGGCTTCGATAGCGCGGTTCATCGCTTCGAACATTTGCGTCGAGCCTACGGAAATGCCCTGGACGTTGGCGCGCCGCGCAAAGATCAAGGCGGGATTGAGCTCGGTCGCACCCCCGCTCAGGCCCCCGACCAGCGTGACTTTGCCGCCGGCGCGGATCGCGCCGAACGAACGTGTAAGCGTCGCGGCACCGCCGACTTCCACCACGTGGTCGACGCCGTCACCGCCGGTGAATTCCATCGCGGCTTTTTCCCAGTCCGGCGTGTTCTTGTAATTGATGCCGAGGGCCGCACCGAGCGCCTTCGCGCGCTTGAGCTTTTCATCACTTGAAGACGTTATAATGGCTCGAATCCCCATCGCGTGAGCGAATTGCAGACCGAAAATCGAAACACCGCCGGTGCCTTGCAGGAGAATCGTATCCCCGGCTTTGAGCTTGGCGTGCTCCATCATCGCGTGCCAAACGGTCAGGGCTGCGCAAGGCAGCGTCGCGGCCTCCTCCAACGATAAATGCGGCGGGATTTTCACCGCGCCGTCTTCCTCCAGCGCGGCAAAATCCGCGAGCATGCCGTCGATGCCGCCGCCCAGCGCGCTTCTGTGTACGTCCGGCGCCGGCTCGCCGCCGCTCCAGCGCTGGAAAAAATTTCCGGCAACGCGATCGCCGACCTTAAACCGCGTTACGCCGGGGCCGACTTCGACCACTTCCCCGGCGCCGTCCGACAGCGGAATCATGTTTTCGCGCACCGGCATGCGATAGCTGCCGCGCGCGATGGCGAGATCGCGGAAATTCAGAGAGCACGCCTTGATCCTCACCAAAATCTGGCGATAGGCCGGCTTGGGATCGGGACGCTCGACTTGAACCAGCGCATCGATGCCGGCGCCGCCTTTTGGCAACTGATAGACTCGCATACTGTCCTCGCTTCGAATTGCAGCAGCTAGCGCTTCTTTTCCTTCGGTGGCCGTGGGCGCGGTTGTTGCCCGGGCAACCGTTGTGGACGGTTGAACGGTTGCTGCCCGCCCGGACGCCGATTGTTCGGTTGCAGACCGCCCGGACGCCGATTGTTCGGTCGCAGACCGCCCGGACGCTGATTGTTCGGCCGCTGGCCGCCGCGTCCCCGGGACTGTTGCCGTTGGATGGTCATCTGCCGCCCGATATTGTGAGAGACATTGAGCCGCTGCAACACGCCGCGGTCGCGCGCGGCCTCCTGCGGCGGAATTTGGTACGGCACGGCGGCGATTCGGCCGCCGGGACCCGCGCGAAATGCGAAGGCGCTGGACCCCTGCGTCAGGGCTCCGAGACGACCGCCCTGCCGATCGAATACGTCGATACGGCCGACATGGCCGTCGGCGTCGGGATAGAGCTTGACGGTCGGAGCGGCGGCGCCCGCGCCTTGCGGCACATCGACGATACCGGTGGTGCCGCGGATGCCTAGCGTCGCTTGCGGCGTCGCGATTTTCATATCGCCAGTCTTGGCGACCAGACTGGCGACAAAAGCCGCAGTGCCGCTCGCCACGTTGAATGACGCCGCGTTGCCGCTGCCGCCTTGCTGGTAGACGAATTTGTCGATCACGATACGGGTATTGGCGGATAGGCTGAACGTCGTCTGGTCGTCGAACGTTACGCCAAGTGACGAATTCACATCCGTTTGCAGAGTGTCCTTTTCATAGATCAGGTCGGCAACCTTCAATGCCGCCCGGGCCGCACTGGCCCGTGTCACCGTCGCGGTTCCGCTAAGGGCTGCCACCTGGCCGATGGAAGTGTCCGCAGTCGCAGCCGCCTGACTTGACGGCGGCTGGTTTTGACTTCGCGCCGACCGGAGCCAAATTGCCGGCAAACTTGCCACGGTACCGGAGAGGAACGTAAGGAAGTCCCGCCGCTTCATAGCCCCCTGCCCATTCTCGACGCGCTTGATAGCGGTCCATGGCAGCATTGCGATGTTTTAATTGCAACTGAATTTGATGCCGAGCAGCCGTTCAATGCAACAGCGAGGCAAGCTCGCGCGCGCCCGATTTCCTGGCTTCTTCGTCCATGCGCGCATCGGTCGCCGCGATCAGCTTGGCGACAACGTTGTTGCGCTGGGCTACCGGGTTATCGCCGTAACCGCTCGGCCGAAAGAAATTCGCGGTCGGCACCTGGTCGCGCCAGGCCAACGGCATGGTCACCATATCGAAACCGTTGCCGTCGCCCGTCAGGTTCATCATTTCCAGTTCCGCGGCACTGAGCGTTTGTGAAAATCCCTTCCTGCGGGCGAACACCACAGAGTCCAGGAGCTTTTGCGTCTGCAGCATCGGGCCGACATCGAGATCGAGATTAAGCGCGTGCACTGCGAGGCCCTTTTCCGTGTTGGCTAGGATTTCATGCTGATCCCAGGCGTCGGGCACGCTGCGGGTAAAAGCAACCATTTTGCGGAGGACCTCGATCTTACCATCGATGGCCCGCTGCCCGCCCCCGGTTTCACCGCTCACGGCCTGAAGCTCTCTGATGAATTCGTTGCCTTTTTCCGCCAGAATCTCCACCGAATTGGTCGCTAGCAATTGGTTATAGCCAAGCGCCGTGGTGATGGCGCGGCCGTGCTTGTTGTATTCGAGCCCCGCTTCGACGTCGTAGTTTCCGTTGCCGCTCGCCTCGAACGCGTAAATGCGCACGATCTGATCTTTGGTCAGCCCCGCGGCGAGCGCCGCTTTGGCATAGGCGCTTTTGAACTCGCTGTCGTTCTGCGGCAATCGCGGAGCGAACCTGAATTCCTGTCGCGCGGCGGCCAAAAAATCGGTGACCACCGGTACATAGGCGGGACGCGACGGCTGCTCCGGCTTTATCGGATTCGTCGGCTTGGGCGGCCCTCTATAGACCGGCGGCTGGGAAAGCACGTAATCGTCTATCGAGAGCGCTTCGCCATGCGCCCGTTTAGCATTGCGCAGTTTCCGTTTCTCGGCGATCGAATTCCAATACGAAGCCGCGGCGACGCTGTAGCCTTGCCACGCTCTGGCGTAGTCATCAAGCGCACGGCGGTATTGCGCCATGGCCGCGACAGGATCGACCGGCGCCATGGCAGGCTGCGCGGTTTGGCTTTCGGCGAGGGAAATTCGCAGCGTCGCAAGGGAGATGACGAGGCCCGCGGCAAGCAGATAGCAACAGCGATAATTTATCCGAATGACCGACATTTCGCGTTCCTGGCACGTCTCCTTGGCGCGTGCTCAATCGGCACCGCTATAAATAGCCGATTCTATGACGCAACGAGGGCGGCATTTCTGCCGCCCTCGTCCGGTTAATCTGTCCCGATACAGAATACAGGCGCTACTTGTTGATTGTGCTGGCGGCAGCGGTGCAAGTCGCCTCGTCTTGCTTGCGCTGCCCCTGCTCACCTTAGCATTTCCATTTTACAGAGAAACAGCCCGCCCTCACCGCAGCCCGCCGCCCACCGGCGAAGACTCGCACGCAAGATTCTGTCAACCATAGATGCAAAGATTTCATCTCTTGCAGGGCCGCGCTCCCAGAGCTTACGGCCGGTATTTTGGCGCAGGTAACGCCTTAAAAAGCGAACGGCCTCAGTCGAGGGAAAGGAACTGAGGCCGTCCTGATGCCGGTTGGCGCCCCATCATACGCCCCACCCCGACACTGCCCCTATCATGGCAAAACGAGGTTGATCTATCGTTGATGCCGCCCCGCCGGGCTAGAGCCGCCAGTCAGTGCGGCGCATTCGAGGCGTTAAGGCGTGCCGAGCGCGTTTTAGCCCGCCTGCGGTGTGCGAGACAGATTTTTCTCCGCGAGATCGGCAAGATAGCGGCGCCAATATTCCTCGTGGTTGCGCCCAAGCTCGAACAAATAATTCCAGCTGAAAATTCCAGTCGAGTGCATATCGTCGAATACAAGCCGCACCGCATAGTTACCAACCGGCAGCACTTCCAAGATTTCCACTTCCTGCTTTCCCGCAACCGTGCGCCGTTCGCTCGGCGAATGCCCCTGAACCTCCGCGCTCGGGCTGCAAACGCGCAAATATTCGGCGGCGAGATCGAAACTTTCGCCGTCCTCAAAAACGACGGTCAAGGTTTTTCGATCTTTGCGCAACCGCAGTTCCGTCGGCCAGTAATCCGTCATCGCTCAACGATCATCGGCGATAGGCCGCCTTCAGGCTGGGCATGAAAAGGGATATGGACGGTGACGTTCATCGGCAAGTGCATCAGTCGAGCGTGATATGGCCGTCGTCTATGACCTTCTTCCATTTCTCATATTCGGATTTGGTGAAAGCAGCGCCCTCGACGAGCGTCGTTCCACGCGGCGTCAAGCCGAATTTAGCGAAAGCTATTTTGAGTTGTTCGTCATGAAGCGCCTTATCGATGCCGCTGTTAAGCTTGGCAAGCACCTCAGGCGGCAGTCCCGCCGGCGCATACACACCCAGCCAAAGATCGACGGAATAACCGGGTAACCCCGCTTCCGCCACCGTCGGGAGATCGGGATAGATCGGCGAGCGCGTGGCACCGGTGGTCGCGAGCGGGATGACGCTGCCTTTGCTGGTGAACGGCAGCGCTCCGGCAATGCTGGAAAACAACAGTTGAACCTTGCCGCCGACGAGATCGACGAAAGACGGGCCGACGCCCTTATACGGTACGTGCACCGCGTCGATTCCGCTGCGCAGCGCCCACATCGCTGCGGCGAGGTGCGGCGTCGTGCCGACACCGGCGGAGGCGTAGTTGAGCTTGCCCGGATTTGCTTTGCCGTAGGCTACGAGCTCGGCATAAGTTTTTATGCCAAGCGCCGGCGTGACGACCAGCACTTCGGGCGAGGAGTTGACGATGGAAACCGTTACCAGATTTTTGAAAATGTCATAGGGCATCGATTTCTGCAGCACCGGATTGATCACGATGGCCGGATCCATGATGACAATGTTGTAGCCATCCGGATCCGAATGAGCGACGTAATCGACACCGACAATACCGCCGGCGCCAGGCCGATTTTCCGCTACGACCGGTTGCCCCAATACCTCTGCGAGTTTTTGCGCCACCACTCTGCCGGCAAAATCGACGATCCCGCCGGGAGCGTAGGGCAGAATAAGGTGGATAGGCCGCGATGGAAACGTTTCGGCTCGAGCAGGAGCGACAAGCGACGATAGCAATGCCGACCAGAGCAGAAGGCGCGCCGCGGATTTAAAGAGGGTCATTTGTCTCTCCTGTTTCGGCACTGAGTTTGCTCCTCTAAAAGAAAAGCGTCAAAAGTTCATCCTGTCGCAGCTTCATAGTGCCGATCCCTTGCCGATCAGCTCAACAAGCTTGTGGGGTGCAATTGGGGTTTGCGCAATCCGCACGCCGAACGGCGAGAGCGCGTCTTCGATCGCGGATATGACCGCCGCCGCAGCGGGAATGACGCCGACTTCGCCGATGCCTTTAACGCCGAGCGGGTTATGTGGCGACGGCGATTCTTTGTAAAGCGTTTCCAGATGCGGCACCTCGGTCGCGGTCGGCAGAAGATAATCCGCAAATGTCGTCGTAACAGGCTGGCCCGCGCCGTCATAGCCCATCCACTCGAACAGCGCATTGCCGATGCCGTGGGCGATACCGCCGTGAACCTGTCCTTCCACGATCATCGGATTGACGCGATGTCCGGCGTCCTGCATGGCTATGTAGCGGAGAATACGCACGCCCCCGGTTTCGATATCGACCTCGACTTCGACGACATGGCAGGCGTTCGAATAAGCGAGCTGGTCGACACGAAAGGTTGCGCTCGCTTCGAGCCCGGGCTCGATGTCTCTCGGGAAACCGTAACCCGGCGCGCCCTTCAACACGCGCGCCAATTCGCCGAGCTTGACTGCAAGTTGCGGCGCGCCCACGACGCGCACTTCGCCGCCAACGATTTCGAGATCCTCCTCCGCGGCTTCCAGCATGTGACTGGCAAGCTTGCGTGCCTTGGCCGCGACCGCGGCCGCCGCGATCTTCACTGACGAGCCAGCGGTGACCGTTTGCCGGCTGGCGAACCCGCCGAGGCCAAGCGGCGCCGCCGCCGTGTCGCCGGCAACCACGCTGACGTCTTGCGCGCGCACGCCAAACGCGTCGGCGCAAATTTGCGCGAGCGCGGTGCAAAGCCCCTGCCCCATCGGCGCCGCGCCGGTCGAAACCGTGATGTGACCGGTTGGCGAAACGCGCACATTGCCGAACTCGAACGGCCCGCGCCCCGTGCCCTTCATCCCGTGCGCCAGACCGATGCCGATATAGCGGCCGGCGGCGCGCGCCTCGGCCTGTCGGCGTGGAAAATCATCCCAATTCACGGTCTGGAGAAGTTCGGCTTGGCAGCCGGGATAATCGCCGCTGTCGTACTGAATTTGCTCGCCGGAGCGCGTTTTCAGCGGTTTGAGATAGGGCATCTTTTCCGCCGGTATCAAATTGCGGCGTCGCAATTCGGCGCGATCGAGCCTAAGCGCCTGCGCCAAGCGATCCATCATGCGTTCCATCGCGAACGCTGCCTGCGGATAGCCGGCGCCTCGCACGGAGGATACCGGCGCCAAATTGGTATGGACTGCGTTGACGTCGATGGCCAGCGCCGGCACGACATAGGGCCCTGTGACCATGGTGGCGGAATTGTATGGAATGTTCACGTCCTGAAGCGCATAAGCGCCGATGTCGTGAATGAGGCGGCCGCGTATGCCCCGCACGCGTCCATCGGCATCGGCGGCAAGCTCCATCGACCAATATTGGTCGCGCTCCTGCGCCGCATTGGTGAAATGTTCGCGGCGGTCCTCGATCCATTTGATTGAGCGGCCGAGCAAAGTCGCGGCGGCGACCACCGCCACATCTTCCGGATAGACGCAAAGCTTCGGTCCGAAGCCGCCGCCAACGTCGGGCGTCGCCACGCGCAGGCGGCTTTCGTCGAGATTCACATAGTCCGCGAAAGCCGTGCGCAGATCGTGCGCCTTCTGCGTCGAGGCCCAAACCAGCGTCTCGTGACCGGAGATCTGGACGAGGATGCCCCGGCCTTCCATCGAATGCGCCGCGCCGCGATGCACGCACAGCTCCTCGCGCACGACTTGCGCGGCCTTGGCGAAGGCCGCATCGATGTCGCCGTACTCGACTTTGTACGCGATGACCCGGTTCGAAGTCAGTTCGCGGCGCACCGGCGGCGCGCGTTCGATCCGGCAATCGATTGCCGGATCGAGCAGCTCGTAGTCCACGGCAACGAGCGCCGCGGCATCCTCGGCCACGTAGCGGTCGTTGGCGATGACGATCGCGACCGGCTCGCCGACAAAGGAAACTTCGCCGTCGGCGAGCGCGAACGGCCAGCTCTGGTCGAGCTTGGCGCCGGAATTCGAGGTGCGGACCATCCGCCGCTGCCTCATCACCGGAGCGAGATCGTCGAGCGTCAACACCGCGACGACGCCCGGCACCGCGCGCGCGGCGTCAAGATCGACGGCCCGGATCAGCGCGTGGGGATGCGGACTGCGCGCGAAGGCGGCGACGAGGATTCCGGCCGCGGCGATGTCGTCGACGAAGCGACCCCTGCCGGTCAATAACGCATGATCCTCCAAGCGCGGGAGGCGCGCACCGATCGTTCCGCTCACTGATTGACGCTCGATATCGCTTTGGCTGCCCTGCCGAGGACGTCCTTCGGCGTGGCATAGACTTCGGCAAGCAACGCCTCGATGGTCGCCGCGTTCACCGGATGAACTTCGAAACTCAGCTTCTGCGCCTCGGCCAGAAAATCGGCGTCGGTCACGGTTGCATCGAATGCCGCGATCAAAGCCGTCTTGCGGTCTTCGGGAATGTCAGGCGGCGCAACAAACGGCCGCGCCATCGCCTGGCTAACTAGGAACAGTTTGATGATCTGACGCTGTTCCGGCTCGGTAGCCAGATCGCTGGCGAGCGGTACCGAAGCAATCTCAGGCTCTTTTTTGAGCGCTGCCTGCACGATTATGTTCACGGAATGGCTCGTCAGCCATTCCGCGTGCCGGGTGCGTATCGTGCTCCACGATAGACCGCACAAGCCGTCGACTTCGCCCCGCTCCATCGCCAAAACCGCGTCGTTCGTACCCGGATAGCCGGTGACAAGCTGCACTTTCGCACCGAATAGGTTTTTATAGAGCAACGCCCAAATGTCGGGATCGGCATCCGCGCCCAGCCCGCCAAGCTTGGACGGCTTGCTCAGGAAATCGTCCCAGGTCTTGATCGGCGAAGCGCTCGAGGTGACGCAGGTCGTATGGTCATCGGTTACGCTGCCGAGCCAGGTAAACTTTCTGCCGTCGAACTCGGCCTGTCCGAATAGTGGCGCAATTCCCATGCTGCGCGAAAACGTCCCCAGCACGGAGCCGTCTTTCGGCGCGACGGAAAAGATATAGTTGGCGGCCCGCAAGCTGCCGGCTCCGGTCATTTGTTGCGGGATGATCGACGGATCACCGGGAATATGCCTGCCGATATAGCGTGCCACAAGCCGCGCATAAGCGTCATAGCCGCCACCGACGCTATAGCCGATGACCAGCGATAGGCTGCGGTTCTTGTAAAAGTCGCCGACGCTTTCGGCGCCGGCAAGACCCGAAAACGCGACAAGCGCGGCGAGAGCCAGAAGCGGCGTATCCGCAGTTTGAAGCTTCCGCATAAGAGCGCCCCGCCACGTCGTTGCGAGAATGATACCTAAATTCGGCGTCCGCTGAACAGGCCGGTAAGCTTCGACCAAATGGCGCGGACGACAAGCGCCAGGCCCGAAATCGGCTTGGCGGCCGATGGCCGAGGCGGCGCATCGTGGCTCGGAGCGCTGTCGTCCCGGCCCAGTTGCGTGCGCAGATTGCCGGCGAATTGTCCGACGAGTTGCGCGGCGGTCGCCTGGATCATCCCGACGCCGCGGCCATATTGCGCGACCGCGCCGGATAGCGTCAGGTCGGTGTGGATCAGCACCTTCGAGCCGGATGCGGCCGGCTCGATCCGAAACGTCGCCGTGGCATTAGCGGCGCCGCGGCCCTTGGCGTCGCTGCCTTGCGCCTTGACGCGTGCGGTGTGGTTGACATCGTCAATGCCATCGAATGCGACGCGGCCGCCGAATGTCAGCGCCACCGGGCCCAATCGCACGGAAATCTTACCCTTGAAATTCTGCGGATCGACAATTTCCGTCAGTTCCGCGCCCGGCATGCAAGGCGCGATGCGCGGTATATCCATTAGCAGAGCCCATGCCTTTGCCGGAGGAAGCGGTACGTCGAACGAATTGTCGAACTCCATTCTTGCTCTCGCCTCAGCGCCGGCAGCCGACCATGTCCGGCGCGCCGATCCTGTCCCAAATCCACCGCGCGCCGGCAAACAAGCCGTCGTCGTTGTAACGTTGTGCGACCAATTGAATGCCGACCGGCAAATTATTCGGGCCGCGATAGGTCGGCAGCGTCATGCTCGGCGTGTGCAAAGCCGTCCATATCGCCTGCATGCTGGGGTCGCCGGTGAATGCGAGGCCGCGCGGCGCCTCGCCCGGCACGCAGGGCGCCAGCAGCACGTCGATCTCGTTGAAGACCACCGGCAGCAGAGCGCGGCACTCCTCGACGCGCCGCCACGCGGCGACGTATTCCGCATGCGAGGTTTTTTGTCCGTTCTCGATGTAGCGCCGCATTTGCGGCGACAGCGCTTCGCGATGACAATCCCATTCGAACGCCATGCAGGCGGCGCGCTCGTAATGATTGATCGTGCCGCGCGCCAGCGCGTGCAGGCCGGCAAACACCTCCGGCAGGTCGATGTCGCGGACCGCGGCGCCGGCTTTGCCGAGTGCAGCGGCCGCGTCCTCGACCGCGGCCTTGGTTTCGGGCTGCGCCGTGTCCCAAATTTCCGTGCGGCAGAGCCCGATGCGCGGCGCCACACCCAAAGCGCGCGGCGGCTGCGGGTCTTGGGTGCGCAAGACCGCCGTGAGCAGTTCGATATCGTCGATCGAACGGGCGATCCAACCGATCGTATCGATGCTTTCAGCCGCCGGCTTTACGCCCGCTTTGTTGAACGTGTTGTAAGTCGGCTTGTAGCCGAATACACCGCAAAACGACGACGGCCGTAGCACCGAACCACCGGTCTGCGTGCCGAGCGCGGCCGGCACCATATGATCGGCGACCGCCGCGGCCGATCCGCTCGATGAGCCGCCCGGCGTATGAGCGGCGTTAAGCGGATTGGTGGTTGCGCACGGCGCCATGCCGGCAAGTTCGCAGGTCGCGGTTTTTCCGAGGATCACCGCTCCGGCTCGTCGCAAAAGCGCCACGCAGGCGGCGTCCGCCAATGGGCGATTGCCGCGATAAATTGGCGAGCCCATTTCGGTCGGCATGTCGAACGTGTCGATGATGTCCTTGATTCCGATCGGCACGCCGTGTAGTGGACCGCGGCGCGGAGCGCGATCGAGCGCGCGTGCCTGGGCGAGCGCCAAATCCGGTTCGAAATTCACCCACGCCTTGACGACATCGTCGCGGGTCGCGATCCGCTCGAGGCAATCGCGCACGACGGCTTCGCAGGTCGCCTCGCCCGCCGCGACCTTTGCGGCGATCTCGGTCGCGCTCAACTCGTTGAGGGCGCGCTCGACCTTGGCGTCCATTGGCGATTGCCGCTCAGTTCTTCCCGGCGCGACCGGCGGAAGTTCCGGCGATCTTGCCGAAAACGGTCCCGGACATCAGCCCGGAACCGCCGGGATAATTGAAGTAGAACAGGCCGCCGACCAGTTCGCCGGCGGCGTAAAGACCGTGGATCGGCTGATAATCGGTGTTCAACACTTCGGCCTCGGTGTTGATGCGCAAGCCCCCGAACGTAAAGGTAACCCCGCATGTGACCGCGTAAGCTTCGAACGGCGGCGCATCGACGGTGTTGGCCCAATTGCTCTTGTTGACTGCGAGACCTTGCGTGCAGCGCCCGTCCTTGATGTTCGGATTGAACGGCACGTCGGTCCTGACCGCGACATTCCACTCTTTGATCGTTTTGAGGAACTCGGCGGCGTTGACGCCTTCGAGCTTCTGCGCGAATTCCTCGATGCTGTTGGCCGTGACCTTGGTGATCTGCCGAATGCGATATTCGTCCCGCTGCAGATGCTTCACCTTTTGATCGAAGATCTGCCAGGCAAATTGTCCCGGCTGTTCGAGGACCACGCGGCCATATTTGGCGTAGGTGTAGTTGCGGAAATCGGCGCCTTCGTCGACGAACCGCTTGCCGTTCGCGTTGATCATGATCGAGAACGGATAGGAGTGTTTTTGAAACTGATCGCCGACGGAGAGATCGCCGAATTCCGGCGCATTCATCTCCCATTGCACGGCATGGCAGCCCGACCAGTTGCCGCGCGGCGCGGCGCCAATGTCCAGCGCCATGCGGATGCCGTCGCCGGTGTTGTAACGGCTGCCGCGCACCTTCGCGAGATCCCAGCCGGGCCCGAGATAGCGCGTGCGCCATTCCGGATTGGCCTCGAAGCCGCCGCAGGCCAGCACGATCGACTTGGCGCGCAACTCGCGGACTTCGCCACTTTCGCGCACGCTTACGCCCTCGACGCGGTTGCCGTCGAATAAAAGATCGAGGCCGCGCGCCGCATAGCGGATTTCGATACCGCGTTTTTTCGCCGATTCGGTCAGCATCGCGATGAGGCCCGGACCGCCGCCGACCGACTCGACGGTCAGCCCGCCCCAGAATTTGAACTTGCCGTCAATCTTGAAGGCTTGCCGGCCGTAGATCGGGATCAGCCGCACGCCTTTATTGCGCATCCAATTGAGCGAGTCGAAGCTTTTGGTGACCAGAAGCTCCACTAAATCGGGATCGGCGCGATGCTGCGTGATGCGCGCCATGTCGTCGAAGAATTGATCGGCGGTGTAGGTTCCGAAATCGGTCGTCTCGATTTCGGCCGGGGTCAAATCGGGCACCAGCGTCTTGATGTCCTCGACGCCGTTATAGACGACCCGAATGGAGCCCGCCGTGAAGCGGCTATTGCCGCCGGATTCCTCTTCGGGCGCGGCTTCGAGCATCACCACTTTCGCGCCCTGTTCCCGCGCCGCCAGCGCCGCGCAGAACGCCGCATTGCCCGCCCCGACGACGATCACATCCGCGGCCTGACCCGGCATTCGATTACTCCGCTGCCTGCGCGACACCGCCATGCGCTTTGGACCAAGTGGCGGGGTCTTTCATGAACTTCTCAACTTCCCTGAGCTTGCCTTTGTCGAACGAGCCACTCTTCTTGGCCACTTCGAGAACGTCCCACCATGTCGCCAGCGAATGCAGCGTGACACCCAAGTCGCGCAGGATCGTCTTACCCTCTGGAAAGATGTCGTAGAAGAAGAAGACGAATACGTGCCCCACGACCGCGCCGGCCTCGCGCAAAGCCTTGCAGAAATTGACCTTGCTGCGGCCATCCGTGGTCATGTCCTCGACCAGGAGCACGCGATCGCCCACCTCGATGTGGCCTTCGATTTGCGCATTGCGGCCGAAGCCCTTCGGCTTTTTGCGCACATATTGCATTGGCAGCATCAAGCGGTCGGCCATCCATGCCGCGAACGGAATTCCCGCCGTTTCGCCGCCGGCCACCGCATCGAACTGCTCGAAGCCGACATCGCGCATCACGGTCGCCACGCCAAAATCGATCAGCGTCCGCCGTACGCGCGGAAAGGAAATGAGGCGCCGGCAATCGGTATAAACCGGGCTCGCCCAGCCGGACGTGTAAATGAAAGGTTTGTCGGTCATGAAGCGGACTGCGTCCACTTCCAAGAGCATCTTCGCCGTCAACTCGGCGATTACTGTCTTGTCGGGAAAGGCCGTCATTGCCTGCTATCCATGATCCGGGTCGTTTCGGGGCGGAGCACAGCGAGAAACCCGGAATGCACGA
This sequence comes from Xanthobacteraceae bacterium, assembly GCA_035623195.1. GTDB lineage: Bacteria > Pseudomonadota > Alphaproteobacteria > Rhizobiales > Xanthobacteraceae > BOG-931. The sequence continues at coordinate 61,082 of DASPTX010000036.1, read as the reverse complement.
TCACCAGCCGTGAATATGAAACCCGGGGACTCGCTCCGTCGCGGCGCCGCGGAATGACAGCTACAATACGATCTCAATTTAGGACTTTCCAGGCAATGGTCTCGCCGCCGCGATAGATCAGCGCGCGCTCCTCCGGCCCGGGAACTTTGACCTCTTCCGGCGCGACCCACGGCGTTTTCTCCAAGGTGATCGTATCTTCATTCGGCGGCATCCGATAATGCTTGGCGCCGTTGAGCGAAGCAAAGGCTTCCAGCTTGTCGAGCGCGCCTTCCTCCTCGAAAATCTCCGTATAGGTCTCGATTGCAACCGGCGCGTCGAACATGCCGGGAATGCCACTGACCGAAACCTTTTTGGCGTAGGGATGCGGCGCGGAATCGGTGCCGAGGAAATAGCACACCTCGCCGGAGGTCGCCGCTTTGCGCAGCGCCGTGCGATCGCGCGCCGTCTTGATGACGGGCATGACGTACATATAGGGCTTCAGCCCGTGACCGAGCCAATCGTTGCGCGTCAGCATCATATGATAAGGCGTGATGGTGCCGCCGAGCTGCGGCGCCGCGCTGTGGACGAAATCGACGCCTTCCTTCGATGAAAGATGTTCGAGGATCATGCGCAGGCCGGGAAATTGCTTCAGCCATTTCGACAACAGCCGGTCGATGAACACCGCCTCGCGATCGAAAATATCGACATCAGCGGCAACGTATTCGCCATGCATGAGAAACGGCATGCCGATCTTTTCCATGCGCTCCAGCACGCGCGTGATTTTGGCGTAGTCGGTGACGCCAAACGCCGAGTTCGTGGTGGCATGAGCCGGATAGAGCTTTACGCCCGTGAATAAACCGTCGCGAAAGCCGCGCTCGACGTCGTCGGGATCGGTGTCGTCAGTAAGATAGCATGTGATCAGCGGCTTGAATTTCGAACCTTGCGGCAGCGCCGCAATCACCCGCTCGCGATAGGCCTTCCCGTCCGCCGTCGTGCGCACCGGCGGCACGAGATTCGGCATCAGGATCGCGCGGCTGAAATTCTTGGCCGTAAACGGCAATACCGCCTTGAGCATTTCGCCGTCGCGAACGTGGAGGTGCCAGTCGTCGGGTTTACGAATCGTGATACGCGCAGTGGTCATCGCAAATAATCACCCGATTGGCATGGCCGCAGCGGCAAAGGTTTCCATGGGCGGATCGTCGATCATCGCTCCGGTGAGATCGGCGACGCGAGCAAAACCGCGCCTGACGCACCATTCTTCCAAGCCTTCGATGATCGCAATCATGCCGGTGGGATTACGGAAGGTAAGATAGCCGATCATGACCGCACTAGCGCCGGCAAGCATATATTCCACCGCATCCTCGACTTTGACGATACCGCCGCAGCCGATGATCGGAATCTTCACCGCTTTGGCGCATTGATAGACCATCCGGACGATGATCGGCTTGATTCCCGGACCCGACAGGCCGCCGAATTTGTTGCCGATCGCCGGCCGGAACGTGTCGGTATTGATCTTCAGACCGAGGATCGTGTTTGCCACCACGAGCGCATCGGCGCCCGCGCGCTCCGCGGCTTTGGCCACGGCGACGATGTCGCCGGCATTCGGCGACAATTTCACCCACATTGGCTTATCGGTCGTGGCGCGGATCAGTTTCACAACGTTATAGGTATGCTCCTCGTGAAGAGCAAAATTGCCACCCTTGGGATCGCGCGTCGGGCAGGAAATATTCACTTCGAGCACGTCGATCGCCGATTTCGCCACGTCGCGCGCCATAGCTTCGAAATCCTCAATCGTGGTTGCCGAGATCGAGCCGACGAGCGGCGGCGTGAAGCGCTTATAGTCCGGCACCTGATGTTCGAAGAAATAGTCGATGCCCTTGGTCGGCAGGCCGATGGAATTGATCATACCGCCCTCGACCTCGGCGGCCCGCGGCGGCGGATTGCCGGCACGGTATTCGCGCGACACGGTCTTGGCGACGAGCGCGCCGAGCCTATTTAAGTCCATCACCTGGGCAAGGTCGGTCGAGAAACAGCCCGACGCCGGCATGACGGGGTTCTTCAGCGTCACCGCGCCGATCTTGACGGTCATGTCTACCATCCGACCGCCTCCTGCATATCGAATACAGGGCCCTCGATGCAAACCCGGCGCAACTCCTTCCTACCGTTGATTTCGAAGGTGCGTACGCAGACGTAGCAGGGACCGAGCCCACACGCCATCACCTGCTCCATCGCCACCTGACCGGGAATGCCGTTCGCCTTGCCGCTGCGCTTCATCAATTGAAACAGCCGGTTCGAGCCGCAGGTGAAGAAAGCATCGGCGCGCTTCTGCGCAATCAAGTGCTGGAGAATTTTCTCGACGTTTTCGACGGCGCTGGTGCCGTCGGTGTCGAGTACGGTCACGACGTCGCCGGCCTCGCGGAAAAAACCATCGGCCATCACGAAATCTGCATTCCGCGCGGAGAGGATCGCGGTGACGCCGACATGGGCCTCGCGCGCCAACTGCGAAATCGGCCCGAGGGTGGCGATGCCGACGCCGCGCCCGAGCACGACGATGTGACGCCAAGCCGGATCGAGCTTGAAGCCGACGCCGAGCGGCCCAACCATATTGAGATCGTCGCCTTTTTTCAGCGTCGCCAGTCCGCGCGTACCGCGCCCGACGCATTTGTATAAAAATTCGATTCGGCCGCGATCGCGGTCGATGCGGTACACGCTCTGGGGACGGCGGAAGAACAATTCGCCGACATCGGGCGACGGGCACAGCAAGTTGAAGAACTGGCCCGGCGTGACCGAGAGCGCCTTCCGCGAGGCTTCGACGACGAGGTGCTTGTATTCGGAATTGACCCAATCGTGCGACACGACCGGACAGAGCGATTCTTCGGCCGGAATGTGCTGCAGTGCGGCTGCCGCTTCACTCTCGCCGACGATAAAAGGGTTCGACGCAAACGGCTCACCGATCATCGGTCACGCCCAGTTCTCAGTGCCAGAGACTGAGACAGACATGGACTTGGCTTGTACCAAAATCAAGATTTTTTCCAATTTTTGAACGCCTAGAATAATTATGCCTCATCAGGTGCTTAGCCACGCAGCGCTGCAGGTATCGATCCGCTAGGCGGCGACGGCCGCTTCGGCGTCCGGCTGGCGATAGGCCTTGAGCCGCGGCAGCACGTCTTTTGCGAATAGTGTCAAATTATCGACGGTCTGGGTGTGCGTGAGTTCGCCACCCTGACCCATCATCAAGAGATTGCCCATGCCGCCGCAATGCTCGCAGAAATCGACAATCTGTTCGCAGACCTCTTCGGGCGTCCCGCAGAACAGGATGCCGGCGTCGATCAACTCCTCGACGGTCGCACTGTGCATGTTGATGGGACGACCGTCCTTGGTGTAGCTGCGCGGCGGCGTCTCGCCGCGCAAGAGCTTCGTATTGTCTTCGACCGGAAGATAGCCGGGAGGATTGCGGAAGGGCGGATACACGATGGCGCTGGTGCGCAAATAGCCCGCAATCAGATATCCACGTTTGCGCGCCTCCTCCTTGTCCTTTGCGACCGCCACAAGCCCCAGATAAGCGAACCGGTCGGCGCCTGGCGCCTTGGCGAACTTCGCCACGTAACTCTTGCGATAGGCGTCGTAGATTTTGCGCGTCCCGTAGCCGGTGCCGAGCGTCGCCATCACATAGCCGCGCTCGCCGAGCACACGCGCTTGGCTGGCGCTGCCGGTGGTCGACCAGATCGGCGGATGCGGCTCCTGCCACACCCGCGGCCAGACGTTCACCTGGCGGTAGTGAAAATATTCACCCTCCCAATTGAAGTTCTCGTCATGCGTCGTCATCGCTTTGATGATGAAGTCGTGCGCTTCCCAGAACCTTTCCATCAGCTCGACGGGATTGCGATTGGAGGCCGCGATTTCATATGGGATGCCCTTGATGAAGCCCATGTCGAGGCGGCCGCGTGAAATGACGTCAATCGTCGACAGTTCCTCGGCGACGCGCAGCGGATCGGGCCGGTGACCGATCGGATAGCCGAGCACGAGAAGCCGCGCGTTTTTGGTTGCGCGCGCCAGCACCGCCAGTCCGATCACGACCGCCGACGACATACAGGTCGCGCTCTGATGATGCTCGTTGAGCATGATGTCGAGCCCGATCTCGTCGCAAATTTGATATTCGTCGTAGTAGCGATGAAACAAATCAGCGGCGATCCGCGGATCGCATTTGCGGTTGGGAAGAATGACGCGCAGCGATCCGGAATGATCGTTCCAGCTGGGATAATATGGCTGTTCGCTAAACTGATAGACTCTCATGGCGTGCACGTCCTGCGGATCTTCAGTTTCCATTCATAAAGGTCAAAACACGTTTGGCGAAAACGTCCGGCTGCTCCTGATGGGGGAAGTGGCCAGCCTGCGCGATCGATTCGAATCGCGCCCCTGGAATCAGCGCGCAATAGGCGCGCCCATAGGCTTCGCTAATCATTCGATCATGCACGCCCCATAAAAACAATGTCGGGATGCGAATGCGGTGCAGCCGGCTCTTGAGCCGCGGATTATAGAAATATGGACTCCAAGCGAACCGTGCCGTTGCCTCGCGGGCGCGCGCCGCGGCGCGGGCTTCGTCGTCGGGCAGCGACTGATAATCGCGTTGCCCGACATTCGGATCGCAATAGGTTATTTCGAGATATTCTTGTTCGGTCAGCGCAAAGACGTCGGCGATGTCGCGCGTTTCGCGATCGCCGATCTTGACGCCGACAGCGTTGGCCATGACGAGCCGCGACAGTCGCGCCGTCGACTTCACCGCGATTTCCGCGGCGAGCCAGGCGCCGAGCGACACGCCGACGAGCGTGACGTCGCGCAGATCGAGTTGATCGAGCAGATCGAGGTAAAAATAGGAAAGGTCGTCCACCGAACGCATGCCATGGGACAATTCCGAGCGGCCGAAGCCCGGGTGCGTGGGCGCGATGACGCGCGCCGCTTCGGCAAGCTCGTCGATCGCGGAGGCGGCCGGTTCGACGCCGTTTTCGGCATGAAGAAAAAGCAGCGGCCGACCCGCGCCTCGTTCGATCATATCGATCCGCGTGCCCTCGACGACGAGCGAACCAGGCGCGGGCTGAGCTTTCCGAAGCATCCACTATCCCGAGACTTTTCAGTCTTGCGCTGGTGTTCTACCACGGCAAATCCATTTTGCCATTGCATGCGGCTCAAAGCAGGACGCAGGGAAATGACGGATAACGGCATCACGCTCCACGGCGGTATCGCTTACGCCAATCACGACGGCATGGAGCTTTTGGGCGATCTTTATCTGCCGCAAGGCGCAAAATCGGCGCCGGCCCTGGTCGCGGTTCACGGCGGCGGCTGGGTCGCGGGCGTGCGCAGCGCATTCCAATATTGGGGGCCGTACCTCGCCGCGCGCGGCATCGCGGTGTTTGCCATTTCCTACCGGCTCGCCGTCAAAACCAAGGCTTTTCCGCACGCGGTGCAGGACGTGCTCGCCGGCGTGCAATTCGTCCGCGGCAAGGCAAGCGCGTTCGGCATCGATGCGGCGCGCATCGGTCTGCTCGGCGCTTCCGCCGGCGCGCACCTTGCGGCGCTCGCCGCGCTCGGCAGCAAAAGATTCGCCGGCGGCTATCCGCAGGATCCCTTCGCCTCCGTCGATTCCGGCGTGAAAGCGCTTATCGGCGTCTACGGCATCTACGACGCCGTCGCCATGTGGACCGCCTATCAAGTCCAAGGAGGGCGCGAAAACAATATCGAGAAATTCATTGGCGCGCCGCCGATGGAAAACCGGCAAATCTATTTCGACGCCTCGCCGATCAGCTTTGCGACTTATGCCAACAATGCCATTGGCATGTTGCTCGTCACCGGCACCGAAGACGATCTCGTCGATCGCAAAACTCAAACCGATCCATTTCAGCTCGCGCCCAAACAAGCCGGCTTCTTCGTTCGCCCCTGTATTGTGCCGGGCGCCCCGCATTATTGGATGAACGATCCGATCGAAGAGACCGGCAGCTTTTCGGGCTTTCTAGCGCCGCGGCTTCTTCGCTTTCTCGCCGAACGGCTATGAGCGCCGGAAAAGAAAGCGTCTTCACTTCTTCTCCAGAAGCAGCGTGCCCTCCCTGCGGATGAGCGGCTGCACCGCCTCGGCGACCTTGGCAAGAAGCCAAGGCAGGTACACTTGAAGCGTAACGTAGTCGTCCGCGACATCGATGGAGCCGCTCGCCACTTGCCCGAGCGCGCTGACGCGAAACTGCAAGTGCTCGCCAGTCCAAGTCTCCTCTTCGATCGCGAACAGATGCCCATAACTGGTGCGAACGCCGCCAAGTCCGGACTTCAAACGGCTCACGGCTTCATCTTTTCCCAGCCGGTGCGGGATCGACACGACAAACGGCTTCGACATGACCGCTCCAGAGACCGCCCCTCAAGCCTATATGGGCAGTAAAGCGCGTCTATGTCAGGCCGCAAACTTGGCAGCCCCCGGCGCCTCGCTCGCAAGACTTGTCAGCGGCCTGATCCGGAACAAGAGGATCATGGTCGTGGCCGCCACCAGCATGATCGCCACAGCGAGCAGCAACGGCGCGACGAAGGCGCCGGTTGCTTCCGCGATGACGCCGCTGAGATAAGGCGACGCCGTCGCACCGACGATGCCGAAGAAATTCATGACCCCGCCCAAAGTGCCGGTCTGGTTCGGCGCGACATCGGTACAAATCGTCCAGTACGGTACGACATAGAACGCCAAGCCCGCATTGGCGATCACGATCAAGGTCACCGCCAGCGTGTTGGAGTCCGTCGTCGCGGCGATCAGCGTCGTCACCGCGTAGATCGCCGCGCCGAGCGCGATGAAGAATTTGCGGTGGAAGCCGCCGGTGGTCCAGCCGACTTCGGCAAACCAGTCCATCGCCCAACCGACAAAATTCGCGCTGATGAAAGCGACCACGAAGGGCAACGCACTCAGCGCACTCGCCGTGAGCAGGGGAATGTGCCGGTAATGCGTGAGGTATTGCGGCAGCCAGGTCAAGAAAATGTACTGGCAGTAAGGCAGCGCAAAATAGCCGATGTAGAAGGGCCAAAGCGCCGGGCTGACGATCAGTAGCCGATTCGGAACCGGCGCTTGCGCTGCGCGCTCCTTGGCTTCGTCGGTCTGCGCATGCGCGCCTTGCGGCAGAGGATCGGCAAAGTTTTTCGCATAGCGCCACCACACCGCCGCCCCGACCAATCCCACAAGGCCGAACACGATGAAGATATAAGCCGGCGATCCGGTTGCCTGCATAATCAATCCGGCGAAGAACACACCGGCAGCGGGACCAAGTTGCGCGCCCGACTGCATGAAGGCCGCAAACCTGCCGCGTCTAGCCTTGGAAGGTATCGCAAGCGACACGGCGGCAACGCTTGCGGGAATGTAAGGCGCTTCGAAAGCGCCAAGCAGAACCCGGAACGTTGCGGTCAGCCACAGCATCGTCGGCGCTAGCGGCGTGAGCAGGACCCACAGCGACCAGCCGGCCATCGAGCCTGCCAGCGTGCGCCGCGGCCCCGCCCGATCGGCAATCCAGCCGCCGATCGGTTGAATCACCAGATAACCCAGAGAAAATGCGCTCAGCATCAAGCCGATGGTCGAAGGCGTCCAATTCAAATCCTTCGCCCAGGCCGCCGCGGCGACGCTGAAATTGCTGCGGTCGGCCCAGAGCAAAACGCTGCCGGCGAAAAAGACGACAACCGTCACCGGCCAATTGATAGGCCGCATCGAGGCTTCTTTTCCGCCCGCGGCGGCAAGGTCCGTATTCACTGGCATTGGCGCTTCTCCCCGAATTTTGATTTTTCCGGTCGTGCTCTTTTTCTCACCACAGGACTTGGTTCGTACTATTTGGCTCGCATCATTTGGCCCACGCTATTTAGCCTCGCATCATAAAGTCTCACGCGCCTTCCATCACCGGCAAAATGAGGGCCGAAGGATGCTCCGGCGAATGATAGACGGCGTCGGTCCCAATCTTGTTCGGCGCATAATAGTGCGTCCAGAGTACGTCGGTGACGACCGAATCGCCATTGACGATTTCCAGCCGAACGCGATTTCCCTCCTTGAACCTGTGCGCCATCGGCTCGATGCCGATGTCGAAGCGGTATATTTTGCCCGGTTCGATCGGCTCTGGATCGGCGTGGGTGTGATAAGGCTCCATCTCCGTCGACTTGCCGGGATCGAGGCGGCGATGCGATGCGCGTAGCCAGCCCTTGGTGATCCAATACGAGGTAGGGTTGAGCCCTTTACCGCGATCCTCCACCGACTGCGTCATTTGCTCGGAAAGCTTCACGAAGAAATCCGTGTCGTCGCGGCTCGACGAGGCATAGAGCGTAAGCTTAATCGGGCCTGCGATTTCGAGGTCCGCCTGCAGCGGATCCGTGGTGAAGGTCAGGACGCGCCGCGCGGGATCCGGCTGGTTGTTCGGTCCGAAGCCGACAACGCCTATCATCCAGCCGGGATTCGGATAGCCGTACGTAGTCCGCGCTTCGCCCGACGCCCGATCGCGGGTGAGCATGCCGTCGTTCAGCGAGGTCACGCTGCCAGATTTCATGCTGCTTAAATGCCACGTGACATAACGGACGCCGGACGGCGGCCAATCTTGCGCGGCGCGTACTACGTCCGCTCCGCGTACGAAATATTCGACCGCCGGACGCTCCAGATACTCGGTCTTCAATCCTTTGAGGTAATGATCGTAGAACGGCAGCAGGAGCTTTTCGTGCAGCTCCCGGCTGTTGAACTCCCGGTTGGCTACGAACGCGTTCACCGGCCCGATCATCTTGAGCTTTTTTGGTCCGGTGGCGCGGCGAAAGCCGTCAATGTTGCCGCGCGTATGCAGATCGACCTTGCCCCAGACGCCGACCGAATAGAGCGGCACCTCGATCCGGGACAAGTGCTCCGCGGCGCAGCGTTCGCGCCAGAATTCGTCGTAAGTGGGATGTTGCTGCAACAGAAGATTGAGATCGCACGTCTGCTCGCGTGGAAATTCGCCGTTGGCGGGATGGCGATTGATGATGCGGTTCTGATTCCACCAATAGCTGCCGAAAAAATCGCCCAGTATGCCGCCCTGATAGACCGACGCGCGATAGGGATCGTTCAGTCCATCGAAAGCAGCGATGCAAGCAAGCGACGGCGGCTTTTGGATCGCCATCCACCATTGCAGCATGCAGAAATAAGATTGCCCGATCCCGCCGACTTTGCCGTTCGACCAGGTTTGCCGGCCGAGCCATTCGATGACGTCGTAGAGATCCTTCTGTTCATTGCGATCCAGGAAACGGAACTCGCCGCCCGATTTGCCGCAGCCGCGCACGTCCATCTGCGCGTAGACATAGCCGCGTTCGACATACAATCCGATCGGCCCGGTTTCGCGCCAGAGGAATTGCGGTGTCGCCGGCAGCGCGTTGTTGTCGTAGCGGTAGGGCGACGCTCCGAGCACGACTGGATACGGGCCTTCGCCTTCGGGCATGTAGAGCGCGACCGCGATCTCGACGCCATCGTGGACGCGGATTCTTACCTCGCGCGGTTTCGTGTTTTCTGCCCTCATTGCTCATCCCCCTGCGCGCCGACAAGCATAGGGGCCCGCGGATTTCGATTCATCCCCCTAGGAAGAGCTGCCGACACGATGGGCGGGCTCGCCCACTTCAGGTTCCGGACCGTTCCACCCACCGCGCGCAAAAAGCCAATTCCCGCATGTGGATGCCCACAGATAGTCAGGCCGCCCAAAATTTAAGCAAGCGCCTGCCTCGCCCATGCGATGGCCTCATTTTTCCGTCCAAAATACGCTCTGGCGCAGAGATTGCTTGGCAGTCCTTACCGGCCACAATCGGAAATGCATGCGGGCAAGCCGGGGACTTCAGCCGGGACTTGGCATGTTCGACGAAATGACTGGAAACGTCGACAGTGGGCAGGCCGTTCGCGCGGCCTATAGCGAATTGTCGCGCTGGCTGAACGAGACCAAACCCGACTTGCTCGATTTGCGCAGGCGCGAAGCGGAAGTGGTGTTCCGCCGCATCGGCATCACCTTTGCCGTCCACGGCGACCCCGAAGCGCAGGAGCGGCTCATCCCCTTCGACATCATTCCGCGCATTCTCACGGCCGACGAATGGCGAATTCTGCGGCGCGGGCTCGAGCAACGGGTCAAGGCGATCAATGCCTATCTGAAGGATATCTATGGCAGGCGCGAGATCGTCAAAGCGGGCGTAATACCGGAGGACTTGATCTTTCAGAACCCGGTTTTCCGTCCTGAGATGAACGGCCAGAAAGTACCGCACGACATTTACGTTCACATCGCCGGCATCGATATTGTGCGCGTGGACCCGAAGACGTTTTACGTCTTGGAGGACAATGCGCGCACGCCGTCGGGCGTCTCCTACATGTTGGAAAACCGCGAAATCATGCTGCGGCTATTTCCCGAATTGTTTTCGCGCTACCGGATCGCGCCGGTCGACAACTATCCCGATGAATTATTGGAGACGCTCAAATCGGTCGCGCCTTCTACCGCAAGCGCCGACCCGACCGTTGTATTGCTGACGCCGGGTATGGCCAACTCCGCTTACTACGAGCATTCCTTCCTTGCCGATAAGCTCGGCATCGAACTGGTCGAAGGACGCGACCTGACGGTAAGAGACGATGTCGTCTACATGCGCACGACCGAGGGCCTCAAGCGCGTCGACGTCATTTACAGGCGCATCGATGACGACTTTCTCGACCCGCTGGTGTTTCGATCCGACAGCGCGCTTGGAGTGCCGGGCCTGATGTCGGCTTATCACGCTGGCAACTTGACGCTTGCCAATGCGGTAGGCACCGGCATCGCCGACGACAAGGCGATATACAGTTACATGCCGGAAATCATAAAGTTCTACGTTGGCGAGGAGCCGTTGCTCAACAACGTGCCGACCTGGCGCTGCCGGCAATCCGATCATCTTGGCTATGTCCTCGACCACATCGAGGAACTGGTCGTGAAAGAAGTTCACAGCTCGGGCGGCTACGGCATGATGATCGGGCCGAAGGCCGACAAAGCAACGATCGCCGCATTCCGGACCAAACTGAAATCGGCTCCGCACAACTTCATCGCCCAACCCACGCTGGCGCTTTCGACCTGCCCAACCTGCACCAACGAAGGTGTCGCGCCTCGCCATGTCGATTTGCGTCCGTTCGTGCTTTGCGGTCGCGACAGCGTGCGCATCGTTCCCGGCGGGCTAACGCGCGTTGCGCTCAAGCATGGATCGCTTGTCGTCAATTCCAGTCAGGGCGGCGGCACCAAAGATACCTGGGTTTTGGACGAATGAACCGGCCTCGTCGGACTGAGCGCGAAAACAGCGCCGGGAGCTGATGCAGTGTTGCTATCGCGCACCGCCGACAATCTTTATTGGCTCGCCCGCTATGTGGAGCGCGCTGAATATCTCGCGCGCATTCTCGAGACGACGTTGCGGCTGATCGCCCTGCCGCTGAGCTACGGCGGCGCGACGAACGAATGGGAATCGGCGGTCGCAAGCGCCGGATGCGCCCACACCTTCTTCGCCACTCACGACGAAGCCAACGAGGAAGCCGTAACGGATTTTCTCGTGTTTTCGACAGAAAATCCGTCGTCGATCCGCAATTGTTTTGAAATCGCCAGGCTTAACGCACGCGCCGTGCGGACCGCGCTTACGACAGAAATGTGGGATTCCATCAACGGAATCTGGCTTGAACTGAAGAATTGGGGCAAGGGACCGTATTCGCGGGAGCAGCTTGCGCGCTTTCTGCGCTGGGTGATGGAATCCTCGCTCCGCTTCGACGGTTCGTCCTATCGCACGATGCTGCGCAACGACGCGTATTGCTTCTCGCGTATGGGCGTTTATCTCGAACGCGCCGACAACACCGCGCGCATTCTCGACGTTAAGTACCACTTGCTGCTGCCAGCCGTCGCGAAAGTCGGCGGCCCGCTCGACTATTTTCAGTGGGCGTCGATCTTGCGCTCGGTCTCGGCGTTGACGGCCTATCACTGGGTCTATCGACAGAATGTCAGGCCATGGCTCGTCGCCGAGCTTTTGATCCTCAAGGACGAAATGCCGCGCTCGCTGGCAAGCTGCTATGAAAACCTGGTGCAAAACCTCGATCATCTCGCCACAGCCTATGGTCGCCAGGGCCCCGCACAGCGCCAAGCACGCACGGTCCGCGCGCGCCTGATGAACTGCCGGATCGAGGAAATCTTCCAGAGTGGTTTGCATGAATTCATCGGCAGCTTCATCGAGGACAACAATCGGCTTGGCTCCGCCATCGCTGAGCAATATTTGATGTAAGCGGCGCGGATGATTGACCCGCGGGGTTCGGTGTCCGAACATCCACGCTCAGAGATGCACATCCACATCGGCCACAGCACCGTCTATCGCTACAACCCTCCGGCGACGGGGGCGATCCAGCTATTGCGCCTGACCCCGCGCGATCACGAAGGCCAACACGTGGCGCGCTGGCGCATCGATGTTTCCGCCGATGCGCGGCTTCGGGCCCATGAGGATGCTTTTGGCAACATCACGCATGTCTTCAACACCGTCGACTCTTTCACCGAGCTGCGTATTGACATCGAGGGCGAAATCGAAACACAGGATACTCAAGGCGTGATCAGGGGCGCGGTCGAGCGCTTCCCGCCGGCCCTGTTTCTGCGCGACACGCCGTTGACCGCGGCCGACGCCGCCATTCGCGATTTCGCGGATGGAATTCGCGCCGCCTACGGCGGTGCTGCTTTAAAGGAGGCACACGCCGTCCTGGAATGGCTGCACAAAGAAATGACCTTCGACGTCGCGATGACTGACCTGTTGCCGACGGCCAGCGAGGCCTTTGCCCTCAAGCGAGGCGTGTGCCGCGATCTTTGCCACGTCTTCATGGCGGCGGCGCATCACCTCGGCATCCCCGCCCGCTACGTGGCCGGCTATTTGCACATGACCGACGGCACGGTCGAGCAGGAAGCAGGCCACGCTTGGGCGGAAGCCTTTATCCCGGACATCGGCTGGGTCGGTTTCGATCCGGCCAACGCCATATGCCCCACCGAAGCCTATGTGCGCGTCGCGATCGGGCTCGATTCGATCGGAGCCGCGCCGGTGCGCGGAATGCGCTTTGGCGCGGGCCGGGAAAATCTCGACGTCGCGATAAGAGTGGGTCAGTGATCCATTGGCGCGGCCCGGCGAGCGGGCTACATGGGATTAATCCAAGCGCGCCACGACCGCGAGCCGTTTGACCTTGTGTTCCAGATAGGCTTTCAGGAAGGCGTTATAGTCTCTGAAAGACACGCACCCGTTCGAATCGCCGTTCGGCCCGAGCATGAAGCTGTGCGCCAGGAGGCCGGCCCGGCCCAGCGCCTTGCGTTCATCCTCGGGAATGAGCCGCAGCGCTTGCACGCCGTGGAAGAGAGCTTCGCGCGGTTCGAGATCGTAAATATTCGGCGGCGTGACCCCGCGCATTTTTTCATCGGCATAGCGCGGATCGTCGAGCTTGTCGCCGAGTCCGGAATGGGCTTCGAGCTGGGTGCCGTCGGGCATGTAAACCGTGTGTTTGGAGATATCGTAGACGGCGGTCCACCGATCGTAGCGGCTGGCCGCGATGCTTGCGCCAGCGCCGAGACCGCCTACGTCGGGAGCGGCGTAGGCGAGCGTGAACGAAGCGGGCTTGCCGAAGAGTTTCTCGAAAAACGACGGCTGTTCGGGCGGCTTATCCGTAACCGTATCACTGGCCGGTGCGCTGTCGCTGGCCAGCACGCGCGCAAGCGGCCGCATGTGCGGTCGCGGCACCGGCAAAGTCACGGCTTCGGCCACGCGAGATTCGCGCAACGGGTTCGGCGGATTATCCGGCATGCCGAGGCTCGCGATTCGAGACGGCGGCGCCGCGGGCGATTGACCGCCTTCCTCGGGTGGAAGCGGAGTGCTCGCTGCAAAACTCGTCGGCGGCAATCCCAAAGTGGGCCGGGGATCCAGAACCGAGAAGGCGCTGGACAAATAATTGCGGGCGCTCGCGGCGGGCGCGCTCGGCTTCGCCGTCACGAGCTTATCGCCGCGGGTGCCGGCGAACTCGATCCGGTCGTCGCCGTTACCGGCAAGATCGCAGCAAATAGCCCACGCGCCCAGCGCCGCGCAGCACACAAGCCCGACACCGCCGAATATCCTTTGCCACGTACTCGGCGGCAAAGGCCGGTGGTCGTTCAGGCTGAAGCCGTTAACGCGATTGGTGCCGAACCCCATTCCCTCTCGGCGTCCTTTCGAATCAAAAATTCAGATCGTCCCCGGTTGTGCGAAGAGTGCGCCGTCGCGGCGTGCCGAATGCGGAAAGCACGACGAGCAATCCATCCCGACAGGGATTGCGCGCGCCGGATGCCACCGATCGGCGTCGAAACTGTTTGGCTTTTGTCGCTCTGGAACGCCGTCAGCTCACGGGTAATGACCCGCCAGCGACGGCACTACCCCCATCCCGACCTGTCGGCACCAACAATCGCGCGCCGACAGCCAAAGACACCCTCACGAAATCTCCCATTCCATGTTATCCCCACGCGAACGGCTAGGATTAGATTAAAGGGTAAAGGCAAAATTAAAGCGGCCCGGGGGCGGATTTGGGCAATTCCCGGATGGCCGCATGGCCGTTAACCATTATCCGCCATTCTTTGGGTGACCGCCCCCGTTTCGCGGGGGTAGACGCAAAACCACACCCCCTCGCGGCGCGGCTTAAGGCGCCCGAGCTATGCCAAGCCAATCCGAACGCATCGCCACCGGGCCGTAGCCGTTCGCAGGACGGCGTCGTTTCACTCGCCTATGCCGGGGTCCATACCGAAGTGAAGCTGGCAAACACCCGGTGGAAGGCGCTGCGCAAGCTCGCTTCAGCACGGCACGGACGAAAGAAAAAGAAAGAACGGAAAATCTCGGAAGCGAAACGCCGACAGACGCAAGGTTTCTTATTCCGCGCCAGCGGGCACGGCCGCGCCTCCGTAAAGCGGGAGGCGCACATCTGTCGGCGTTCCACCGCGGCTCTCGCCAGAGGGACTTTTCATCCCCAAGGCTCAGCGTCAGGCCAGGCTTCCTGGGACTCGGCAAGAGCGCTCGGTCCTTGACGCTCGCCCCAACCGGGGGGCGAAGACCTCGCGCGGTTATTGCGGGCGTTACTTCGGAATCAAAAGGACACTAGCGAGTAAAAAAGCGTTCGTGCGGCTTTTGGATTTGAAGTTCCTCCAAGAGTTGCGGCCACGCTGGAGGAACTTCAAATCCGCCGCACGGTTTGCTGAGAGGCCGATGCCCGGCGCCGCCCGGGAGCGGGTTGCAAGTCCGCCCGCGGGCACCGCACCCGCCCCATGATCCGGCCTGCCGGCCGAACCATGTCCGATTCACGGGCGGGATGATTCGGAGCCATGTGTAACTTAAACGGTGACCATTGTCGATGAAAATGCGACGAGTTTAAACCCCGCCCCTTAGCGGCGCCGGCTGCTCGTCGAGCATAGCCTGGATCGCCGCACGCGTGGCTTCGATATCGAGTCCGTGCTTTTCCGCCAAATCGCGGCAATCGGCCAGGATCGCGTCGGCGTCCTGCATCATCTTCAGCCGCTTGTAGTGATCGTTACGGTGCAGCCCCATGCTTAAGCCGACGATCTCGTACATGTTCATGATGCGGAACGGAAAGTCGCGCTCGTGGCCGCACAATTCGCGATGGTCGGAATGGTAGACCGCGACCAGCGCATCGACGCCGGCCGCTTCGGCCGCTTTCAGTTCCTGTTCCTGCAGCGCGCGGCGATAGGCCGGCAGCACGCGGATGCTGTTGGCCTGCAGTCCGACCGCCGGCTGATGCAAATCGACCAATGCGATGCCCGGTACCGCGCGCAAAATATCCTCCGCCGCCGCGACCACGCCGGCAATGCCGGGATGCCGGTGCAGCGCGATCCGCATCGGCACGCGCTCGCGAAGGAGCGGCCGCAGCCGGTCGAGATTCTTGCGCAGGAACAGCGTGAACGGTGTCATCTCGAACGGCTTCGAGCCGCGCGTCTTCTCGATCGTCGGTAGCATCGTCTCGGCGAACTGGACCTGGCACGATGGGCACCACGACAGCACTTGCCCGGTCTTGCTATGCGCAAGCTTGTCGATCGTGCCTTCGGCGACGCGTCCGGACGTGGCGACGTCGCCGGCGCGCATCTGCACGATGCCGCAGCAATGGGTCGGCCCGCCCATGACATTATAGGTGACGCCGAGCGCATCCATGATGTCGAGCGCAAGCAGCGCGATGTGCGGCGTCTTGAGCACGTTGCAGCCGGTGTAGAAGACGAAATCGGCAGGACTATCGGCGTCCTGTGCCGCCGTCCGCTTCGTGCCCTGCCCCAATCGCTCCAGCAGCGCGTCATCGAGCTGGATGCGCGACAGATGCGTCACCTCGCGCGCGACTTTGCGGAAGCCATCGACGCCGTTGCGGCGCGCCGCCGTCGCGTCGTTGCCGCTTTGCGCCATTCTCACGCGCGCCATGTACAAAAGGAAACGCGGATTGACCCCGTAATCGCAAGCCTTGATGCATTCGCCGGATAGAATGCAGGCGTCGGCCCATTTGCGCGCCGCGTCGTTGCCGGAGCCGGAGCGCAAAATGTCGATGACGCCGGTGATGACCTCGACGGGATTTTGACGCTCCTCCGCGGTGAGCCCGCCAGGCCCGGTAACGGGGCAAACCTCGACGCACTTGCCGCAGCGCGTGCAGGCATCGGCCATGGCGTCAGCGCGAGCGCGCAAAGCCGACTCGAAGGTTGGGATCGCTGTTTGGGCCGACGTTTCGCTCATGGTGCTATGTAGCGTACCGCCTCGCCCATACCGATTGAAGTTCGAAGCCGGCGGATTGAAGGGCCCGCGGCGGCGTTGTAAGACCCGTTATTCCTGCCAATGGGCCAGCCGTCGGGCCTATCCCTCGAAATCGGCACTCCGGCGCGCACCGGCGCGCGAGGCAAGTAATGGGTGAATTCTGATGGGTGAATTCGCGATCGGTCAGCCGGTTCCCCGGTTCGAGGACCCTCGCCTGATCAAGGGCGCGGGGCGCTATGTCGCGGACATGGTGTTTCCCGGAATGGCCTTCGGCTATGTGCTTCGCTCGCCGCACGCGCATGCGCGAATCCGTTCGATCGACGCGGGGAAAGCGAAAGCCGCGCCCGGCGTGCTCGCGGTCTTGACCGGCGCCGACTGCAAGGCAGCGGGACTCGGCGACCTTCCGGTCCCTGGCGGGCTGCAACGGCGCGACGGCGCGCCCGGCTATCGGCCGCGCTATCCGGCCTTGGCCGAGGACCGCGTGCGGATGATCGGCGACTATGTCGCCTTCGTCGTTGCGGAGACCTACTACCAGGCAGTCGATGCGGCCGAACTCATTCAGGTCGACTACGAGCCGCTGCCGGCCGTCGTTTCGACCGGCGACGCCATCAAACCGGGCGCGCCGCTCGTGTGGGACGATTGCGCGAACAATATCGGCTTCGTCCAAGTCGAAGGAAATAAAGAGGCGACCGACGCAGCCTTCGCCCGCGCCGCCCACGTCGTCAAGCATCGTTTCGTCATCAACCGCGTCACCGCGGCGGCGATGGAGCCGCGCGGCTGCATCGGCATTTTCGAGCCGACCGAGGGCCGCTACACGATCTATACGACGTTACAGCGCACCAATGTCTTTCAGACCGAATTGTCGCAATACGTGTTGAAAGTCCCCGACAGCAAAATCCGCGTCGTCTGCGGCGATATCGGCGGCAGCTTCGGCATGAAGTCGGCTGTCTATAACGAAGTGGCGCTGGTGCTGCTCGCCGCCAAGCTGATCGGACGTCCGGTGAAATGGGTGGCGACGCGTTCGGAATCCTTTCTCTGCGACGCGCAGGCCCGCGACAACGTCACCGAGGCCGAACTCGCGCTCGACAAGGACGGCACGTTCCTCGGCTTTCGCGCCAGGATCATCGCGGCGATCGGCGCCTATATGCAGGTCGGCATGCCGGCTTTCACCGGCAATCTCGGCACGCTGGCCGGCGTCTATCGCACGCCGGCTTCGCACATCGACGTCACCGGCGTGTTCACGCACACCCAACCGGTGCGGCCCTATCGCGGCAATGGCCGCCCCGAGGCCGGCTATGTCATCGAGCGCATGGTCGATCTCGCCGCCGATCAGCTCGGCATCGATCCGGCGGAGCTGCGGCGGCGCAACACCATTCCGCCGAGCGCGATGCCGTTCAAAACCAGCGTCACCTTCACCTACGATTGCGGCGAATTCGAAAAGAACATGGATCTCGCGCTGCGAGCGGCCGATAAGAAAGGCTTCGAGGCGCGACGTGCGCGTGCGCGAAAAAACGGCAAACTACGCGGCCTCGGCTTCTCCAACACCATCGAGCGTTCGGCTGCCGCCGGCCTCGAAGGCGCCGAGATCAGATTCGACCGCACCGGCTCGGTCTCGATCTTCTCCGGCAGCATCAATCAAGGCCAAGGCCACGAAACCGCGTTCAAACAAATCGTCTGCGACCGGCTCGGCCTCGACCCCAACGAAGTGACCTATATCCAGGGCGACACCGATCAGGTGTTTTTCGCCGAAGGCACCGGCGGTTCGCGCTCGGCGACGTTTTCCGGCTCCGCCTTCACGCTTGCCGCCGACAAAGTGGAAACCAAGGCCAAAGCGATCGCCGCCCACATGCTCAACGTCGATGTCGGCGAGATCAATTTCGCCGACGGGGTGTTTTCAAGCAAAAAGACCAATCAGACGCTCACCATCAAAGAAGTGGCCAAGGCGTCGCTCGAGCCGAAGAATCTGCCGCAAGGCATGGAGCCGGGGCTGATCGAGAAGGCGATCTATACCGGCAAGGTGGCTAGCTACCCAAACGGCGTTCACGTCTGCGAGCTCGAGATCGACGAGGAGACCGGCGAAGTCGAGATCGTCGGCTATAACGTGGTCGACGACGTCGGCACGGTGATCAATCCGCTCCTGCTGCACGGTCAGGTCGACGGCGGCATCGCCATGGGCGTGGGGCAAATCTTGATGGAGGACATCAAATTCGACGAGCAGGGCCAGATCCTCACCGGCTCGTTCATGGATTATGCGATGCCGCGCGCCGGCGATCTGACCGCGTTCCACGTCGAGAGCAATCCGGTGCCGACCAAGACCAATCCGCTCGGCGTGAAAGGCGCGGGCGAAGCGGGCTGCGTCGGCGCGATGCCGGCCGTCGCCAATGCGCTCGTCGATGCGCTCTCGGTGCTCGGCATCACGCACATCGAAATGCCAGCGACGCCGGAAGTGATTTGGCGCGCTATCAAACAAGCGCGAGCAAAAAACGGCTAGGGCATCATCCGGAAAAAGCCCTGCCCCCGACTTGATCCGGGGTGGAAATTCTTTTCCGGATCATGCCCTGTGCGCTACCGCGTCGGGCTGTCAGTCTTGAACGGCGAGAGCCACATAGCCGAAACCGCACATCATCGACCGCAATGAGCGGAAGCCTATCGTCCTTCGCTCGGGCGTACTTGGATCGAGCGCGATGAATTTGCCAGAGCCGGCGCCGACCAAAACCAGATAATGGCCGCGGCTGGACGAGTCCCCGGTTGCGACGATCACGGGATGCCCCGCGTCCACGACATCCGTCAGTTTTGCGAAATAGGCCGTCACGGGCGGCCGTTCCGAGCACTCTCCTGCGATGGTTATGCCGTCCGGCTGTAGGACCGAAAGATTAATCCCGATCGTCGCTGCGAACTTTTTGACGTCCAGGATCGAATAACCTCTCTTGCGATCGGGCGGCGCCGGCAGCTCTCGATAAAATTGCTCGACATCGCCGCCGTGTCGCGCGGCCACGGAGGCCAGCACGGCGCGCCCGCATTCCGTTGCGGTCTTCTGCTTGATCCACGGCAAGGCAATTTCGCCGGCATGTCCGGCAATGACGAACGCCAGCAGGATTTTCGCAATCAGCGGTAAGAACGCGCCGCGCCCCATCATCTCCGCGCGCTCCGGGTAGGACTCACTGACCTTTTCCCAGCTAACGCTAGGGCATGATCCGGAAAAAGCCTGCCCCGGACTTGATCCGGGGTGGAAAACGGCTTTCCGAAAAGATCACGCCCCATCAAACATCTAGAGCCGCAATCGATTCGATTTGAAAAACGATCGCGCTCTGGACGACAAAAGCCGTCCAGGCGGACTTTCCGCCCGGACGAAGTCTTTGGCAACTGCGCGGGGATTTTGTTACTTCGCCGGCGCGGTTGTCGGCCAGGGCAATGTCAAGATGACGTTGATGATGATCAGCACCAGCTCGATGCCCAGCACAACCCCCGAAGCCGCGGCCAATGGCGGGAACAATGTCGCCCCGGCGGCAAGACCCGCAGCCAATTGCGCCAAGCCGTGGATGTACGGCACCAGCGGGCCTGACATCGGCGCCGGCAGCGGCGGGTTTGTCTTGCCAACGGTGATTGGATTCGTCGCGCTTCCGGGAGCGCCGGGCGCGGGTTGTCCGGCTTTCGCGGCACCGAGATAGGCCGTGCTCAACCGGCTCAGCACGCGATATTCACGCTGCGTCACGACGAGCGGGCTGCCGCTGCGATAGGCCTTAATGACCTGCGCGTAGAGCGCGTGATCGCGCTTCGCCAAAACAGCAAGCTGCGCCTGCGATAGTATGATGCGAACTTGTGTCGTCTGTGCTTGAACGGCTGCATTCGCGTAATCCACTTGCAGCAATGTCAGTGCGCTGACCGCCAGCAAGGCCAGCAGAACTCCGACGAATCGACTAAAGCGCGATTTCCTCATGGTTTGCCCCTGTTAGCCCCTGTTCCCTCATGCTGTTCAGTTGTCCAGCAATTCGAAAACAAGACCGGTGGGTTGCAATTTCGTCAACCGACAGCCTCTAGTTTTCCACAATTTGCAATTGAGCGAAGCTCGCGTATGGGAGCAGGAATGGACAACGATACGGAAGAGACGCTCCCCCTCGCCGGCATCCGCGTCCTGGAGTTCTGCCACACCATCATGGGGCCGAGCGCGGGCCTGATCCTTGCCGACCTCGGCGCCGACGTCATCAAGGTCGAACCGGCGAACGGCGATCCGACCCGCAGGCGGATTGGTTTCGCCGCCGGCTTCTTTCCGACCTTCAATCGCAACAAGCGCAGCGTCGCTATCGATTTAAAAAGCAGCGAAGGGCGCGCTTTGCTCTATCGCCTCGTCGAAACCGCCGACGTGCTCATCGAAAACTTCGCGCCCGGCACGATGGACCGGCTCGGCTGCGGCTACGGCGATCTGTCGCAAAAAAATCCGCGGCTCGTCTATTGCGCGCTGAAGGGTTTTCTCAGCGGCCCTTACGAGCATCGCCCCGCGCTCGACGAAGTGGTGCAGTTCATGGCGGGGCTCGCCTATATGACCGGGCCGCCCGGCCAACCGCTGCGCGCCGGGTCCTCCGTCGTCGACATCATGGGCGGCATGTTCGCCGTGATCGGCGTGCAGGCGGCGTTGCGCGAGCGCGAGCGCACCGGGCGCGGCCAAACGGTTAAATCGGCTTTGTACGAATCCACCGCGTTCCTGATGACGCAGCACATGGCCGGCGAGGTGGTGACGGGGCGGCCGCTGCCGCCAATGCCGGCGCGCGAGAGCGCCTGGGCGATTTACGAACCGTTCGCGACTGCCGACGGCAAGCAGATTTTCTTAGGCCTGACGAGCAACGGCCACTGGCAGCGCTTCTGCGATCATTTCGGGCGGCAGGATTTGCTCGACGATCCGGCTTATGCGACCAACGAGGATCGCGTGCGGGCGCGAGCGGCGTTGCGCCCTATCGTCGCCAATATCGTCGCGCGCCATACGCTTGACGACCTTGCCGAACTCTTCGACCGCATCGATATTCCGTTTGCGCCGGTGGCAAGGCCCGGCGATTTATTCGACGATCCACAACTCAATGCGCATGGCCGCATGCTTGAGATCCAATTCGCCAACGGCGCGCGCGGCAAGATACCGCGGCTGCCGATCGAAATCGGCGCGCACGATTTTGCGTTGCGCCGGCAGGCGCCCGCGATTGGCGAGCACACGGAAGAAATTCTCGCCGAACTCGGCCTCTCGCCGGACGACATCGAGGCCTTGCGCCGGCGCGGCATCATCGCCGTCGCACGCTGACCCGAAGAGGACCGCGAGCAAATAAAAATGAGCGATTTGCCGGCTGCCGTGCAAATTACCGAGGAAGGCCCGCGCGAGGGATTCCAAATCGAGAAAGGTGCGATCCCGACCGCACGCAAGATCGAGCTGATCGACGCCTTGGCGCAAACCGGGCTTAAGCGCATTCAGATCGTCTCCTTCGTCAATCCGAAGGCGGTGCCGAGCATGGCCGACGCGGACGACGTCGTGCGCGGCATCGCGGCGAAGCCCGGCGTCGCCTACACCGCGCTGTGGCTCAACGAGAAGGGCTTCGAACGCGCGCTGAAATTTTCTGGCCGGCTGATCAATACTGGGACGATCCAGCTTTGCGCATCGGAGAAGTTTTCGCTCCGCAATCAGAACCGGACGGCGGCGCAGCAGCTCGCCGGCCAGCGCGCCATCGTCGAAATGTACAAGGCCGCGGGCGTCGCGGTCGAGCGCGGCAGCATCATGGCCGCGTTCGGCTGCAATTTCGAAGGTGACGTTCCGGTCAAGCGCGTCGTCGCGCTAGCGCGGCAAATCCTCGATATTGCGAAGGAGCACGACGTCACGCTGCGCTACGTCACGCTCGCCGATACCATGGCCTGGGCGACGCCGCTCGCCGTCAAGCGCATGGTAGGCAGCTTGCGCGAGCGCTGGCCGGACCTGGACGTGGCGCTGCACCTGCACGACACGCGCGGCATGGCGATCGCCAATGCCTATGCCGGGCTGGAAATGGGAGTGACGCGATTCGATTCCTCGGTCGCGGGCTTGGGCGGCTGTCCATTCGCCGGCCATCGCGGTGCCGCCGGCAATGTCTGCACCGAAGACCTCGTATTCATGTGCGACGAACTGGGCATCGCAACCGGCGTCGATCTCGACGCGCTGATCGAATGCGCCAAGCTTGCGGAAGATGTCGTCGGCCATCCGCTGCCAGGCTCGGTGATGAGGGGCGGCACGCTAAAGCGGTTTAGAGTCTGACGCCGCAATCCGCCTATCCCCGCGGGGACCCAGATAGTGGATTGCCGCTTGCGCGGGAATGAGCGGAAGACCTACCTCTCGCCGCGGATTTTCCAGATTCCGCTTGCCGTCGCCACCGTGCGCGTTCCGACAATGATCTTGCATTGCATGAAGACGATCGCGCGCGTGAGCCGAACGACTTCGCAATGCGCTTCAACGAATTCATTGAGCCGGATCGCGTCGACAAACTGGATGTTGAGTTCGATCGTGGCGTGCGGTTTGCTGCCGGTCGCGCGCTGCGCCGTCATGCCCATGGCTTGGTCGGCGAAGGTCGCGAGCATGCCGCCATGCACGATTTCGACGAAGTTCAGATGCTTTTTCTCGACGACGAAGCCGAAACGTCCGTCGCCCCGCCGCCACAACGGACCGACCAATTCGCCGAACCCGATCGGCTTGACCAGCGTCCAGCCGGCACGGACCGGATCGAACACGCCGGCGGCGCCGGCGGCGATCTCATCGTTCATGCCGGCACCCGGGTCGCGGCCGATCGAGCGGCAAGCCGCCGCTTGAGATCGGGAATGAGCTTTTCGGCATTGACGCCATCGGCAATGGCGCGGCCGTCCTGCCCCAACGCGCGCACCGCCTCGACATAGGCCGCGACCTCGCCCGGTTCGCGCACGGCTTGCGGATAGTCGCTGGCAAAGACGAGTTGCGAGGAGGCAAGCTCCTGCAAACCGAAGCGCACCCAGTGCGCGCCCAGTTGCGCGGCGCGGTCGGGTCCCGCCCACCCGGCAATATCGTAGTACAAACGCCGATCGAGATAGTGATCGAAGGGCTGGCGCGGCTGCCGCCCGTGGCGCGCGACTTTTGCCGTTCCCCATTTGTCGCGCTGCTGAAAGCCACGAATGCGGCCGAGATAGCGGCCGACGCCGCCGGCGAAATGCGAGAATTGGATTTTCAGCGCCGGCAATTCGTCGAGCAGTCCGGAATTGATCAGACGCACCGCAGCCGTCATCAATGAAAATTCCCACCCGAGCATGCGGCCGAGATCGTCGGCATCCATGCGGCTCCAGCGGATGACGCGCGGCAGAGGATGAATGAAAACGTAAAGCCCGAGATCGGCGCAAGTCTTCCAGAACGGCCGCAGTTCCGGCGCGTCGAGCGGCAGATCCTGCAATTCGGACGCGATGACCGCACCGGGAAATCGCAGGTCCGCGGCACAGCGCTTCAACTCGGCGGCGGCTTCCGCGGGCTTGAGCGCCGGGACATGAGCGAGGCCGATGAAACGGCCGGGATGCGCCAGCTCGGCCTCGCGTATGCGATCGTTGATCAGCCGGCAGACCGCGATATCCGGCTGATCGAAACCGCTGCCGCAGGTGAGCACGCCGGCGTCGATGCCGGCCGAATTCATCATGCGGACATGGGCGCCGAGATCGGCCAGAAGCGGGTTGAGCAAATAATTCGGGTTGCCGTCGCGGTCGAGATCGACGGTGACTGTGCCGGGATCGCCTTTGAGCAGGTCCGGCGGGGTATAGTGCTGCTGAAAATCGACGAGCATGAACTGACCGCGTTATTCCCTCTCCCTCTCCCTCTCCCTCTCGTGAGGGAGGGTGGCGGGCGTGAAGCGCAAGCTTCGCGCGAGCCGGATGAGGGGTATAGCGATTCGATCCTGCGCGCAGCAACCCCTCATCCGCCTCGCTCGCTGTGCTCGCTCGGCAACCCTCTCCCACAGGGGAGAGGGTATTCTCACATGATCGCGAATTCGGTGTTGCGGCGGTCGGTCACCAGCATGGCGCCGGGATAATGCGTGATGCAGAATTCCGGCCGCACCGCCATGATCACCGATTGCGGCGTCACTCCGCAGGCCCAGAACACCGGAATTTCGTCGTCGTGCACGGGAACCGGATCGCCCCAATCGGGCTTGCCGATATCCTTGATCCCAATCATTTCCGGCTTGCCGAGATGGACCGGCGCGCCATGCACCGAGGGAAATTGCGTCGTGATCTGGACGGCGCGGATCGCATCGACCGGTTTCATCGGCCGCATGGAGACGACGAGCGGCCCGTGAAACGGCCCCGCCGGTACGGTCGGCACCGAGGTGCGATACATCGGCACCGTACAGTTGCAGGTTATGTGGCGCAGCTCGATGCCGTCCTCGACCAGCGCCTGTTCGAACGAGAACGAACAGCCGATCGCGAAAGTAACCAAATCATCCCGCCAGTATTTGGCGATGTCGGTCGGCTCGTCGGCGAGCGCGCCGTCGCGCCAGACTCGGTAGCGCGGCAAGTCGGTGCGGATATCGAGATCTTCCGCCAGTGCCGGGATGCGCGGATCGCCCGGAGCCGAAATTCCGATCAAGGGGCACGGCTTCGGATTGTGCTGACAGAACTGCATGAAATCCCGCGCCAGCGCCTGCGGCAGAATCGCGAGATTGGCCTGGACGAAACCCGGCGCAAGGCCCGACGTAGGGCCGCTGTGCTGATTGCGCCGGATCGCGAGGCGCGCCGCGCGGCCGGTGGAAAAAATCTCGGGTCTCTCCCGCCGTATCGTCGCCATCGCCATCGCTTTGCTCCCGCGTCATTCTCGTCAGCGAACTTTTGCCCATTTTATCATCGAGCGGGCGCGGAAAAAGCCGCTCCGCCGCGACGATGTACCACGCGCTTGTCCTCCACCAGGCCGCCGTCACTTGTCGAATCCGGTTGAATCCGCTGTCAAGATCGCGTTTGCTAACGGCATCGATCACTCGCCAAACGCCCGTTTAAGGGATCAG
This sequence comes from Xanthobacteraceae bacterium, assembly GCA_035623195.1. Classification (GTDB taxonomy): domain Bacteria; phylum Pseudomonadota; class Alphaproteobacteria; order Rhizobiales; family Xanthobacteraceae; genus BOG-931. The sequence continues at coordinate 35,316 of DASPTX010000036.1, read as the reverse complement.
CCCGAGTGAATTTTCCAGCAGGAGGGACGTTCCGATGACCGAGAAGTGGAAAGAAGAGAAGTGGGCTGAAGACATTTGGTACAGCGGCAAGCTCACCCGCCGGCGCCTGGTCGGCTGGGGCGGCGGCGCGATCGGCGCGATGATGCTCGTGCCGGCGCCGTGGCACGCCGCCTTCGGCGCCGCCAAACCCTACAAGATCGGTTCGGAACAGCCATTGTCAGGCGCCGGAGCCGCCGGCGGCAAGACGGCCGTGGTCGGATTGCAGATGGCCGCCGATCGCATCAACAACGGCGGCGGCATCAATGGCCGTCCGATCGAACTGGTCATCACCGACGACGAGAGCTCGCCGGCGGTCGCGCGCCAGAAGACCACTAAGATGGTGCAGGAGGACGATATCGACGTCCATGTCGGCGGCTTTCTCTCCAACATCTGCCTCGCCTGCATGCCGGTGTGGGAGGAGGCTAAGATCGTCAACATGATTAGCGTTTGCCTCGACACGACGCTGACCACCAGCAAGTGCAACCGCTACAGCTTCCGGCCCTACGACTACGCTCCGGCGCAAGCGGTGGCTTTTGCCCCAACGCTGACCAAGATGGGCAAGAAGTGGCACATCGCTCATGCCGATTATTCCTGGGGTCAATCGACCCGCGACGCCTATATGAACGAGATCAAAAAGAACGGCGGCGAAGTGGTCGGGACCACCGGCATCCCGCTCGGCACCGCCGACATGACGCCCTTCCTGTCGAAGATTTCCGGCGACTTCGATGGCTTGTTCGGCATCTTCTTCGGCAAAGACGGCGTCACCGTCGCCACTCAGGCCTACGATCTCGGCCTGACTAAAAAGTATAAATGGGCCGGCGACGGTTCGATTTCCGAATCGACCAACCTGATCGCCATCGGCAACAAGATCGACGGATTCACCGCCATCAATCGCTACATCCCGGTGTTCCAGGGGCCGCTCGACTCGCCCTATCACCATCGTTTCTTCGACGAAGCCAAGAAGCGGCTCGCGCAGATCGACCCGTCCGGTCCGCTACCCGACAAATACGTGCAGTCGAACTACGAGGCGATCAACGCCGTGAAGCTCGGCATGACCAAATCGAACTTCCAGGGCCGCGACGACACGATGAAGCTGATCGAAGCGCTCGAAGGTCTCGAAATGAAGGCTGGCGACGACTTCCCGCAGGGCGACAAGACGCTGCGCAAGGAAGACCATCAGGCCTTCCCGCAAGAATTCATCTTCGAGGTCAGCGGCGGCACCTACCATCTTAAGGAGACGGTGCCGGGGACCAAGACGATGGTCCCGCCGGCCTGCAACTTCACCGCCTAAGTGAGCGCGGAAGCCTCGGCCGGCTTACGCTCCCCGGCGGGCGGCCGGGGAGCGGAACCGGCGTCTATTCTGAAAACCGAACGCTTGTCCGTTCGTTTCGGCGGACTTTCGGCATTGTCCGATGTGAATTTCGAAGTCCGCCGCGACGAGGTCCGCGCCATCATCGGACCGAACGGCGCGGGCAAGAGCACGTTCTTCAATTGCCTGACCGGCGTGCTGCGGCCGAGTGGCGGGCGTATCGTCTTCAACGGCGAAGAAATTACCGGGCTGCCGTCTAACGCGATCTCGCAAAAGGGCATCGCGCGCTCCTATCAGATCACGAATATTCTCCCCAATGCCACGGCATTGGAGAACGTGCGTATCGCCGCCCAATCGCGCCGGCACTCGTGGAACATGATTGCGCACTACAGCGCGCTCACCGACGTCAATCGCAAGGCGGAAGAAGCGCTTCATGCGGTGGGACTTCTCGGCAAGGCGCGGGAGCTCGCTTCGAACCTGTCGCACGGCGAGCAGCGCAATCTCGAAATCGGCATCGCGCTTGCCACCGAGCCGAAGCTCCTATGCCTCGACGAGCCGACCGCGGGCATGAGCCAAGCGGAAACCGAAGAGACCAAACAGCTGGTGCGGCGGATCGCTAAAGATCTTACCATTCTGATCGTCGAGCACGACATGCAGGTCGTGATGGAGCTCTGCAGTCACATCACCGTGCTCCATTATGGCACGATCCTCGCCGAAGGAACGCCGGAAGAAATTCAGAACAATCCGAGGGTGCTGGAGGTCTATCTGAAGACATGAGCGCCTTGGCGGAAACCGTCGCACCCCTCGTGCGGGTCGAAGATGTGCACACTTATTACGGCAAGAGCCATATTCTGCATGGCGTATCGCTTACGGTCGATCCCGGCGAGGTCGTCGGCTTGCTCGGCCGCAATGGCGTCGGCAAGAGCACGACGCTTAAGACCATCATGGGCCTGGTTCGGCCGAGCCACGGCGCGGTGCTGCTCGACGGCGCTCCTATCACCGGCTTGCCACCACACCGGCTCGCGCGCCTCGGCATCGGCTATGTCCCGGAAGATCGCCGCATCTTCCGCCTGCTGACCGTTATGGAGAACCTGCGCACCGGACTCGACCGCGAGGGCATGACCGAAGAGAAACGCCAGGCACTGCTCGACAAGGCCTTCTCGTTCTTTCCAGTTCTGGCGGAGCGCCGCACCCAGGCCGGCGGCACGCTGTCGGGCGGCGAACAGCAGATGCTCGCCATTGCCCGCGCTATGATGCTCGAGCCAAAAATCATCCTGCTCGACGAGCCGACCGAGGGCCTGATGCCGCGCATGGTGTCGCAAATCCGCAATATCATCGATGTTCTGCACAAAGAAGGTGTCGCCATCCTCTTGGTCGAGCAGAACGTTCCCCTGACGCTCGAAGCAAGCCAGCGCGTCTACATCATGGAGAAGGGCATGGTGCGCCACCATTGCGCCGCCTCCGACATCGACGTGCACCATCCCCTCATCCAGCAATATCTCGGAGTTTAGGCGATGGGCGCGGTCGGCCTATTCCTCCAATCCATCCCCCTCGATCTTCTGATGATTCAAACGGTCAACGGGATCGTCGCCGGCATGATCCTGGCTTTGGTCGCTTCCGGACTGACGCTGATTTTCGGCATCATGGACGTGGTGAACTTCGCCCATGGCGAGCTTTTCATGCTCGGCGCCTATCTCGGCTTCGTCGTGTTCGTAACAACCGGAAGCTTTTGGCTTGCGCTCGTCGGCTCCGCGCTAATTGTAGCGATCCTCGGCGCGGCGATGCAGGTCGTGGCGCTTCGCCCACTGATCGGGCGCGATCCCTTGAATACGATTCTGGCCACTTTCGGCGTCTCTTTGATTCTGCAAAACTACGCGCTGTGGCAATTCGGCCCGGTGGTGCGCAAAATCCCCGAGCCAATCGGCAGCCAATTCACTTTGTTTTATCTGCAATATCCCTGGTATCGCATTTTGATCGCGGCGCTCTCGGCGGCGATCATCGGCGGCTTCTGGCTGTTCCTCAAATTCAGCAAGTTCGGCATTTGGATCAGGGCCACGGCGCAGGATCGCACCATGGCGCAGGCCATGGGAATTCCCGTGCCGCTCGTCTATACCGGCGTGTTTGCCATCGGCGCCGCGATGGCGGCGGCGAGCGGCGTCTTGTTCGCTCCGCTGGTCGGCGTCAGCCATACGATGGGACTGGATTGGGTTCTGAAGGCTTTCATCGTGGTGGTGGTCGGCGGCATGGGCAATTTCGGCGGCTCGATCGCAGCTGCGATCTTCATCAGTCTGGTTGAGTCCTACGCCGCGATCTGGGTCGATCCTTCGCAGGCCGTGATCGTTTCGTTCGTTATTTTGATCCTGACGCTTTTGTTCCGGCCCACCGGCTTGTTCGTGGCGACGCCGCGATGACGACCGCCCCGCTCGATAAATCGGCTCCCGTCAGGGAAACGCTCCCCGGCGGCGCGGGTTTGAGCCATACCGCGGCGTTCTGGATCGTTTTTTGTCTCGTGATGGCGGCGCTGATCGCCGCGCCGCTCGTCCTGTCCGAATTCTGGCGCCGCTTGCTCACCGAGATTTTGATCTGGGGCCTCTTGGCGATGTCGTCCGATCTGCTGATCGGCTACACCGGCATGGTGTCGTTCGGCCATTCGGCCTTTTTCGGCCTCGGCATGTATGGCGCAGCCGGCGCGCTTTTGATCGTCAACCCGCCGAACCTGTGGCTCGCGATCCTGTTCGGGCTTATCGGCGCCGCCGGCGCCGCGCTGTTCGTCGCCTATTTCTCGACCCGGCTGCGCGACATTTATTTCGCCATCACGACGCTGATCTTCAGCCAGATCTTTTACGTCATCATCTTCACCTGGACGGCCGTCACCGGCGGTGAGAACGGCCTGATCTTCACGCGCCCGCATCTGTCGATCCCGTTCCTCTACAATGCGCGCTTTACCTCGACGACGATGCATTGGTTCGTCCTGGCGGTCGTCGCCGGCTCGTACCTGATCTTGCGCCGGGTGACGCAATCGCCGTTCGGCATGGTGCTGCAATCGATCCGCGAGAACGAGCCGCGCACCCGCGCGATCGGCTATCCCGTGGAACGCTTCAAGATGGTGGCCGTCATGCTGTCCGGCCTGTTCGCGGGCTTGGCCGGCGTGCTCTACGCGATCCAGAACGAATTCGCCGCGCCCGACTTCGTCTACTTTCTCACTTCCGGCGAGACGGTGATCTACAACGTCATGGGCGGCATCGGAACCTTGGTCGGACCGATCGTCGGCGCCGGTTTCTTCCATCTCATGCGCGAACTGCTCTCGCGCCTATTCGGCGATCAGTTTCCCTATCTCATTCCGCTCGGCGTCATTTTCATCGCCATGATCATATTCCTGCCGCAGGGCATCATGGGCTTTGCGCGGCGATGGCTGAATGAGTGAGCCGCTCGTCCTCGCGGGATTCCCGGTTGCGCGGCAGTAAGCGGCAAGCAGTCAATATCGGAATTCACGAAGACGTTTTGTTCAAAAACGCCGCGAGCGCCGCAGCATCCTTTTTGCCGGCGGCGAAATCCTCGGCGAAGCGTTCGTAAAACTCCGCGGCGCCCTCGTAAAGCTCGCGCGCGGCGGGATCGTCGCCGACAAAGCCGGCGATCTCTTGCATCTCGGCGACCCAGCGGTAGGCCTTGGGCGGCATCATGCTCAATTGGCGCTTGAGCCAGCCGAACATTTCCTTTTGGCTCAATTGCAACTCGGCGAATAGATCGTCGGCGGAGCCGGTGCGCGTCGCCGCGAGCATCATCGCCGCGCCGATCGCTTGCGTGCCTTTGGTGATACCGGCATAGGACATTTTCAGCGCCGAAGCGGCGCTTGGCGCGCCCGCAAGCACGCGTATATCGAGCCCGAAATCGCGTAGCGCGGCAAAGCGCGGCGCGGCGGCGCCGGAGGCGTAGATGCGCGGGCCGGCATCGCCCGGCTTCGGCGGCTGGCCGATAATGCCGGCGTCGACGAACGGGCATTCGGTGGGCGCAATCGCCGCCGCCACGCGCTCGACCGTTTTCGGATTGATCGCGTTGCAATCGACGTAAACCGGCTTAGCGTTGCTCGCCATCAGCGCCGGCGCGAAATGCTCGGCAAGCGCCAGCGCATCGCCGGGCGGCAGAATGGAGAGAATGAAATCCGCGCGCGCGATCTCTTCGTCCGCAGCCGGGACCATGCCCGCCGCTTTTGCCCGCGCCTGCGTTTCGCGGCTGCGGCCCGCAAGCGAGGTGAGAACCTTTACCCCGTTATCGACGAGCCTTTTCCCGACCGCGGCGCCCATGGCGCCGGGAGCAATCACTGCAACGACAACAGACATGACGGCCTCACTGGCAAATGAAGCCGCGGATCATAGCAACTTGCCTGGATACGGAAATAGCATCGGCATCGCGAGGCCAATCGAAAGAGCAAGGCGGCGCATCGCAAGAATGCGCCGCCTCGCCGTGCAAAACGTGCCGTTTTGACGGCGATTATTTCGGCAGCAGAACGCGGTCGATGACATGAATGACGCCGTTGGACTGCTTGACGTTGGCGATGGTCACGGTGGCGACATTGCCGTTTTCGTCCTGAAGCTCGATTTTGCCGTGCTTCATCATGGCGATGAGTTTGCCGCCGGAGACAGTGGTGATGGTGTGCTCGCCGCCATCGTCCTTGATCATCTGTTTGATCGTATTGGCCATCGCATCGGCCGCAACCACGTGATAGGTGAGAATCTTGACCAGCTTGTCCTTGTTCTCGGGCTTCAGCAGGGTCTCGACCGTCCCCTTTGGCAGCGCGGCAAAGGCTTCGTTGGTCGGCGCGAAGACCGTGAACGGACCGGGACCTTGCAGCGTATCGACCAGGCCCGCCGCCTTCACCGCAGCGACCAGCGTGGTGTGATCCTTCGAGTTGACGGCATTTTGGATGATGTTCTTGTTGGGGTACATCGGGGCGCCGCCGACCATGACGGTCTTTTCGCCCATCGCTTGAGAGAAGGCCGAAGGCGCGGCGATGAAGCCGACCGCGAGCGCTGCGACCGCAGCGATCGTGAGCACGGCCTTTCGATTGAGACTCATTAAATCCTCCAGAAGCTTGACGTCGCCCTTGATTGGGTCGCGACGCTAGCTACGGAGGCGGAATGCGTCGGGATGCCGGCGCCCGATCACAGATTTGTGAGCTTGCCGCTGGCGATCACCGGCCCGGTCGGCTGGCCGGTCGGCGAACCGCCCGGCGGTTCGAGCGAAACCGCGAGCGTGGCCTGCGGCGCGATGCTTTGGATCAAGCGCGCGGGCACCGTGATGTGGACTGGGCGGCCGGCCTCGATCAGGCCGAGCGATTGCGGCTTTTCGCCGGGCGCGATCAGCCATAGCTCCAGCGCTCGCTCGCTCACCGCGGGCGCCGCGGCCGGAACGATGGTCAAGCCTGCGCCCCTCCGATCGACCGTCGCGACGAAACTGGCTTGTCCGCCGCTTGCTTGGAGCTTGGCGATCAGCGGAAGATTCGGCACCGGCGCGCGCGCGCTATAGACCAGCGCCACGAGGCAGGCGGCGGCGACCGCAGCCGCGCCCACCGTGGCCCATCGCCAAAAGGACAGATTCTGCCAAAGGCCGCCACGGCCGGCGCCCGGAGCGATCGCCGCCTCGATATTCGCCCAGACGCGCGGCGGCGGATCGATCGGCTTGACCTCGGATGCGAGTACGCCAAGCCGCCGCTCCCAGTATTCCACCTCGGCGCGGAGCTGCGGATCGCGCGCCATTCGCGCTTCGAAAGCGCGGCGCTCCGCCGCGCCGAGCACGCCCAGCACGTACTCTCCCGCGACGGGCGTAGGGTCGTCGGAGTCCCTGGTCGGTTCGTCGCTCATCGTTCCAGGCATTCCCTCAGCCGCAGCAAGCTTCGGCGAATCCAGCTCTTCACGGTGCCAAGCGGCATATTCATCCGCCGCGCCAGTTCTTCGTAAGCGATGCCGCCGAAAAAAGCGGAACGCACCGCGGCGGCATGGCGCGGCTCCAGCTCGTTCAAGCAATCCACCAAGCGCCGGTGCTCGTCGGTGCTTTCGATCTGCGCGAGCGCGCTCGGCGCGTCGTCGCTGACTTCGGCGGCCTCATCGAGAGATCGGCTCCGCGCGGCGGCGCCGGAGCGAAGCCGGTCGATCGACCGGTTCCGGGCGATGGCGACGAGCCACGTAATCGGGCTCGCGCGCGCGGGGTCGAATGTACCCGCGCGCCGCCAAACCGTGATGTAAACGTCCTGCAGCACGTCCTCGACCTCGCCTTCGTCGTGTAAGATACGCAGGCAGACGGCAAAAAGTTTCGCGGACGTATCGCGATAAAGCAGTCGCAACGCGCTTTTGTCGCCGCCGGCAATGCGCGCCAAAGCGGCAACCAATTGTTTACGGGCGGCGTCTTGCTCGATGGAGGCAGTCGATCCGGCTGGGCCGTTCATCGCCCACATTATTTGCACATCCCGACGCGACCGTCATCCGCCCGATTTAGCTCAGTTTGCGGCGGTTCGCGGCCGTGACGCAATATTCGTCATCGAGGATGATGCAGCGTTGCGGGAGCGATTGAGCGTCGAGCGGCGACGCTCGCAGCGACAATGCGGAGCGTTACTTCATGCCGCCGGCGGCAGGCGGATTGGAGGTGTCCGTTTTCACACGCCGCCGCTGCGCCGGAACGCTGCCATCGGCGCTCGATTGATAAAACACGCTATAGCGGCCGGCCGCCTCGGAAAAGGCGCGCGCATCGGCGGGCTTCTTCACCTCGAAGGAGTTGAAACCGGCGCGAACGAGAAACTGAAACTGATCGCGCAGCACGTCGCCGGTGGCGCGCAGCATGCCGCCGAACCCGTAAGTCTCGCGCAGAAGCCGCGCCTGGCTGTAAGCGCGCCCGTCGCGGAATTTCGGGAAATGAAGTGCGACCAGCGCCAGGTGGCCGAGCCACGGCGCGAGTTCGGCGACACGCCGGTCGTTCGGCCAGGCGACGCCGAGCGAACCGTCGCGGCGGACCAGCGCATCGGCGTTTTCGAGGAAGCGCTTCGCCGGCATGATCACCGGCACGCGATCCGGGATCGGCTCCTCCTCGCCGACATAGACGTAGCGATCTTGCACGATCTGGCCGTTTTCAACGAGCGGCATAGACGCGCTCCCGAAACGGCTCGATGCCCGTCCGCTTGACGGTATCGATGAACAATTCATCCGGCCTTTGCCGCAGTTCGAGATAGGCCGCGGCGATGTCTTCGACGACATCGGCCACCTGCGCAAAGGGCACCGCCGGACCGATCAGCGCGCCGAGCGTCGCATTCTCGTCGGCCTTGCCGCCGAGCGTGATCTGATAGAACTCCTCGCCGTTCTTTTCCACCCCGAGAATGCCGATATGGCCGACGTGATGGTGGCCGCAGGCATTGATGCAGCCCGAAATATTGATGTGCAGCCGCCCGAGCTTGCGCTGCATATCGAGATCGCGGAACCGCCGCGTGATTTCCTGCGCGATCGGTATCGAGCGCGCATTGGCAAGGCTGCAATAATCGAGGCCAGGGCAGGAAATGATGTCGGTGACGAGGCTGACATTCGGTAGAGCGAGACCAATGGCGTCGAGCACGCTCCACAAAGTCGGCAGGTCGCGCTGCGCGACATGCGGCAGCACCAGGTTCTGCTCATGGCCGACGCGGATTTCGCCGAACGAATAGCGGTCGGCCAGGTCGGCGATATCCTCCATTTGCGCTGCCGTGGCGTCGCCCGGCGTGCCTCCCTCCGGCTTGAGCGAAAGCGTCACGATGGCGTAGCCGGGGACTTTATGGTTGGTTACGCAGTTCTTCATCCAAGCATCGAACTGCCTGTCGTCGCGCCGCGCCCGCGCAAGCTCTTGCGGACTGTCGTCGAGCTTCTCATAAGCCGGATAACGGAAGCGGCCGGAAATCTCCGTCACCACCCCCGGATCGAGCGCGAGCGCGCCATCTTTGATGGTTTGCCATTCCGTCTCGACTTCCTTGGCGAAGGCCTCGGCGCCGAGCTCGTGCACGAGAATCTTGATGCGCGCCTTCCAGATATTGTCGCGGCGGCCGAACTGATTGTAGGTGCGCAGAACCGCTTCCACGTAACTGAGCACGTCGCGCGCCGCCAGGAACGGCTTGATCGTCAGCGCGAGATAAGGGGTGCGGCCAAGCCCGCCGCCGACCATCACTTCGAATCCGGTTTCGCTCGCCGCGTTGCGGTGAAGCCGTAGGGCGAGATCGTGGATGCGCAGCGCGGCGCGATCATGGCTCGACGCGCCGACCGCGATCTTGAATTTGCGCGGCATGAACGAAAATTCGGGATGCAGCGTCACGTGCTGGCGAATTACTTCGGCCCAGACCCGCGGATCCTCGATCTCGTCGGGCGCGACGCCCGCCCACTGGTCGGTCGTGATGTTGCGGACATTGTTGCCGCTGGTTTGCATGCCATGCATGCCGACGCCCGCCAGTTCGGCCATCGCATCCGGTAATTCGGCGAGCTTGATCCAATGGAACTGGATGTTCTGCCGCGTGGTGAAATGGCCGTAACCGCGGTCGTATTTACGCGCAACGTGGGCGAGCTTGCGCAGCTGCAGCGTCGACAGCGTGCCGTAGGGAATGGCGATCCGCAGCATATAGGCATGAAGCTGCAGATAGACGCCGTTCATCAGCCGCAGCGGCTTGAACTCCTCCTCGGTCAATTCGCCTGAAAGCCGCCGCCCGACCTGGTCGCGGAATTCGGCGACGCGCTCGGCCAGGAGCTTGCGGTCGAAAGCATCATAGACGTACATGCATTCTGACTTTGCGTTCGGCTAGAGCATGATCGCTTCAAGTTGATTCGACTGCGGCTTTGGATTTTTGATAGGGCCTGATTTTCTCGGAAAACCGGTTTTCCGCTTTTCCGGATCATGCCCTATGAACCGACCGCCGCCGGCAACTCGATCGTGGGACCACCGCGCCGGATCAATTCGCGGAGGTTTCCCGGCCGCACGCCGCCGCCGGGCAGAAGCTTTACCGGCGCCACGTACGGACCGATCGCGTTGAGATCGTCGCCGGTTGCCGCGGCAACGAGCGTTCGCGCAATGGCGGCGTCGGTGGCGATGGCGGCGCCGTCGAGTTCGGTGGTCCAGCCGCCGTCGGGACTGCGATACACGACCGCGCCGTCGCCCGCGCGATTGGCGGTGACCACGACCGGGCCTGTGATCTTGATCTTTTTCTGGTCGAGCGGAGAGGTCATTGGGTCGCTCCACGGTCCCTAGCGCTAGTTCAGCCCGAAGGCCAGATGATATAGAATGATTTTCTATATAAGACGTTTCTGGCGCACGCAAAGAGGAAAATTTTGTACTAAATCGCGCAATCGCATGAGAATAAGTACTCAAGATACAGGTCCTCCGAAGGGATATCTTGCTAGGCGACGCGGGAGCGAACCGTCATGAGCGGCGTGCAGGAAAGCGACTCGAAGGAGGCGTCGGGTTCCGCTGGCGACACCGCGGCGCAGCGCGGCAGTATCGCCGAAGTCTTTGCCGCCTTCCTCCGCCTCGGATTGACGAGCTTCGGCGGCCCGGTCGCGCATCTCGGCTATTTCCACGAGGACATCGTCGTACGCCGCAAGTGGCTCGACGAAAAAACCTATGTCGACCTGGTCGCGCTCTCGCAATTCCTTCCGGGACCCGCCAGCAGCAAAGTCGGTATCGCGATCGGATTGTCGCGCGCTGGTTACGCCGGCGCGCTGGCGGCCTGGGCCGGCTTCACCCTGCCATCCGCCATTGCGCTCGTCTTGTTCGGTTATGGCGTGAGTTCGCTCGGCGGCGCATTGGGCAGCGGTTGGCTGCACGGGCTGAAAGTTGCTGCCGTCGCGGTCGTCGCCAACGCCGTGCTGACCATGATGCGCTCGCTCGCTCCCGACGCCGAGCGCGCCACGCTTGCCGTTTGCGCCGCGATCTTAGTGCTGGCGATACCGTCGTCGTTCGGCCAGGTGATCGCCATCGTTCTCGGCGGGGCCATCGGGTTGATCCGATTCGGCGACGTGTCGGCCGATCGCCACACCGCGCTGCCGCATCCGGTCAGCCGCGGCGCGGCCGTCGCGGCCATCGTGCTGTTCTTCGCGCTTCTGATCGGCCTGCCGCTAGCCGTCGCCGCGGCGCCGAGCCACGCGCTGCAATTGTTCGATGTGTTCTATCGAGCCGGCTCGCTTGTCTTCGGCGGCGGCCACGTCGTGCTACCGCTCCTGCAGGCTGCCGTCGTGCCGCCGGGCTGGGTCAGCAACGACGCGTTTCTTGCCGGCTACGGCGCGACGCAAGCGGTGCCGGGGCCGCTTTTTACGTTTTCCGCCTATCTCGGAACGGTCATGGGTCCGCCTCCCAACGGCTGGCTGGGGGCGGCTCTTTGCCTTGTGGCGATGTTCCTCCCGGCATTTCTTTTGGTGATCGGCCCGCTGCCGTTTTGGGATGATCTGCGCCGGCGCGCGGCGGCGCAAGCCGCGCTCCGCGGCGTCAATGCCGCCGTCGTGGGCCTGTTGCTCGCCGCGCTCTACCGGCCGGTTTGGACCACCGGCATTACCAACGCGGGCGATTTCGCGCTCGGCATCGGCGCTTTCCTTTTGCTGTTCATGTGGAAGACGCCGCCGTGGCTGGTCGTCGTCGTTTGCGCGATCGGCGGCGAGGCCATTGCGCGATTGCCTTTCCCGGCCTGAACAGCCGCTTAGAGCGCAATCGTCTCAAGCTGAATCGATCGTGCTCTAGTTATCTGATGAGGCATGACCTTTCGGAAAACCGTTTTCCACTTCTCCGGATCATGCCCTAATGCCCGGTGGCGACGGCGGCGACGCGCGCGGGATTTTCCGGCGCGGTGTTGCCGCGCCAGACCACATGCAGATCCGGGCGCAGCAGGATCAGATCGTAGCCGTAGACCTCTTGGGCGATCCAATCGGAAATTTCTAGCACAGTCGCTGGCGCGCCGCGCTCGCGAATGGCGCGCACAAGCCCGCGCGCGTCGGCTTTAGAGCCGCCGAGTTTGAGGATGGTGTAGCCGTCGGAGATGCGGTCCTGCATCGGCACGCCGTCATCGAGCCAAACATGCGGCAACCGCGCTCCGGGCCAGGTGGTCGGGTGATATTCGCGGAAAAGATGTTCGGGACCGCCCGGTATATTGCAGATGATCGGCGAATCGACATAGCGGTAGCCGAGCTCCGCGCCGATCATCTCATTGCTTTTGCGCTGCTCGACGTCGGCGACGGCGCTCAAGTTTCCCCGGGTCTCGGCTCCGGCCGCCGAATCCTCGCCAATATTGGCGCGCCACATGGCGCGCCATTTACGCCGGCCGATCGTCGCATAGCGCGATGCGCCGACATTGCGTTCGCCGACCTGGCGCCGCTCGATCTCGTAGGATTGCAAGAGATTCGGCCCGCCCCATCCGGCGAGCGTCGCCGCGAGCTTCCACGACAGGTCGATGGCGTCGCCGACGCCCGAATTCATGCCGAGCCCGCCTGTCGGAATGACCAGATGCGCGGCGTCGCCGGCGAGAAAGACGCGATCCTTGCCGTAGCGGTCGGCGAGCAGAAGATTTTGCCGCCATGGCGCGCACGACAGCATTTCGTATCGGACCGGTATCCCGACGGTCGCCTCAAAGGCGAGTTTCATCTCCTCGTCGCGCTCGCGTATCGAATGCAGCGTCCAGTGCCGGGTTGAGTCCTGCATGATCAGAAACGTCGCCTTATCGTCGGCGACGTGATAGTGCCGGCCCCTGCCCGGCCCGTTGCCGATCGGCAAGCGTTTGAATAGTTCGTCGCAGCGGAACAGCGCCTGACGGAGCGCCAGTAAATTGCCTTCTCCGGAAAGTTCGATATCGAGCTCCTTGCGAACCGGGCTCGCGCCGCCGTCGCAGCCGACGAGATAGGCGCTGCGAATCTCCTGCACTTCGCCATTGGCGTTGCGCAGGCGCGCAGTCACGCCTTCGGTATCTTGCCGCAGCGAGAGAAATTCACAGCCAAACCGCACCGTGACCGCGGGAATGGTCTCGGCGACCGACTTCAAAAGCGGCTCGAGCGTATATTGCGAAATCAGCTGATACGGTTCGAGCGGTAGCGTGCCGTCGTTGGTCGCGCGGGTTTGCGCCCGCGCCTGCGCGACCGACGGATAGGTCAGATGCAACAGCGGCGGCCTGACGAGCGACAGGACGATATAGACGTCCATCGGGCAATCGGCGCGCAAGCCGGCCGCGCGGATTTTCTCCGCGAGACCCATGCGGCGGTAAATTTCCATGGAGCGGGCATTGATGCGCTCCATCTTTGGCAGAAAAGCAGGCTTGTCCTTCTGCTCGATCAGCGTGCAGCGCACCCCGCGCGCACCGAGGTCGATCGCAAGCGTCAGGCCGGTCGGCCCGGCCCCGACAATCAAAACGTCATTATCCATCGTTTATTGCTATCGGCTCCCGCCGACCATTCACGCCGCCGGGGTGGCGGCGTCAAGCTCCTTGAACGGCTGATAGGCCGCGCCATCGCATTGTGCGGGGGTGGCGTCGACGAACTGAGTCATGTGTCCGCCAAGAAAAATTACGGCCTTGGTCTTGATCGGGCTTTTGGGGTTGAATTGCACGCAAACGACATAGTGCTGGCTTTCTTCCACCGGCTTAATCGCCGGCTCGGAGATCATCGCGCCATGAAAGTCGGCGCGATTGGTCAGGGATTGTCTGAGAAACGCGGTGATATCCTTGCGATAGTTGGCTGGAAAAACGTTGGGATCGGCGGCCACCTGCGGGTCTTCCTTTTTGCTGCAGCCGGCTGCCGCCAGGACGGCCGGCAACAAGGCGCCCAGCAACAGAATCTCGCCTGCGCGACATGCCTTCATGATCGTGGGCTCATGATCGACCGTTCGTGATTCATGCCTATATCTTTTGCTTTGCCGGCGGCGAGCAACCGCCGCTGGGCGACGCCCTCCCCGCAATGCTAAGTAGAATTATAACAAAATCGCGACGCACGGTCTTGCGCAGATTGGCGCAGTTATGACCACCGTCGCATTTTTTCGCCGCTCAGTCGTCCGCCACCGGGCCGCACCAGCCGGGCAAGTAATCGGCGTCCTTGCCCTTGGCCAATTTCTTTGCCTTTTGGATCGCCCGATCGAAATCCCGATCGACCGTCTTGCGCTTCATGCGCCGGCGCAGGAAATCCGCCCATAAAAATTCGCTGAACGGCGTCGTGTCCTTGGCGAATCCGCCGGCGCGCCGCAGCTCGCCGGCGAGCGAACGGAACGGATCGTCGACGAGATCGGCTACGCGTTTTGGAATGTCCTTGTAGTGGTGGCGCTCGCCGTTGCTGTCGAAAGGATGCATCCAAGAACGATTGTCCATCACCGTCCAGAACGCGTCCTGATCGAGTTTGCTCAAGTTGGCGATATGAGTGACGGCGACTTCCTTGACGCCCTCTTCGTGCAGGGCGCGCGCCAGATGATGATGATCGACGACGTAATTGCGCCCTTTCGGACCGAGAACCACGGGTATCATGTGTTTGCCGAGGAATACGCCGCCCTCTTTGGCGGCGAGGTCGCGCCAGTGTTTGCGCTTGGCGTTGACCTCGCGAATTCCGACGGTGATTTGAGTGGGACGAAGATCGTCAATGGCGACGGTGATCAGTATGGGTTCGCGAACCATAACTACGCTCCTCCAACAAACACCCCAATCCGGTAGTATCGGCACAAGGACTCAATCGAAATCAAGCGTCCCGGCAAGGCTCGGCGCCGGCAAAATGGAATTTTCCCGCGATTCGGGTAGAATTGGGGGTGTCATGATCGCTTTGCGGCAGACGGCATTAGGGCTAGGGGTCGTCCTCTCAATGGTTTTTCTCGCGGCCGAGCGGCAGCCGGCGCGAGGCCAAGAGTTTTCGACCAAAGCAGAGTTTTCGACTAAAGCAGAGTCTTCGACTAAAGCGGAGCAATCGGTCAAAGAAACGACTCAGGCCAAAGCGACCAGCGCTTTGTCGGATGCGTGCGCGCGCGCGAACTTTCGCGTTGTCGTCGATGTCGGACACACGGTCGATGTGCCGGGCGCGATGAGCGCGCGCGGCATTCCCGAATATGCCTTCAACCTCGAACTGGCCAAGGACGTCAAACAAGCGCTGCTCGACGCGGGCTTTAGTCAAACCGTGCTGTTGATCACCGCAACGGCGCCTTGGGCGGGACTTGTCGAGCGGGCCGCGCGCGCCAACCGCATGCGCGCGAATCTCTTCA
Organism: Xanthobacteraceae bacterium; assembly: GCA_035623195.1. Classification (GTDB taxonomy): domain Bacteria; phylum Pseudomonadota; class Alphaproteobacteria; order Rhizobiales; family Xanthobacteraceae; genus BOG-931. The sequence continues at coordinate 19,766 of DASPTX010000036.1, read as the reverse complement.
TTTCGATCCACCACGATTCCGTGCCCGACAATCTGCTCAAGACATGGGACTATGATGGCCAGGAAGATCACTTCAACGACGACTATCCCGGCTATGCCATTTTCATGTCAAACGACAATGGCGATCGCGCCGGCAGCCTGTTGTTCGGCGCCTTCCTCGGCAAGGAGCTGGAAAGCCGCGGCTTGCACTATACGCCGCATTACACCTTGGCCTTGATGGGCCATCGCCGCCGCGTCCTGGTCGACGCCAAAGCAGGCGTTTACCGCTACGATCAACTGATCGTGCTGCGTGACACGAAAATGGCGGCTGTGCTGCTCGAAGCCGGATCGATCGTCAACCGGCCGGAAGAACTGGAATTGGGAACCGAGAAGCGGCGCGCGCTCACGAGCGCCGCCGTCGCCGCCGCGGTGGCCGATTTTTGTACCGCGCGTCCGCAGCTCTCGGGCGCAAGAGCGGCCGCTTCCGCGCGCTAATCGCGCTCACACCGGGACCGTCCGCCTGCGCCGTAACGCCAGCGTTGCGATGACGGCGAAATTGAAAAGATTGATGCCGAACCCGGCGGCGAAAGCCGGCGCGTAAAAGCCGAAATGGTCGTAAAGAAGACCGGCGAGCCAGCCGCCCGCCGCCATTCCCCAGCCGCTGCACAACAGCAACGTCGGCATCCGCCAATAGGCCTCCTCGACCGGGAACAATTCGCGCGACGCGAGCACATTGGCCGGAACGAGCCCGCTAAATCCGAAACCGAACAGCGCCGACACGGTAAACAAGCCGGCTTCGTCTTGAGTCAAAAGAAACGCGAGCATGCCGACGGCTTGCAGGGCCGATCCGGCAAGCATCGTGTAAAGGCCGCCGATCCGATCCGAAACGACACCCCAGAGTTGGCGGCTGAAGAACGCGGCTCCGAGCAGAACCGACACCATCGCGGCGCCATGCGCGGCACTGATGCCAAGGTCGCTGCACAACGCAACCAGATGCGCTTGCGGCATCGACATCGGGATGCAGCAGGTAAAGATTGCCGCCATCTGCAGTGCAAACACGAAATTGGGCGGCCAGCCGAGCACGGATTTCTGCGCGTGCATTTCGGTCGTCCTTGTGTAGGGCTGCTGCGGCGGCGGCGCCAGCACCACGACCGCCGCCGGAACAATGACGAGAAGCTCGAACGCGGCGTAATAGAGCATGGTATGCCGCCAGCCGGCCAACGCGATCGCCCGCGCGAAAATCGGCGGCCAGAACGCTCCGGCGAGATAGGCGCCGCTTGAAATCAAGGCGAGCGCGGAGCCGCGCCTGCGATCGAACCAGCGGCTGACATAGACGTAGAACGGCGCGTTGATGCCGCCGATGCCGAGCAATCCCATGAACAAGCCGTGTCCAACATAAAGCGGTAAGGACGGGCCCCGGGTCGACAAGGCCAAGCCGAGCGCGACCATGCTGGCCCCGAAAATCACGGTAACGCGGATGCCGACGCGCTCGGCGATCCGGCCCATGAGAATGCCGCCGACGCCGGAACCGATCCACATCAGCGCGCTGGCGAAGGCGGGTATCGAGCGTTCGCCGTTCACCTCCGCGGCGATGTCCTTGAGCGCAACGAGCGTGATCCACGGCGCGCCGAACGCAATCGCCATGATGACGAGCACCGCCACGGCGACGATCCACGATGTGCGTGTTTCGACCGATGTCCGCGTCTCGATGGATGGAAAAGTCGTTTGCAGCATTAAAATCGCGCCGTCGGCCGCCGGGGCGACGGTCCCCAACGAGCCAACCTATAGCAGCAGACCAAGCACGCCGCGCGCAAAAACGCGGACAATTTTCGCTTAACTGCCAGCCGATTGGGCATGCCTCGTGGAATATCCGCAAACCCGCATGAATGCCAAGGAGCCGACCGCGAGTTCGGCGTCGGTTGTTGCCTTACGAAAGCCACCCGCTGCAGACAATGTTGCGGGAAAAGGTCCCATGACGATTCAAAGAGCAATGGTCGGGGTATCGCATTTGATCCGCACCATACTTCTTCGCGCGCTCATCCTGTCGGCGGCCGTTTTCGCCGGCGCCCTGGCGCCGGTCCGATGCCTCGGCGAAGACGGCAATCAGTTACCGGCCAAGGCGACAAAGGAGCTGTCGCCCGAACTGCTCGCGCTGTTGCGACAAAAGCACATGGTGAAATATTCACCGATCCTCGTGCGCATTTTCAAGGAAGAAGCGGAGCTCGAAGTCTGGAAACAAGACACCACCGGCCGTTTCCAGATTCTCAAGACCTATCCGATCTGCCGGTGGTCGGGCGATCTCGGGCCGAAGTTGCATGAGGGCGACCGGCAGGCCCCGGAGGGCTTCTATACGATTACGCCCTCGCTGCTCAATCCGAATTCAAACTATTATCTCGCGATCAACACCGGTTTTCCCAACAGCTTCGACAAGGCGAACGACCGCGACGGCAGCTTTCTCATGATCCACGGCGACTGCTGGTCGAGCGGCTGCTATGCCATGACCGACGAGCAGATGGACGAGATTTTTTCGCTCGCGCGCGACTCGCTCGGCGGCCGGCCGTCATTCCAGGTCCAGGCCTATCCGTTCCGCCTGACGCCCGCGAATTTGGCGCGCCACCGCACCAATCCGAACATGCCGTTCTGGATGATGCTCAAGGAAGGCAACGATCATTTCGAGGCGACGCATATCGAGCCCGAGGTTGAGGTGTGCGATCGCCGTTATGTCTTCGATGCGCAACATCCGCCGAACTCGTCGAAGCCCCTCGTGTTCGACCCAGCCGGCAAATGCCCCGCCTTTGTCGTCAATCCGAGAATCGCCCGGCCGGCGCTGGAAAAACAACACGCCGACGAAGCCGAATACGCGCAATTGGTTAAGGACAACGTACCGGTCGCCCCCATCTACAGCGGACTTGACGGCGGAATAAACAAAATTTTCCTCGCCCGGTTTCCGGGCAGAATAATACCGCTTGCGATCGTGCTGCCGCCGAGTGGATCTCAATTGCCGCAAATGGCTGCCGTACCCTGGGCCGACAATGACGGTTCGTTGGCGAATAAATTTTTCGGTGCCTTGCCGGGGCCCAGGTCACGGACGCAAGTCGCCTCGACCGATTCGACAGCGCAGCAACGCGGCGCGGATTCAGCGACAACGGAATCGACCGCCGCGCCGATCCCTAAGCCTGAGCCGTAGGTTAAGACCGCCGTCGCGGCGAAACCGAAGTTTCAGTAAGCCGCGAGTTTTTCAACCGTATGTCGAAAATTACCCGAATTTGATTTCTGGGCTGTGTTCCCGGCCGGTCGAACAGCGACTACAACAACACGCACCTTCACTCAGTTCGCCCAAGAAGTGACGGGTCTCCCAAACAGCGCGGCAAACTCAGGGATATCAAGGCCTCAAGCTTGCGCTTCACTTCGGCGGGACTCTCACAGACATACACGGACTGGCTCATTGTAATGAGCGTGGTCGGGCACGCGCCAACGTCGGGCGAGTCGATAATAGCGACAATTTGAGACGGTGCGATGTAAATCGTCGTGCCGGTTGGCCCGGCGAGCGCGACGAAAAGATTCAGGACCGTTAGGAGAACCGCCGTCATATCTTATTGCCCTCAGCGCGCGCCGATGCGGATGACCGCCGGCATTAACTTCCGCCGGTTTTTCATATTGCTATGAGCTCGAGGTTTTTAACTCCGCACGCCCGTTGCAGATCACTCGGGAGCGACAAATCCGCAGTTCGGATCGCGCTGGCACAAGGCCGATCGCCGCTACAATGAGCAAAATTTCTAACCCAAACAGTAAGTAGTTCATGATCGCTCTCCTGTTTTTGTTGCGGATTAAAGCGACCGAAGGGTTACGTTAGCCTAATCAATCCGAAAACCTGCCTTCGGGCCACGCCAATCAAGATCGCCACGGCTCCCGATTTATTCCCATGCGGCGGTTTCTTGATCGCTGTTCCTCATCGCAAAAGATTTTTGCGAGCCGCAAGCACTTCACGACTCTTTGATTAACCAATTGGCTTGTAACGACGCGCGACGGAATAATCGATGAGATTGACGATCTACTGCAATGTGGCGATTGAGGCACTTGGTTTGGCCGTTGCACTTGGTGACCAATGAGGATCGGAAAGGAAAAGGCAATGCTTACGACCAGAAAAATTATGTTATCCGCCGCGATTATTCTCAGCGCCGCTTTCGCGCTCGGTACAAGCGCTGCTTTTGCCAATGCACCGGGAGGCGCCTACGTCCAATGTGACGCCAGCCCGTCATCGCCCATCCGCTGTATGCAGGACAGCTGGTAGCCACGCAAAAAGCATGGAATGCGTTCGGAGGGTTTTTTGTGTCGAATCTATCGCCGCTCATGCCTCCTCCCGCTTTCCTCGACATCGTGCCGACCGCGGTTCTGTGCGCTGTCAGACCACCCCAAAATGGGGATCGGAACGAGACGCGATCTATTCCCGCAGGGTCTGGAGGCCGCTGTGCGGGGGTCATCTGACTTCCCGTCCCGTCAGCGGACCCCTTACGACAAATTCTCCCCCAGCCGGGAATAAAGTCGCCCTTCGCCTGATCAAAAGCCTCGGAAGCCGCAAAGCCATTTCGGCTCGGGACCGGCGGCTTATGAGGAGATCGGCAATGAGTGAATTCGATCAAGGCGGCGGCGTCAGCCGGCGCAAAGTACTGGAATGCATGACGTGGTGCGGCACCGGCGTGCTGTGGACGATTTCCGGCGGCGTTCCTCACTCACTCGGGATTATGGGCGAGGCGAAGGCGGCCGAGGCCGGTGGCCTTACTTTCCTGCAGATCAGCGATAGCCATGTCGGCTTCGACAAGCCGGCCAATCCCAACGCGCTCGGCACGCTCGAAGAGGCGATCGCCAAGGTCAACGCGCTGCCGAAGAAGCCCGCCTTCATGATCCATACCGGCGACATCAGCCATCTGTCGAAGGAAAAGGAATTCGACGACGCCGATCATGTCATTTCACAGGCTCGGCTCGACGTCCATTACGTGCCCGGCGAACACGATTTTCTCGACCCCGAGCAGAAAATGTATCGCGAGCGGTATGGCCGCGCCGCCAAGGGCGCCGGCTGGTACAGCTTCGACGCCAACGGCGTGCATTTCATAGGCCTGGTCAATGTCGTCAATCTTCAGGCCGGCGGGTTGGGCAATCTCGGCGCCGATCAGCTCGAATGGCTGGAGAGCGACGTCAAAGGCCGCTCCGCGTCGACGCCGATCGTCGTCTTCGCCCATATCCCGCTGTGGACGGTCTACCAGGACTGGGGCTGGGGCACCCAGGACGGCGCCCAGGCGCTGACCTATCTGAAGAAGTTCGGTTCGGTGACGGTGCTCAACGGTCACATCCACCAAGTGATGCAGAAGGTGGAAGGCAACGTCACGTTCCATACGGCGCGCTCGACCGCCTTCCCGCAGCCGGCGCCCGGCGCGGCCCCCTCGCCCGGCCCGATGAAAGTGCCTGACGAGCAGCTGCGCAAAATGCTTGGCATCGCCGACGTCACGTTCAAGCAGAACGAGCAGCGCCTCGCGATCATCGACACGCCCCTGCAGGGCTGAGGAGAACAAAAATGTTGCGTCCCCTCATCGCGTCAACCGCGCTAGGCGCCGTTGCCGGCTCGATCCTCGCCGCGGGCGTCCTCTTCGCCCGCGCCGACAGTCTGGCGGGCGCGGTGTCGATCGACAACTTCACCTTCACGCCGCAAACGCTAACCGTGAAGGCGGGCACCACCGTGACCTGGACCAACAGAGACGATATTCCGCACGGTGTTGCCTGGACCAACAACGCGTTCGCCAAATCGGGCGCGCTCGACACCGACGACAAGTACACGCTGACGTTCACCACGCCCGGAACCTACCAGTACTTCTGCTATCTTCATCCGCACATGGTGGGTACGCTCGTGGTACAAGCGGCGGCGGGCGGCGACGCTACGCACTGATGCTGGGACCGGCTGCAGCACTATGGGCCAGCGGCATCATGCGCGATTGAGCGCGATACGATGGCGGATGATGCGTTTGCCGATCAAGAGCGGATGCGGCGTTTTCGCGACGCCGCATTACCGCATCTCGATGACGTGTTCACGCTCGCGCGCTACCTCTTGCGCAACCCGAGCGACGCGGAGGATGCGGTGCAGGAATGTTATCTGCGCGCCCTGCGCCATTTCGACGGCTATCGCGGACCGGCCATGAAACCGTGGCTGCTCGCGATATTACGCAACGTCTGCAACGCCGAATTCGCGCGCCGCGGCAAAGAGGAGGTGCCGACCGACTACGCGCCGGACGATTCCGCTGCGGAGCAAATGCCGATGTGGCAGGAGCCGCAAGCCTCCCCAGAAAACTTGATTGTGCGGCAACAAGAAAGCGCCACGATCCGCCGCCTCGTAGCGGAACTGCCGCAGCCGTTCCGCGAAGTTATCGTGCTGCGCGAGATGAACGATCTGTCCTATCAAGAAATCGCAGCTATTGCCGGCGTGCCGGTGGGAACGGTCATGTCGCGATTGGCACGGGCGCGCGCGATGCTGCGCTCGGCGTGGAATGCCGCGGAGGCGGCCGTTCCTACTCCAGGACCGGTCACCGCTCCGGGAGTTTCGCCATGAATCTCGTCATGAATTGAGTCTCATCATGAATTGCGACGAATTCGAAAGTCTCCTCCATGCATTGATCGACGGCGAGCTCGATGCCGGGCATGCGCGCGAGGTGGAGGCACATGCGGCGGGATGTTCCGCCTGCGCCGACAAACTCGCCTCCTTCCGCGCCATGCACGAGGCGATGCAAGCCGCCGCTTTGAAGGAGGCAGCGCCGGCGCATTTGCGCAGCCGCGTCGAAGCGTCGCTGACGGCGCCGGCGAGCCGGGCCGGCGCGTTGCACAGCTTCTTCCGGTCCAGCCGCCGAGGGTTCTTCGGCGGATTCGCACTCGGTTCCGCGCTGTCTGCGGCGGTCGCGGCAAGCCTCGTCCTTGCGGTCATGCGCGACAATCAGCAGCAGGCGATCGCCGACGAAATCGTTTCGGCGCATATCCGCTCGCTGCAAGCCGGCCATCTGATGGACGTGGAAACCAGCGACCAGCACACGGTGAAGCCGTGGTTCAACGGCAAGGTCGACGTCGCCCCGCCGGTCGTCGATTTGACCGCGGAAGGCTTCACACTTTTGGGCGGCCGCCTCGATTATATCGACGGAGAACCGGTCGCCGCCGTCGTTTATCAGCGTCGCAAGCATTTGATCAATTTGTTCGTCGCGCAGCGATTGGGCGCGAGCCATGCCGGCGCCCTTTCCGAGACCATCCAGGGCTACAATGTGCGCCATTGGTCGCAGGACGGACTCGATTTCTGGGCGACCAGCGACCTCGCCGGGGACGAATTGAACGAGTTTGTTCAAAAAATCCAAGCAGCCTTGCGTTCTTCGTAGACTTTCCGGCTGGCCTGGCCGCCGATTAACGGCTAAAGACACACGCTGTCGCCGGGGCTGCGCACTGGCGTACAGGCAACCCATTGGCGTTTCAAACGTTTAAGCGTCGATCATGGATCAGCGTGTCGACAACGAGCGTCGCTCCGATTCCGAACGGCGCCTTGATTCTCCGCTCCACGCGGCGGCATCGGCATTCGACGAAGCGCCGAAGAAATCGCCGTGGCGGGGCGGCCTTCGCAAGCGCGGCTTGGCGGTCGCGATTGCCGCGGGCGCGGCCGCTTTGCTCGCCCTGCTCGTCGCCTGGTGGCTGCACGCGCGGCACTATGAATCGACCGACGACGCGTTCATCGATACGCGCACGGTGCCGATTAGCGCGCAAGTCGCCGCCGCGATCGTCGACGTTCCGGTCACGGACAATCAGCTGGTCGATGCCGGCGCGGAACTGGTGCGGCTTGACGACCGCGACTATATCGCTCAGCGCGATCAGGCCAAGGCTCAGGTCGACCAGGCGCGAGCCAGCGTCGAGAATCTCACAGCCCAAATCGTCACGCAGCAGGCGAAAATAGATCAAGCCAACAAGCAGGTCGCGCAAGCGCAGGCCGCGCTCACTTTCGCCCAGCAGGAATCCGATCGTTACCAGCAGCTCGCGGCGAAGGGCACCGGCACGATCGAACAGGCGCAACAATATTATTCGAACCTCCTGCAAAGCCAGGCGGGACTGGCCGCCGCGCAGGCAAATGCCCTCGCCACGGAAAAGCAGATTGCCGTGCTGGAGGCGCAGCGCGATCTTGTCAATGCTCAGCTCGCGCAGGCGCATGCGGCTCTAGCGCAGGCCGAGACCAATCTTTCACGCACCGTCATCACCGCGCCGGTCGCCGGCCGCGTCACCAAACTGACCGCCGCCAAGGGTGCCTATGCCGCCGTCGGTCAAACGCTGATGATGTTCGTGCCGCGCGATGTCTGGGTGACGGCCAACTTCAAGGAAACCCAGCTCGATTTGATGCGGCCGGGCCAGCCCGTCGATATCGCGATCGACGCCTATCCGGACCGAACGTTCAAAGGCCATGTCGATAGCATTCAATCCGGCAGCGGCACCGCGTTCAGCCTGCTGCCTGCGGAAAACGCCACCGGCAATTACGTCAAGATCGTGCAGCGCGTGCCGGTGAAGATCGTCTTCGATAAGCAACCGGACGTTCTCCTCGGTCCCGGAATGTCCGTCGTGCCGTCAGTGAAAGTGCGATGAGCGATCGACCCACGCCGGCGGGCTGGGATTCGAGCCGCTCGGCCGCGGGCGATCGCAATCCTTGGCTCGTCGCCATCGTCGTCTCCATCGCGACATTCATGGTGGTGCTCGACACGGCGATCGCCAACGTGTCGCTACGTTACATCGCCGGCAGTCTCGCCGCCAGCGTCGACGAAAGCACCTGGGTGGTCACCACCTATCTGATCGCCAATGCGGTGGTTCTGCCGGCGAGCGGCTGGCTGTCCAACGTCGTCGGACGCAAGCGCTTCTATATGATTTGCGTCGCGGTGTTTACCTTAAGCTCGCTGTTTTGCGGTCTCGCACCGAGCCTCGGCGCACTGATCTTTTTCCGCATATTGCAGGGACTTGGCGGCGGCGGCATGCCGACCAGCGAACAAGCCATTCTCGCGGACACTTTTCCGCCGTATAGGCGCGGCCAGGCCTTCGCGCTTTATGGCATTGCCGTCATTGTTGCGCCGACGGTCGGGCCGACGATCGGCGGATGGATCACCGACAATTTCTCCTGGCATTGGATTTTTTTCATCAATGTGCCGATCGGACTTGCCTCGCTTGGTCTCGTGCATTGGCTGGTCGACGAGCCCGAAATACTCGAACGCGAACGCCGGGCGCGGCTTGCCGGCGGATTGAACGTCGATTGGGTCGGCTTCGCCTTGATCGCTTTGGCGCTCGGCAGCCTGGAAGTCGTTCTCGACCGCGGCCAGATCGAAGACTGGTTCAAGTCTGGCACCATCGTCACCTTCACGGTAATCGCGGCGGTCGCCTTTCTGGTTTTCGTCCCGTGGGAGATCAACCATGAAGAGCCGATCGTCGAGCTCCGGCTTCTGTTTCGCCGCCAATTCGGCATGGCATTTCTGGTCATGCTGATGGTCGGCGCGATCTTGTTCGGCTCGAACCAGATCATGCCGCAATTGCTGCAGACGACGTTCCCATATACCGCCATGCTTTCCGGGCTCGCCATGATGCCGGGCGGCCTTGCCATGCTTGTGGTTATGCCGATCGCCGGCCAAGTCACCGGCCACTTCCAGCCGAAATATTTGATGGTACTGGGCCTGACCGGGATCGTGCTGTCGATGTGGTATTCGACCTCGCTGACGCCCGACGCGAGCTTTGATTATTTCGGCTGGGTTCGCGTCTATCAGACTGTCGGCCTGCCGTTTCTGTTCATCCCGATCAACACTGTCGCTTATGACGGGTTGCCGCCGAACAAAACCAATCAAGCCTCGGCCCTTATGAACGTGGCGCGCAATCTCGGCGGAAGCATCGGCATCTCGCTCGCCAACGTGGTGTTGTATCAGCGGACGCAATTCCACCAGGTGCGTCTCGTTGAAAACACGGCGCCGACTTCGCCGACTTTCCAGTCGACCGTCCAGCAACTAACCCAATATTTCATGTCGCACGGCGCGTCGGCCGGCGACGCCAAAGGCCAGGCGATGAGATATATCGGTCAGCTCGTCCAGATGCAGGCCACGATCCTGGCCTATATCGACGTGTTTCACGTTTGCGCCATCGCCGCCGCAGTGATGATCCCGCTGGTCCTGCTCCTGGTTCGGCGCATCAACCTTAGTGCACCCGCGGCGATGGCGGGGCATTAGGGCGCATCGCTTTTCGGCGCGCGGCGGCGATTTTTCAGTCCTTTGCGGGGTTCTACGGAGATGCCGAATGCCGCTGCGGCGAGCGCAGCCGCTTTCGTCGCGCCTCGGGCGCAATCGCTTCAAACTGAATCGATTGCGGCTCTGGGTCTTTGGTGAGGCATGGTCTTTTTCGGAAAATCGGCTTCCACTCCGGATCAAGTCCGGGGCGAGCTTTTTTCGGGATCACGCCCCGGGAACGGTCACGTGAAAGAAAATTCCATCCGACGCGCGTTGCTTGTCGCCATTGCAATATGTCTCGGCGGCGCCGCCCCGAAGCCGGTCGAAATCGATGTAACCATGCTCGACTATCGCTTCGTGCCCGATCACTTGAGCTTCCAGCACGGCCTCCACTATCGCTTGCATCTTGTAAATAAGGGCAAGCAAACGCACGAATTTACCGCACCGGTCTTTTTCGCCAGCGCCAAAATCGACAACCCCGAAGTGCTCAATCGCGAGCATACCGAGATCGTGATGCAGCCCGGCGATGCCAAGGATCTGCTTTTGACGCCTGGCGCGCCCGGAACCTACGATCTGAGGTGCTCCGATCACGATTGGGACGGCATGGTGGGCGGCATCACCGTTATGTGATGCCGAAATTCGCTCGGCGCCGTCGGACGAACGCTGCATCGCTCGGCATGCAGGCAATGCTGCCGAAAAATGAACCGCGAGCGGGCCGCCGCGAGCGCATGAAAGACCGATATGCCTTGCGGCGCGGAAAGAGGCAGCCGATTTAAGCAGCAGACGGCCACCGAGAGCGCCAAAGCTGGGCGTAAAAGCTTCTTAATGGCGCGCGATCGCCGCCAGGATACACGTCTGCGCGGCGATGCCCTTAATCTGCCAAAGCACGGCACTAATCTTGCTTGAACTGCGTTATCGGTACGGCTGTGGGGCTGCCAACGTTGGACTGAAGAAGAAAGGAGTCGCCAATGTGTGACTTTAGCCTTCAAAGCGTGCGGTCGCGTCCTGCAAAAGTCGGCGATAAGCTTGTAACCCGCGATTTCGGGACCGGAACCCGCGGATTCTCCGCGGCTGACGACCCCGGACTGGCGGTTTGCATCATGCCGGGCACTGAGCTCGCTTTCGCGAACGAGGTGGCATGCCTACCCGCCGGCTTGCTCGGCTGGAAGACGAAGACCGTCGGACACCGAACGGCCATCTTTCGGCAGGTCAACAAAGACAAGGCGGCCGCCCATCACGACGCACTCGAGTTTCCCGACGGGCGCATCGTGCTGTTGACCTTGCTGTGCGAAGGCCAAGCGGCAAGCGTTCTGCAATTGCCCGCTCAACCCGCCAGCGCGCAAGAGGCGCGTGAACAGGAACGTGTCGCCTACATCGGCTAAACACGGTTGCCGATCGGCAATAGCCCGGCCGCCTGAAGGCGGCCGGTGCTTTTATCGCGGGACGTAGCGCAAGGCAGCTCCCGAATTCTGTGGTGACTCCCGGCCACAAGACGTGAGACATTGGCTGCACACCCCATTTTGCGGGCGCTGCGCCACCCGACGACCGGCGTCTGTCACCAACGATGCGGCCTATCTTACGCAATGAATGAATCCAGGAACCAGCCGCGAGCGGCCGATCCCGCCGCCGTGCAGCGCGCGGATTCGCCGCCGCCGGCCCAAATCGCCGATCCAACCGTCGCGGGTCCGGCCGATCCCGCGGCGGTTGCCGGCACAACTGCCCCGAAGGTGAAGGAGCACACGGCGGGATCGCAATTCCTGACCGTGTTACCTCCGATCATGCTGCCGATGTTTCTCGCGGTCGCGGATCAAACGATCGTCGCCACCGCGCTGCCTGCGATTGCGTCGAGTTTGGGCGAGATCGAGCGCGCTTCATGGGTCGTCGTTTCCTACCTGATCGCGAATACGATTGCGGCTCCCGTCTATGGCCGTCTCGGCGACACGTTCGGACGGCGCTTGATGATGTTCGTGGCGCTCGGGATTTTTATGCTGGGATCGGTCCTCTGCGCGCTGGCGCCGACGATCGAGCTTTTAACCGCGTTTCGCGTGGTGCAGGGATTCGGCGGCGGCGGCCTGATGACGCTGTCGCAAGCGCTGATCGGCGAAGCCATTCCGCCGCGCGAGCGCGGCCGCTACCAAGGCTATCTCGCCGGCGTGGCGGTGAGTTCGAACACGTTCGGTCCCGTGGCCGGCGGCTATCTGACCCAAGCCTTCGGCTGGCAATCGATCTTTCTGATAAATATTCCACTCGGGCTACTCGCGGTTTTATTCGTGTTCCGCATTCCGCCACGGCAAGGCGACCGCCGCCGCACCACGTTCGATTCGCCCGGCCTGGTTCTGTTCATCCTATTTGTCGGACCCGTCATTCTCGCGCTCGAACAGGTGCAGCGCATGGAGCTGGGCACGCTGCCCATGGCGCTCGGACTTCTGGCCTTCGGGCTCGTGTCGCTCGGCCTTTTGGCCTGGCAGGAACGCATCACCACGTCCCCGCTCATCCCGCCGCGGCTGTTCAAGCAGGCCTCGATCTGGCGCGCCGACCTCATGGCCGCGTGCCATGGCGCCGCGCTCGTTTCCCTGATTACGTTCCTGCCGATCTATCTGCGCGCGGTGCGCGGCGCCTCGCCCGCCGAGACCGGATTGATCCTGCTGCCGCTGACCGCCGGGATCGGTATCGGCTCGATGTTCACCGGGCAGATGGTGAGCAGAACCGGCCGCACGGCGGTATTCCCGAGTTACGGACTGACCGCCGCGACGGTGGGACTGGTGGCGATTGCCTTCTCGGCGCAGCATTTATCTCCCGCGCAATTGGCCTGGGCTTTCTGCGTCATCGCCTTGTTCATGGGCACGGTGATGGGCGTCGTTCAGGTGACGGTTCAGGCGGTATCTGGCCCGCTCCTGCTGGGCACCGGCGCCGCCATGGTGCAGTTTTCACGTTCCGTCGGCGCCGCGTTCGGCACCGCGTCCGTCGCCGCCATCCTGTTTTCGATTTTAACGGCGACCGACCGCAGCACCGCCGGCCTGTTCGGCAGCATCATCGAACAGGGCCCGCACGTGATTGCGACCCTTGCGCCAGCGCAGCAGGCCATCGTTCATGCCGAGATCGGCGAAGCCTTTCGCGCCGCCTTTCTCACCATTGCCGCGTTTACCGGCATTGGAGCGGTACTCGCCTGGTCGCTGCCGCTGCGGCGCCTGTGATCCGATCATTTGCGCGTCATCGAGCCTGTTGCAGCGCCATCCTGCACGCATCAAAATCTCGCCGAAAATCCGGGAGGGCTGAATGATCGTCGACGCTCAAGTGCACCTGTGGAAGGCAAATACTCCCGAGCGGCCGTGGCTGCCGAACCGGGCGGCCCAGCTTCCCGAGCCGTTTTCGATCGAACAGCTTGTGCCGATGATGGAGGAAGCCGGCGTCGATCGCGCCGTCATCGTGCCGCCGTCCTGGGAAGGAGACCGCAACGATTACGCCCTCGAGGCCGTGCGCAGATATCCGGCGCGCTTTGCCGTCATGGCCCGCATTCCGGTCAACGATCCGAATGTCGCGAAACTCTTGCCGGACTGGAAGAAGCAACCCGGCATGCTCGGCATAAGGCTGACGTTTCACCCCCCGCAGTGGCGCTGGCTCAGCGACGGCAGCGTCGATTGGTTCTGGCCCCTCGCCGAGAGGCATGGTCTGCCTGTGATGTTCTACGGCGCGCCGATGGGACTGTTTGCCAAAGTCGCCGAACGGTATCCGCAACTGACGATGATCGCCGACCATCTCGGCGTGACCGGCGACATCGTCAAGGAAGGAAAACTAACGGAGGGGGTCAAGGAGACCGCCGCGCTCGCCAAATACCCGAACGTCTCGGTAAAGCTGTCGACGACTCCGTTCTATTCGTCGGAATCCTATCCGTTCCGTGACATGACGGTGCACATCCGCCGCTTGTTCGACGCCTTCGGGCCGCGCCGCTGCTACTGGGGCACCGATCTTACCAATTCCTACCGGAATGCGACCTATCGCCAGCGCGTCACGCACTTCACCCAGACGCTCGATTTTCTCTCGAACGAAGACAAAAAATGGATCATGGCCGCGCCATCCTGGCGCGGCTGAACTGGTCGTAGCGCGCCGCCATGACCAAGATCGTCCTCACCCGCCACGGCCATGTCGAGGGCATCAAGCCCGAACGGTTTCGCGGGCGCGAGCCGCTGCCGTTGACCGGGCGCGGCCGGGCCGAAGCCGCGGCACTCGCGCAACGCGTCGCCAGCGCTTTTCGTCCGAGCCACATCTATACGAGCCCGATGGGACGATGCATCGAGACGGCCACCGCCATTGCCAAGGCGACCGGCGCCGGCGCCAAGACCTGCGACGACCTTAACGACATCGACTATGGCGCGTGGCAATTCAAAAGCTTTGTCGAAGCGAAAGCGCTGGATCCCGCGCTGTTCGCCGCCTGGTTCGCCACCCCGCATCTGGCGCGCTTTCCCAACGGCGAGTCGTTGCAGGATGTGGCGGCGAGAACGGCCAATGCGCTGCGCCTAGTGCTCGCCCGCCATCCCGACGAAACCGTCGTGCTGGTCGGCCACGACAATGTAAACCGCGCGCTACTCCTGCAACTGCTCGATCAGCCGCTATCGGCGTTTTGGCGCGTCGCGCAAAGCCCTTGCTGCATCAACGAGATCGACGTGACCGGCGGGAGCATTTGCGTCCGGCGCATCAATGAAGCGCAGCACCTTGAGGCGATTGCGGCGGAGTACGACACGCCATGACGAAGCGGGAGGAGCCTTAAGCACCATGGGCGGCGACAGACCTTTCGTCGGCCGCTCGGTGCCGCGGCTTGAGGACCGGCCGTTGCTCATCGGTCAAGGCCGCTTTGCCGCGGATATTTCCTTCCCCCATCAGATCCACATGCGCGTGGTTCGCTCGGCGCATGCGCATGCGCGAATAACCGCGATCGAGACGGCGCGAGCGCATGCCATTCCTGGCGTCGTCGCGGTTTGGACCGCATCGGACGTCGCCGATATTCCGCCGATCGACTTCCGCCTTACCCGGGTCGAAGGACTTGATCCGTACCGCCAGCCGATTCTGGCCGGAGACTTCGTCCGCTACGTCGGCGAGCCGGTGGCCGTGGTCTTCGCCGCCGATACCTATCGCGCCGAGGATGCCGCCGACCTGGTCGCGGTCGAGGTGGAAAATCTGCCGGAAGCGATCGCAGCCGATGCCGCGCCGGTAGAGTACAGTCCCGGCCATTCCAGCGAAGCGGCCGTCGTTCGCAAAGGCTATGGCGACGTGGCGGCGGCTTTTGCCGCAGCGCATGCGACGGTCGCTCTCGAGCTTAAGATCGGTCGGCACAGCGGCGTGCCGCTGGAGACACGCGGCGCGATCGCACGTTTCGTTTCCGCGCGGGGCGTGCTCGAACTTTACGGCGCCGCCAAGGTACCGCATTGGAATCGCGACGCGCTCGCGCGCATGCTTGGGCTTGCCCCCTCTTCCGTGCATCTTCACGAAGGCCATACCGGCGGCGGTTTCGGCGTCCGCGGCGAGCTCTACCCTGAGGACGTCCTTGCCTGCCTCGGTGCGCTACGGCTTGCCCGACCGGTGAAATGGATCGAGGATCGCCGCGAGCATCTGATTGCGACCAATCATTCCCGCGAGCAGCATTATCGCGTTCGCGCCGCCGTCGATGAGAACGGCAGGCTCCTTGCCGTCGATGGCGAGTTTTTTCACGATCAGGGCGCGTATGTGCGCACCCACGCTGCGACGGTTCCCGATCTCGCGGTGACAATGCTGCTCGGACCGTATCGCGTCGCAGCCTACCGCATGGTCGGGCGTATTCGTCTGACCAACAAGACGCCATGCGGAACCTATCGGGCGCCCGGACGCTACGAAAGCACGTTCGTGCGCGAACGGCTAATGGACGCGATCGCCGCGCAACTTCACCTCGATCCGGTCGAAATTCGCCGCCGCAATTTCATTGCCGCGGCGCAGATGCCCTATGCGCGTCCTCTCGACACGCTCGGCACCGAGATAACCTACGATTCCGGCGACTATGCCGGGCTCCTCGACAAGGCGCTCGCCGCGAGCGGATGGCGCGCGCTGCGCCGGAACCTTCAACGCCGGCGCGCCGCCGGAGAAGCGGTCGGAGCCGGCTTCGGCTTCTTCGTCGAGAAAAGCGGGCTCGGGCCCTACGACGCCGTGCACGCCAGCATCGACACAAGCGGAACGATCGAGATCGTGACCGGCGCGACCTCCGTCGGACAAGGCATGGAGACGGTCATCGCGCAGATTTGCGCCGACGAACTCGGCGCCGATTATCGGCATGTCCGCGTCGTGCATGGACAGACCGACCGTATCGCTTATGGAATGGGGACGTTCGCTTCCCGCGTCACCGTGATGACCGGCGAGGCGACCCGGCGCGCGGCGGCGAAATTGCGCGCCAAGGCGATCGCCGCGGCGGCTCATCTTTTGCAATCGCCGCCGGACACACTTGGCATCGCCGCCGGCAGGATCGCCCGCAAACAGTATCCGCAAGGGCCTTCGCTGACGCTGGGCGAAGTCGCCAAGGCGCTTAGTCCGGGCTCTAAGCTTCTCGGCGAGGCCGCACCGGGTCTTGCCGCCGACGGCTGGTTCGAATCCGCGCACATGAATTATCCCTACGGTATCCACTTCGCCGTCGTGCGCATCGATCGCGACACCGGCGCGGTCGCCGTCGAGCGTTATTTCGTCGCTTACGATATCGGCAAGGCGGTCAATCCGATGCTGGTCGAAGGCCAGATCGCGGGCGGCGTGGCGCAAGGTCTCGGCGGCGCGCTGTTTGAAGAATTCCTCTACAGTCCGCGCGGCGACCCCCTTTGCGTCACGTTCGCCGACTATGCGATGCCGACGGCGCGCGAAATTCCGCCGATCGAAGTGCTGATCAGTGAAGATGCGCCGAGCCCGCTCAATTCGCTGGGCGTCAAAGGCGCCGGCGAAGGCGGCGCCAACGCCGCCGGTGCCGCCATTGCGGCGGCGATCGACGACGCGCTCGGCCGGCCGGGCGCGGTGACACAGCTTCCGGTCACGCCGCAACGGTTGCGCGGCTTGCTGCGCGCCGGGATGCCGCGTTGATTTTGCCGGTAGCTTCTATGATTCGGCGGCGATGAAATGCGTCACTTTCGGCATGCCGGACAAATTGAACCGATGCACGCATTCCTGCACCAGGCGGTCGGCCTTGGTGACGCGTTCGTGTTGGCGCAAATGCTCCATCCAAGATTCCACCAGGAACGTCTCGACCATGCGGCCCTCCTGCGCCGCATCTTCAAACACGCCCCACGCATAGGCGCCGTCGCGGCGCCGCTCGTGCTCAAGGGGGGCGAGAGCTTCGAGAAACGCGTCGCGGTCCCGCGGGTCGATGCGATATTCGACGGTGACCAGAACCGGCCCGCGGTCATGCTCGATCGGCTGCGCGGTCAACGGCGCCGGCCAGTGCATCGATGGCGACAGATCGATGCTCGCTGCCGTTTGCAGCTCCACGGCCACGTCAGCGCAATCGCGGCGACGGCGCCTGCGCTGGCGAGAAAGTGCGCATTCGCCAGGCCGACCGTCGCGGCGATCTCGCCCCAGGCCGCGCTGCCCAGCGTCAGACAGCCGAAAAATACGGTGGTGTAGAGCGCAAGTCCGCGCGCGCGCACCCAATCCGGCAAGGCGACTTGCGCGGACACGCTGAGCGTCGCCAAAGCCGCGATCCATGACGCGCCGGCCGTGGCGCTGGCGACTAGCGCGGTGACCGGTTCACGGGCGATCCCGTAGAGCACCATGGCGACGGCTTGTCCGAGCGCGCCGAGAGCCATCAGGCGATCGGGACCCAACTTTGCTTTGAGAAGCGGCAGCAAAAACGCCCCGCCGACGGCCCCCGCGCCGATGACGCCCAGTAGCAGGCCATAGAGTCCCGGCCCGCCGCCGATCTGCTGCCGCGATATCAGCGGCAATAGCGCCCAATAGGCGCTGGCGAACAGAAAAAAGCCGGCGGCGCGTATGAGTGTCGCGCGCAAATGCCGATTGTGCCTGGCATAGCGCAGTCCCGCCAACATCGCTTGGCCGAAACGCTCTGCGGGTAGCAATGTGCCGGCGCGCGCCGCCGGCCGCCACCATAACAGCGAACCCACGATTGCGAGATTGGACGCGGCGTTGATCCAGAACGGCGCAACGATGCCGTAGACGGAGATGGACACCCCGCCGAGCGCGGGGCCGATCGCACGGGAAATATTCACGCCGACGCTATTGGCCGCGATCGCGGGCGGCAGATCGTCCTTGGGAACGAGGTAAGTGACGACCGCCTGCCACGCAGGCACCGTCATCGCCCCGGCGGCGCCGATCAAAAATGTAAACAGTAAGAGATTGCCCGGCGTCGCCCAACCGAGCCCGACGATCGCGGCATAAATGGCGCTGACCGCTGTCGTGATGCTCTCCACCACGATGAGGAATTTCCGTTTGTCGAAAATGTCCGCCAGCGCCCCGGCGGGAATTGCGAAAAGACAGATCGGCAGACTGCTTGCCGCCTGCACGAGCGCGACAATCAAGGGATCGGGATTGAGACTGGTCATCAGCCAGCCGGATGCCGCGCTATACATCCAGCCGCCGACATTGGATACCAGCGTCGCCGTCCAGATCACGGCAAAGGACGGATGGCGAAATGGCGCGACGAACGACGGCGGCCGATCCGGCGTCGCATCAGGCGATCGATTGGGTCCGTTGCGGCGGGCCGTCACAGCGCCATGCTACAAAAATTGCGCGGCGGCCGGCAAACCAGCGCACCAGAAAGTGACAGGCCGCCCGTCGCCGGGCGGCCCATCCGCGTTGCCTGGTACGATTGCAGATTTCCGGGAGTGTTAAGCCATCCAGAACGGCTTATTCATTTCACGGTGTGCATCGCAGCGCGTGATGCCGATGTCGCGCAAAGTCGCGTCGCTAAGGCCGTCAAGTTCGCGGCGCGAGCGCGCCCGCCGCTGCCATTCCGCGACCCGAAGCTTGAGCTGATCCCAACGAGACAGGTCAGTGGCCCGGAAGGTCGTCATTGTAATGGTGCTCATGACTGGCTCCGTACCCGGCTATTCAGGTGGGAACCTATGCGAACGAGGGGAAGTAAGATGTGACTCTCAACACAGTTTGTGCGTTTTTAATTAAATTACTGATTTTACATTACAATTTTGGAAATCTTGGGAACAGAACAGCACACCGTCGGCAAGCGGCGGCAGCAACGCGCCAACGACACGACCTTAGGCTGCCCACGATTCCAGCGTCAGCGCAATTTCGCACGTTGCCGTGACGGGCTCCGGCAACGGACCGCCGGCGCGGTCATAGCCGACGGCCCGAAGGATTGCGGCCGCCGGACACATCACGACGGCCAGCCGCGTATAAGGATTGAGCACCGGCTCCTGGACCCAATCGAACCGCGCTGTGACGCAGGGTCCATCCCAGCGGTCGAGCGCTTCGCGGCGCGCGCGGCTATAACCCGCCGCTTGCGCGTAGGAGTTGGTAAAAAAGCGGCGCGTCCCGATGCGGCCTTCCCAACCCGGGC
>DASPTX010000035.1:0-49421 GCA_035623195.1 Xanthobacteraceae bacterium | reverse complement strand
TATTCGTTGATATAGCATTGCCGCGCCAATGCGCAGCAGAATTGCAATACACTTTCGCTTTGGTGGCTACGATCCCGCACAATGAGTTCGAGAAGCGCGCTGCGGAGCGATGTCAGGAAGCGTTCCAACTCAAGGCCAAATATACTGCCGCTTTCAAGAAGGGCAGGGAGCAACGGATCAATTGAGATTTGGACGAGGCCTGTCGGACCCAACAGTTCATGCAACGTGAGACGGCGCGGCCACGCCGTTACTGCCCTTTGAATTGCGGGACCAATGATAGAATCAGCCTTGAGTATGCCCAAGGTGATTCCTAAAAGTTCTAGGGGTTTCGCCCAGGCCTCGCGCCAACTCCTGGCTATGAGGTCTCGTATCGCGTTGGCGCCTGGAAAAGTCTTCCATCGCTTCACACACTGTACGAAGAACGCCCTTGTTTCCTGCGTTTCCTGGAGGCGTATTATGCGCGTAGCCAGTTCTGTTGCCTCCTCTTCGCGTTTCTCGCGAAGGAGTCTCCATCCCTGTTCCAAGAAGGCCGCAATGAGTTTGGGATCGATTTTGGCGCCAACGTTGGTAGCAGATAAGTGCTTGCCGCCGCGTTGGCTGGCACGGCGCAACTTCCGGTTCATCATCAACCCCGTACGTGGGCGTGGAGGAGTGTTATGCCTCCTTTGAATTTTATACCGTGATGGTGGCGACGTGCGCAATTTTTAGGGTGCTGGGGGTAGGCTGTCGCGCTCTAACTTTTGCAAAACCGCATCTTGACAGAGGGCAACAAGGCAATCTGAAACGTAATTTCGGCTAGGTACGGGCCCCTCGCAGCGTGGAACGTCGTATAACACAGTCTTGCCACTTGCTCGGATGGCTGGCACTTTGATGGCCGGCACTTTGGAGCGCCACAACCGCATCGACAAATCGACCGATCGTCTTGAAGCAACCTATGGCACGATGCGGCAAAAACGACCTGATCGCCTGACCGGTCGTTTGCCGGAAGGTTTCTCGATCGAGGCTGCGGCTCATTCGCGATGACGTTGCCTGCAGGAGAAACATTTCAGCGTGCGCTTGCGGCGATGCAAGCCGGCAATCATGAAGCTGCGGAGCGCTTGTTCAAGCAGACCGTGGAATCGCAACCCGAACATATTCCGGCATTAAGCGTCTTCAGCGGTTTTCTGGCGAGGCAGGGCCGGCGCAAGGAAGCGGAACGTTATATGCGGCTCGCGCTCGCCGCCTATGATCGAACTTTGCAGCGGACGCCCAACCTGGCTGAAGCCTGGCTCGGCCGCGGTCAGGTTCTCACCGAGCTTGGCCGCGGCGCCGAGGCCGTCGCCAGCTACGATCGGGCGATCGCCAACAAACCGGAGCTCACACATGTTCATCTGATGCGCGCGAAGCTCTTGGTGGATTTGGGCCGCCACGAGCAAGCGCTTGAGGGTGTCGACAGGTTGCTGGTGACCGCGCCAAATCTCGCGGAAGGCTGGCTCGGGCGCGGCAATATCCTTTTCGAACTCAGGCGCTACGATGAGGCGCTTGCCGCTTACGATCGCTCGGCGGCCGCGAAGACGGCTCTGCCGGAAGCTTGGCTTGGCCGGGGCAATGCGCTCAACGCGTTGAAGCGATACGAGGATGCTCTTGCCGCTTACGACAAAGCGTTGGGCCAGAATCCCAAACTTGCCGGCGCATGGCTTGGCCGCGGCAATACGTTCGATGAACTCAAGCGTTATGACGACGCGCTCGCCGCTTACGACAAGGCGCTGGGTTTGGCGCCCAACCTCGCCGAGGCGTGGCTCGGCCGCGGGAATCTTCTGAGCAAACTCAATCGCTTTGACGAAGCGTCGAGCGCCTTCGACCGGGCGTCGGCAATCATTCCCGATTTTCCCGAGGCGTGGCTCGGCTGCGGCAACGTGTTTTTCGCGCTCAAACGCTACGACGATGCGCTTTCGGCTTACGACAAGGCTTTGACGCTCCGGCCAAGCTTTGTCGAAGCGCAGCTCGGCCGCGGCAACATCCTCGCTGTCCTAAAACGTCATCGCGAAGCGGCGGATGCTTACGCCGCCGTTCTCCAAATCATGCCGCAGCACCCATTCACCAAGGGGCTACTGCTTCATCAAAAAATGCTGGCCTGTGAATGGTCCGCAACGGATGCCCTTATACGGGACATCGAGCGGGATATTGCCGAAGGAACACCCTCCGCCGAGCCGTTCGGTTGGCAAGGCGTGGCCAAGTCGCCGCGAAGTCTCCAATTGTGCGCCGAGATCTACAGTCGCGAGAGATATCCGGCCAATGTCAAAACGTTCCAGCCCCGACCGTCAGCGGCTCATCAAAAAATACGCGTCGGCTATCTGTCCGGCGAATTTCGCGAACAGGCGACGTCACATCTTATCGTCGGCCTGCTGGAACAGCATGATCCGTCGCGATTCGAGATTTACGGCTTCGACAACGGCTGGGACGACCGCAGCAAAATCCGCGCCCGTATCGGCGCCGCATTGCATAAAATGGTCGATATCAGGCCGCTTGGCGACGCCGCGGCGCTCGCCGCCATCCGCCAATGCGAGATCGACATTCTGGTCAATCTGAATGGGTATTTCGGCGAGCACCGCACTCAATTGTTCGCGCAACGGGCGGCGCCCATTCAGGTGAACTATCTCGGTTTCCCCGGAACGTTGGGCGCGTCCTACATGGATTATATCGTCGCCGATCGCTGGATCATTCCCGAGAATCACAAGTCATTTTACCAGGAAAAAGTTGTCTACTTGCCGGAGAGCTATCAAGCCAACGACAGGAAAAGGGAAATTGCGGTGCGGACGCCTGCGCGAGCGGAGAGCGGTTTGCCCGAAACGGGCTTTGTGTTCTGCTGCTTCAACAACAGCTATAAGATCCTGCCCGAGGTTTTCGATCGTTGGATGCGGATTCTTTCGCGGATCGGCGGCAGCGTGCTTTGGCTTTTCGGCGACGATCGGGAGACGGCGGCGAATTTGACGAAGGAGGCCGCCGCGCGGAATGTCAATCCGGAACGCTTGGTCTTCGCCAAACGGGTTCCGCCCGCCGAGCACTTGGCGCGGCATCGGCTCGCGGATTTGTTTCTCGACACGCTGCCCTATAACGCGCACACGACCGGCAGCGACGCGCTTTGGGCCGGTCTGCCGGTGCTGACGTGTCTTGGCGAGACCTTTGCCGGCAGGGTCGGCGCAAGCCTGCTCCATGCGATCCGGCTGCCGGAGCTTGTAGCGCCGGATTTGGATGCCTATGAAGAGACCGCGATCGGCCTTGCCGGCGATCGGGGCAAATTGACGACGATTGCGCGCAAACTTGCCGATCATCGCCTCACAACACCTTTGTTCGACACGGCGCTTTTCGCAAGTGGCATCGAAAAGGCCTACAGTACGATGCATGAACGTCTGCAAGCCGGATTGTCCGCGGATCATATTTACGTTTCCGGCTGAGCGTTTCTTTCGGCGTAGGGGATCGTGACGGGTGAATGTGCTTGAAGATTCGGCCTTCCGGACCGCGGTAACGGCGATTCAGGCCGGCAGGCTGAAGGATGCGGAACCTTTGCTGAGGGCCGTGCTGGGCATGCGGCCGACCCATGTGGGCGCGCTCAACTTGCTCGGCGTGGTGCTGATGCAACTCGGTCAATTGACCGAGGCGGAAGCCTATTTACGCCGCGCTCTCGATCAGCAAGGCCCTACGGATGCGACCCTGTATAATTACGGCCTCGTTCTCAAAGCTCTTGGGCGGCCTGCGGAAGCGCTGGAACGCTTTACCCAAGCGCTCGGCCTCAATTCCGGCGTCGCCGAAACATGGAACAGCCGCGGCACGGCGCTCAACGATCTCAGTCGCTATCAGGAGGCCATTGACGATTTCGACAGAGCCGTTGCGATCAATCCGCGCTATGCCGATGCGCTTTACAACAAGGGCAAATCGCTGACTTTGCTGAGGCGCCTTGAGGAGGCGCTGTCGGCTTACGGCGCGGCGCTCGCAGTCAAACCTGATATTGCCGAAGCATGGCTCGGCCGCGGCAACGTCCATCTCGAACTGAAGGACCATGAGTCCGCCTTGGCCGCTTTTGCCAAGGCGCTGGCGTTGAAACCGGATCTGGCGGAAGCCCATCACGGCCTCGCTCGAGCATTTGGCGAGACCGAGCGCGACGACGAAGCCTTGGCAGCCTTCAACCAGGCATTAGCCATTAACCCCCAGTTCGCCGAAGCCTGGTTGGGGCGCGGCAATATCGGCCTCAAGCGCAGACAGTACGAAGATGCCTTGGCCGCTTACGAAAAGGCGCTGCGGCTCAATCCCAACCTTACGGACGCCTGGCTTGCCAGCGCCGGAATATTTGCCGAAAGCAAGCAACACGCCGATGCCATCACGGTCTACGACCGCGCCTTAGCGGTGAACTCGGACCTCGCGGAAGCCTGGCTTGGCCGCGGTAAAAGCTGCGAAGGACTTGCGCGCCACGACGAGGCGCTTGCCGCGTTCGATCGCGTCTTGGCATTGGAGCCGAACCGAGCTGAAGCATGGTATTGCCGCGGCATCGTTTTGTTCAGACTCAAGCAATTTGACGAAGCGCTTGCAGCCCTCGAGCGCGCGCTGGCGCTGAAGCCGAATTTTACCGAAGCTTTCGTCGGCCGGGGCAATCTCGCATGGGAATGCGAGCGATACGACGAGGCTTTCGCCGCATTCGAACAGGCATTGGCTTTAAAGCCGAACCTCGCCGAGGCGTGGCTTGGCTTGGGTAACGTCTCCTATGACATCCGGCATGGCGACGCCCCGCCGGCGCACGGCGAACGCGCAGGCGTCACGGACTATACCGAAACCATGGCCGCTTTCGAGCGCGCCTTGGCGCTCGATGGCGGCCTTGCCGAGGCGTGGCTCGGTCGCGGCAACGTGTTCTACGGGGACCTTAAGAACTATCGTGAGGCGCTGTCGGCCTATGATCGAGCGCTCGCGCTGAAGCCCGATCTCGCCGAGGCGTGGCTCGGGCGCGGTAACGCGCTGCTCGCTCTGACGGACTATCCCGACGCTCAAATAGCCTTCGATCGAGCGCTCGCGCTCAAACCGGATCTTACCAAAGCGTGGTTCGGGCTAGGCAGGATCTATTCCACGCTTAACCGGCATGCCGATGCGCTCGCCGCCTTCGATCGGGCCTTGGCGCTGAGACCGGATTTGAAATTCGCAAGCGGCGCTCGACTTTATGCGCGACTACATTTGGCGGATTGGACCGGTCTCAATACCGAGATTGCCGCCATTAGCGCGGCCGTGCGAGAGCAGAAATCGGTCGTCGATCCTCTCGTTTTCAGTCTCGTATCGTCATCGCCGTCGGATCAATTGGTATGCGCTCGGCGGTTCATCGGGAATGCGACATCGCCGCCGGCTATTTGGTCCGGGGAGATCTATTCTCACGATCGTATTAGAATTGCCTATCTGTCGGCCGACTTTAAAAATCATCCCGTCGCGCAACTGATGGTCGGGCTTTTCGAGCAGCATGACAGAACGCGCTTTCATACGACAGGCATTTCGTTCGGCGCGGACGACGGCTCGATTTTGCGCGAGAGAGTCAAATCGGCCTTTGACGAGTTCATCGACGCTCGGCAAATGAGCGACGAGGAAATCGCTCGCCTCATTCGGCAAAATGAAATCGATATCGCGGTCGATCTGATGGGATTCACCTCGGACAACCGGCTTGACGTGCTTGCGAGACGCGCCGCGCCCATTCAGATCAACTACCTGGGCTATCCGGGTACGATGGCGGCGGATTTCATCGACTACATCATCGCCGATCGCGTCATCATTCCTGAGGAGCATTTCGCATTCTACAGCGAGCGAGTGGTTTGGTTGCCCGACTGTTATCAGCCGAATGACGAAAACCAGCAAATTTCCGAACGCAGGCCGCCGCGATCCGAGTGCCAGTTACCCGAGGCGGCTTTTGTCTTTTGTTGCTTCAACAATACGGTGAAACTTCTTCCGGATATGTTCGATATCTGGATGCGATTGCTGGCGGCGAAGGAAGGAAGCGTGCTGTGGCTGAGCCGGCCGAATGCAACGGCGGCACAGAACCTCCGCCGTGAGGCGGAAAAGCGCGGCATTTCGCCGGACCGGGTGATATTCGCGGCCAGAATGCCGTTGCTGGCCGATCATTTGGCGCGGCTCGGCAACGCCGACTTGTTTCTCGATTCTCTGCCATACAACGCCCATGCCACGGCGAGCGACGCCTTGCGGGCCAGCGTTCCGCTTTTAACCTGCCCGGGGTCGAGCTTTGCGTCCCGCGTTGCGGCAAGCCTTCTCAAGACCGTGGGTCTCGACGAGCTGATCACGAATTCTCTGCAAGACTACGAGGCATTGGCGCGCAAACTCGCCGACGATCCGGGACGTTTGCGCGCGCTCAGAGAGCGGCTTACGCGCAATAGCACGACGCATTCTTTGTTCGATACCAAGCGCTTTACCCGGCACATCGAAGCCGCTTATACGGCGATGTGGCGGCGCCACCAGGAAGGCGAAGCACCAAAGGCGTTCGCGGTCGATCGGATCGTTTAGGCGCTGGAAGCGCGCCTATCCGCCGCGCCGAAGATCGGCCTCAATCAAAAGCCTTGGATTGCTTTCGACGACGGCACGATAGACCTGCAGGTTTTCCAGCACGCGCTGCACGTAATTGCGCGTTTCGGAAAGCGGAATGCGCTCGATCCAGTCGATAGGGTCTACCTTGGGATCGCGAGGGTCGCCGTATTGCTCGATCCACTCTTTCGCGCGGCGCGGGCCGGCATTGTAGGCCACGAAGGCCAGGACATAGGATCCCCGCCAAGTCGCGATGTCATTGCCGAGCTCGGCGGTTCCGAGTTGAGCGTTATAGACGACGTCCTGGCTGAGCCGGCGCTGGTCGAAAGTCACGTTGAATCGCTTGGCCGTGTCGCGACCGGCCGCCGGAGTGACCTGCATGAGCCCGATCGCATTGGCGTTGGATACGACGCGGGGATTGAAGGCGCTTTCCTGGCGCACGATCGAATAGACGACGGACGGTTCGACCTCGGGGCCGATCTGGCGGTACGCGGGAACGCCGAAATTCGGAAACGCGTAACGCTCGAAAGGCAGGCCGCGGCGAAGCGCGCCCTTGCCGATCAAAAGCGTTGCGCGCGCGTCGTGATGGCGAGCGGCGATCTCGGCAAAGGTCGCGAGCGCGGCGCTGTCGGTCGCATTTTCGCCGAGATCGGCCGCCATCGCGGCGACCAGATCGGGCTCGTCGACGGCGTAGAGAATTTCGAACAAGCGCGAGATTTCCAGAATGCGATGCTCGGGAACCGGTTCCGGCAGCGTGCGCAGCGTGACCTCGTCGAGACCGAGTTTTGCCCGCGCCAACTGACCGTAATAGGCGGTCGGGTGGGAAGCGGCTTGGCGATAGAACGCCCGCGCTTCCTGCTCGCGGCCTTCCGCGTCGGCCGCGCGTCCTTGCCAGTAATACGCCCGCGCCAGGGTGATCGGATTAACGACCCCATCGGCGATGCGCGCGAAGTGCGCAAGTGCGATCGGCGGCTGGCGCAGAAATCGCAGCGCGATCCAGCCGGCCGTGAATTGTTGCTCGGCGCGGTAATTTTCGTCATTCGGCGCCGCTGCGCCGTCGACGACCTCGTAAGCGAGCCGTGGATTGTCAAGATCGAGTAGCTTGCGGGCGACGAGCCGGCGTTCCACCCACCACTGATCGACATCGCCGAGCTTCGCCGCGTCACGCGGAGCCGTCATGAGCAATTGCGCCGCCTCGGCGATCTTGTCGGAGCGCCGCAACCACTGAACGCGGCTGAATATGTAGCCAGGATCATGCCGTGCGTTTTCCGGGACGGCCTCGAGCAATGCCTTGGCATGGGCCGCCTGATCGATCACGGCCGCGCGCGCTTTGGCGACGGCGAGCGCAACGGAATTGAGATGCGACGCCGCGCGCAGGGCCGCATCATCGTCCTCGGCATAGAGCCGCGCATCCATGCGCGCGGCATCGTCGGCCGGCGTGATCAGCCCTGCGAATGCATCGCGCGCTTGCGCCTCGAGATCGGCGGAAAAAGCGTCGTTGCGCCAGGCGCTTTGCAATACCGCCGCAGCGCGCGCCGAATCTCCCTGCATTAGGAGCGCCCGCGCCAGGGCAAAGTGCCCCTTAGCCGTGTGGGGCGGCTCCTGAGCGAAGAAGGCGATCACAGTTCGCGGGTCGGTGCTTTGTTGCCACAGAACCGCTTCGGCGCGCCGCCGCAGAGTCGCGATGCCCGGCCAGCTTGGATTGGCGGTGATGAAGGCCTCGTAGCGCGAGAAGTCACTCGATCCGTCTTCGCTCCGTAAAATCACCCATTCGACGGTTTTGCGCGCCAAAGGATCGGTGATGGAACTCTCGATCAAGGTGGCTTCGTCTTGGCGGTTTTTGCGGACAAGTTCGATCGCCTGCTTTACCGCCGACAGATCGAGCGGCGACGTCGTCGTGGTGACGGCTGTGGCGAAAGGCGGTGCTGGCCGCGTAGGCGCGGCCGGCCGCGGCGGAGTTGACGCCTGCAGGGCGGGAACCTGGGGCGGAGAATTTGTTGGCGCCGCCGAAACGGGGGCCGTTGCGCTACGCGGTGCGGCCTTCGGCGCCGGCGCCCTCTCGTCTTTGACGGAATTGACCGCAGGACGCTCGCGCGGCAACGGCACAGGCTGCGATGGCGATGCGGCTTGCGTGTGCGCGGTCGCCTGGCCAACGACGAGAGTGGCTAGCACGATGGCCCGAAGAGCTGTCACAATCCCTCCCAAGCGCGTCGTCGGAGTGCCGCCGAGTCTCCAACTGCCTCAGCGTCCGAGTGCTATGTATGCGCGCGGTGAAGTTGAATAAATCCTAACCGCGGTATCGTTCGCGACAATTTACAGCTTTGCGGCAAATCCGCGGCTCAAAACGTGGTCGGCACAAGGCAATGACAGATAGGCAAACGCCGTTGCGGCGATTGGCCTGTTTCGACCCCGTCCGAATTCTTGACCTATTGCGGGGCCAGATGTGCAGCCAGGCGGCCGCACGATTAACGCAACCGCTTGGAATTCGGGTGAATTCGCCGAGAAGGGGGCTTTCAAGCGCGGCTGCGAACCGATAATGATGCTGTTGCCGGGCGCGACTTGCGGACCTTCTTCCCCAAGGGGTGGGCGCCGCGGCGCCGATGGATGGTATCATGGCCGCCAAGACAAGATTTCGTGGCTCGTTCACCGCGCTGGTGACCCCGTTCAAGAACGGATCGGTCGACGAGAAAGCGTTCCGTGAGTTCGTGGACTGGCAAATTGCCGAGGGCACCAGCGGCCTGGTTCCAGTCGGCACGACGGGCGAAAGTCCGACGCTGTCGCACGACGAACACAAGGCCGTCGTCGAATGGTGCGTCGACCAGGCGCGCGGCCGGATTCCCGTCGTGGCGGGCGCGGGTTCCAACAGCACTGGCGAAGCCGTCGAATTCGCCCGGCACGCCGAAGGCGCTGGCGCTGATGCCGTCCTCGTCGTCACCCCTTACTACAACAAGCCGACCCAGGAGGGTCTTTATCAGCACTTCAAGGTGATCAACGACGCGATCGGCATCCCCATCATCATCTACAATATTCCATCGCGCTCCGTGATCGACATGTCGGTCGATACGATGAAGCGCCTCTACGAATTGAAAAACATCGCCGGCGTGAAGGACGCAACCGCAAACATGACGCGCGTGTCGCAGCAGCGCGCGGCCATGGGCGAGGATTTCAATCAATTATCCGGCGAGGACATAACTGCGCTCGGATTCATGGCACATGGCGGCCATGGCTGCATATCCGTTACGTCGAACGTGGCGCCGCGACTGTGTGCGGAATTTCAGGCCGCTTGCTTGAAGGGGGACTTTGCCGCGGCCCTGAAGCTGCAGGACAAGCTCTCGCCGTTGCATATCAATCTCTTCGTCGAGACGAGCCCGGCGCCGACCAAATACGCACTGTCGCTGCTCGGGAAATGCGCCAATGCGCTGCGGCTGCCGATGGTGCCGGCGAGCGAAAAGGCGCAGGCCGCGGTTCGCCAAGCCATGGTTCATGCGGGCCTGATCAACTGACGGGAAGGCTTTCGTCGACCCGACGGTTCGGCCGCGCGCAACGTTTTTGCTTTGGTCGATCGATCCGGAGATCGCGGGATGTTCGATGATTTTAAAAAATTCGCCTTGCGCGGTAACGTCGTCGATCTGGCCGTCGGCGTCATCATCGGCGTGGCCTTCAACAACATCGTGCAGTCACTGGTTGGCGACATCATTATGCCGTTGATCGGCGCCGTGACCGGCGGCCTCGACTTTTCCAACTATTTTGTTCCGCTGTCCCACAAAGTGACCGCGGTCAATCTTGCCGACGCCAGAAAGGAAGGCGCCGTGCTGGCGTGGGGCAACTTTTTCACCATCTCGCTCAATTTTTTGATCGTCGCCTGGGTCTTGTTCTGGCTGATGCGGCTCGTCAACCGGGTGATGCCGAAAGAAGCCGAAAAAACGCCGCCGGTGAACAGGCAGGAAGAGCTCCTCACCGAAATCCGCGACCTGCTCAAGGCTCGCTGAGCGGCGGCGAAGTTTCGCGAGGGCGGGCGAGGATGGCGGCCAAGGGGGCGACGAAATCGGAGCGGAAGCTTCGCGTCGTCGCCGACAATCGCAAGGCGCGCTTCAATTATTTCATCGACGAGACGTTCGAAGCTGGACTCGCGCTTACGGGAACCGAAGTCAAATCGCTACGGCAGGGCAAGGCGACCATCGCCGAATCCTACGCCGATGCGCGCGGCGGCGAGATCTGGCTGATCAATTCGAATATCCCGGAATATCTGCAAGCCAATCGTTTCAATCACGCACCGAAGCGGCCTCGCAAGCTTCTGCTGCATCGGCGGCAAATCAACAAGCTGATCGGCGCGGTCGAACGCGAGGGAAGGACGCTCGTGCCGCTTAAGCTCTACTTCAACGAGAAAGGCCGCGCCAAGATCGAGCTGGCTTTGGCGCGCGGCAAGAAGCTCTACGACAAGCGTGAGACGCAGAAGAAACGCTCGTGGGAGCGCGAACGCGGCCGGCTCATGCGGCAGAAAGGATAAGGCGAGGCAGCGCATGTCAATTCCGACGAGACTCGACCATTGCGTCATTCACGTTACCGATTGGGAACGCTCGAATGCGTTCTACACGACGGTGTTGGGCGCCGAACTGGTGGCGCGGCCGACGGGATACGCCTATCGCTTCGGCGACAAACAGCTCAATGTGCATGGGCCGGGTGTGAAGCCGGCGGAGGTCGCCCGGCTTCCCGTCGCTCCCGGCAATAGCGATCTCTGCTTCGAATGGATCGGGCCGATCAATGAGGCGATCGCGCACCTTAAACGTTGCGGCATTCGCATCGAAAGCGGACCGATGCAGCGTTTCGGCGCCAAAGGGCCGGGCACAAGCGTTTATTTCCGCGATCCAGATGGTTCGCTCATGGAATTCATGTCATATGCAGGATGAGGCGATCAAAGCGAGGCGGGAAAGAGCAAGGTAAACCATGGCCGAGGCGCCGGGCACGCATAATCCCAATTTTCTGCCGCCGGATATTCCAGTTCCCCAGGATGACGGCGCGGCGCGACATCTTGCCGGCATGACATTGCCGGATTTTGTGCTGCCGGCAACGAGCGGTCCCGCGGTCAATCTATCGAAACTCAAAGGCCGTACCGTGCTCTATATCTATCCGCGGACGGGAGTGCCCGGAATCGATCCGCCGCCGGGTTGGGATCAGATCCCCGGTGCGCGGGGTTGCACGCCGCAGTCATGCGGATTTCGCGATCACTTTGCGGAGTTAAAGGCGGCCGGTGTCGGCCATGTTTACGGCCTTTCGACTCAAGACACCGCCTACCAGCGGGAAGCCGCCGAGCGCCTGCATCTGCCATTTGCGATCCTTTCCGACGCCGGTCTCAAGCTTACCGGCGCGATCGGATTGCCGACATTTACGACTTCGGGAATGACGCTGCTCAAGCGCATGGCGCTCGTCATCGACGACGGCGTCATCGTCAAGACATTTTACCCGGTATTTCCGCCCGACAAGAACGCGGCTGAAGTCATTGCTTGGCTTCGCCGCGAGGCGGCTTAACCTTTGGCCTCGATCGTCTTGCGCGCCTGCGCGATCACGTCACGAAACATTTGCGGCGTCAGCACGCCGGTATTGGTGTTGTAGCGCGAGCAGTGATAGCTATCGATGAGCGTAATCGCAGCCATGGGATGCGCGCGCCCATGCGCGAACGGAAATTCCGATCGCCGCATGCCGCTGGCAATGACGAAGCTTTCATGCGCGATACGCCCCAAAGCGACAACGGCGCGCAATCCGCTCATTTCCGCTATGGTGGCTTTTAGAAAATCGCGGCAGGTCGCGATCTCCTGCGGCGTCGGCTTGTTTTCGGGCGGCACGCAGCGCACGGCATTGGTGATGCGGCAATCGACCAGTTCAAGCCCGTCGTCGGCGCTGGCCTGGTAGTTGCCGCGCGCAAAGCCGAAATCGGCAAGCGTCGCGTAAAGCAGTTCCCCGGCGTAGTCGCCGGTAAACGGCCGCCCGGTGCGGTTGGCGCCCCGCAATCCGGGGGCAAGGCCGACGACGAGCAACCGCGCATCGGGCGCGCCGAATGAATCGACCGGCGCATTAAACCAATAGGGCTCGCGCGCGCGCCAGGAATCCCGAAAAGCGACGAGCCGCGGGCAACGCGGGCAATCGCGGCCGGGCATGCCGCTCGGGCGCGTCATCGCGATTAATCGTCTTCGAACTCGTCTTCGGCTTCGACGCGTTGCGCCGTTGGGCTGCGTTGGAGAAATTGCGGCGTGTGCTTCGGCTCACGCAGGTCGCGCGCCTCCCTCGGCTCGCGCATCGGCCGGTCGGTCGGGTCCCGTCCGATCTTCGATTGCAGCTCGAGGATATCGACGAACTGATCGGCTTGACGGCGCAACTCATCTGCGACCATTGGCGGCTGCGTCGATATGGTGGACACCACCATGACGCGCACGCCGCGCCGTTGCACCGCTTCGACGAGCGAGCGGAAGTCGCCGTCGCCCGAAAACAACACCATCTGGTCGATGTGTGGGGCGAGCTCCATGGCGTCGACCGCAAGTTCGATATCCATGTTGCCCTTGACCTTGCGCCGGCCAGTCTGGTCGACGAATTCCTTGGTCGCTTTGGTTACGACCGTATAGCCGTTGTAGTCGAGCCAATCGATCAGCGGCCGGATCGAGGAATATTCCTGATCCTCGATCACGGCCGTGTAGTAAAATGCGCGCACCAAATAGCCGCGCGACTGAAACTCCCGCAACAGCCGCTTGTAGTCGATGTCAAAACCGAGCGACTTGGCGGTCGCGTAGAGATTGGCGCCATCAATAAACAATGCAATTTTTTCGATCTGTGCTGCCGACATGATTTGTCTCTTGACCGTCTCTTCGAGATGAAACCGGCTCGATCGTAACGGAACCGATCGCCGGCGCTTAAATCCAGTTTTTCCGCCACCGGAAATATCTCGCTTACGAAATATTCTCGCCGTCGTTGTGGCAATAATCCACGGCGGAAGTAACTCTGGTAAACGTCGCGGTGTTGCCGAAACTCGGAACCCCGCGGCGGGTTTCCGAAATTTTGGGTAACAGACGCAAACGCAGTCGCCAAGTTAAAAATTATAAAAGCAAAAACCAAATCCAAATTGTCTCCTCGGTCGCGGGCCGGCGCGCGAAAAGGCCGTGCGGCAAAAGAGGTATCGGCGGCGGCCGAGCGCCCCGTTGAAACTTCGGCTTGCATTTCCCGGGCTTGCGTTCCGGGCTTGTGTTCCGAGGCGCCAGCCGCTTTCCTCTTGCGCTCTGCGCCCCGGAAGGATACCTAGGCGCCAGAATTATTGAATGATTTGCCGGTATCGGGCGCCCCACAGGGGGCCCCAAACCCAGCGCAGAAGCGCAGAAGCCAACCAGTAGCCAGGAGCTGACACGAGATGGCCCGCGTCACCGTGGAAGATTGCATCGACAAAGTCGAAAACCGTTTCGATCTGGTTCTGCTGGCAAGCCATCGTGCGCGCATGATCTCGTCCGGCTCGCAAATCGCCGTCGAGCGCGACAACGACAAGAACCCGGTGGTGGCGCTTCGGGAAATCGCGGAAAAGGCCGTTTCGCCCGAGGACCTGAAGGAGGAACTCGTCCATTCGCTGCAGAAATACGTCGAGGTTGACGAGCCCGAACCGGAGGCCGTGCCGCTTATCGGCACCCCGGGCACCGGCGTCGACGCCGACGATACCGACGTGACCACGGACCGCATGTCCGAGGAAGAGCTGCTGAAGGGCCTCGAAGGTCTCACTCCTCCCGAGAGCCAGCCCGAGCCGGACACGGCTGACGAGGAAGAGGAAGAATAAGCGCCGGGATTGCGGCCCGACCGCCCCATCATTCCTCGGTGCGATTGCATTCCTTAACGATTGCCTAACGGGCAGAGCCGGCCGGTTTCCGCCGCGCCCAAGCTTTGGTCCTAACCGTCGGCCCCGGCGCTCAGCCATTAACGGCCTTTCGCCTTGCGGTCGTGCGGCTGCTCCATGATATCCTTATAAATATTGGGCCCACCGTCGGACGACGCCGGCGCTGGCCGAATGGGGGGATTGCCGAAGGTTCGCCATGGCGCGCTTGCCCGTCGATTTGCCGCGGATGCAGAGTCAGCCCCGTATCCGGGCGCCGCTGACGGGCAGCCCCGATTTGGCGCCGCTTAACGGGGAGCCGAAGCCGCCAAAGCCCCGCAAACCGCATTTTATGCGGCAATACGAGCTGATCGATCGCGTCAAACAGTACAATCCGGCGGCCAACGAGGAGCTGCTCAACCGTGCCTATGTCTATGCCATGCGCGCCCACGGCGAGCAGAAGCGGGCTTCCGGCGACCCCTATATTTCGCATCCGCTTGAAGTTGCCGCCATCCTTACCGGCCTTAAGCTCGACGACGCCACGATCGCGGCAGCGCTGCTTCACGACACGATCGAAGACACCGACGCCACTCGCGCCGAGATCGACCGCATATTCGGTCACGAGATCGGCCTCCTGGTCGAAGGCCTGACCAAGCTAAAGCGACTCGAGCTTGTCTCCCGCGAGGCCAAACAGGCGGAAAACCTGCGCAAGCTTCTGCTTGCGGTGGCCGAGGACGTGCGCGTGCTTCTGATCAAGCTCGCCGATCGGCTGCATAATATGCGCACGCTGTCGCATCAGCCGCCCGCGGCTCGCCGCCGCACCGCCGACGAGACCCTCGAAATCTATGCGCCGCTGGCCGGACGCATGGGCATGCAGCAGATGCGCGAAGAACTCGAAGATCTCGCGTTCCGGGAGCTCAACCCGGAAGCCTACAAGGTTTTGAGCGAGCGGCTTGAAGCGCTGGCGGCTCGCTCGAAAGACTGGATCACCGAGATCGAGCAGCAATTGGCCAAGAAGCTTGCCGATCGCGGGATCGCCGCGGAGGTTTCGGGCCGGCGCAAACGGGTCTATTCGATCTGGCGCAAGATGGAGCGCAAGGCGCTGGGCTTCGAGCAATTGTCGGACATTTTGGGTTTCCGCGTCATGGTCGGCAGCGTCGCCGAGTGTTATCAGGCGCTCGGCATCGTTCACACCACCTGGCCGGTCGTGCCGGGTCGCTTTAAGGACTACATCTCGACCCCAAAGCAAAACGACTATCGTTCGATCCACACGACCGTGATCGGTCCCGGCAAGCAGCGCGTCGAATTGCAGATCCGCACCCGCGAGATGCAGCAGATCGCCGAATACGGCATCGCCGCGCATGCGCTGTACAAGGACGAACTCGGTTCGCCGACGGAAATGCTGTCGCGGGAATCGAATGCCTATGCCTGGCTGCGCCGCACCATCGAACTATTGGCGGAAGGCTCCAATCCGGAAGAGTTTTTGGAGCACACCAAGCTTGAATTGTTCCACGATCAGGTTTTTTGCTTCACCCCGAAAGGAAAGCTGATTGCGCTGCCCCGCCGCGCCACGCCGATCGACTTCGCCTATGCGGTGCACACCGATGTCGGCAACATGGCGATCGGCGCCAAGATCAACGGCAAAATCGCGCCGCTCAGTTCGGAGCTGCACAATGGCGACGAGGTGCAGATCCTGACCTCGAAAGCGCAGACCGCGCCTCCGGCGGCCTGGGAGTCGATCGTCGTAACCGGCAAGGCGCGCGACGCCATCCGCCGCGCGACCCGCGACGCGGTGCGTCACCAATATTCCGGCCTTGGGCGGCGCATCGTCGAGCGCCTGTGCCAGCGCGCCAAGATCGAATATTCCGACGAGAAGCTCGAAGGTGCCTTGCCGCGGCTTGCCCGCGGCTCCATCGACGACGTGATGTCGGCGGTCGGCCGCGGCGAGATGAAGGCGTCCGACGTCGCTCGTGCGATGTATCCCGACTACAAGGACGAACGCGTCACGCCGGTCGCGCCGAAATCGGACAGCGGCTGGTTCGGCCTGAATTTAGGCCGGGCGGTAAAATTCAAGCTGCCGGTGGAAACCGACGGCGGGGCAATCCCGATCCGCGGCATCAATTCGGATCTCCCGGTGCGCTTCGCGCCCAATGGCGGCGCGGTTCCGGGCGACCGCATCGTCGGCATCATGACGCCGGGCGAGGGAATTACGATCTACCCCATCCAATCGGAGGCGCTCAAACAATTCGAGGACGAGCCCGAACGCTGGCTGGATGTCCGGTGGGATATTGACGAAAAGGCGCCGCAGCGGTTTCCGGCGCGGCTTGCGGTGCAGTCGGTCAACGAGCCGGGGACGCTCGCGCAAATCGCGCAAGTGATCGCCGAGCACGATGGCAATATCGACAATATCCGCATGACGCGGCAGTCGCCCGATTTCACCGAGCTGACGATCGACCTTGAAGTCTATAACCTCAAGCACCTCACCTCGATCATTTCCCAATTGCGCGCGAAAAAGGTGGTCGCGGCGGCCGAGCGGGTCAATGGGTAAGACCGATGCCGCACTTCGCCCGATCGATGACCTGAATTGATGGCCGATATGCCCGTTGCCCCCATCCGGCTTGGCGTGAACATCGATCATGTCGCAACCGTGCGCAACGCGCGCGGCGGGCGGCATCCCGATCCGGTGAAGGCCGCCGAAGTGGCGATTGCAGCCGGCGCGGACGGTATCACCGCGCATCTGCGCGAAGATCGCCGCCACATCGTCGATGCGGACGTGGTGCGGCTTAAAGAACGCCTCGGCAAACCGCTGAACCTGGAAATGGCGGCGACTGCGGAAATGATCGGCATCGCGCGCAAGCTCAAGCCGCATGCCGCCTGTATCGTTCCCGAGCGCCGCGAGGAGCGGACCACCGAAGGCGGGCTCGATGCCGCAGGCCAGCGCGAGACGTTGCGCCGGGCGGTCGGCGAATTGGCGGGCGCCGGCATTCGCGTATCGCTGTTCATCGCCGCCGAACCCGCGCAGATCGACGCCGCGGCCGGGATCGGCGCGTCGGTGATCGAGATCCATACCGGCACCTGGTGCGACGCGCTGACCGCCGGGCAGGGGACCGCGGCGGTGGCGGAATTTCATCGCATCGCGCATGGCGCCAAGCTCGCGCAAAGCGCGGGACTTGAAGTTCATGCCGGTCACGGCCTCGATTTTCTCAGCGCGGAAAAAATCGCAAGCCTCGACGAAATCGTCGAACTCAATATCGGCCATTTCCTCGTCGGCGAGGCCATCTTTGCCGGGCTGGGCGCAGCGGTTCGGCTGATGCGCTCGGCAATGGACCGGGGCAGGGCGCAAGCCGGCCGCCAAAGCGGGGTGCGATGATCCTTGGCATCGGCTCCGACATCACCGATGCGCGCCGCATCGCTAAGGTGATCGACCGGCACGGCGACCGATTTCTCGATCGTATCTTTACCGCGACCGAGCGGTCGCGCGCCGATAGACGGCGAAATCGGGTCGAGACCTACGCCAAGCGCTTCGCCGCCAAGGAAGCCTGCGCCAAGGCGCTCGGAACGGGCCTGCGTGCCGGGGTGTGGTGGCGCGATATGGGCGTGGTCAATTTGCCCGGCGGACGGCCCACCATGGAGCTTACCGGCGGCGCCAAGCGCCGGCTTTTAGCGATTACGCCCAAAGGATATGAGGCGCGGATCGACGTCACGATTACCGACGAAGGTCCCATGGCGCATGCATTCGTCGTGATCTCCGCGATTCTCGCCGCCGATTCCCGCGCCTAGACCGTCCGACTTCGCTGCGGCTCGGCTGCCCGTCTACCGCGATGCGAGACTGAGGTTGAGCCATAAGCGCATGTTAATCCTGGCAAAAATGAACTTTAGCGGGCGCTTTTGGGAACCCGCGACCAAATCCCGCGCGTAATTGCTTGTGACCGCCCCAGAGGCTACAAGATCGCCGCGGGCGCGCCTTTATGCGAGATGACAGGCCGATGAGTGTGCAGACCGGAACCAAGCGGAAAGAAGGCGGCT
The DNA here is from genome assembly GCA_035623195.1 of Xanthobacteraceae bacterium. Taxonomy (GTDB): domain Bacteria; phylum Pseudomonadota; class Alphaproteobacteria; order Rhizobiales; family Xanthobacteraceae; genus BOG-931. Next base: position 31,018 of record DASPTX010000035.1, on the reverse strand, counting down.
TTGCCGAGACAGTACGGGTCGTCATTCATGCGCTGATCATCGCGCTTGTGATCCGGACCTTCCTATTCCAGCCCTTCAATATTCCATCCGGTTCGATGATCCCGACACTCCTAGTCGGCGATTATCTGTTCGTTTCCAAATTCTCCTACGGCTATACGCACTACTCGTTTCCGTTCTCGCCGCCGATCTTTTCCGGACGTATCCTTTCCTCTCAGCCGCAGCGCGGCGATGTCGTGGTGTTCCGGCTGCCCAAGGACGACTCGATCGACTACATCAAGCGCGTCATTGGCCTGCCGGGCGATCGCATTCAGATGATCGACGGCGTGCTTAACATCAACGGCGTGCCCGTACCGCGCCAGCGCGTCGAGGATTTCATCACCGACGACGACGGCGTGGTCCAGCGGGTCAAGCAATACCGCGAGACGCTGCCGAACGGGGTTAGTTACGACACGCTCGATCTCACCGACAACGGCTTTTACGATAACACCCCGGTCTACACCGTGCCGCCCGGCGAATATTTCATGATGGGTGATAATCGCGACAACTCCACCGACAGCCGCGTGCTGAGTCAGGTCGGTTATGTGCCTGCCGAAAATTTGATAGGCAGGGCGCAAATCATCTTCTTCTCGATCCGCGACGATACCCATGCTTGGGAGGTGTGGCGCTGGCCTTGGGCAGTGCGATGGGGCCGCCTGTTCACCCTGGTGCGATGAAGAGCCGTCGGAATCGAAAAACTGCCTTAGCCCGCGAACCCGTTGCCGACCAACCCGCCGCGCCCGATGGCCGTAAGCCGTCGCGTCGCCGCAAGCGCGCCGCAACCGATCTCGAAGAACGCATCGGCTACCGGTTCGCCGACGCCGCGATGCTGGAAGTTGCACTGACGCATATTTCGGCGCTTAAAGGCGCGCGCAACCGCGCCGGCAGCTATCAGCGGCTGGAATTTCTCGGCGACCACGTGCTCGGCCTGATCATTTCGGACATGCTCTACCGCGCATTTCCGAAAGCCGATGAAGGCGAGCTGTCGGGCCGGCTCGCCGATCTCGTGCGCAAGGAAACCTGCGCCGATGTCGCACGCAACATCGATCTCGGCGCGGCCATCCGGGTCGGTTCCTCGGAGCACAATGCCGGGGCGCGGACGAGGCCCGCGATCCTCGCCGACGTGTGCGAGGCCGTGATCGGCGCGGTCTATCTCGACGGCGGCTACAAAGCCGCGGAAGAACTCGTCGAACGGTTATGGCAGGCGCGATTGCGCGCGACCGCGCAGCCGCTGCGCGATCCCAAGACGATATTGCAGGAATGGGCGCAAGCGCGCGGGCTGCCGACTCCCGCTTATCGCGAAGTGGCGCGCTCCGGGCCGGATCACAGCCCGGAATTCCGCGTCGCGGTGCAGCTTCCGGCGCTGGCGCCAGCCGAGGGACAAGGACGCTCCAAGCGCGCCGCCGAACAAGCGGCTGCCGCCGCCATGCTGGCCCGCGAAGGCGTCGAGCCGGCGCGACGCAATGGTTGATCAGACGCCAGGCCCGCCGCGCTGCGGCTTCGTGGCGTTGATCGGGGCGCCGAATGTCGGAAAATCCACCCTGATCAACGCCCTGGTCGGCGCCAAAGTCTCGATCGTGACGCCGAAAGTGCAAACGACCCGCACCACCGTCCGCGGCGTCGCCATCGAAGGCCCCACGCAACTCATCTTCGTCGACACGCCGGGAATATTTGCGCCCAGGCGGCGGCTCGATCGCGCCATGGTTGGTTCCGCCTGGAGCAGCACGCAGGAGGCCGATGTCGTTGCGCTTTTGATCGACTCGCGCAAGGGCATTACCGAAGACGACGACAAGATCCTGCATATGCTCAAAGACGTTCGCCCGGCGAAAGCGCTTGTCCTCAACAAGATCGACTTGATCGACAAGCCGGCGCTGCTCGCTTTGACTAAAAGCGCCAATGAGCGGGCCGATTTCGCGGCAACGTTCATGATTTCGGCGCTTTCCGGCGACGGGATCGCCGATTTGAAAGCTTGGCTTGCGACGCAGGTTCCGCCCGGACCGTGGCTCTATCCGCAAGACCAGATCTCGGACGCGCCGTCGCGCCAGCTCGCGGCCGAGATCACAAGGGAAAAGCTCTATTTGCGGCTGCACCAGGAGCTTCCTTATCAGTCGACGGTCGAGACCGACGCCTGGAAGGAGCTCAACGACGGTTCGGTGCGCATTGAACAAACCGTTTATGTAGAGCGCGAAAGCCAGCGCAAAATTGTGCTCGGCAAGGGCGGCCAGACCATCAAGGCGATCGGCGCGGCGGCGCGCGCCGAGATCGCCGCGGCGATCGAACAGCCGGTGCATCTTTTCCTTCACGTCAAGGTGCGGGAAGGATGGGACGACGATCCGCAGCGCTACAGCGCGATGGGACTGGAATTCCCCAAGGAGTGACGGTCATTCCATGGAATGGACGGATGAAGGCGTCGTTCTCGGCGCCAAACGGCACGGCGAGACCAGCGCCATTCTCGAACTGATGACGTACGCGCACGGGCGGCATCTCGGCCTGGTCCGCGGCGGAGCCGGCGTGCGCTTGCGCGGCATTTTGCAGGCCGGCAATGCCGTTCGCGCGACGTGGCGGGCGCGGCTCGACGAGCATCTTGGACACTATGCGGTGGAGGGGTCGAATTTGCGCGCCGCCGGCTTTCTCTCCGCCGCGCATGCGGTCCACGGCGTGACCCATCTTGCCGCTCTCTGTCGCCTCCTTGCCGAGCGCGAGCCGCATGCTTCCATCTACGAGGCGCTGCAGGCGATCCTCGACCGTCTCGGCGATCCGCGCGTTGCCGCGCCGATGATCGCGCGCTTCGAGCTCGATTTCCTGGCGGAGCTTGGCTTCGGGCTCGATCTCGCGGCTTGCGCCGCGACTGGAGCAAAGGACGATCTCATCTATGTCTCGCCGCGTTCCGGCCGCGCGGTGTCGCGCGCCGCCGGCGAGGCCTATCGGGACAGGCTGATGCGCCTGCCGGAATTTCTGCACGACGAGCGCGCACCGCAGAGGGCGGAAGATCTTGCGGATGCTTTTGCGCTGACCGGCTTTTTCTTGGATCGGCACGCCTTCGCGCCGCGTGGACTCTCGCTCCCGGAGGCGCGCGCGCATTTAATTGCCGCGCTGATGCGAAGCTCTCGCTAAGCTTTTTCTCACGATCAAGATGGCAGTCCGGCTTGCGCCAGCGCGTCGCACAAGCGGGCTTTGTCTTCCGCGTGTTTCCATTTGAACCGCCCGTCGGCGTAGGCGGCGATCGACAGGTTCGGCCGCAGCGCCAGGGCTTGTTGTCCGGCTTGATAGGCCGCCGTCCGGTCGCCCGCAGCCGCATGGCATGCCGCGAGCCAAAGGTAGTGCTCCCAATGGCTCCGCACCGTCCGTTCGAGGACGGCTGTCGCCTCATCGGGACACTTGGCCATGAACAGCGCGCGCACCAGGTCGAGGCAATAACGGTGGGCGGAGAACGGGTCGAGCCGCATTGCCCGCTCGATCCACGGAATAGCGGCTTCGGGCTGCCCAAAAAAGTCAGGTTAATGCCGCGTTGCACGACAAGACGCGGATCGTTGGGATTGAGCGCCAGCGCGCGTTCGAGATGGTATTCGCTCTTGGCGTATTTGCCTTGCATGAGCGCAATGCGGGACATGATGCGATGGCACTCGGTGTCGTTCGCATCGATGCTCGTTGCCCGTTCGAGCAACTGGACGATTTGCTGGTGATTTTCCGGCGTGCGGGGGCGGAATTCGCTGCCCAGGGCTTGGCCAAGCGTACAGGCCTTCCAGGCGTAAGCCGATGCGAACAGCGGGTCGAGCTCGATCGACCGATCGAAATGCGATTCCGCTTCGCGGTTGTCGGCCGCAGTCTCCAAGTGGTGATAATACTTACCGCGCAGGAGATGATCGTAGGCGTCCAACGAGTTGCTGGTTTTGCGGCTTGCCCGATCGAATGCCGCCGCCTGAACACGTTCCGGCAGCACCGCAACGATGCTCTGGGTGACTTCGTCTTGGATGGCGAACAGGTCGGCAAGATCGCGATCGTAACGTTGCGCCCACAGATGCTTGCCGCTCCCCGCGTCGATCAGTTGAGCGCTGATGCGAATTCGCTTGCCCGCCCGCCGGACGCTTCCTTCGAGCACATAACGAACGCCGAGCTCGCGCGCTATTTCGGTAACCCGAGCCGCCCTCCCGCGATAGGTAAAAGAGGAATTGCGGGCGACGACAAAGAGGTCAGGATAGCGCGACAGCTCGGTGATGATGTCCTCGGCAATTCCGTCGGCAAAATAGATGTCCTCGCTGACCTCGCTCATGTTGTCGAAGGGAAGGATGGCGATCGAGGGCTTGTCGGGCAGCGCCAGCGCGGGTCTCGCGCCGGCGGCTGCTTGCGGAAAAACGCGATAGACCCGCACCGGACGCGATATGTTTTTTAGCTGCTGCTCGCCGCCGTCGACAAATTGCGCTGAGATTTTTCCTTGGACTTGCCGGTAAGCATCGTCCGAGATGCAGATGCCTCCCGGTTCTGCAATACCTTCAAGCCGGGCGGCAATGTTTACGCCGTCGCCAAGGATATCATCGCCTTCGACGAGCACATCGCCCACATTGACGCCGATGCGAAACAGCATTTGCCGATGGGGCGGGAGAGCGGCGTTCCGTTCCGACATGACCTTTTGGATTGCCGCCGCGCACTCGACGGCGGCCACAACGGAAGAGAAATCAAGCAAGACGCTGTCGCCGGTGGTCTTGACGATCCGGCCGCCATGGCTGGCCACAATCGGGGCGATGGCAGCCCGGTGTTCTAGCAAGGCGTGCGCGGTGCCCGCCTCGTCGTCGCTCATCAGCCGGCTATAACCGGCTATATCGGCGGCCAAGATCGCGGCGAGCCTCCGTTCGGGACGGCTTTGACCCGGATTGCTCATCGGCCTTTGTCCTCCGACGACATTCTACACCCGAGTATCGCACAGGCGTGCAGGGACCGCGCCGGCGCTGTCGGCGGACGTGGTTCGTCTCTTGTTCGGCGTCGCCAACAGGAGTAGCGGTGAACTGCCATGGCCAAGAAAGTGATTCCTGGCGAGCCGAGCCCGGTTCAGGACATTGCGCTGCGCGAGGCGCTTGAGGAGCGCTATCTCGCTTATGCGCTCTCCACGATCATGCACCGCGCCCTACCGGATGCGCGCGACGGGCTCAAGCCTGTTCACCGCCGTATCCTCTATGGCATGCGCCTACTGCGCCTCGATCCCGGCGCGCAATTCAAAAAATCGGCCAAGATCGTCGGCGATGTCATGGGCAATTTCCATCCGCACGGCGATCAAGCCATCTATGACGCGCTGGTGCGGCTCGCGCAGGATTTTTCCTCGCGTTATCCGCTGGTCGACGGCCAGGGTAATTTCGGCAATATCGATGGCGACAATCCGGCGGCCTATCGGTACACCGAGGCGCGGCTGACCGAGGTCGCGCGGCTTTTGCTCGAGGGTATCGACGAAGACGCCGTCGATTTCCGGCAGAGCTATGACGGGGTGATGCAAGAGCCCGTCGTGCTGCCGGCGGCGTTCCCGAATCTGTTGGCGAACGGGGCGCAGGGGATCGCGGTCGGGATGGCGACCTCGATCCCGCCGCACAACGTCGCCGAACTGTGCGACGCGGCGCTCTATCTGATCGAGCAGTCGAAGGCGCGCACGCGCACGCTCCTCAAATATGTGCCGGGGCCGGATTTTCCGACCGGCGGCCTTGTGGTCGATCCGCCCGAGGCGATAGCCGAAGCCTATGCCAGCGGCCGCGGCTCGTTCCGCGTCCGGGGGCGATGGAAAACCGAGGAGACCGGCCGCGGCACCTATCAGGTGGTGGTCACCGAAATTCCCTGGCAGGTGCAAAAGATGCGGCTGATCGAGCGGATCGCCGAACTGATCAACGAGAAGAAGCTGCCGCTTCTCGCCGACATGCGCGACGAGTCGGCGGAGGATGTGCGCATCGTCTTCGAGCCGCGCTCGCGGTCGGTCGATCCCGCGCTTTTGATGGAAAGCCTTTTCAAGCTCACCGAACTCGAAAGCCGCGTGCCGCTCAACATGAACGTCTTGCTGCGCGGGCGGATTCCGAAAGTCGTGGGTCTGGCCGAGGCGCTCGGCGAATGGCTGGCACACCGGCGCGAAGTTCTGCTGCGCCGCTCGCGCCACCGCTTGGCGCAAATCGAGCACCGGCTTGAAGTTCTGGGCGGCTATCTCGTCGTCTATCTCAATATCGACAAGGTCATCAAGATCATCCGCCAAGAGGACGAGCCGAAGCCCGTTCTGATGAAAAGCTTCAAACTGTCGGACGTTCAGGCCGACGCCATTCTGAACATGCGGCTGCGCAATTTGCGCCGGCTCGAAGAGATGGAGATCCGCCGGGAAGACAAGGATTTGCGCGCGGAAAAAAAGTCGATCGAGGAGTTGTTGCGTTCGGAGAAGCAGCAATGGAAGGTCATCGCCGACCAGGTTCGCGCCGTGCGCGACAGGTTCGGCCCGAAAACCCCGCTCGGCAAGCGCCGCACCGGCTTCGCGCAGGCGCCCGCGCACGACGAGGCGGCGATCGAAGAGGCGCTGGTCGAACGCGAGCCGATTACGGTCGTAGTGTCGGAAAAGGGTTGGATCCGCGCCTTGCGCGGCCAGGTCGCCGACCTTGCGGGATTATCGTTCAAGGCCGACGATGGGCTAAAGCGCGCATTTTTCGCCGAGACTACGTCGAAGCTTTTGGTCTTCGCCACCAACGGCCGGTTCTACACCATCGAAGCGGCGAAACTGCCCGGCGGCCGCGGCCATGGCGAGCCGGTCCGGCTGTTCATCGATCTCGAGCAGGAGGCCGACATCGTATCGGTGTTCCGTTATCAGGGCGGCCGCAAGCTGATCGTCGCCAGCAGTCAGGGCAGGGGATTCATCGCCCCGGAGGACGAGTGTCTCGCCAATACGCGCAAGGGCAAGCAAGTTCTTAACGTCAAGGCGCCCGACGAGGCGCGCGCCGTCGCGCCGGTCGAGGGTGAATTCGCCGCCGCCATCGGCGAGAACCGGAAGATGGTGATCTTCCCCATCGATCAAGTGCCGGAAATGACGCGCGGGCGCGGCGTGCGCCTGCAGCGGCACAAAGACGGCGGCCTGTCGGACCTGAAGACCTTCGAAATAGAGAAGGGCCTGAGCTGGACTGACTCCGCCGGCCGCGTCTTTAATCTGTCGCTCAAAGAGCTCACCGATTGGCGCGGCAACCGCGCCGATGCCGGCCGGCTTGCCCCGAAAGGCTTTCCGAAGACCAACAAATTCGGCAATGCCGATGGCGGCTCCACGACCGGCGGCGCGAGCGAAGATTGATCGTCGGCAGAATTCGGCCGGCATTTTCGATTGGCGTATTTTCAAGCCAAATCCACCTATAATTCACCCACCGGAATTTTTGCTCCCCGCAAACGATCGAGGTTTGGCGGGAGAGGTTTCCGCGGCGTAACGAACGGACAGGCAATGACGGCCGATTTTCGAGTCTGGCGAGCATGGCTACGGATTGCAAGCGGGCTCACCATGCTCAGCTTTGTGATCTGTCATTTGACCGCGCACTGCCTGCTGCTCGTCTCATTCGAAGACGCCGAAGCGACGCGCAATTTCCTGATGTATCCATGGCGGACCTGGATCGGCACCGCGATTCTCACGACGGCGTTTCTCGTCCACTACAGCAATGCGCTGTGGTCGATCTACATTCGGCGCTCGTTGCGGTTAAGCCGCTGGGAATTGACCCAGGTTACGCTCGGCCTCTGCATCCCTTACTTGCTGATGTTTCACGTCGTCGGCACGCGCATAGCCGAGATCACGCTCGACACCACGACCTATTATAACACCGTCCTGATCAGTCAGTGGCTGCACCGGCCTTGGCTCGGCGCGGTGCAAATGATTGCACTCATCACGGTGTGGGTCCACGCCTGCATCGGCGTCCATTATTGGCTGCGGACAAAACGCTGGTACCCGGCGTGGCGGCCGCTGTTTTTCACCTATGGATTGCTGCTGCCGACGCTGGCGCTCGCCGGCTATGTGACCGGCGGCAACCAGGTCGTGCGCGAGGCAAAAGCCGATCCGGACTTTGTGAAATCCTCGCTTGAGGATTCCAACTTGACGGCGCAGTCGGCCGCTGCGGTCGATCGCATGGTCTATATCGGCTTTGGGTCGATCATTGGGCTGACGCTGTTGCCGTTCACCGGACGCGGCATCCGCGCCTGGAAGTACCGCCGTAGCCGGCCGCCGATCTTGTCCCACGCCAACGGACGCCGCATGCCGATCTTGCCCGGCGCCACGGTGCTGGAAACGCTGCGTGGTAACGGAATCGCTCACGCGTCGGTGTGCGGCGGGCGCGCCCGGTGCACCACCTGTCGCGTGCTGGTGACCAAGGGCCTCGAACGACTTCCGCAGGCGACGGGGCTCGAAGCCAAAGCGCTTGCGCGTATCGGCGGCACGCCGGGCATGCGGCTTGCCTGTCAGATTCGTCCGACCATCGATCTTGCGGTGATGCCGCTTTTGGCCGCTGACGCCACCGCCGCCGAATGCGGCACCCGCGGAGGCCTGGAAGGAAGCGAACGGCCGATCACGGTCGCGTTCGTCGATCTGCGCGCATCCACAAGCCTGGCCGAGGCCAGGTTGCCGTATGACGTGCTATTCATCCTCAATCAGTTTTTCTACGAGATGACGCGGGCGCTGGCGGAAACCAACGGTCACTATTCGCAATTCACCGGCGACGGGCTGATGGCGCTCTACGGCCTTTATGCCGCCGACCCCAAGACTGGTCCGGTGGACGCGGTGCGCGGCGCGCGGCAAATGCTGGGGCGGCTCGACCAATTGAATTATCGGTTGCGCGGCGATCTGCGCGAGCCATTGCGGATCGGGATCGGCATTCACTTCAGCGAAGCCATCGTCGGCGCGATGGGTCCGCCGCGCTCGCAAATCGTTACCGCGATCGGCGATACCGTGAATACGTGCGCGCGCCTGGAAAGCCTGACCAAGGACTACGACTGCGCCGTCATCGTATCGCGTCAGGCCGCCGATGCCGCGGGCCTGAAGCTCGACGGCCACGAACTTCATCAGGCGCCGGTGAAAGGACGCCGTGAGCCGGTCCAGTTCTATGCGTTGCGGGCGCTCGCCGATTTGGAACTATAATGGCGCGCTATGCGGCGAGCACGTCCGTTACGCCAGAGCGCGATCGCTTAATCGATTACGGCTCTCGGTTTTCGATCGGCATGATCTTTTCGGAAAAACCGGTTTCCACTTTTCCGGATCATGCCTAGGTTTTTAGTGGGGCATGATCTTTTTCGGAAAACCGGTTTCCACTTTTCCGGATCATGCCCTAAGGCGCCGTCATGTGCCAGACGTTGTTGACGCCGTCGCCGGTGGCGTCGCCCGCATTTTTATCCTTGCTAAAGGTATAGAGCGGCTTGCCCTTGTAGGCCCATTGCTTGCGGCCATCGTCCCGCGTGATGAAAGAAAAATCGCCCGACGACTTGGCATCCGTGTCGGCGATCAAGGGCGGCCAATTGGTCGCGCACTGCCCGGTGCAATTCGACTTTCCCGAAGCGTCGCGGTCGAAGACATAGAGCGTCATTCCGTTGACGTCGACAAGCGCTTTGCCTTTGGAAGTTTCGCCGCTGTGCGGCGGCGCGGTCTGCGCCAGCGCCGCAAGACCGAGCGCACAAAGGATGGCGGCGGCAGTAATGACAATTGAAAGTCGCATCAATCCCTCCGTTCGGCGATACACGACGGCATGGCGCTAATCCACGCGCGCCCAGCCATCGGGCATCAGCCTCTCTTGCGGTAGAAAGCGGCTCTTATAGTCCATCTTCCGCGAGCCGCGCACCCAATAGCCCAAATAGACGTAAGCAAGTCCCATGCGCTGGGCGCGCGCTATATGGTCCAGTACCATGAACGTGCCGAGCGAGCGCGCCGCTTCTTCAGGCTCGAAAAACGAATAGACCATGGACAGGCCATCGTTGAGAACATCGGTCAAGGCGATGGCGACAAGCTCTCCGGCAGGCCCTTTGATCGCTTCGGCGTCGCGGTCGCGGCGACGATATTCGATGATGCGAGTTTCGATGTGACTGTCCTCGACCATCATGGCGTAATCGAGCACGGTCATATCGGCCATGCCGCCGTCGCGGTGCCGGGAATCGAGATAGGCGCGAAATACCGCATATTGTTCGGATGTCGGCACTGCGATCCGCATGTTGCCGGCAATATCGGCGTTGCGCCGCAGGATGCGGCGCATGCTTTGGGTGGGGCGAAAATCCTTGGCGACGACGCGAACGGAGACGCAGGCGCGGCAGCCTTCGCAGGCCGGCCGGTAGGCAATGGATTGGCTGCGCCGGAAGCCGCCTTGGGTGAGGATATTATTGAGTTCACCCGCGCGCTCGCCGACGAGGTGAGTAAAAACCTTCCGCTCCTCCTTGCCGGCGAGATAGGGGCACGGCGAAGGAGCGGTGAGATAGAACTGCGGCGTATCGCGCGAATGTTGGGTCACGGCAGCTAACGGGTTGAACGCGAATGGCGAATCCCAGCGGCGGACAGCATCGCCTGGGCGGCTTGCCCGGTCAAAGGCCAATTCGGCATCAATATGCCGCCCGGGCCCGCAGCGAAGCAGCCCGGGCCTTATTGTTGATCAAAACCGTGCCGACCAGGATGTCATGCAAAAGACAGCGGCGCGCGTTGAAAAAGCCGACCAGCAGGATAAAGGGAGTGAGTACGCTGACACTAACCCAAAAGACGACGGCATGGACCGCGCCGAGCACGAAATAGGCGGGTTCGCCGTACCAAGTCCGCATTTCGATATCCATGGCGCGCATTCCGATCGTGGCGGAGGCCGGGCTGCCGAGCGTCATTCCGTAGTAGGTCAAAGCCCATATCACCGAAGCGGGCGACAGGAACCAGAACAGGGCCCAGCCCAGGCCGAACGTGAAGAGGCCAAACACGAGAATGAACGCCGCGGCCGCGATCAGGGGGATGGCGATAATGATCACGTCGATGATGAAGGCAACGATCCGGCGGGCCAGCACGCCGTCGAACAATTCCGGATTTGCCGCAGGATCGTAGGCGTGCGGCTTGAAGTCAAATGACGCGCCGGTCCGACCGGGACCCGCATTTGGGCCATAGTCCGTCATGATCAGGTTCGCATTATAGTGCCGGGACGATGAGCGAACAACGATCGAAGATCATGCCCGCCGCCAAAGTCACGCCGGCCGACATTGCGGCGAGCCGGCAGACGATTGCCGGCCACGTGCTACGCACCCCGATGCTCGCGGCCCCGCCGCTGTCGGCGCTGACCGGCGCCGACGTCTACGTCAAATACGAAAATCTGCAGGTCACCAATTCATTCAAGGAACGCGGCGCTTGCGTGAAGCTTGCCGCTCTCGATGCCGACGAGCGCCGCCGCGGCGTGATCGCCATGTCGGCGGGCAATCACGCGCAAGCAGTGGCCTATCACGCGCGGCGCTTGTCGGTGCCGGCGACGATCGTCATGCCGGTCACGACTCCTTTCGTGAAAGTGAAGGCAACCGAAGCGCTCGGCGCCACGGTGGTGCTTTGCGGCGAAACGCTCATGGAGGCGCAGGTGCGCGCTCAAACCATCGCCGCCGAGCGCAATCTCGTTTGGGTTCACCCTTATGACGATCCGCGGATCATCGCCGGGCAAGGCACGATCGCGATGGAAATGCTCGAGGAGGTGCCGGACCTCGATGTTCTGGTCGTTCCAATCGGAGGCGGCGGCTTGATCGCGGGCAATGCGATCGCCGCGCGCGCAGTAAGGCCGGCGATCGAAATCGTCGGCGTCGAATGCGCGCTCTATCCGTCGATGTGGAACGCCGTCCGCGGCGAGAACCGGCCCTGCGGCGGAGCGACGCTTGCCGAAGGCATTGCGGTGGGCAAGGCGGGCGAACTCACGCTGCCGATCGTGCGCGAGCTCGTGAGCGACATTATTCTGGTCGCCGAGCCGCTGATCGAGCGGGCAGTCAACGCATTCCTGACGCTGCAAAAGACGATGGCGGAAGGCGCCGGCGCTGCCGGCCTTGCCGCCATGCTGGCGACGCCGGGCCGGTTCGCCCGCCGCAAGGTCGGATTGATTCTGTGTGGCGGCAATATCGATCCCCGCATCCTGGCATCCATCATGGTGCGCGAATTGGAACGGGAAGACCGCATCGTCTCGTTTCGCCTCACCATTCCGGATAGGCCAGGCGTTCTCGGTCAAATCGCGAGCCGGCTTGGCGGCTTTGGCGCCAACATACTCGGCGTCGATCACCACCGGCTGTTTCTGGACGTGCCGGCCAAGAGAGCCAAACTCGACGTGACGATCGAGACGCGGGACGCTGCGCACGCCGAGCAAATCTTTCAGGCGCTTGCGGCCGACGGCTATGAGCCGGTGCGAATGGAAGCCGGCATGGCTTTGGCGTGAAAGGCGATCGCGCCGTAGAATGCGATCGATGCGCTAATGCCCGGTGCCAAGCCCCGGATCGTAGCCGTACGGCGCACTGGTGACGGGAGAGGCATCGGCTGGCGCGTCGGCCGGGCGCACTCGCGGCAGGGGTACCGGGCCGGTTGGCGCCATGCTCGTTATGCTCCCTGTCTCAGCGGCGGCCACGGCGCTCGGGCGATGCCGCGGCAGCGGTATACGGCCGGCGATGGGCGCGGCGACCTGCGGCGCCTCGGTCGAGGCGGTTTGGGTCGGCGCCGGTGGCTGCGGCGATTCCCCAATGCTCGGGGCATTCTCGGCGTTCGGATTTGGCCACGCCGAGCCGCCCTTGCCGGGCGTGGCGGGCGCCGTTCCGGAGGTATTGGCGGCGATCCGCGGTGCGGCGCTGGCGGGCTGGGTCTGGGCAGGCTGGGTCTGGGCGGGCTGGGCCGGTGCGGCGGGCGGAGCCGGCGGGGCGATGGCAGCCGAAGCGACCGGCGCCGAGGCGGCAGGGCTGGACGGAGGGCCCGCTGGCGGCGCGGATGGAGCGCCGGCCACGGCCGAGGCGGACGGCGGCGCAATCGCGACGGGTCCGGCATCCGGTGGGGGTCCCAAATTAGGCCCTTTCGAGGGTCCATTGCCGGCATCGGGAAGGGGCCCCCGGCCGTCATTGCCGGCGGCTCCAGCATCGGCAAGCGCGGGCGGCGGCGGCGGGGAGATACGCAATGGAGTTTGCGGCGGGGCTTGCGGTGGCGACGGCGGTGGGCTCGCCGCCAATGGCGCAGCCGGCGGCAGGCTTTGGGCCGGCTCGCTCACGGTGACATGCTGGAAAGTGGGCACTTTGGGCCGGGCGACGTAGCTGCGGACAAAGGTGGTAATCGTCCACATCATCACCGGCACGGCGATGATGACGGCCGCCAAGACAATCACGCGCTGCAAGACCGGGGCATAGAGCCTGATGTTGTCGTCGTCGTATTCGCGCATCGGATCCGCCTCATCGCGCAGCGGGCGAGGCATGCACTCGACGGTAGGGTGCGTCGGAGGGCCACAATCGTTTCAGACCGAATCGACCGCGGCCGTCGATTTTTGATGGGCCATGATCTTGTCGGAAAACCGGCTGCCATTCCCGATCGAGGCGGGGCAGGCTTTTTCCGGATCACACCCTAGGCGCAGCCCCTCGTCAGTTTCTCGGCAACTTTTGCCGCGAAATAGGTCAATATCCCGTCCGCGCCGGCCCGCTTGAAGGCAATTAGGCTCTCCACCATGGCCCTTTCGCCGTCGAGCCAGCCATGGCCGGCAGCCGCCATGATCATGGCATACTCGCCGGACACTTGATAGGCGAACGTGGGCATCGCGAAGGTGCTTTTAACCCGGTGCAAAATGTCGAGATAGGGCAGGCCGGGCTTGACCATGATCATGTCGGCCCCCTCGGCGATGTCGAGTTCTACTTCGCGCAACGCCTCGTCGGTATTGGCCGGGTCCATCTGATAGGTTTGCTTATCGCCGGTTAGCGTCGCGCTGGAGCCGACCGCATCGCGAAACGGGCCGTAAAATGCGGAGGCATATTTGGCCGCGTAGGCCATGATCTGGACGTCGAGGAAGCCTGAGGCGTCGAGGCCTTTGCGAATGGCGCCGACACGGCCGTCCATCATGTCGGATGGCGCGATGATGTCACAGCCCGCTTCGGCCTCGACCAAAGCCTGGCGGACCAATACGGCGACGGTTTCGTCATTGAGAACGATGCCGTCGCGCAAGAGCCCATCATGGCCGTGACTCGTATAAGGATCCAGCGCGACGTCGCAGAGAACGCCGATATCCGGCACCTCTTTTTTGATCGCGCGAATGGCGCGGCAGACGAGGTTATCCGGATTGAGCGCTTCCGAACCGGTGTCGTCGCGTCTACCGGGGTCGGTATAGGGAAACAGCGCCAGGCACGGGATGGAGAGCTTGGCGGCGCGCTCCGCGGCGCGAACGGCCTCATCGACGGAGAGGCGATCGATCCCCGGCATGGAAGCGACAGGTGCGCGGATCTTGGCGCCGTCAACGAGAAACAGCGGCCAGATCAGGTCGTCGGTGGTAAGCACATTTTCGCGCATCATGCGGCGCGACCATTCGGTGCGGCGGTTGCGGCGGGGGCGGATCGCGAGCTCGATCGGCTCGGCCTTTGTATCGGCCGGGACGGGGGTAAGGCGGCTCGTTTCAAGCGGACGGCCGAATTTGATCGCCATGGCAGCACTCCGTTGCCGGCTGTTTTATCCTTTCCAACCCTAATCCGCTACTAAGGCCCAATCGTTTCAAATTAAATCGATTGCGACTTTTGGGTTTTACTGGGCGTATCCTTTCGCAAAACCGGTGGTACCCAGCGGTCCGTTGACGCCGAGCAGGCGCGTCTCTATCGCTGCTCTCCGCATTGCCCAGGGCAATTCCGCCATCAATTCGCCCCGTGATCCGCACAAGCAAGACCAATGACCGATCAATCGCAGCGGCGGCCGACCAGGCCTAGCGACCTGCTCGAACCCGTGCGGGTGACGAAGGCCGCGCGCGGAACCTGGACGGACTATCTGATCCTGTTCCTGCGCCTGATGGCCTGCCTTTCGCTGATCAAGGGTCTTTATCACTGGACGCAAGTCTGTGGCATCGGCACGCGGCCCGGCGAGGGCTTCGAGGGGCACACCATTGCCTGGCAAGCCTCGACCGTGTTTTTTGCCGTGCTCGATCTCGTCGCGGCGGTCGGGCTTTGGCTGGCGGCCGCCTGGGGCGCGGTATTGTGGCTCGCGTCGGTCGTCTCAATGGCGGCGGTGGAAATATTCTTTCCCCAGGTCTTTGGCGGGAGCCTGTTCGTGGTCTTTATCGAGGTAACGCTGCTTGGCGTTTACCTCTTTCTCGCCATCGCCTCGGTGCGTGACAGGAGTCAGTAATCAGTAGTCAGTGATCAGATTCTCGGATTTTTCCGGCTACTGACTAGTGGCTTCCGATTCCTGATCTCAGCGCCGCCCTGATGCGCTGCGGTGTCGCCGGCATCTCGTCGATTGCGACGCCGAACGGCGAGAGCGCATCGTTGACGGCATTGAGGATCGCGGCAGGTGCACCGATTGCGCCTCCCTCGCCAAGACCTTTGGCGCCCGTAACCGAGGAGGCGGCCGGGGTTTCGATGTGGTGCAATTCGATCGCCGGTATTTCGCGCGCCGTCGGCGGCAAATAGTCCGCGAGCGTCGCCGTTTGGATATTGCCGAGCGGATCGTAGACGATCTCTTCCAAAAGCGCGTTGCCGATGCCCTGCGCGATGCCGCCATGCACCTGCCCGTCGGCGATGAGCGGATTGATGATGCGGCCGGCATCCTCGACCGCGAGGAACCTTTCGACGCGCACGCTGCCGGTTTCGATATCGACTTCGACGATCGCCACATGGCACGCATTGGAGAACGTGCCGGGCGGGTCGTAATGGGCGCTTTCGGCGAGGCCGGGCGTCATTTGCTTGAAGCGATGCGTCTGATGGTACGCGGCGCGCGCCAATGCCACGATCGGCACCGAACGATCGGTGCCGGCGACGCCGGCGGCGCCGCCTTCGAGCACGATGTCTTGGCGCGCGGCTTCGAGAACATCGGCGGCGATGGCGAGAAGTTTTTCGCGCAGCTTACGCGCGGCCAGCGTTGCCGCGCCGCCGGCGATGACCAAGGAGCGGCTGGCGAATGTTCCCCACCCATAGGGCGTGCGGTCGGTGTCGCCGTGCACCACGCGGACGTCCTGCGGCACGATGCCGATTTCGTCGGCGATGATTTGCGCGAGCGTGGTCTCCAATCCCTGCCCATGCGGGCTCGCCCCGATCCGCGCTTCGACCCGGCCGGACGGGTCCATGACGATTTCCACGGTCTCCCATCCGGGCGTGATTTCCATGCCGCGCGCGGCGAAAGCGGGGCTGCCATAGCCAGTGCGCTCGGAAAAGGTCGCAAAGCCGATGCCGAGAAAACAACTGCGTGCGCGCGCCTCGCGCTGGCGGATGCGAAATCGAGGCAGGTCCATTGCGGCCGCGGCCCTCTCCAAGCACGCGACGTAGCTGCCTTCATCGAACACCAAGCCCGTGGCCGACGTGTATGGAAAACGGGCGATGAGATTACGCTTGCGGATTTCCACGGGGCTTAGAGCGAATGCCGCGGCGGCCTTGTCCATCAATCGCTCGATCGCAAAGGTGATGACGGGCCGCGACACGCCGCGATACGGCGCCATTGTGCAAGTGTGGGTGGCGATCGCGCGCGCGCGGCAGGAATAGGCGCGAATGTCGTAAGGGCCCGGCAATTCGGCCATGGCCATCAGCGGCTCGACGGCGCAGGTTGTCGGAAAGCACGAATAAGCGCCGGTATTCGCCTCCACATTCGCCAAAAGCGCAATCAGCTTGCCGTCCGCATCGAATGCGCCGTCAAGCGCGACGGTTTGATCGCGGCTGTGGAATGAAGCGATGAGGTTCTCGCGGCGATCCTCATGCCAGGCGACGCTGCCGCGCAATTTCCGCGCCAGCCAGACCAGCACGACGTATTCGGGCGCGAGCGACATTTTCTGGCCGAAGCCGCCGCCCACATCCGGCGCGACGACGCGCAGATCGGATTCGGAAAAACCGAGAATGTCGGCAATCGCGGTGCGCATCAGGTGCGGCATTTGCGTGGTGCAAGTCAATACCGTGCGGCCCGAGGCGGGATCGAAGGCTGCGTGCGCGGCGCGGGCTTCGAGCGGCGTTGCGTTTTGCCGGCAGGAGCGCGCCACGACCCGAACGTGCCGGTGCGCCTTGGCGAAGGCGGCGTCGAAATCGGCGGTCTTGATCCGGCCTTCGACCACGACATTGCCGGCGTCGTGAACCTGCGGCGCATCCACAAACATCGCGTCGCGCATCGCGACGGCCGCCGGCAGTTCGGCAATTTCGATTTCGACCCGATCCGCCATGTCTTCGGCTTCGGCGGCGGCCGGAGCAAACACGGCGGCGACCGGCTCGCCGACAAAACGCACGACGTCATGCGCGAGGATCGGCTGTTCGATCGGCCGGTAATCGAACTTGTGCAGCATCGGCCGGATCGGCCGCGCGTCGATATCCTTGGCGCGGATCAACGGAACGCCATCGGGCGCGCGGATGCCGAGAATGCGGCCGGCGGCGACGGGGCTGCGCACGAAGCGCACGAAATGCGCGGCGGCAAGATCGGCGGTAAAGCGCCCGCGCCCGCTAACCAGCGCAGGGTCCTCGAAGCGACGAATGGAACGGCCGGCCCATTTCATTCCCGAGCCGGCGGTGGCGGCTTTCATGGTTCCGGCTGTCATGATCGCGACTGTAGCGTGGACGGAACAATCCGCCCATGCTTGTTGTCGCGCAACAGCGCCATAAACCCGACTGGGCCAAACCACTTTCCGAATGCGTTTCGTTCGCTACAGTGGTCCTGTCCCGATGTCCGGCATGGGACATCGGCGCCGCTCAGTTGAACTTTGACATTCGAAAGCGGTCTCTCATGAACACTTCCGGTAGGTCGCAGGCGCCTGGCGGGATTCCGCGGCTCCGGCCGCAATCGATTGCTTTGTTGAGCTACGGCTTCCGGCCATTCTTTCTGGCTGCTGCACTGTGGGCCGCCATCGCGATGGTGCTCTGGATCGGACTTCTCTCGGCTTGGTGGAGCTTTGCAACCGGCTACGGGTTGATTGCCTGGCATGCTCACGAGTTCCTCTTCGGCTATATCGGCGCGGTGATGACCGGGTTTCTTTTGACCGCAATCCCGAATTGGACCGGGCGCTTTCCCTTGCAAGGGGGGCCGCTTCTAGGCTTGTTGCTGCTTTGGCTCGCCGGACGCGCTGCGATGCTCGTAACCGACGAGATCGGGACTGGAGCGGCGGCGATCATCGACTGCGCTTATCTCGTCGCGCTCACCGCGGTCATATGGCGCGAAATCGTCGCTGGGAGTAACTGGCACAATTTGCGCATCGCTGTCCTCGTCGGGCTCACAGCGGTCGCCAACATCATGTTTCAATTCGAGGTAGTGATCTATGGCGCGCCCAATTATGGTCTTCGTCTCGCTGTCGCGGCGATCGTGGCGCTCATTACGGTCGTCGGCGGTCGGATCACGCCGAGCTTTACCAGCAATTGGTTGACACGGCAGGGCGGCGAAAAACGACCCGCGCCACTCGGCCGATTCGACATTGCTTCAATTGCGGTCGCTGCGTCGGCGCTCATTGCTTGGGTGGTCAAGCCGGATTGGGACGGCACCGCTGCGTTGCTTTTTCTCATGGCGATCGCCCAGGCGGCGCGGCTTGCGCGTTGGGCCGGCGAGCAGACTTGGCGGGAGCCAATACTGTTCGTGCTGCACGTCGGCTATGCTTTCGTGCCGCTCGGCGCGTTCCTGTTGGCGCTGTCGATACCGTGGCCCGAAATCGTGCCGCCAAGCGGCGCCCTGCACGCCTGGACCACCGGAGCAATGGGATTGATGACGCTCGCGATAATGACGCGGGCGACCCTTGGGCACACCGGCCGCGACGTGCTTTCCAGGCCGGCTACGACGGCAATTTTTGGCGCCATGCTGGTGGCCGCGCTGGCCCGTATCGTGGCGCCGTTTGTGCCCGGCATTTATTTTGGCGCCCTGCTAATCGCCGGCGCCGCATGGCTCGCTGCGTTCGGCCTCTTTCTCCTGGTCTATGGGCCAATGCTTGTACGGGCGAGACTTTGACGACGCTTTTCGGAAAACCGGTTTCCACCCCGGATTGCCTCCGGGGCAGGCTTTTTCCGAATCATGCGCCAGGCTGAATGCGTTCGCCATAGACAGGCGCATTGCAATAAATTCAGAACCGCGGCGGTGCGCCGAGAAAAGCCTGGCCGATGACCTTCTCCAGGTCGGCCTTGGCGACCGGCTTCGGATGCGTAATTTTGACGGCGGCGACGACGTCGACGGCTTTGCCAAGGTCTTTTTCCGATAGCCCGAGATCTTTCAAGCCCGTGGGCAATCCCAGCCGGACGTTCAAATCGTAGAGACCGCGCGCGGCGTCCGCGACGCCAAGCGCGCGTTCGATGCGCGTCATGGCGTCCGGCGCCGCCGCCGCATTGAAGCCCACCGCGTAGGGTGTCGCGACGGCGTGCGTTTGCGCATGTTCGAGATTGAACCACTGGCGCACGCGCTGCGCGATCGCGTGTTCCAAGCCGACGGCGGCACGGAAGTTCGCGGCGAGCCAGGCGCCGTAGAGCGCATCCGTCCTAGCTTCGAGATTGCGCGGATTTTGCACGATGCGCGGCAGGCTCGAGCTAAGCCGGCGCACGGCCTCTTCGGCCATGGCTTGAACGACCGGATTGGTGTCGATGCCGTAGAGACTTTCGACAGCGTGCGCCATCGCGTTCATGCCGCTCGCGGCTGAGACCTGCGCCGGCAGATCGAGTGTCAATTCCGGATCGTAAATGGCGGTCGCGGGCAGCGCGGCCGCTCCTTCGCCAGTGACGCGGTTGTCGGCGACGCCGATATACCAGCGCGCCGCCATTTCCGAGCCGGAATAGGTCGTGACCACGGCGATGTAGGGAAGGCCGGTGGTCGCGGCGGCGGCCTTGGCAAGCCCGATCGGCGAGCCGCCGCCGACAACGACGAAGCCATCGGCATCGCTGCCTTTGATGTCGGCGACGATCCGGTCGAAGGCATCGCGCGGCATGGTCTGGCCGGCGGTGTCGCAGAAGCCGATGCGGCGATCCGCGATCGGCTCGGTGACGCGGCGCGCGAAATCGGCGCGCGAACGCGAACACAGCACCAAAAGCCGCGACATTTTATGAAAGTCGGCCTCGGCGCGCAGCGCGGCCACGGCGCCGGCTCCGAACACGATCCGAACCGGATCGGAGCGATAGGTAAAGTTGGAAATCATGATTCCTCTGGAGGTCGCGCGCCGCGGCGATAAACCACGCCGCGCTTACTCGGCTTTGATGCCGGCTTTTTGGACCACCGGTCCCCACTTGGCCATTTCCACCGCGATATAAGCGCCGAACTCGGAGGAAGTCATGTGCAAAGGGGCGGCGCCCTGTTGATCGAGATATTTCATGGTGTCGGCGGAACGCAACACGTCCTCGATGGCTCCATGCAGCTTGTCGACGATCGGCTGCGGCGTACCGGCCGGCGCGAGGATGCCCCACCAGTCCGCCGCCACATAGCCGGGAACGCCGGCTTCGGCGATGGTCGGCAGGTCGGGCAGAATGGGGCTGCGCTGCGCGCCGCCGGTCGCCAGCGCCCGCAAGCTTCCCGATTGGATGCCGGGAACCGTCTGCACGATCGAACTGAACATGAGCTGAGCCTCGCCGGCGATCACGGCGAGCATCGACGGTCCGCCGCCTTTGTAAGGCACGTGCACGATATCGACGCCGGCTATCAGCTTGAACAGTTCGCCGCTCAAGTTCTGGAAACTGCCGATTCCGGCGGAGGCATAGTTGAGATAACCGGGCTTCGCCTTGGCGAGATCGAGCAGTTCCTTAACCGAATGCACCGGCACGTTCGGATTGACGGTCAGAACGTTCGTGCCGGTGGCAAGGATGGCGACCGGCACGAAGTCTTTGATCGGATCGAACGGCTCTTTGTAGATGAAGGGATCGACCACGTGCGCAATCGAGATGACCAGTAGCGTATAGCCGTCGGCGGTGGATTTTGCGGCAAGGTCGGTGCCGACAACGCCGCCGGCGCCGGCGCGATTATCGACGAATATGGTCTGGCCGAGTTTTTGCCCGAGCTGATTGGCGACGATGCGGCCGACCACGTCGTTGCTGCCGCCGGGCGGGAACGGGACGATCAATCGGACCGGCCGGAACGGATAATCCTCCGCGGCGGCCGGCGCACACCACCCGGTCGCGATCCACAAGAGGCCGGCGCCGGCCAATATCAATACACGCAAGTTCGTCACTGGAATGCTCCGGTTGTCGTCAGCGGCGGCAATCAGCGGGAGTCGCGATCGATCCCGATTATCGCGGTCACCTCCTATGCGCGCAGCGGGAAGCCAGAGAAGGCACGGCTACGCGCGAAACGCGCTTTTACAATTCTGCAGTCGGGAGAACAACGTTGAAGACCGAGCCGTGGGGCTCTTCGCGCGAAGCCCGGAGACATCCGCCATAACCCTCGACGATCGAACGGCATATGGCCAAGCCCATCCCCATGCCTTTGGACGTTGTCGTAAAGAACGCATCGAAAATGCGATCTAGGTTCTGAGGATCGATTCCCGCTCCGGTATCCTTGATGGTTATGAGTACCTTTGCCGGCTCATCAATAGCAGACTTTATGACCAGCAGCTTTTCACGACCTGTAACCTGATCCATCGCTTCGACGGCATTCATTGTTAAATTCATGAACACTTGCTGCAATTGTGTCCGGCCTGCGAGCACGCTGGGAATATTCTCAAGCAAGTCGGTTCGCACTAACATCCCTTTCTTCTGAATTTCGCTTTTGACTATAACGAGAACGTTCGTAACGAGTTCATTCACATCAATCCGCTCCTTCTCACCACCGTCTTTCTTGAACATCGCGCGCACGCTATCGATGATCTGGCCGGCGCGACGCCCGTCCTCGACAATTTCCTTCAATGCGCCGCGCGCCTCGGTGAGATCGGGAGCCGCATTTGAAAGCCAGCGCTGCGCCGCTTGACCATTGGCAACGATTGCAGTCAATGGCTGATTTATCTCATGCGCTATGGACGCCGTCATCGCACCCATCGTCGTCAACCGCGCGACGCGCGCGAGTTCGGACTGCTCGGCCCTTTCTCGATCGCGCGCGGACGCTAATTCGGCAAGCATTTCGTCAAAGGCGGAAGCGACACGCCCAATTTCATCGGTACTACTGTCCCTAACACGAAGGTCGTAATTCTTCGTCTCGCGTACAGTCGATGCCACCTTCTCGAGTCGTTCCAGCGGGCTCACGACGTGCCGATAGGTCATGACGGCGATGATGACGCTGAGACCGACGAGCGCGCCCGTAATGGCGAGGCTCAAATCCATACCATGGAGCAGTTTGTCGATACGCAACCGCAATAGCCGATCGAACTGGGATTGCGAGATCGCCCAAGCGTTATTCGCCGAATTCACAACGGTCTCGTAATCGCGCCCGAGTGCGGCGTTATCGACTTCGGTAGGGCCGCCGGCAGGAACACTCGCTTTCGCCTCAGCAAGGTAACCGTCGATGCTCGAAAACAACGTGGCAAATGTCGAATCGACGGCATGCTTCAAACTCTCATCTGCATTTCCACGATATGCCGCTGTCAGATCGCTCTTGATCTGGCCCTCAGTGGATCCGATCAGCCCATCAAGGATAAAAATACGCGCCTTGCTCTCATTCGATGGGGTCGCCGCGGTGCCGGTGGCTTTACGGGTCGCCGACTGCAGTTCCCCGATGAAACCGAGCAATCTCGGCAACTGATCGACAATGATATTCTGTGTGTAATAGGTATCGAGATCAGTATCCAGCGTGAGGTTCGAGTCGTCACCGATGCGCAAAGCAAGTCGTCGTACTTCGGTAAGTACGTCCACCGCATTCGAGTCGTCCTCCGAAGAGTTCTGTCCAAGCAGGCGAAGCGCGCTTGAGAGGGCTTGAACGTATTCCGCCGTCTGCAACGTGGAAGCAACATCGGTCTGAGCCACTGCGAGCGCTTCCGGCGTTCTTTGCACCGATTTGTCGGATTCTGCAGCGAGAGGATCGAGTGGCCTAGCCGTTTAGGCTTTATTAACGGTCGGTGCGGTTTCTTACCGTTGTATGATGACGAACAGGGGGATTCGTGGACCGCCATCACAAGTGCCGACCATTCAAGATCTTGCTTCGCACTATCATAGCAGCCACCAGCCTGTTCTGCCTGTGCCTGACCATGCCGAGCGTGGCGCTCGCTGGAACTGCAACCGCAAACTTAACCGTATCGATCACGATTACGGCGTCCTGCACCATCAATGCCGCGACGCTGACCTTCCCTTCCACGCCCGGCACGTCGCTTACGGCAGCGGCTGTCACCGCTAGTTCGTCGGTGACGGTGAACTGCACGAATACCAGCCCCTATTCGGTCGGGATGGGTCAAGGCGGGAACTATTCCGCCGGCTCAAACCGAATGGCGAATGGCGCGAACTATCTCCCGTATGGGCTGTACGTCGATGCCGGCTATACCCATCCATGGACAACCGGCGCCTCGAACTCCACCTGTACAACGGCCAACGATTGTTACTTGGGGACCGGTAACGGCTCGGCTCAAAGCATTTCGATCTACGGGCAGGTCCCGGTTACAGTGACCGCACCGACGCCCGGCACCTACTCCGACACCGTAACGATGACAATCACGTATTGAGGTCGGTATCGGCTCAAGCCGCCATTTTTGATTAACCGGGTATTAGCGCATCCGGTTAATAACGAATCTAGGGCATGATCCGGAAAAAGCCTGCCCCGGACGCGATCCGAGGTGGAAACCGGTTTTCCAAAAAAGGTCGTGCCCGGCCAAAGCTAGAGCCGCAATCGATTCAACCTGAAGCGATTGCGCTCGAAGCGCGTAGTTTCGCTACAGCGTTTGCGGCTTTTTGGACCATGCTCCGGGTTGCAAAAAGAACGGCCAAGTTTGTTGCCATTCTAGCGGCATCGGGGTTTGCGTCGACCGTGGTGCAGGCCGCAAGCGCAACTGCAAACTTAGTTGTGCAGATGACCATCACCGCGTCGTGCTCGATTAATGCAGCGGCGTTGACATTTCCCGCCACGGCCGCCACGGCTCTTACCTCAACCGCGATCGCCGGTAGCACGATAGTACAAGTCAACTGTACGAACTTAAGTCCCTATTCGATCGCTATGAGCCAGGGCGCAAATTATTCCGACGGCTCAAACCGTATGGCAAGCGGAACCAGTTATCTGCTTTACGGCCTCTACGTGGATTCCGCCTATACCTATCCGTGGACGATGGGCGCCTCGAATAGCACCTGCGCGGCGGGTAATTCCTGTTATCTGGGTACGGGCAACGGATCGGCGCAAACCATCAACGTTTATGGCCAGGTTCCCATGGCCGCGGCCGCGCCTCCTCCCGGCAGCTATTCCGATACAGTTACAATGACGGTTACCTATTAGGGCACGATCCGGAAAGGTGGAAACCGGATCGTCGTCGGCGCCGCCGCTATTCCTGCCGTGGTGCAAAGGGCGAATTTCGCCTAGGATTAGTCACTGTCCATGTAGTGCCGGGGGCGGCAACATGAGACGACGTGGCGGCAGACGGCCGGTGAAGAGCCGGCGACCTCGGACGATCGGACCGAAAGCTCGAGCAGCGGCGAGCAGGCAACCCTCTGCTGCCAATTGGCAGGACCAAGTCAAACGTCTCACGAGCGAGCGTGACGAAGCGCTGGAACAACAGGGGGCGACCTCCGAGGTTCTCAAGGTCATCAGCCGCTTCACGTTCGATCTACAGACGGTACTCAACACGCTGACTGAGTCGGCTGCGAGGCTGTGCGAAGCCGACATGGCCGGCATTGTCCGACCGGATGGCGATCACTTCGTATTCGCGGCAAATTATCGGTTTCCGCGTCCGTTCGTTGAACTCGTAACGACCACGCCGATTTCGGCCGGCAAAGGGACGCTTGCCGGACGAGTCCTCGCTGAAGGCCATGCACAGCAGGTCGCGGACGTCCTCGCCGATCCCGATTACACATTCAGCGCAGGGCAGAAAATTGCCGGTTTCCGATCGATGTTGGGCGTTCCGCTCCTGCGCGAAGGTACCACCATCGGTGTGCTCGTCCTGACGCGATCGCGGGTCCGTCCGTTCACCGAAAAACAGATAATGCTGGTGACGACTTTTGCCGCTCAGGCGGTCATCGCCATCGAGAATACACGGCTGCTGAATGAGTTGCGCCAGCGCACCGACGATCTCACGGAGTCGCTAGAGCAGCAGACGGCTACGTCACAGGTGCTTGAAGTTATCAGCAGATCTCAAGGCGATCTGCAGCCGGTATTTGCTGCCATGCTAGAGAGCGCTGCGCGGCTCTGTGGCGCAAATTTCGGCAATATCTTCCGTTGGGACGGCGAGGCCCTGTGCCTCATCGCTACCTACAATACACCGGCCGCTTTTGTGCAGGCTCGCAGCCACTTACCGTTGCGTCGTAGCCAGGACAATCCCATCGGTCGCATGTTGGCGGAAAAAACAGTGGTTCACGTCGCTGATTTGGCCGCGGATGAGCGATACAGCAGCCGACGCGATCCGAACGTCGTTGCCGCCGTCGAGCTCGGGGGCATCCGGACGTTCGTGGCCGTTCCGATGCTCAAGGACAATGAACTGATTGGCGCGCTCGTCGTGTATCGGCAGGAAGTTCGTCCCTTTACCGACAAACAGATCGAATTGGTCAAGAACTTCGCCGCGCAGGCCGTCATTGCTATCGAGAACACGCGGCTGCTCAATGAACTGCGTGAGTCGCTCCAGCAGCAGACGGCGACCTCCGAAGTTCTTGGCGTCATTTCAAGTTCACCCGGCGAGCTTGAGCCCGTTTTCCAATCGATGTTGGACAACGCAGTACGTATTTGCGAGGCCAAATTCGGATTTATGAACCGATACGACAACAACACCTGGAGAATTATTGCCGTCCACGGTGCAGTTCCGTCTTATACCGATTTCTTGCAACAGCACGGATATAAGCGCCCGGGACCTGAGACTGTCGTTTCGCGCATCGCCATGACCAAGCAGTTGGTTCACATCGCCGATCTCGCCGAATCACGAGCTTATGCCGCGCGCGATCCGGTCGTCGTTGCGGCCGTCGAACTGGGCGGCGTTCGGACGATGATGGGCGTACCGATGCTCAAGGAAGGCGAACTGATTGGCGCTATTCTGCTCTATCGCCAGGAAGTTCGTCCGTTCACCGAGAAGCAGATTGCCCTCGTTCAGACCTTCGCCGCGCAAGCAGTTATCGCTATCGAGAACGCGCGGCTCTTGAACGAGCTGCGCGAGTCGCTGCAACAGCAGACGGCAAGCGCCGAGGTCCTTAAAGTCATTTCGAGTTCACCGGGCGATCTCGCGCCAATTTTCGAGAGCATGTTGGCCAACGCGACGCGGCTTTGCGAGGCCAAGTTCGGGAATTTATTTCTGTGTGAAGAGAATGGGTTTCGTTACGTCGCGATGCACGGCGCGCCGTCGGATTATATCGCTTTAGGCAAGCCGCTGCTGCTGCTGAGCGAACATCCCCACACACCCCTCGCGGAAGCTGTCAGAACGAAACAGCCCGTTCACGTTGCCGATCTATCGATAGAACGGCCCTATCTCGAACGAAATCCGCGCATTATGGCGCTCGTCGACGTGGCGGGCGCTCGTTCAATCCTTACCGTTCCTATGCTCAAGGATAATGAGGTAGTCGGCGCCATCGCGATTTATCGGCAGGACGTGCGCCCATTCACTGACAAACAAATTGAACTCGTCAAAAATTTCGCCGCGCAGGCTGTGATCGCCATCGAGAATGCTCGGCTCCTCAACGAGCTGCGGCAATCGTTGGAACAACAGACCGCCACTGCTGATGTGCTGCGCGTCATCAGTTCGTCGCCCGGCGATTTGGAGCCCGTTTTCCAGGCCATGCTGGAGAATGCCACTCGCATTTGCGAGGCCAAGTTCGGCTTTCTATGGCTCGCCGATTGCGACGGGTTCCGGGCTGTCGGATTGTATGGCGTGCCGCCGGCGCTGGGTGTGGCGCGCCGGCGCGACCAGATTGTCCGCTTCAGGCCGGATACCCCGTTTGGCCGCATGATCGAGACCAAGCGGCTCGTTCATGTTGCGGACATCACGGTAGAGCCGGCATATCGCAATGGCTTTCCTCAGCTCGCCGAGCTTGCGGACATCGCTGGAGCGCGGACTCTGCTTCTTGTGCCGATGCTCAAGGAGCACGCCCTGGTCGGTGCCATCTCTATCTACCGCCAAGAGATTCGCCCCTTCGCCGATAAGCAAATCGATCTGGTCCAGAACTTCGCCGCACAGGCTCTCATCGCCATCGAGAATGCGCGGCTGCTCAACGAGCTGCGACAATCACTAAACCAGCAGATCGCCACCGCCGACGTGCTCAAAGCGATTAGCCGCTCTACCTTCGATCTGCAGACCGTGCTCGACACGCTAGTCGAATCCGCTGCGCTGCTGTGCGAGGCTGATCACGCTTGGCTGTTCCGCCGCGAAGGCGAAGTCTTCCACTACGCCGCAAGCTTTGGCCATTCGGCCGAAGAACACGAGCGCATCCGGGATTATTTCAAGACAAGGGAGGTGCGTGCGGAGCGCGGCAGCGTCACTGGGCGATGCGCACTCGAGGGCAAAGTGGTTCATGTGACCGACGTTCTGGCGGACCCGGAATATACCTGGCACGGCGCGCAGAAGATTGGCGGGTATCGGGCCGGGCTCGGGGCTCCCCTCTTGCGCGAGGGCAATGTCATTGGCGTGATCTTTCTGATGAAAAAGGCGGCCCAGCCATTTACAGACAAGCAAATCGAGCTGGTTACGACGTTTGCCGACCAGGCTGTCATCGCCATGGAGAATGCGCGGCTGCTCAACGAATTACGGGAATCGCTGGAGCAGCAGACGGCGACGTCCGAATTGCTCGGGGTGATCAGTCGTTCGTCGGGCGACCTCGGTCCCGTGTTTGAATCTGTTCTCGTAAACGCTACCCGGATTTGCGAGGCCAAATTTGGCACACTATTCCTTTGTCAGGGAGACGCAGTCCGAGTTGTCGCGTTTCACAATGCACCAGCGGCACTAGCCGAACTGTGGCGCCGCGAGCCGCTGTTTCGTCCTGGACCAGGACTGGCAATTTCGCGCAGTACCAAATCAAAACAGGTCGTTCAGATCCCTGACATCATAGCAGATCAGGCTTATGTCGAGCGCGATCCGGCCCGTATTGAGGTTGTTGAACTGGGTGGGTTCCGGGCTGTGCTCTCCGTGCCATTGCTGAAAGACAATGAAGTAGTCGGTGCGTTTAACATCTTCCGACAGGAGCCCGGTCCGTTCACCGACAAGCAAATTGCGCTCGCAACGAACTTCGCGAGTCAAGCCGTCATCGCCATCGAGAACACGCGGCTGCTCAATGAATTGCGGGAATCGCTGCAGCAGCAAACGGCCACCGCCGACGTGCTCAAGGTCATCAGCCGTTCGACTTTCGATCTGCAGGTGGTGCTCGATACTCTGGTCGAGTCGGCAACCCGTCTCTGCGAAGCGCAGGATGGCTTTATCTTTCTGCCGGATGGTGAGGTCTTGCGCCCAGCCGCGCGTTTCGGGTTTACACCTGAACATCACCAACTGGTTGAAGCTAGCCCGCTAAAGATCGATCGAGGATCGGTGTCCGGTCGAGCGGCGGTCGAGGGGCGTGTTGTCCACGTCTCGGACGTACTGGCAGATCCGGATTATATCCGCCATGATGTGCAAAAGATTGCAGGCTTTCGGGCGGCACTCGGCGTGCCGCTTTTGCGGGAAGGAAAAGTCGTCGGAGTGATCTTTCTTTCAAGGACAAAACCGCAGCAGTTTACGGACAAACAGGTTGAGCTAGTCACCACGTTCGCTGACCAGGCGGTGATCGCCATCGAGAACGTTCGCTTATTCGACGAAGTCCAAGCGCGCACCGGCGAGCTTTCTCAATCGGTTGGGGAACTGCGTGCACTCGGCGAGGTCAGCCAGGCCATTAACTCCACGCTGGACGTTGAGACGGTTCTAACGACGATAGTTGTCAAAGCGGTGCAGCTGTCGAGCACGGAGGCCGGCGCAATATATACATTCGATGAATCGCGTCACGAATTCCGGCTGCGCGCGACCCATGGAATGGACGAGGTGATGATTGAGGCCATTCAAGACCGAGGCATCCGTGTGGGCGAGACGGCGATCGGCAAAGCGGTCGCGGAACGGGCTCCAATCCAGATTGCAGACACGCTGAAGGACCCGTCCTTGGTTCTTGACATCATCATACAGGCAGGGTTCCGGGCTTTGCTTGCAGTGCCATTGCTGCGCTCCGATCAGATTATTGGCGCGCTGGTGGTGAGGCGAAAGGAGCCCGGTGAGTTTCCCGAGCACACAGTCAAACTCTTGCAGACGTTCGCAGACCAGTCGGTCCTCACAATCCAAAACGCAAGGTTGTTCCGCGAGATCGAAGACAAGGGCCGCGAGTTGGCCGAGGCGAGCCAGCACAAATCGCAATTTCTCGCCAATATGAGCCATGAGCTGCGCACGCCGCTCAACGCCATCCTGGGCTACACTGAATTGATGACGGACGGCGCCTATGGCGAGCCGTCGGCGAAGATGCTGGAGGTGCTCAAGCGTCTTGAGGCGAATGGCCGGCATCTGCTAGGGCTCATCAATGACGTGCTCGATCTGTCCAAGATCGAGGCCGGCCAGCTTGTGCTCGAACTCTCCGATTACTCCGTTGAGGACATCGCCCAGACCGTCCGCAGCACGCTAGAGCCATTAGCGGCCGATAAGAAGCTCGGGTTCAAAGTGGAGGTCGCTCCGCACCTGCCGTCTGGCCGCGGCGACGGCCGGCGCCTGGCGCAAGTGCTGATCAATCTGGTTGGCAATGCGATTAAATTCACCGATGCCGGCGAAGTGGCCATCAACGCCGAAGTCGATGATGGCGCATTCCTTGTGTCGGTCCGCGACACCGGCCCTGGAATATCCGCCGCGGACCAGGCTAGGTTGTTCCAGGAATTTCAGCAAGCCGACAATGCCATCACTAAGAAGAAAGGAGGCACCGGTTTGGGACTCGCCATATCGAAGCGCATCATCGAGATGCACGGCGGCCGGATTTGGGTCGAGTCGCAGCCGGGCCAAGGCTCTACGTTTGCGTTCACGCTTCCGGTGATCGTTGAACGGCAGGTGGGGACGATATGAGCAAGCGCATTCTGGTCGTCGAGGACCAGCCCGATAATCGCAAGATCATTCGCGACATGCTTGCCGGCACCGATTACGAAATCACCGAGGCCGAGAACGGTGAAGAGGCGCTTGCGGCTATCGCGAAGCAACGGCCTGACCTCATCCTCATGGATATCCAACTGCCGGTCATGGACGGTTACGAGGCGACGCGCCGGATCAAAGCCGATCCTGCTTTGAAATCGATTCCGATCATCGCGGTCACCTCCTATGCGCTTAGCGGGGAGGACAAGAAGGCGCGGGCCGCAGGCTGCGACGACTATGTGCCAAAACCTTTTAGCCCCCGCCACTTGCTGGCTAAAATTCGCCAATATCTGCAATAGCGACTGAAATCGATTACTCCGGTGCATGAGTCCGCGTCCGCGCAAAGCGGATCTCCCAGCCCCGTTTTGCGATGTCCGCTTCTCTAATCGGCGAGAAGCGACCTTGTCGTGAGGCGGATCCTCGTGTTGGCCAGAGACGCGAGACCGAAACGGCGCGATCCCTCGAATGCCGAGGCGTGCAGTTAGGTCCTAATACGTATAGTCGCCACAGGCGTAGACCC
This sequence comes from Xanthobacteraceae bacterium, assembly GCA_035623195.1. Classification (GTDB taxonomy): domain Bacteria; phylum Pseudomonadota; class Alphaproteobacteria; order Rhizobiales; family Xanthobacteraceae; genus BOG-931. Next base: position 199 of record DASPTX010000035.1, on the reverse strand, counting down.
ACTTCCAGCCGTAGTAGGTGGGAACTCTGGTCCAGCAAGAGTTATACGCGTAATCGTAGAGGTACGGACCAGGAAAGCCGAACGCGAAGAAGCGGTTGTGGAATCGGTGACGGAAGCGGTCATGGAAATGGTCTTGGAAGTGATTATGGGAACTCCAGGCGAAGTGATTGCGATCAAAGTTGCCCCACCCCTGAACGCG
>DASPTX010000034.1:0-31090 GCA_035623195.1 Xanthobacteraceae bacterium | reverse complement strand
GATGCACCTCGCGCCCCAGTCGTAGTGCTGGGAGGGATGATGCCCAGCGCCGCCCGGGAGCGGGTTGCAAAGCCGCCCACCGCACCCGCCCCACGATCCGGCCTGCCGGCCGAACCATGTCCGATTCACGGGCGGGATGATGCGCATCCATGTAACTGAAATAGAGACGTATGTCAATATATCGGTGACCGCCTATCGCCCCTCTCCCCCGCGGGAGAGGGTGCTGCAAGCGAGCGTCGGCGAGCGAAGCGGGTGAGGGGTGCAAGCGACAACGCTGCCCCTCACCCGGGCTCGCGCAGCGCTGCGCGCTGCACTCGCTCACCCTCCCCGCATGGGGAGAGGGAATCGCAACCGGCCTGCTGGACGTTGAGCGGAAACCTCTCGCCGATGTCGGCGCGCGCGGCTACTACGCGACGCCGTTCTGCGAACGGCTATCCGTGGGCATGACGCCGCTTCAATGCCGCTTGAAATATTGCACCGCGCGCTCGTGCTTCTCCACTTCCGCGCGCGTGTTGAAGGTGCCGAGATTGCGCCGCCGGCCGGTCTTCGGATTGATCTTGCGCGAATAGAGCCGGTATTTGCCGGATGGGAGCTGGCGGATGCGAGTCACCTATACGCGGACGTTGTTTTCACGATCAAGTCGCGAAGCTAAAATCGGTTCCGAACTCCGCGTCCCTCACGCCCTCTCCACGAATGAATCCACCACGCGCTTTTCGCCGGCGCGGTCGAATTGAATCGTCAGCTTGTTGCCGTCGATGGCGGTGACGTTGCCGTTGCCGAATTTCTGATGGAAGACGCGGTCGCCGAGCGAAAACGCCGACACGGTGCCGGTCGATTTCGCTACGAGCTCGCCTTCGATGGTGAGCGGCAGGCGGCGCGCGGCGCCTGAACGGCCCGCTTCATCCGCGCTTCCGGCCCGGCCTCGCCCCGGCGGCGAGAGGTGGTGCAACTCTTCGTCCTCGTCCATCTCGTAGCGCGATCCGGCCTCGCCGAAGCCGCCGCCCTTTTTCGCCTGCGCGCGCTGCCAGCCGGGCGTGCCGTAATTGGAGCCGAACGAGGTCGCCGCGTCGAAGCGCGAGGCGCCGTAGCCGCCATAGCCGCCGAAACTGCCTTGCGCCTCCGTCACTTCGACATGCGGCTCCGGCAGCTCGTCGAGAAAGCGCGAAGGAATATTCGTCTGCCACAACCCGTGCATGCGGCGGTTGGTGGCGAAATAGATTTTCGCCCGCTTGCGCGCGCGTGTCAGCCCGACATGGGCGAGCCGGCGCTCTTCTTCGAGCCCGGCGCGGCCCTGGTCGTCGAGCGTGCGCTGGTGCGGAAACAGCCCCTCCTCCCAGCCCGGCAGGAACACGGTGTCGAATTCCAGACCCTTGGCCGAATGCAGCGTCATGATATTGACCGCGTCGGCCTCGGCGGCTTTCTCGTTGTCCATCACCAGCGAGATGTGTTCGAGAAAGCCCTGCAGGTTCTCGAACTCCTCCATCGAGCGAATGAGCTCCTTCAAATTCTCCAGCCGCCCGGCGGCGTCGGCGGAACGGTCCTTCTGCCACATCTCCGTGTAACCGGATTCGTCGAGCACGATTTCGGCAAGCTCGGTATGCGGCAGGCTATCGCGCTGCTTGCGCCAGCGGTCGAGCGCCTCGATCAGCCCGCGCAGCGCGCCGCGCGGCTTCGGCTTGAGCTCGTCGGTTTCGATGACCGCGCGCGCGGCTTCGGTGAGCGGCACGCGGCGCTTGCGCGCATGGTCGTGCAGAAGCTGCACGGTGGCGTCGCCGAGCCCGCGTTTCGGCACATTGACGATGCGCTCGAAGGCGAGATCGTCGGCCGGCGAATTGACGAGGCGCAGATAGGCGAGCGCATCGCGGATTTCGGCGCGCTCGTAGAAGCGCGGGCCGCCGATCACGCGATAGGGCAGGCCGAGCATGACGAAGCGGTCCTCGAATTCGCGCATCTGGAACGAGGCGCGCACCAAGATGGCGATCTCGTCGAGCATGTGGCCGGTGCGCTGCAACTGCTCGATCTCCTCGCCGATCGCGCGCGCCTCTTCCTCGGAATCCCAGGCGCCGGTGACCGAGACCTTCTCGCCCAATTCGCCGTCGGTACGCAGCGTCTTGCCGAGGCGGCCCTCGTTGTGCGCGATCAGTTGCGAGGCGGCGGCGAGAATATGGCCGGTCGAACGGTAATTGCGCTCGAGGCGGATCACGATGGCACCGGGAAAATCGTGCTCGAAGCGCAAGATGTTGTCCACCTCGGCGCCGCGCCAGCCGTAGATCGACTGATCGTCGTCGCCGACGCAGCAGATGTTTTTGGGGCGAGACTCCGCCGCATCGTTCCGGGGCGCGCCACCGGACGCAAGCCCGGAATCCATGGTCCCGGCGCCGGCGGTTATCGATTGGGTCGCGGTGCGCTGCGCCAGCAGCCGCAGCCAGAGATATTGCGCGACATTGGTGTCTTGATATTCGTCGACCAGGATGAATTTGAAGCGCGCCTGATATTGCCGCAGCACTTCGGGCTGTTCGCGGAACAGCCGGATGTTTTCCAGGAGCAGATCGCCGAAATCGGCGGCGTTGAGAATCTTCAGCCGTTCCTGATAGGCCTTGTAGAGCTTCAATCCCTTGCCGCTGGCGAAGGCGGCCGCCTCGCCGGACGGCACTTGCTCTGGCGTGAGCCCGCGGTTCTTCCAGCCGTCGATCAGCATCGCCAAGACGCGCGCCGGCCAGCGCTTCTCGTCGATATTCTCGGCCTCCAAAAGCTGCTTGAGGAGCCGGATCTGGTCGTCGGTGTCGAGGATGGTGAAATCGGGCTTGAGCCCGACAAGCTCGGCATGACGGCGCAGGATTTTCACGCCGATCGAATGGAAGGTGCCCAGCCACGGCATGCCCTCCACGACGCCGCCGACGATTTCGCCGACGCGCTGCTTCATTTCGCGCGCCGCCTTGTTGGTGAAGGTCACGGCGAGAATGTCGCCCGGCCGGGCGCGGCCGAGGCTGAGGATATGCGCGATGCGCACGGTGAGGACGCGGGTCTTGCCGGTTCCCGCGCCGGCCAGCACCAGCACCGGGCCGTCGAGCGCCTCGACCCCCTGCCGCTGTTCCGCATTAAGCCCGGCGAGATAGGGCGCGGGCGCCGCCGCGGCCTGGGCGCGCGCGGCAATGCCGCCGCGCACCGGCACCGGCGGTTGCGCGGGATCGGCACTGTGCTTGAAGGGTTCAGCCAAAGCTCTGTGCTTCCCGTTTAGCTATTCCGGGGCGCGGACTTGTCCGCGAGCCCGGAATCCATGGCCCCAGCACTGGGATTACGGATTCGCTGATTCTCATGCCGTGAAAGATGGCACCTCGTGCGGCGGATTTGAAGTTGCTGCAATCCAGCGGCTAACTCGTACAGGAACTTCAAATCCAGACCCGCACGAGAAATCTTGAATTTGGAATGTCCTTTGATTCCGAAATTCGCATGAGAACATGCCGCAGATGCTTGCGAATTTCGGAATCGGGACATTCGGTGCGGCGGATTTGAAGTTCCTGCAACCTAAAGGATGATCCGGAAAAGTGGCTACCGGTTTTCCGAAAAGATCATGCTCAAACAACAAGCTAAAGCGAAAAACCGAATCAACCTAAAATCATTTCGCTTTAGCGGCTAACTCGTACAGAACTTCAAATCCGGACCCGCACGAGAAATCTCGAATTTGGAATGTCCCTTTGATTCCGAAATTCGCATGAGAACATGCCGCAGATGCTTGCGAATTTGGGAATCGGGACATTCGGCGCGGCCTTTACGAGGCTGCCCCTTACCGGGGCATTCCGCGGCGCGGGCCGTCACTTCCGCGTCATCTCGATGCGCCGGCCGGCGCCTTCGGGCGGCGGCAGGCCGGCATGCGCCGCCTTCATGCGGGCAAGCCGCGCCATAATGGCATCCGGAAACGGCGCGGTCTTGCGCGCCATCATATCGACATGCAGCGCCATGTTCTCCGACGTGGCGGAAAGCCAGCCTTCCTCGGCGTGGCGGAGCTCTTCGAAATAATGCAGCCGCTTGGCGTCGAAATCCAAAAGCCGGAACGTCACGCGGACCCGATCGCCGGCGTGCAGTTCGCGCAAGTAACGCAGATGCACCTCGGCGGTGTAGCAGGAATGCCGGCTTTCCTCGACATAGGCCAAGCCGCAGCCGATGAGCTCATAGACCTCGTCGACGGCCCGATCGAACAGCACATTGTAATAGGCCATGTTGAGATGGCCGTTATAGTCGATCCAGCCGGGGTCGACCCGCATCGGCGAGGAAACGAAGGGTGCAAAGAAGGCGGGTTCCGGATCGCGGCGGTCGAGCATGAACGCAACTGTGGCGGATTTCCCGCGTGGCGGGCAAGTCCGGACCGGCAGCCGTCCGGCTTGACCTCCTTGGCTCCCGCCGCCACGTTTGCCCGGACAAGGCACACATCATGGCGCTCGTAGATCTCCCGGAACGCACCGCGCAGGACCGCAAGGCCGTCGGCACTGTCATCGCCGCGCTCGCCGCGCGTTACGGCAATCGCCTGGTGACGGCGCAGGCGGTGCGCGAGCAGCACGCCAACACGACCACCTGGATCGACAATCAGCCGCCGGACGCCGTCGTTTTTCCGCAGACGACCGAAGACGTGCAGGAGATCGTGAATCTGTGCGCGACGCACCGCGTCCCGGTGATCGCGTTCGGCGCCGGCACCTCGCTCGAGGGCCAGGTCAACGCGCCGCGCGGCGGCATCTGCCTCGATTTCCGCGACATGAATCGCGTGCTCGCCGTGCATGCCGAGGATCTCGATTGCGTGGTCGAGCCCGGCATCACGCGCAAGCAGCTCAACGACTATCTGCGCGACAAGGGCGTCTTTTTCCCGATCGATCCCGGCGCCGACGCCTCGCTCGGCGGCATGGCGGCGACGCGATGTTCGGGCACCAATGCCGTGCGCTACGGCACCATGAAGGACAATGTGCTGGCGCTCAAAGTCGTGCTCGCCAATGGCGAGGTGATGTCGACCGCGCGCCGCGCCAAGAAATCCTCCGCCGGCTACGATCTCACCCGGCTGATCGTCGGCTCGGAAGGCACGCTCGGCGTCATCACCGAATTGACGCTGCGGCTGTCCGGCATTCCCGAAGCGGCGTCGTCCGGCGTCTGTCCATTCCCCTCGGTGGAAGCGGCCTGCAATGCGGCGATCTTGACCATTCAGTCCGGCATCCCGGTGGCGCGGATCGAGCTCCTCGACGCGCTGCAGGTTTCGGCGTGCAACCGCTATTCCAATCTCGCGCTGCCGGAAACGCCGATGCTGTTCCTAGAATTTCACGGCAGCGAGGCGAGCGTCGCCGAGCAGTCGCAGCGCTTCGGCGAGATCGCGCATGAGCTTGGCGGTGGCCCGTTCGACTGGGCGACGCGGGCGGAAGATCGCTCTCGGCTGTGGCAGGCGCGCCATGACGCCTATTGGGCGGCGCGGCGGCTTCGCCCCAACACGACCGCGTTCGCCACCGACGTCTGCGTGCCCATCTCGCGGCTCGCCGATTGCATGACCGAAACGCAGGCCGACATCGCGGCGAGCCGGCTGACCGCGCCGATCCTCGGCCATGTAGGCGACGGTAATTTTCACCTATCGCTGACCGTCGATCTCAACGACCCGGACGAGACCGCGCGCGCGAAAGCGTTCCTGGAACGGCTCGTCGCGCGGGCGCTTGCGATGGACGGCACCTGCACCGGCGAGCACGGCGTCGGCCAGGGCAAGATGAAATATCTGCCGGCCGAGCACGGCGAGCCGGCGCTCGCCGCGATGCGCGCGATCAAGCGCGCGCTCGATCCGCTCGACATCATGAATCCGGGCAAGATTTTCAGCCTGTGAGGGTTCGCCGGGCGGCGTCCACTTGTCCCTCCCCCCTGCGGCAGAGGACGGCGAGTTGCAAGCAAAGGCGAGCCACGAGCCGGGTCACGGAGCGGACACGACAAACATTCACCCCCTCACTCGCTTCGCTCGCTCACGCTCGCTCGGCACCCTCTCCCGCAAGGGGAGAGGGAAAAGCCGCGCGGTGTCCGCCGCTCCGCCGGCGATAATGATCGAGCACGAACAGCCGGATGGCCGAGGACAAATTGCCGGCGCCGCGGCCGCCGTCGATCGAGGCGATCAGTTCGGTCAGGCTGATCCTCCGCGCGGCGGCGATCTCCTTCAGCCCTTGCCAGAACGCGTCTTCGAGGCTGACGCTCGTCTTGTGACCCGCGATCACGATCGAACGCTTGATCACAGGCGAATTCATCTCGTTCTCCTGTTCGGCTCGGCCGGCCGCGTCATGCGCTCGGGCCGGACCAGGCGGTCGAAATCCTTCGCCGAAACATAGCCGAGCCGCACCGCCTCTTGCCGCAAGGTGGTGCCCCTGGCATGCGCCGCCCGCGCGATTTCCGCCGCCTTGTCGTAGCCGATCTTGGGCGTGAGCGCGGTGACGAGCATCAGCGATCGTTCCGTCAGCTCGTGAATGCGCGGCGCGTTGGCGCGGATGCCGGCGACGCAACGGTCGGTGAATGAACTAACCGCGTCGGCCAGAAGCCCGATCGATTGCAACACCGCGTCGGCGATCACGGGTTTGAACGCGTTCAGCTCGAGATGCCCCTGGCTCGCCGCCACCGTGACTGTGGTGTCGTTGCCGAAAACGCGGCAGCACACCATGGTCAGCGTCTCGCATTGGGTCGGATTGACCTTGCCGGGCATGATCGAGGAGCCGGGTTCGTTCTCGGGCAGGATCAATTCGCCCAGACCGGAACGCGGACCGGAACCGAGCAAGCGAATATCGTCGGCGATCTTGAAAAGGTCGGCGGCGAGCGCATCGAGCGCGCCGTGCACGAAGACCAAAGCGCCGTGTGAGGCGAGCGCCTCGAATTTGTTGGGCGCGCTGACGAATGGCAGGCCGGTCAATGTCGCGACTTTCGCGGCAAAGAGTTTAGCGAAGCGGCGCGGCGCGTTCAGCCCGGTGCCGACGGCGGTGCCGCCCTGCGCCAGCGGATAAAGCTCGCGCAGCGCGAGCTCGAGGCGGCGGATGCCGGAGGCGACCTGCGCCGCATAGCCGGAAAATTCCTGACCGAGCGTGAGCGGCGTCGCATCCTGCAGATGGGTGCGGCCGATCTTGACGATGCCGCGAAACGCTTTGGTCTTTTTCATCAGCTCCGCATGCAGGCGCCGCAGCGCCGGCATGAGCCGCCCAAAAATTTCCCGCGCGGCGGCGATGTGCATCGCGGTCGGGAAACTGTCGTTGGTCGATTGGCTCATATTGACGTGATCGTTGGGATGGATCGGCGCCTTCGCGCCGAGCACCCCGCCGAGACTCTCGTTGGCGCGGTTGGCGATCACTTCGTTGACGTTCATATTGGTCTGCGTTCCCGAGCCGCTTTGATAGGCCGACAGCGGGAATTGATCGTCGAGCTTGCCGTCGGCGATCTCCTGCGCCACCCGGACGATCACCTTGGCGCGCCGGGCGTCCAATATGCCGAGCGCGCGATTGGTCTCCGCCACGGCGCGCTTGACGAGCGCAAGCGCGGCAATGAGCGGGCGCGGCATAAGCTCCTCGCCGATTGGAAAATTATGGATCGAGCGCTCGGTCTGCGCGCCCCAATAGCGGTCGGCGGGGACCTCGATGGCGCCGAAAGAATCCGTCTCCGTGCGCGTGGGGAGGACAGAGGACGAAGAGCGGAGGACGGATCGCTTGCCCCGGTCGTCCGTCTTCCGTCGTCTGGCCGTAGTCCTCATTTTTTCCGGAATCGATCGAGCCGTACGACCTCGGCGCCGCCGGCGCCGTCCGTTCCCGTCGGCGGCTCCGGCGGACCTTCCGGCTTGGCGGCGCCGTACGCGGGCGGAGCCTCCGTTTTGCTTGCCGGCAGGGATTGCCGCGGCGCCGGCGCGGGCGATTTTTCGGATGCCTTTTCAGGTTCCTTTTCGGCTCCCTTGCCGGCCTCGCCGCGCGCGGCCGTCTCGCCCTCGATCGGTTCGAACTGAAAACCGAATTGAGCGGCCGGATCGAAAAAGGCGACGATCGCGTCGAACGGCACCGCGAGCCGCTCCGGAATGCCGCCGAACGACAGACCGACTTCGAAAGCGTCGTCGCCCACGCTCAGATCCCAGAACTGGTGCTGCAGGATAATCGTCATGGCTTGCGGATATTGCGCGCGCATCCGCTCCGAAAGCCGCACCCCCGGCGCCGTGGTGTTGAACGTGATCTTGAAGTGATGCTCGCCCGGCAGGCCCTTCTTGGCGACATCCGCCAGCACGGTGCGCACGACGCCGCGAAGCGCCTGTTGCGCCAGAATGTCGTAGCGGATGTGATCGGTCATATCGGGAATCAGTAATCAGTCATCGGTAGTCAGACAATAGATAGGGCTAGATTCGTAGCCTGACAAACCGCTTCTATGGACCGGGAATCAGAAATCAGCGGTGAGTAATCAGACTCGCGCTCCTCCGATTACCGATAACTGATTCCTGATCTGATTACCGATTACTGAAAACTGAACTCCTGGAAAGTGGAGGCTTCTGTTGCCAGGTGCCTCCGAACCCCGCCTAGCGCTGCTAAGGCGCTAGGACTTCAAGTCGGTCTTTCGAGCTGCGTTACGCAGCCAGAGCAACCGGAGCATAGTTGTCGTTGGCAACTATGAATTTGGCCCGATAACGCCGGAACCATGCCGGGCAAAAGCACGCCCTTTACGCCCTCGTCGATCCTATTTCGACCCCGTGATCAGGAATCAGCGGTCAGTAATCAGTAATCAAGACATCTGATGACTGAACTCTGAATACTGACTCCTGGAATTGGTGGAGTCGCCGGGTACTGCCCCCGGGTCCGAAAGGTTTATTACGACGGCCATTTATCGCCATAGCCGGCTTGCGCCGGCGGTCAGGAATATAAGCGTAAAAGGTTGCCGAAAAAAGAGCGGCCGGTCTGGCGCGGGAACAGCCGCAGCTGGCCGAAAAAGCCGCCGCACGCTAAACGAGTGCCATGAGCGACAGCGATCGCCTCGGCGCGATGGCGCGATGGATGTGGGACGCGCGGGTGCGGCGCCTGCCCTATCGCAACCTGCCCGATGAATTGCGGCCCGCGTCGGTGGCCGAGGCCTATGCGGCGCAGGAGGTTTACTACCGCTTGGCGGAGCCAATCTATGGCGCAGTCGCCGGCGCCAAGATCGCCACCACCACCAAAGTGATGCAGCAATTGATGGGGATCGATCATCCCTGCGGCGGCGCCATCTTCGCCCGCACGATTCATGCGTCGCCGGCGACGCTGCGCGCCGCCGATTTCGTCAATTTGCGCATCGAGAGCGAAATCGCGCTCAAGCTCGGCGCCGATTTGCCGGCGTCCGGCGCGCCGTGGACGCGCGAGACGGTTGCGCCGGCGGTTGCGGGCGCGATGCCGGCGTTCGAATTGATCGAGGACCGCAACGCGGATTACGCGAAGGCCGAAGCCTTGTCGCTGATCGTGGAGAATTGCTGGAACGGCGGCGTGGTTGTCGGCACACCCAAAGCCGTGCCGGCCGCGAAGCTTGTCGGCATTGTGGGGCGGCTCACAATCGGCGGCAAAATCGCGGGCGAAGGCAACGCCGAAGACCCCTGCGCCACCTTGGCCTGGCTCGCCAATCACGTCGCCGAGCGCAGCCGCGGGCTCAAAGCCGGCATGGTGGTCATCACCGGCAGCCTGATTCCGACCGTTTCGATCGCACCCGGCCAGCGCGCCGTTTTCACCGTCGAGGGGCTCGGCGAAATAGCGATGGATGTGGTCTGACCTTTTCGGTGCAGATCGGCGGAAGAATAGTCCACGGCGATCTTGCGCCGGCTTCGTCCGCCGCTCATTTGACGCTAAACTCGGCAAACCTTGAGTCGGCCGGGTCGAAAGCCTGATTAAGAGCCCCATCGAACGCCTATGCGCCAATATCTCGATCTGATGGAACGCGTGCTCTCCGAGGGCGTGGAGAAGCGCGACCGGACCGGCGTCGGCACGCGCTCGATTTTCGGCCATCAGATGCGCTTCGATCTCAAGCGCGGTTTTCCGCTCGTCACCACCAAGAAGCTGCACGTCAAATCGATCGTTTACGAGCTGCTCTGGTTCCTGCGCGGCGACACCAATATCAAATATCTCAACGACCACGGCGTCACCATCTGGGACGAGTGGGCGGATGAAAACGGCGACCTCGGCCCGGTCTACGGCCGGCAGTGGCGGTCCTGGCCGGCGCCGGACGGCGGCAGCATCGATCAGATCGCCAATGTCGTCGCAGAGATCCGCCGCAATCCCAATTCGCGCCGGCTGATCGTCACCGCGTGGAATCCGGCGGTGATCGAAAGCATGGCGCTGCCGCCGTGCCATTGCCTGTTCCAGTTCAACGTCGCCGACGAAGCGCTATCGTGCCAGCTCTATCAGCGCTCGGCTGACGTTTTTCTCGGCGTGCCGTTCAACATCGCCTCCTACGCGCTCCTCACCATGGCCGTGGCGCACGTCACCGGACTTAAGCCGGGCGTTTTCGTTCACACTCTGGGCGACGCGCATCTTTATCTCAACCATCTCGAACAAGCGCGGCTGCAACTGACGCGGCAGCCGCGCCCACTGCCGACGCTGCGGATCGATCCCGCGGCGAAGGATTTGTTCGCGCTGACTTACCAGGATTTCACGCTCGAAGGCTACGCGCCGCATCCGCACATCAAAGCGGCAGTGGCGGTGTAGCGATGGACATCGTCCTCGTCGCCGCCGTCGCCGCGAACGGCGTTATCGGCCGCGGCAATGCTCTGCCGTGGCGGCTGAAGTCGGACTTGATGAATTTCCGCGCCGTGACGATGGGCAAGTCGTTGGTGATGGGACGCAAGACTTTTCAGTCTCTCGCCCGGCCGCTGAAGGGCCGTACCGTAATTGTGGTGAGCCGCGATGCAACCTTCGCCGCGCCAGGTGTCGTCGTCGCGCCGAATTTCGACGCCGCACTCGGGGTGGCGCGCGGCGACGCCTTGCGGCGCGGCGCCGGCGCCATCGTCGTTGCCGGCGGCGCCGACATTTATACGCAGGCGCTGCCGCTCGCGGCGCGCCTTATCATTACCGAGGTGCACAAAGCGGCCGAAGGCGATGTGCGTTTTCCCGCCATTGATCCCGAGATCTGGCGCGAGAGCGCGCGCAGCGAACAAAATCCGGCGGCGGAAGACGAAGCTGCCTTTGCTTTCGTTACCTACGAACGCGGCGCCGGCTAGTGTCCCGATTCCGAAGTTCGCCACATCCCGCGGCACGTTCCGGAGCGAACTTCGGAATCGAAAGGACACTAGCAGGGTATGATTCTAGTGTGGTTTCGGATTTGAAGTTCCTATAGTGAGCTTGCGGCAAAGAATAATAGGAACTTCAAATCCATCACACCAACCGCCGAAACGCCAAAGCGCGGCATAACTGCGCGTTGTAAGGCGCCCCGCGCTACCCTATAACCCCCGGCAACCAAGCCGGCACCGTGAGACCTATATATACGGGAGCCATGCGCAGGCGCCGTGGAACCGTGCCAGGCATCCTGCCGGCGGCGAGGAGCGTTAGATGCCGTGGAGCAACCAGTCCGGCGGCCCATGGGGTTCGGGATCCCGCGGACCCTGGGGTTCGGGCCCGCAATCGCAGGGGCCGAAGCCGCCCGACCTCGAGGAGTTTCTTCGCCGCGGGCAGGACAAGCTGCGCGGCCTCTTGCCGGGCAATCTCGGCGGCCGCGGCATCGCGCTGATCGCGCTCGTCGCCGTCGCGTTGTGGGGCTTTTCCGGGTTCTTCCGCGTCGAGCCCGACGAACTCGGCGTGGTGCTGCGGTTCGGCAAGTTCGAGCGCGAGGTGCAGCCCGGCCTCAATTATCACCTGCCCTATCCGATCGAGACCGCGCTGACGCCGCAGGCGCTGCGCGTCAACAAGATCGACATCGGCTTCGACATGCGCCGCGGCAGCACCATGCGCGACGTCCCGGAAGAAAGCCTGATGCTGACCGGCGACGAGAACATCGTCGATGTCGATTTCTCCGTTCTGTGGAAGGTCAAGCCGAACCGCGTCGGCGATTTTCTGTTTAACGTGCAAAATCCCGAAGGCACCGTGAAAGCGGTCGGCGAAAGTGCCATGCGCGAAGTCATCGGCCACTCCAACATTCAGGCGATCCTGACCGGCGCGCGCCAGACCATCGAGACCGCGGTGCAGGAACTGATGCAGAAGACGCTGGACGATTACGGCGCCGGCGTCCTCGTGCAGCAAGTTCAATTGCAAAAGGTCGATCCGCCCATGCAAGTGATCGACGCCTTCCGCGACGTGCAGGCCGCGCGTTCCGATCTGGAGCGCTTGCAGAACGAAGCGCAGACCTATGCCAACCGGGTGGTGCCGGAGGCGCGCGGACGCGCCGCCAAGATCATCCAGGACGCCGAAGCCTATCGCGAACAGACCGTCGCGGACGCCAAGGGCCAAGCCTCGCGTTTTTCGCAGGTCTACGAACAATACAAAAAGGCGCCGGACGTGACCCGGCAGCGCATCTATCTCGAGACCATGGAGCGCATCCTCGGCACCGCCGACAGGACCATCATCGACACTGGAACACAGTCCGGGGTCGTGCCCTACCTGCCGCTCGGCGGCTTGCCGCGCGAGCGCCCCGCGCAACAATCGCAATCGGGAGGCAATCAATGAAGCCGAGTCTCCTCGGCGGCGCGGTTGCCGTCATCCTGGCCATTGCCGCCATCGTCGGCTACAGCACGTTCTTCACGGTCTATCAGACCAGGCAGGCGCTGGTGGTGCGGCTTGGCCAGCCGGTGCGCGTGATCACTGAACCCGGCCTGAACGCGAAAATTCCGTTCATCGACAGCGTGATCTATATCGACAAGCGCATTCTTAACATCGAATCCCCGGCCCAAGAGGTGATCGCCTCGAGCGCGGACAAAGGAAGCGCCAACGTCGCGCAGGCCGGAGAGCGGCTCGTCGTCGACGCGTTTGCGCGTTACCGCATCGTCGATCCGCTCAAATTCTATCAGACGGTCGGCCCGGACGGCGCCAGTTCGCAGCTTTCGATCTTGCTCAATTCTGCCTTGCGCCGCGTACTCGGCGCCGCGACGCTGGCCGACGCGGTGCGTAACCGGCGCGAGGACCTCATGGCGCAGATGCGCGAACAGCTCGATCGCGACGCGCGACCCTTCGGCATCGAAGTGGTCGACGTTCGTATCCGCCGCGTCGATCTGCCGGAACAAAATAGTCAGGCGGTCTACCAGCGCATGCAAACCGAGCGCCAGCGCGAGGCGGCCGAGTTCCGCGCCCAAGGCAGCCAGAAGAGCCAGGAAATCCGCGCCAGGGCCGATCGCGACGTGACGGTCTTGCTGGCCGAGGCGAATTCGCAGTCCGAAACCATTCGCGGCCAGGGCGACGCCGAGCGCAATCGCATCTTCGCCGAGGCGTACGGCAAGGATCCGGATTTTTTCGGCTTCTACCGGTCCATGCAGGCCTACGAGCGCAGCATGCAGCATAGCGACACGCGCCTGGTGCTGCGGCCCGATTCGGATTTCTTCCGCTATTTCGGCGACCCCGCCGGCAAGGCGCCCGACGGCACGGCCTTGTCGGCAACTCCGGCGGGCGCGGCGACTTCGCCGGCGCCCACGTCACCACGCGCGACCAGTTCCGCCAAGTAAGTAATGCGGCAAGTAATGCGGCATTTGGTGCGGCGCGTGATGCGGCAAATCGCGCGGCAGACTAAGGCATAACGAGACCCCCGCCGATGTCGGATTTCGTCGCTGCGCTCGGCTTGGTCTTCGCCATCGAGGGCCTGTTTCTCGCGGCTTTTCCCGGGGGCGCGAAGCGCACCATGGCGAGCGTGCTCGAAATGCCCGACGGTTCGCTGCGTATTGCTGGCATCGCTTCCGCCTTGGTCGGCGTCCTCATCGTCTGGCTGGTGCGCGGCTAGGGCGTGATCATGCCTCGTCAAAAACCTAGAACCGCAATCGATTCAATTCGAAGCGATTGCGGCTCTAGTCGCTTTTCCGCCCCAATCCAGCCGCTAATAGCGGTTCGGCGGATGCGGCCTTGCGTCCCCGCGGCGACAGAGGCACCCTGCCCTTACGTTTCCCAATGAGTCGAATATCGGGAGCCCCGGCGTCCATGACGTCCCAATCGAGCCGTTCAAAGTTGAATAGTTTCACGTCGAACCGGTTTTCCGCCCGCAGTCCTTCCCGCAGCCTCGCCCGGCCGATGCGCTACGCCATGGCGCTCGCCGCGCTGGCGGCGGCGCTCGCCGTTCTGCCCGGCCAGCCGGCGGCAGCCCGCGGACCCGAGAACATCGCCGATGTCGCCGAGCAAGTCATTGACGCCGTCGTCAATATTTCCACGACCCAGAAGGTCGACCCGCACATGACCGAACTGCCGGATGTGCCGCCCGGTTCACCGATGGAGGAGTTTTTCGACCAGTTCTTCAAGAACCGGCGCGGTCACGGCGACAATTCGGATCAGGCGCCGCACCGGATCAATTCGCTCGGTTCCGGCTTCATTATCGATTCCTCCGGCCTCGTCGTCACCAACAATCATGTCATCGCCGACGCGGACGAGATCATCGTCATGCTCAACGACGGCACCAAGCTCAAGGCGACGCTCGTCGGCAAGGACACCAAGAGCGACCTAGCGCTGTTGCGGGTCCATTCCGATAAGCCGCTCAAGGCGGTGAAATTCGGCGATTCCGACAAGCTGCGGCTGGGCGAATGGGTTATCGCCATCGGCAATCCGTTCAACCTTGGCGCCACGGTGACCGCCGGCATCGTCTCGGCACGCAATCGCGACATAAATTCCGGGCCCTACGACAATTACATTCAGACCGACGCGGCCATCAATCGCGGCAATTCCGGCGGGCCGCTGTTCAACCTCAACGGCGAAGTCGTCGGCGTTAACACCGCGATCATATCGCCGTCCGGCGGCTCGATCGGAATCGGCTTTGCCGTGCCGTCCGACAGCGCCGTCGCCGTCGTCGACCAACTGCGTCAATACGGCGAGACGCGCCGCGGCTGGCTCGGCGTGCGCATCCAGCAGGTCACCGACGACATCGCCGAGAGCCTCAATATCGGCCCGGCGCGTGGCGCGCTCGTCGCCGGCATTGACGATAAAGGGCCGGCCAAGCCGGCCGGCATCGAGGCGGGCGATGTCGTCATCTCGTTCGACGGCCACGAGATCAAGGAAATGCACGACCTGCCGCGCATCGTCGCCGATACGCCAATCGGCAAGGTCGTCGACGTGATCGTCATCCGCAAAGGCAAGCAGGAGACCCACAAAGTCACCGTCGGCCGGCTGCAGGACAGCGACAAAGTGGCCGAGGCCAAGCCGGAGCCTGCGCCCGAAAAATCCGTGGTGCAGAAAACGCTCGGCCTCGAACTCGCCGCCATGTCCGACGACCTGCGCAAGAAGTTCAAGATCAAGGACAGCGTCAACGGCGTGCTCGTGACCGGCGTCGATTCAAGCGTCGCGTCGGCGGATCCCGACAAGCGCTTGTCGCCCGGCGACGTGATCGTCGAGGTGCAATATCAGGCGGTCGCCAATCCAGCGGACATGCAGAAGCGGATCGATCAGCTCAAGTCGCAAGGCAAGAAGATCGCGGTCCTGCTGGTGGCGAATGCAGACGGCGATACGCGCTTTGTCGCATTGAACCTGCAGTAGCGCCGCGAACAGCGAAGCCCTTTGCCGTTCGTCAGCGCGGCCCGTTGCGAGGCCGTCATGGCCAGAAGTCATGGCTGAGTATGTCTGGCGGCACGACCTAAGGGGCGAATCCGACCGGCTGCGGCTGATGTCGGACCTGCTCGACCCGTCGAGCAGGTTTCATTTGCTGCGCACGGGCGTTACGGCGGGCTGGCATTGCCTGGAGATCGGCGCGGGCAATGGTTCGTTGTCGCGGTGGCTCGCGCAGCGCGTCGGACCCACCGGAAACGTCGTCGCCACCGACATCCGCACCGATTTGATGGACGGGATCGGCGGCAATCTCGCCGTGCGCAAATTCGACGTCGTGCACGACGAGCCGCCCGATGCGCCCTACGACCTCGTTGCGCTTCGCGCGCTCCTGCATCACTTGCCCGAACGCCGCGCGGTTGTCGGCAAATTGGCGCGCTGGCTCAAGCCGGGCGGCTGGCTTTTTATTCAAGAGCCCGACTTTTATCCGACCTGGACCGTCGAGCCGCCGTCGCAAAAGCACTTTTGGCAGCAATTCATTCGATGGGCGGCAAGCCATCACATCGATTATTACGTCGGGCGTAAAATCCCCGCCTGGCTGCAGGCCGAGGGCCTGCGCGACATCTACGCCGAGGGGCACGCCATTCTCTATAATGGCGGCTCGGCATTCGCCGAATGGTGGGATTACGGCATCCTCGAAGTCGCGGACAAGCTACAAAGCGAAGGCGGCGTGTCCAAGGCGACGCTCGAGGAGTTTTTCACCCTTAATCGCGACCCGGCCTATTGGACGACGACGATCGCGTTTACGGCGACGACGGCGCGGCGTCCCGGCGACTCGACAGCGGGCTAGACGGCGAACCCAACCGCAGTGAAGCGAGATTGAACGAGGCGGCGCCTGCGCGCGTATCAGCGTCGCAGAGCCCACAGAAATATGAGCGTCGCGGCGAGGCCGAGCGCGGTGCGAACCGCGTGAAGCTTCCCCCATTTTTCGATCAGCCTTCGGCTGTCCGGCCCGGCAGCGGCGGGATCGAACGCCATCAGCGTTTTGTTGGTCGGCATGATGCAAAGAAGCGTGTAAGGCCAGTTCGCGACGAGAACGAGCGCGCCGATGAGCCAGAGCCGATCGCCGCTCCGCCACCACGCCATGATGCCGAGCAGAAAGCCGGCGATCGCAAGCGGCGCCTGCATGGCGAAGCCGCGCTTATAAGCGGGCTTCCATTCGGCGAGCAACGACCGGTCGTCGAGGCCAAGCCGCGCGGGCTGTTCGGCGACGTTGACATAAAGCGCAGCGCCGAAGAAAACGGCGGCGGCAATGAGCGCGAACTGTCCGGCAAGCATCGTTTCCTCCTAATTCGCCGTTTGCTATTTTGTATTCGCCTCCACGAATTCCTCGCGCCGATAGCCCTGTGCATAGAGAAGCGCGGTGAGGTCGCCGTGGTCGATGCAGGCGCCTGCCACTTCGCGCAGCGCCGGCTTGGCGTGGAAAGCGATGCCGAGGCCGGCCGCCGCGATCAACGGAACGTCGTTGGCGCCGTCGCCGACCGCGAGCGTCTCTTCGCGCTTGAGCCGAAATCGCTCGCGCAGCGCGATCAACGTATCGTGTTTGCCCTCGCGGCCGAGCACCGGCTCCGCCACCTCGCCCGTAAGCCGGCCGGCGCCATCCACCAACAGCGTATTGGCGCGGTATTCGTCAAACCCGATCGCGGGAGAAAGCTGCGTCATAAAGGCGGTGAACCCGCCGGACACCACGCAGGTATATGCGCCGTGCGCGCGCATGGTTTTGACCAGCGTCGCGCCGCCTGGCGTCGGGCGGATGCGCTCGGCAATCACCCGATCGATGGTCGCAAACGGTAGCCCTTTGAGGAGAGCAACACGCTCGCGCAGCGCCGGTGCGAAGGCGAGTTCGCCTTCCATCGCGCGCTTGGTGATCGCCGCGACGCGGCTCTTGAAACCGGCATAGTCCGCCAGTTCGTCGATGCATTCCTGGCCGATCATGGTGGAATCCATGTCGGCGACGAGCAGCTTCTTGCGCCGTCCGTTCTGCTCCTGGAGAACGATATCAACCGGCAGATCGCCGATCAGCGCGCGCAGCTCCGCCGTGAGCTTTTTGAGCAGGCGCGGCGCCGCGCCGGCGCTCGTCTCGGTCTCGGCGGTGAAGACGATGTCCATCGCCACGCCGGGCGCGAGCGCGCCCGCGATCCGGCCCTGCGGCAGATGCCGCGCGACGCGTTCCGCCAGCGCCTCCGTCACGGCGGGGCGATCCGGGTGCGAGATTAGCGTTGCCAGGTAGGACATGCCGTGCGATCCGGTTGAACGTGCCGAATACCATTCTCATTGCAGGCCCGACGGCGAGCGGCAAGTCGGCCTTGGCGCTGGAAGTCGCGGAAAAGCTCCACGGCACGATCGTCAATGCCGATTCCATGCAGGTCTATCGCGACCTGCGCATCATAACCGCGCGGCCGACGCCGGACGACGAGCGGCGCGCGCCGCACCGGCTCTACGGCCATGTCGACGCCGCGGAAAATTATTCGGTCGGCCGCTGGTGCGGCGAGGCTGCCGCCGCGCTCGCGATCCTCGCCAAAGAGCAACAGCCGGCGATCATCGTCGGCGGCACCGGACTTTACTTCAGCGCGCTCGCGCGCGGGCTGGCGGCGGTCCCCGCCATCCCGGCGGAGATTCGCAAACAGGTCCGTCAGCGGCTCGCTAGCGACGGCGTTGCCGCCCTGCATGCGGAGCTCGCCGTGCGCGACCCCGCGACCGCGGCGCGCTTAAAGACCGGCGACCGCGCCCGCGTCACCCGCGCGCTCGAAGTGGTGCTCGCCACCGGCCGTTCGCTGTCGGATTGGCATGGGGACAATATGCCGCCAGGCATCGATCTCGCCCGCGCGGCGAAAGTCTTCCTGATGCCCGCTCGCGAGGAGCTCATGCGCCGCATCGATGCGCGGTTCAACGGCATGATCGCTGCGGGCGCGCTTGAAGAAGTCCGCGCGCTCGCCGCGCGCAATCTCGATCCCAGCCTTCCCGCCATGAAAGCCCACGGCGTGCCTTGGCTGATCCGGCATCTCAAAGGCGAGATCGCGCTTGCCGAGGCGATCGAACAGTCCGAACGCGATACGCGGCGCTACACCAAGCGGCAGGCGACCTGGTTTCGCAACCAGCTGCCGCAATTCGAATGGGTTGCGCCGGCGCAGGCCGCGGCGGCGATCGAGAAACAGTTGTCTGCGCTGCGATGAGCGTCATTCCGGGCTCGACGCGGAGCTTGTCATCGGGCCGGCCACTTCGTGCCGGCCCCGTTGGCGTCGCCCGGAATGACCGCTAATGCGTCATATATTGCACGCCGGCGGTATAGGCGGCGCCGCCGATCACGCAGGGCAAGCCTAATTCGATCTGTCCAGTCGCCGCGGCGACGACGCAGCCCATCGACAGCGCGCCCTGGCCGACCTGACCCCAGCCCGACAGTTCGCGCTTGGAATCCGGACCCTTGGTTTTGAGTTCTTCGATCGCGGCAAGCGATTCTTGACGCGTATGCACCGTATCGACGGTCTCCGCGGTCTCGATAACGTCGTCAAGCACGCCCTTGACCTCTTTGGGCTGGCTCTTGTCCGCCCATTTCAACATCCGCAACAGATCGGCGTCGCGCACCGCATTGCTCGCCAGCGTGAACTTGGCCGCACTGCCGGTCGTCAGATTGTCGACGTTGTCCTTGTCGTTGGCGAGCGGCAGCAGCTTGACCACGCGCTCGATCGGCCCATAGGCCCCGGTGGCGAGATAATAGCCCCACAACACGTCGATCAATTCCGGCGTCGGTTGCAGTTCGATCGGTTTGGCGCGGTCCTTCTCGAGGTGCAGGCTGGTCTTTATCTTATCCAGCATCGACGGCTTGTCGGTGCGATAATCGATCTGTTCGAGGGTGGGCAATTTGCCGTCGAGATATTTGTCGATCATGGCGCGGCGCATCGCCATGCGATCGACAAAGGTCGCGAGCAGCTCGCGCCAGCGTGGCAAGCCGGAATAGGCAATGGCCCGCACCAGCACCCAATGATCCGCCGGATCGATCGACAGCATCTTGGCAATGAGGTCTTCGGCGCGCGCGGGATTATTACCGAGCACGCCGGCGATGAAGCCGATATAAGGTCCCGAGCTTTCGGCGTCCTTGAACGCCTGCATGTTGCTCAGCGCGTGCACCACGTCCGGCAGCTTGTCCGGATCGGGGCGATGGCGGTAGGCGTTGATCCAACTTAAGATCGCGGTCGTCGAGGTGAGCGCCGTCGCGGGCGGCGGCACGGCCAAGGCCGGCGCCATCGTGATAACGACAAGAGCCACTGCAACGGCGATGGCGGCGGCGCAACGCGAACAGAAACCGACCCGGCACGCGGCGACCATGTCCCCTCCAGTCGCAAACACCGTCGGTGCGTGATCGATGATTGTCGAACGCCACGCCCCGACTGCGGTAATTCAGCAACAGCGCTAGGAAAATTAAAGGCGGCGACCGCGCGGAATCGCGGCCGCTCTGTGACGTTTAACCTTGGTTAACGATTGCAAGATTCCGCGGCAATCCGATTTCAAACGATAGTTTGAACGCGGCGGCGCGGCGCTGGGCCCGATTGTTGCCGCATTTGGCTTGACCCCACTGGACACAATGCCTATAACCGAACGCGTCCGGGCAAACGGAAAAACGGAAGGCGCCGAACGTGCCTCGCTTTGTTTCGCTGATCCTCGTATCCAAGCGCACCGCCGGGGGTGGTTGATCCCACCCGCGAGACGTGGCGGTGCGCGATCCAGGGCCTTCGGGGCCCTTTTTTGTTACCTGAAACGCCTTCCGCTGCTTCGACAGAGCGGGCGGCTCCGGCGGATGGAGAATGGAGAGTGCGATGACTGACATGACCGGCGCGGAAATGGTGATCGCGGCGCTCGCGGACCAAGGCGTCGACCACATTTTCGGCTATCCCGGCGGGGCGGTGCTGCCGATCTACGACGCGCTGTTTCAGCAACAGCGGGTGCAGCACATTCTGGTGCGCCACGAGCAAGGCGCTGTTCATGCCGCCGAAGGCTATGCGCGCTCGACCGGCAAGGTCGGCACGGTGCTGGTCACGTCGGGACCGGGGGCCACCAATGCCGTCACCGGCTTGACCGACGCATTGTGCGATTCGATTCCGCTCGTCGTCATTACCGGGCAGGTGCCAACCCATCTCATCGGCAACGACGCGTTCCAGGAATGCGACACCGTCGGCATCACCCGGCCCTGCACCAAATACAATTACCTCGTGAAATCGGTGGCCGACCTGCCGCGTGTGCTGCACGAGGCGTTCCACATCGCCGCGAGCGGCCGTCCGGGTCCGGTGGTCGTCGATATCCCGAAGGACATCCAGTTCGCCAAGGGTCCGTATTTCAAGCCCACGGAATTCCAGCACCGCGGCTATCGGCCGAAGCTCAAGGGCGATGCCGACAAGATCAGCCAGGCGGTCGAGATGATGGCGGCCGCCAAGCGCCCGCTGTTCTATACCGGCGGCGGGGTGATCAATTCCGGCCGCGCCGCCTCCGACCTCTTGCGCGAACTCGTCAAGCTGACCGGCTTTCCCATCACCTCGACGCTGATGGGGCTTGGCGCCTTCCCGGCCGCCGATCCGCAATGGCTCGGTATGCTCGGAATGCACGGCACCTGGGAAGCCAATTGGTCGATGCACGATTGCGATCTGATGATCGCGGTCGGCGCGCGTTTCGACGACCGCATCACCGGCCGGCTCGACGCATTCTCGCCCGGCTCCAAGAAAATTCACATCGACATCGACCCGTCCTCGATTAACAAGAACGTCAAGGTCGATCTGCCGATCGTCGGCGATTGCGCGCATGTGCTCGAAGACATGCTGCGCCTGTGGCGCGAGCGCGCGGCGAAGCCGGACAAGAAGGCGCTCGACGCCTGGTGGGCGCAGATCGGCAAATGGCGCGCGAAAAAGTCGCTGTCCTACCGCAACTCGAACGAGATCATTAAACCGCAATATGCGATCCAGCGGCTCTATGAGCTGACCAAGGATCGCGACACCTACATCACCACCGAAGTGGGCCAGCACCAGATGTGGGCGGCGCAATTTTATCAGTTCCAGGAGCCGCAGCGGTGGATGACGTCGGGCGGATTGGGCACGATGGGCTACGGCCTGCCGGCCTCGGTCGGCGTGCAGCTCGCCCATCCGAATTCGCTCGTCATCGATATTGCCGGCGAGGCCTCGGTGCTGATGACGATGCAGGAAATGTCGACGGCCGTGCAATACGACCTGCCGATCAAAATCTTCATCCTCAACAATCAATATATGGGCATGGTGCGGCAATGGCAGGAATTGCTGCACGGCGGCCGCTATTCGCATTCCTACACCGAAGCGCTGCCGGACTTCGTCAAGCTTGCCGAGGCCTATCACGCGCACGGCATCCGCTGCGAGCATCCGCACGAGCTCGACGAGAAGATCCGGGAAATGATCGAAATCCAGAAACCGGTGATTTTCGACTGCGTGGTCGATCCGGCGGAAAACTGCTTCCCGATGATCCCGTCGGGCCGCGCGCACAACGAAATGCTGCTCGGCGACGCCGCCACGCGCGTCGAGGATGCCGTGACCGAGAAGGGCAAAATGCTGGTGTAAACTCGGCAAGGAATCACGGAGGAGCCGCGGTGACGACGACGAGCACGACACATTATCCAGCCATGACCACGGCCGAGCCCGTCGAGACGCGCACTTTGTGCGTCCTGGTCGACAACGAGCCCGGCGTGCTGGCGCGCGTCATCGGGCTCTTCTCCGGACGCGGCTACAACATCGATTCGCTCACGGTTTCGGAAACCGAGCACGAGAAACATCTGTCGCGCATCACCATCGTCACCCGCGGCACCGCCATGGTGCTCGAACAGATAAAAAACCAGCTCGACCGCCTTGTGCCGGTGCACCGCGTCATCGATCTGAGCACCGGCGGCCCCGCGATTTCGCGCGAATTGGCGATGGTCAAGGTGCGCGGCAGCGGCGAGCATCGCATGGAGGCGTTGCGGCTCGCCGACGCTTTCCGCGCCCGTGTGATCGACGCGACCACCGAAAGCTTCGTCTTCGAAATCACCGGCGCATCCGACAAGATCGAAAGCTTTATCAATTTGATGCTGCCGGTGGGACTGGTCGAAGTCTCGCGCACCGGCGTGGTTGCGATCGGGCGCGGACCGGAGGGCATGTAAGCGCCGAGACGGACCGGGCTTGTATCGGCCCATTGCAGAAACTAGAGCGCAATCGTTTCAAACTGAATCGATTGCCGCTCTAGGTGTTTGACGAGGCATGATCTTTTCGGAAAACCGGCTTCCACTTTTCCGGATCATGCCCTAGAAGCAGCAGCGGACAAGTCCGGCCAGCCGCCGCATTTTGCGCTTCTGGCCGCGACAACGGGCGAGAAACGGGTGAGATAAAGGGGTGTGAAACCATGCGTGTTTACTACGATCGCGACGCCGACCTGAACCTGATCAAGGGCAAGAAGGTCGCCATTATCGGCTATGGCAGCCAGGGCCACGCGCATGCGCTCAACCTGCGCGATTCGGGCGTCAAGGAGGTCGCCGTGGCGCTGCGCAAGACCTCGCAAGGCGTCAAGAAAGCGCAAGGCGAGAAGCTCAATGTCATGGAGGTCGCCGAGGCCGCCAAATGGGCCGACGTGATGATGATGCTCACCCCGGATGAATTGCAGGCCGACATTTATACCAACCACCTGCACGCCAACATGAAACAGGGCGCCGCGCTGATGTTCGCGCATGGGCTCAATATTCATTTCAATCTGATCGAGCCGCGGGCCGATCTCGACGTGATGATGATCGCGCCGAAGGGGCCGGGCCATACCGTGCGGTCCGAATATCAGCGCGGCGCCGGCGTGCCCTGCCTGCTCGCCATTCACCGCGACGTTTCCGGCAACGCCCACGATCTTTGCCTGTCCTACGGCGCGGCCATCGGCGGCGGACGCGCCGGCATCATCGAGACGAGCTTCCGCGAAGAATGCGAGACCGACCTGTTCGGCGAACAATCGGTCTTGTGCGGCGGCCTCGTCGAGCTGATGAAAGCGGGCTACGAGACGCTGGTGGAAGCCGGTTACGCCCCCGAAATGGCCTATTTCGAATGCGTCCACGAGGTAAAGCTGATCGTCGACCTCATCTACGAAGGCGGCATCGCCACCATGAACTATTCGGTGTCGAACACCGCCGAATACGGCGAATATGTCTCAGGCCCCCGCGTCGTCGACGACAAGACGCGCGCTGAAATGAAACGCATCCTCGGCGACATCCAATCGGGCAAATTCGTCAAGGACTGGATGCTCGAAAACAAGGTCAATCAAACCTCGTTCAAGGCCATGCGCGCCAAATGCGCCGCCCATCCGATCGAGCAGGTCGGCGCCAAGCTCCGCGAAATGATGCCGTGGATCAAGAAAAGCGCCTTGGTCGACCGCTCGCGCAACTGACGAAGACGCGCCGAGCTCGGCGGACCGCCGGCGACCGCCAGGGCATGATCCGGAAAAAGCCCGCCCCGGACTTGATCCGGGGTGTTTTCCGAAAAGATCATGCCCCATCAAACGTCTAGAGCCGCAATCGATTTAACTTGAAACGATGGCGGTCTACAGTACGATCCGGTTGAATCGCTGCACGCCCCTAAGATTTTGATTGCGCATGATCTTGTGCGAAAACCGGTACCCACTTTTCGGGATCATGCGCTAGGACTTTTCCGGAACTGATGGGGTTGTTCTCCAAGCAGCGGCAGCTTCCGCTGCGGGTGCGACAAAACTTCGGAGAAAACGTTCATGCTTGCCAAGCGACATCATCTGTTTGCGGTCGCCACCGCGACGATGGCCCTGGGTTTCGCCGCCACGGCGGCCGACGCCGCGGGCCTTTTCACGCTGAATTCCACCACCTTCGCGGACGGCAAAATTATGCCGAAACAAGTCGCCAACAGCAAAGCCAACTCGCCGAACAATCCGAATTGCGTCGGCGATAACGTGTCGCCGCAATTTTCCTGGAGCAATGTGCCCGACGGCACCAAGAGCTTCGTCTTTTTGATGACGGACCCGGAAGGCCGCGGCGGCGCGGGCGTCAATCACTGGGTTGCTTACGGCATCCCGACCTCGGTCACCGGCTTTGCCGAAGGCGAGGTGAGCAAGCAGTCCGACAAATATGTCGGCGGCAAAAGCACGCAGGGCGTCGCATTCTATTCCGGTCCTTGCACGCCGCCGGGCCAGATGGCGCACCACTATACGTTCGTGCTCGTCGCCACCGATTTCGACACGACTGAAATGCAACCGGGCCTGACCAGGGAAGACGTTCTGGCGAAGCTCGCGGCGCCGGGCCAGCCGCCCGCGCACACCAAAGGTGTCGCCGGCATGGTCGGATTGTTCGTCAATCCCTGGCACGAATAAGGTTGACGCCAGAAAGCTTAGGCACGAGTAAGCCAAAATTTCGGCCTCGCGACCGATGTTCGGGATGCGAGGCCGATTTTCGTGCGACCGGACCTATGGCAAGGCCGCCACGATGGTTGCCGTAAAAAAATTTGCGCGGCCGAAGGGCGTCAATCGCCTCGAAACAGAGAACATCGATTTCCTCAGTTGGCCGTGATGCGGTTCAAATTCCCCGCAGCAAGAACCTTGCGAAGGGCCGCTTTATTCCGCTACAAAGGGGCCGGTCCAAACACGGATCAACGTGGAATTCACGCCGATCCGCGATTTTGGGGCGGTGCCGCTGTAAGCACGATGCGTCGTAAGCACGACGTCATAAACACGACGAGGGCAGCAATGTTCGATCGCCGCGATTCTCGCGCGATGACCCGGATCGCCTTGGCGGCGTTTTCCGGCGCCGCCCTCAATCTGGGCAAGCTCCTGCTCCTTATCGCCCCCTGAGGGCCGGCTGGGCATTTGCGCCTGGGCACTCAGGGGTCGACCGCCACCGCGGAACCCAGGAGCGCTCAAGGACCGGATGATCCGAACACGGACCTGGTCGGGCGCGAAAGCCAAGGACGAGCCAAGGATCAGCCATGACAAGCCCAGCCAAGGATAAAGCCAAGCAGGCGGCCAAAGACACCGCCAAAAGTTCTGCGCCCAAGAGTTCCGCACCAAAGAGTGCCGCACAGCACGCAAGCCAGGCGCGGAAATCCGCCGCGGACCAAGTCTTCATTTTCGACACTACGCTCCGCGACGGCGAACAATGTCCCGGCGCCACCATGACGCACGAGGAGAAGCTCGAAGTCGCTGAACTCCTCGACACGATGGGCGTCGACATCATCGAGGCCGGATTTCCGATCGCCTCCGAAGGCGATTTCGCCGCCGTGCATGAGATCGCCAAGCGCACCAAGAAAGCCGTGGTCTGCGGCCTGGCGCGCGCGAGTTTCAAGGACATCGATTGCTGCGCCGAAGCGACCAAGCCGGCCGAGCGCCGGCGCATCCACACGTTCCTGTCCACTTCGCCGGTGCACATGAAATACAAGCTCCAGAAGGAGCCTCACGAAGTCTACGAGATGGTGATCGCGCAGGTGACGCGCGCGCGCAATTACACCGACGACGTCGAATGGTCGAGCGAGGACGGCACGCGCACCGAATTCGACTTTCTGTGCCGCTGCGTCGAAGCGGCGATCAAGGCCGGCGCCACCACAATCAACATTCCGGACACGGTCGGCTACACGGTGCCGGACGAATATTTCGCCCTGATGAAGCGCCTGCGCGAACAAGTGCCGAATTCGGATCAGGCGCGCTTCTCGGTGCACTGCCATAACGATCTCGGCATGGCGGTGGCGAACTCGCTCGCCGGCATCAACGCCGGCGCGCGCCAGATCGAGTGCACCGTCAACGGCATCGGCGAGCGCGCCGGCAATGCCTCGCTCGAGGAAGTCGTGATGGCGATGCGGGTGCGCAACGACGTGCTGCCCTATTGGACGCGCATTGACACCACCATGCTCACGCGCGCGTCCAAGCTCGTCTCGGCGGTCACCTCGTTTCCGGTGCAGTACAACAAGGCGATCGTCGGGAGGAACGCCTTCGCGCACGAGAGCGGCATCCATCAGGACGGCATGCTCAAGCACACGCAGACCTACGAGATCATGATGCCCGAGGACGTCGGCGTGAAGCAGACCTCGCTGATCATGGGCAAGCATTCCGGCCGCCATGCCTTCGTGCACAAGCTCGAAGAGCTCGGCTACAAGCTCGCCGGCAACCAGCTCGAAGACGCCTTCGTGCGCTTCAAGGCGCTCGCCGATCGCAAGAAGCATGTCTACGACGAAGACATCGAGGCGCTGGTCGACGAAGAGATCGCCACCGCCCAGGATCACATCAAGCTCGTGTCGCTCTCCGTGATTGCCGGAACGCGCGGGCCGCAGCGCGCCACCATGAAGCTCGATATCGACGGAAAGCCGCTGATCGAGGAACGCGAGGGCAATGGGCCGGTCGACGCCACCTTCAACTGCATCAAGGCGATGGTGCCGCACAATGCGGTGCTGGAACTCTATCAGGTGCATGCCGTAACGGAGGGCACCGATGCGCAGGCGGAAGTTTCGGTGCGCTTATCGGAGAACGGGCGCTCGGTCACGGCCAAGGGCGCCGATCCCGACACGCTCGTCGCCTCGGCTAAGGCCTATCTGGGGGCGCTCAACAAGCTGATGATCCGCCGCCAGCGCGGCAAGCTCGAGCCGCTCGCGGTCGGCGAGCGCCGCATCCACTCGCAGGATGTGGGCTGAGCGCGTTTGAATTGAACAAGCGCCGGACGAAGGCCGCTTTGCCGCCGCGCAAGGCGGCCTTGCTTTTTCGCGCGAGCGGTCCGCTGCCGCCATTCGGTGGCCTAAACAAGGCCGCGAAAAGTCTTGCTACCACGCCTGACTGGCAACCTTGTCGATCGGCAAAGAGATATTAAACACCGATCCATGTTTGACATCGGGAGAAGCCCAAAGACGCCCCGAATGGTCCTCGATGATTGACTTGCAAATCGAGAGGCCCATCCCCATTCCGCTTTGTTTCGTTGTGAAGAACGCATCAAAGATGTGATCGATGTCCTTCGGATCGATACCGGTTCCACTGTCTGCGATCGATATCAATACATCGTTTGGTGGCTGAATTTCGGACTTTACGGTCAACACTCGTGGTCGATATGAGATCTTGCTCATTGCGTCGGCTGCATTCCGGACCAGATTTAAGATGACCTGCTGCAGCTCCCCTCTGTGGCCTCGCACTGGCGGAAGCTGTGGGTCCAGGTTCGTCCGCAAAACAATACGTTGCGGCCGTAGCTCGTCCCTTAGAAGGTAAAGCACACTGGTGATGAGATCGTTCAGATTAAGCTGAGTTCTGTCTGTTTGCTCCTTCTTGAACATTGCCCGGACACTGTCGATCACCTCGGCCGCGCGGTTTCCATCCTTGAGAACGTTTTGGAGTGCTTCGCGCGTTTCCTCGAGGTTTGGCTCGGCCGCACCCAACCAGCGCAAGCTAGCTCGCACATTCGTGACCATTGCGGCCAACGGCTGTTTCATCTCGTGCGCGATCGACGCCGACAGTTCGCCCGCCGTCGCGATGCGGTTCATGTTGGCAAGCTCTCCCATGGAGCGACGCGCGAGAACCTCTGCATTGCGGCGGCGCCGGCGTTCAAGGGCCAGCCCGGCTATCAACATTGATTGCAGCAGGAGTGCGGCCGCAATCAGAATGATTTGCCATTGATATTGTTCCCACGCTGTCGGCGGTCGAAATAGAATCTCACTTCCCGGCGGTAGCCGGTTTTCGCTGATCTGCCAGCGTTGAATTTCCCTCCAGTCGAACTTTGGCGTCCCAAAACCGATTGCGGCTGTCTTGATATCGCTCGCCATCTCACCACCAAGGATACGCACGGCAGCGCCTGCGATCGCTTTCGCAACATCCCGCACCGATATCATCGGGCCACCGACAATTCCCTTACCCAAATAGGCGTCGACGAAAGAAAATATTGGTGCATTTGCGACGGCGCGAACGAGAGTTAATGCCTCAAGGTCTTGATGCGACACGCCCGCCGCGTCAACAATCAACCCAAACCAGAAGATAGCGGAGTGAGGCGGGAGTCTTGCAGCGCGCTTCATTATCTCGCTGAGCGATAATTCGTTGAACCAAGTGAATGTCACTCTATCCGTGAAAGGTTGGAATGCTTGGCGCATCCGCTCCGAAAACTCCCTTTCGTGGAAGGAGTCACCGATTACTATGGCCACGCTGGTCGTGTCGGGCAGAACCCGCAGAATGTTCTCGATAGAGTCGGCGAAGTTAATATTGACCGGAACGGCTGCGTCGTTGGCGCTTAGAGCGGAATATTTCATCAACTGCCGATCGGCCGTCGTCAGCAACGTTGGCGTGGCGGGAAAGAGATTCTGTCTATACTGTAGAACGAAACTAGCAGCCGGAGCGCCAATAGTGAGCATAAGGTCCGGCTCGCGGTCAGAAAACAGAGTATGAAGGTAGTTGGCGAAGTCATGCTCGCCTTGGCCCAGGAGCGCGGTTGTGAGTGAAAGCTCATAAATGTCCAGAGGGCGTTCCCACTCCTCCTGCAGTTGAGCGCGGATCTCTTCTGCATATTCACTCCAAGGCGCGAATTCTCGGCCATAGGAATTGATCAGCAACACACGCTTCGGTTCTGCCGTCGCCGCACTGACGGCGCCAAGGACAAGTGCAGCCGCGCACACGACATGAAAGACGCAATACAAAGCCCGTGTCATATTGCGGTCAACGCTCAACTAAATGCTGTCACTTTGACAGCCAAAAGTTCCTCCCGGCATTCAAACTACAACATCCTTTAGCGTCATTCTTTAGCGTCTTGACCCGTTATCTTCACATATCCGCTATTCCCACCAAAAGCGGACATCGCTGAGCGCGATCTCTTTGTCCGCTAAAGTGCCGTAGTAGACATCGCCGCCTCATTCAATCAAAGACGAAGACTTGCCCTTCGACATGGTCGAGATCGCGCATCCCGGCTTTGAATTCGTCAATATGATCCTTACTCGCGGCTTCGGTACCGCCGTACAGATATCCAATGCGATGAGGTTTCATCGCTGGCTGCGCGCGCGCCACAATCGGCCATGCGGTCGCTGCACCACCGGCAAGCGCGATAAACTCACGCCGCCTCATTCGATCACCTCGTCGGCGCCGATGAGAAGGGGCTGCGGAACGGTCAGGCCCAGCGCTTTCGCGGTTTTCAGGTTGATTGCGAATTGAAACTTCGTAGGCTGCTGGACTGGAAGATCGGCGGGATTCTCGCCCTTGAGAATACGCTGGACATACCTTCCAGCCTGCCGGTAGTTGTCAAGCAGATCGAGGTTGTAGACGATCAAAGCGCCCGATTTCGCCACATCGCCCGCAGTGCCATAAATGGCTGGGACACGATGACGCGCGGCCAGATCGATAACAAGACCGATATTGCCGTTTATGAAAGCGTCGGGGTTGACGATCATGCCGCCGTCACTGCCGATATTCGCAAAGGCGCGCTCAATCTCCGCCACCTCCGTTACCGGAGTCATCTCCACGCGCACGTCTCTCTTCTCCGCCGCCGCGGCGGCGGATTCATAGTAGAAATGCGCATAGAGCGCCGCCTTGGGGCTGAAGAGATACGCGATGCTTTTGACCTGCGGCGCGACCTCCATGAGGAGGCCAAACCATTTCGCTCCGATCGTCCGCTCCAGATAGGCAAAGCCGGTGATGTTGGCGCCAGGGTAGTCGAGGCTCTGGACGATGCCTTGATCCACCGGCTCGGCGACGAAAACGAATACGATCGGGACCTTAACGGTGGCCTGCTTCAACGCCTTCACGCCCGGACTGCCCGAGCACAGGATCACGTCGGGGGACAAGCTCAAAAGCTCGCCGCCAAGCCGCTGCGCCAGTTCAGGCGTGGTGACACCCCAGCGGTAGTCGATCTGAAGATTGCGACCGACGGTCCAGCCCGCTTCCGCCAAATCCTCTCGCACGGCTTCCACGCGGCCTTGGGCAAACGGATCGTCCTCGCGGAAAAGATCAAGCCAGCCGACGCGCCGCATCGCGCCCGCCGGTTGAGCGCGCAGCGCGAGCGGCCACGTAATGACCGAACCAACGATGACTTTGATGATTTCGCGGCGTCGCATAATGGCCCCAAGGCTCAGGAGCACGCCGATTTACCCTTAATTACAACAGAGATTTGCGGTCCAGGAAAGGATTTAATCGTTTGGAGCAGCGCCGTTTGCGGATCGAGATCCATATGGCGGCGCAAATCGCGCCTCAAATTCCGGCCAAAGCCGCGGCTGTCTTGCCCGCGCCGCGAGGGACCGCTATATCGAGGACCTGTCACCGCGGCGCGGGGTCTTCTCCGCCGGAATTTCGGCCAGGCGGATGGGTGGAGTGCCTAACCCTTCAATTCCCCGGTTAGGGCGCATAGCTCAGTTGGTAGAGCAGCTGACTCTTAATCAGCGGGTCCAAGGTTCGAGTCCTTGTGCGCCCACCCATAA
>DASPTX010000033.1:0-55593 GCA_035623195.1 Xanthobacteraceae bacterium | reverse complement strand
GTCGCCAGCTTCAATCGCGGCTATCGCGGTTTTCAGCAAAGTTATCGCACCTGTACCCCGGCCGCCGACGTCGTCATTCGCCGTTATCTCGAAGAGGGTGCCAAGATCGCCCGCGATATAACTGCGCGTTATGCAAACTAGAGCGCAATCGTTTCAAACCGAATCGCGGCTCTAGACGTTTGATGAGGGCATGGTCTTTTCGAAAAGCCGGTTTCCACTTTCCCGATCATGCCCTAGCGGGCGCTTTGCGCGACGGCCAAATAACCGTATTTCGTCGGTCGTTTTTCAAGTCCCGGCAGCATTAACCCTCCCCAAGGTTCGGCCTGAAAAGCCGGTAAATGCCATGCTAATGAGTCTTTGGGACAGGGAAGACGTGACTGGGATGACAACAGCACCGCGGGATCGCGAGCCGCGCGACCATCCGGCCGAAAACGAGCAAAAGCGCCTGGCGTTGAGCTACCTTCAGGACGCCTGGACCGAGGCTTTCCACGAGGGCGTCGATGGCGACTGCCTTGCGCAGACGGCGCTCTTCTTGGCGCTGGCTGAACTGATTTCGACCTATGGCGAAGAGGCCGCGGCCCGCTATGCCGAGAATATCGGGCCGCGTATCCGCAACGGGGAATTTTCGGTCAGGTTGTCGCGCCAATAGGCGCGGAAAACGAGCCATTTCCCAGGTCTTTTTGCGACCTTGCGGTTCGACCGCCGCGGGCTTACGCATAGTCCATGAAAGCGGCCCTCCTCTCCGACCGCGGCGTGATCAAAGTGATCGGCGACGGCGCCCGGAATTTCCTCCACGGACTCGTTACCGCGGACGTGCTCGAGCTCGCACCGGGATCGGCCCGTTTCTGCGCCCTCTTGACCCCACAAGGCAAAATCATCGCGGATTTTCTCGTCGCCGAAGCGCATCCGCAAGACGGCGGCGGATTTTTCCTCGACACACCCCGTACACTGGTCGCGACTTTGATCGGGAAACTCAACCTCTACAAATTGCGCGCCAAGGTCTTGATCGAGGACCTTTCGGAAGTCCTCGGCGTGCTCGCGGTGTGGGACGGCGCGACGGCCGGTCGCTACGGCCTGTGCTATCGCGATCCTCGCCTGCCGGCGCTTGGCTTGCGCATGATGATACCGCCACATCGGGCCGCCGACGCCGCAGCCGATCTCGGCGCAACGTTCGTCGCGGCCGACGAATACGAAGCGCACCGCATTGCGCTCGGCATCCCGCGCGGCGGAATCGATTTCGCCTATGGCGATGCCTTCCCGCACGAAACCGACATGGATCAACTCGGTGGGGTCGATTTCGCCAAGGGCTGCTATATCGGCCAGGAAGTCGTCTCGCGCATCGAACACCGCGGCACCGCGCGCACGCGCGCCGTGCCGATCCGCTACGACGGCGGGGCACCGCCGAGCGGAGTCGCAATCACGGCCGGCGGACGCCAGGTCGGCACGATGGGATCGGCCATGGGCGGGCGCGGCATCGCACTGCTGCGGCTCGATCGCGTGGCCGAAGTGGACGGCGAAGCGCTCCATGCCGGCGGCGTACCGATTCACATCGTGAAGCCGGATTGGGCGCGATTTTCCTTTCCGGGCGACATCAAGGCCGCCGAATGAGCGAGCATCGCGCAGCCGAAAATCTCAAGCGCTGCCCGTGGCCCAAGGCGGACCCGCTTTACATCGCCTATCACGATCAGGAATGGGGCGTTCCGGAATACGACGACCGCGCGCTCTACGAGAAGCTCATGCTCGACGGCTTCCAGGCCGGCCTGTCCTGGATCACCATCCTGCGCAAGCGCGAGGCCTTCCGCCGCGCTTTCGATGGCTTCGTTCCGGAAAAGATCGTCCGCTACCGGCCGGCCAAGATCGAACGCCTCATGCGAGACGCCGGCATCGTGCGCAACCGCGCCAAGATCGAAGGCGCCGTGCTTTCGGCGCGGGCGTGGATCGATGCGATGGAAAACGGCCCGGGATTTTCCAAGCTGTTGTGGGACTTCGTCGACGGACGGCCGAAAATCAACCACTATCGCAGCAGCGGTCAGGTGCCCGCCGAAACCGCGGTGTCGCGGGCGATGTCCAAGGAATTATCGCGCCGCGGCTTCAAGTTTTGCGGGCCGACGATCGTTTATGCCTTCATGCAGGCGGTCGGCATGGTCAACGACCATCTTGTCGGCTGCTACCGTCACGGGGCGGTACAAAAACTCGCCAAATAAGGATGTGCGCGCATTTCGTCCAGCCTCGCGCTGAAAGAGCAAGGCCGGCGACAAACCGCCGGTCCGACGCGCTCGGCATACCGCGCGCGTGGCAACGGATGTTGTCGGGACGCCGGCTCGATCTGCTCGATCCGTCCCCGCTCGACATCGAGATCGAGGACATCGCCCACGGATTGGCGCGCGTAGCGCGCTGGAACGGGCAAACCGGCGGACCGTATATCTACTCGGTCGCACAGCATTCTTTGCTGGTCGAAGCGCTGGCGCGCGCCCGCGTTCCGCGGCTCGAAACAAGCCGCCGGCTCGCCGTTTTGCTGCATGACGCGCCCGAATACGTCATCGGCGACATGATCTCGCCGTTCAAGGCGGTGATCGGCGACGCTTATAAGGCGATCGAACAGCGGCTACTCGTTGCGATTCACCTGCGCTTCGGGCTTCCGTCAAAATCGGCGCCGGAACTCGAACAGCTGATCAAACTCGCCGACCGGCAAGCGGCCTTTCTCGAAGCGACCCGGCTGGCCGGCTTCGATCCGAGCGAGGCGCGCCGGTTCTTCGGACGTCCACCCAAATTCTCGGCTGCGATGGAACGTGACTATCTGAAGCCTTGGCCGGCCGAAACGGCGCAGGAGCGCTATCTGGAGCGGTTCAACAAGCTTGCCGGCAAGGAGCGCGATCGGACGCCGCACTTGCGCCACCGCGGATAAGATACAAGATCGTCTTCATGATTCACGTTTGCTCCCTTGCGCGGCTTTACGACACGGTCGAAGCGACCGGCGCGCGTCATCTCGTGTCGCTTATCGGCGACGAATCGCGCTTGGCGCGGCCATCCCGCGTTCCGCTGCAAAACCATTTATGGCTGCGCTTGCACGACATTTCCGCGCCGCTCGACGGCTACATCATGCCGGCGGAAGAGCATGTCGCCAAACTGGTCGATTTCGTGCGCGAGTGGGATCGCGACGCGCCGCTCGTGGTCCACTGCTACATGGGGATCAGCCGCTCGACCGCGAGCGCATTCGTAAGTGTCTGCGCGCTCAATCCGCGCCGCAACGAAGCGGGCATTGCGCAGGCTTTGCGGCGCGCCTCGCCGAGCGCGACGCCCAACGCCCGCATTGTCTCGCTTGCCGATCGCCTGCTCGGCCGCAACGGCCGCATGATCGCAGCGATCGAGAATATCGGGCATGGCGTAGTGACCGGCGAAGTAGCGCCATTTCAGCTCGATTTGGAATAGGAATCGGACTGGCGCTACTCGGCGAGCGACGGCCGCAGCATCGTCCGTGCATTGAGAACCGGAGTCGCCGCAGACGGTGCAGACCGGTTGCTGATCATCTGGCTGCGCGGGTTACGCTGATTAAAATCGCAGTAGGCGAAGTTCAGGCCGGCGAGCGATCCGCGAAAACTTTTGTAATCGATCTTTTCCACACGGAAGCAAGGCGTGAACGGCAATCCCGCCAAATGCGCGCACATCGATTGTCCGTCGACCCTGATCGTGCCTGCCGGGAGCGCTGCGAAACGGGTCGGGCCCTCGCCCCGCATCCTTATGGTGCCGACAACCGAACCATCGGCGAAAATGCGTCCCACCCCCGCCGTGCCCTCAAAGCACGTATAGGAGAACAGCTTGCCTACAACGAAGGCGCGAGCCTGTTCCGGCCCAAGCTCCTCCGCCGCGGCCGTGCCGGACCCCAATATGCCAGCCCCCAATATGCCGCTCGCCAAGACAGACGCGCAGACCAGGGACACGCGCACGGACATCGACCACTCCACTCCTGTGCTAGAACGCAATAGCTTCAAACTGAAGCCATTGCGGCGCTAGTTTTTCGATGGGCGGTGACCATTTCGGAAAACCGACTTCCACCCGGATCAAGCCCGGGGCAGGCTTTTTCCCGACCACGCCCTAGGGCGAAGTTAACAAGATTTCTTAACCGCCCCCTTACCATATCAGGCTCTCATGATCGCCCGAAATCATAGCGAAATTCTGAAGCGGTTACCCGATTTTAACCACAATGCGCCCGCGCACTTTGCCTTCGACGATACGCCGGCCCGCGGCGATGACTTCGCCCAGCACAATTTCGTTCACCATGGCGTCGATTTTTGACCGGTCGAGGTCCGACGCAAGGCGGCGCCAAGCCTCCTGCCGCAACGGCAAGGGGCACATCACGGAATCGATGCCGATCAGCGAGACCCCGCGCAAAATGAATGGAGCAACCGTTGCGGGCAGGTCCATGCCGCCGGCGAGACCGCAAGCCGCAACCGCGCCGCCATAGCGCGTCATCGACAGCAGATTGGCGAGCGTCGTCGAGCCGACCACGTCGATCCCCGCCGCCCAGCGCTCCTTGGCAAGCGGGCGCACCGGCCCGGTCAACTCCTTACGTTCTACGATCTCGCTCGCGCCAAGCGCCTTGAGATACGAAGCCTCTTCGGGCCGTCCGGTCGATGCCGCGACGGCATAGCCGAGCTTGGCGAGAAGCGCGACGGCAACCGAGCCCACTCCGCCCGCCGCACCGGTGACAATGACAGGTCCGCGCGCCGGTGCAAGGCCGGCACGTTCGAGCGCCATGACCGCGAGCATCGCCGTGTAGCCGGCTGTACCGATCGCCATGGCGGTGCGTGCATCCATGCCGGCGGGCAGCCGCACCAGCCAGTCGCCCTTCACGCGCGCTTTCTCGGCATAGGCGCCAAGATGCGTTTCGCCGAGTCCCCAGCCGTTGAGAATGACCTTATCGCCCGCTTTCCAAGCCGGGTGCGACGAGGATTCGACGGTGCCGGCGAAATCGACTCCGGCGATCATCGGAAAGCGCCGCACCACCGGCGCTTTACCAGTCAGCGCCAGGCCGTCCTTGTAATTAACCGTCGACCATTCGACGCGAACGGTGACGTCGCCGTCCATCAAGTCTTCGTCGTCGAAATCAGTAAGCTGCGCAGTCTGGCCGGCATCCGTTTTGTCGATGACGATCGCCTCGAAACTAGTCATGCCGGTGACCTTACGCCTTGCCGCCGCGGCCGGTCGAATCAGACGACCGTCTTCTTCGATCTTCCCCTGTTCAGCGTATCAACGAAAGGCGGCCTTTCGCATCCGGCGGCTTCAAAGGCAGAACTCGGGCCAAGGTCCGAGGCGACTATTCACGCCGGAGCAAGGGCGACGCGCGCCACCGGTTTTTCGACGATCGGCATATTGATCAGCGCCGAGAGAACGCCGAACAGAATCGCCAGCCACCACACCGCGTTGTAGGAACCGGTGCGGTCGAACACGAGGCCGCCAAGCCAGACGCCGAGGAAGCCGCCGACTTGATGGCTGAAGAAGGCAAAGCCGGCGAGCGTGGCAAGCCAGCGCGTTCCGAACATCAACGCAATGATGCCGTTAGTCGGCGGCACCGTGGAAAGCCACATCAACCCCATGACCGCTCCGAACACGATGCAGGTAAACGGCGTGACCGGAAACGAAATGAACGCGAGGATGGCGGCCGCGCGGATGAAATAGATCGTCGACAGCAGATAGCGCTTCGGCATGCGATCGCCAAGCCAGCCTGCCGTGACCGAACCGATGATGTTGAACAATCCGATGGTCGCGATGGTCCAGCCGCCGACCTGCGCGGACAGCCCGCGATCGACGAGATAAGAGGGCATGTGCACGGTGATAAATTGCAGCTGGAAGCCGCAGGTGAAGAAGCCGAGCACCAGCAGCACATAGGAACGGTGCGCGAACGCTTCGCCCAAAGCCTGACGCAACGATTGCGATCCACCCGCATGCGTCGCTTCCGACGGTGGTGTCGCTAAAGCGGTCGACAGCGGCAACACGGCTAGCATGCTCGCGGCAAAGATCACGAGCGTCTGCTGCCAGCCGAACCTGTCCATTAGCGCGACTGCCACGGGCGAATAAAGAAACTGTCCGAACGAGCCCGCCGCGGTGCCGAAGCCGAACGCGCGCGAACGGTACTGCAGCGGCACGATCTTGCCGAAGGCAGCGAGCACGACGGGAAACGAGCAGCCGGCCAGGCCGAATCCGATGAGCACGCCGGCCGACAAGTCGAGCATCGGCGCGCTCGTGGCATGCGCCATCAGAAGAAGCCCAAGGGCATAAAGCAGCGCGCCGCCGCAAAGCACCCGCACACTACCGAAGCGGTCGGCAATGATTCCACCGAGCGGCTGACCGATGCCCCACAGCAAATTCTGCAAAGCGAGCGCAAAGGCGAATACGTCGCGGCCCCAATGATTGGCGCTCGAAAGCGGGGTAAGGAAGAAGCCGAGCGTCGAGCGCGGGCCGAATGCGATAAGCGCAATCAGGCTGCCAAAGCCGATCACGAGAGCCGGCGTCCGCCAGCTGGCGATAATTTTTGTGTCGTCCTTCATAGCGCCCTTACGGAGATGCGATTCAAAAAGGCGTGCAGCATAGAGCGTCAATTCGAATGTCCCAAACGAATAGTGTGGCTCGGCGAAGCAATCAACGCATGGCTGTTCCGCCATTCGGGCGGATCGTGAACAACGGCCACGGCGGGTTCGGACCGCCACGTTTGCCATAATCGGCCGTAGCGACTATGGAATTCGCACTGAAGGATCGCCGAAAATTGCCCAAGGCTTGCCGAAGGTTGGCCATGTCGCTCTTGTGTCCCGATGGCTTTTTGTCGCCGCTCGAGATCGAGGCCGCGGTCGCGCATGCGCTTGCGGAAGACCTAGGGCGAGCGGGCGATATCACTTCGATCGCGACGATTCCGGAAGACTTACAGGGCCGCGCCGTCCTGGTCGCACGGAAAGCGGGCGTGATCGCCGGCCTGCCGATCGTTGCGGCGGCGTTCCGCCGCCTTTCTTCCGAAATCGAGATCGCGTCCGATACGCGCGACGGCGAAGCCGTCAAGAACGGCGCCAAGCTAATGACGATTGCCGGCAATGCGCGCGCCATTCTTGGCGCCGAGCGCGTCGCGCTCAATTTTCTGGGTCATCTTTCCGGCGTCGCCACGGCGACAGCGGCCTTTGTCGCACGAATTTCACACACCAAGGCGCGCATCATCTGCACCCGCAAAACGACGCCTGGAATGCGCACCCTCGAAAAATACGCGGTGCGCTGCGGGGGCGGCTACAACCACCGTTTCGGCCTCGACGACGCGATCCTGATCAAGGACAACCACATCGCGGTTGCCGGCGGCATCGAAGCCGTGCTCATGCGCGCCAAAAAAGCCGCCGGACACCTCGTCAAGATCGAGATCGAGGTCGACTCGCTCGATCAACTGAGGCAAGTGCTCGATGTCGGAATTGCTGATGTCGTGCTGATCGACAATTTCGATCTTGAATCGATGCGCAAGGCGGTCGCGATGGTGGCGGGTCGACTTGTCATCGAAGCCTCCGGCGGCATCACGCTCGCCAGCGCCGCCGCGATCGCCGAAACCGGCGTGGATTATCTGTCATCGGGCGCGCTGACGCACTCGGTACAGAACCTCGATGTCGGCTTGGACATCGCGATGTGAGGCGCCGGCGCCCGATCCGAACCTAAAGCTTTGCGATTTCGCGCGGGCTTGTTGCCGAACTCGGCGACGTCAAAGCTTGCGGGCCCTTGGCTGCGTCCGGTTTCGCGGCTTCCGGTTTGGCATCGTCCGGTTTGCCGGGCGTCGCATCGGGATTGTTCGCGCCCGGAGCGACCGCGCTTGCGCCCTTGCCCCAGATGGGTTCGTCGTCGCCGTCGCCCCAATTGCGTGGCCGATAGAAAGTGTGAACGCCGAGCTTGTACAGGCGCGTCATCTCATGGACCCAGCTCGGATGCACCCAATAGGCGTGATAATGCGTAGCGTGGCCGACTTCCGGGAGCCAGATTTTGCCGTCGAGCGTATCCTTGGCGATGCGTTTGGCCTGTTCCCACATGTCCGGTTCGTCGATCTTGTTGAGGTCCTTACCCTCGCAAGCGAAAGTGAACTGACAGGCTAAATGCCGATGGGCGTTCTGATAAACCACACCGCAGACGTCGTGCGGATAGTAACCCGAGAAGACGCGGTTCATCACCACCTGCGCGACCGCTTCCTGGCCTTTGACGACTTCACCGCGCGCTTCGAAGTAAACGGCGTCGGCAAGGCATTTCTCCGCTGCGGCGCGCGTTTTGCCCTCAAGCCCGAGCCGCTGCGCGGGACTTTCCAACCGGCTCGCATCATCCTTTCCCGCGACCGTCTCGCCAGCGCCGGTATCATTGTCGGTGCCCTCAAGCGCCGAGAGCTTGATGTCGGAGTCATCCGAAGGCGGCGCAAGAATAGGTTCGGCGCCCGGCGCCCAGCTTTGCAGGCGCGCCGGCGAACCCATCGCGCCGCTGCCGAAATAAATCTCGGCGCTGCGATCGGCCGCATCGGCGTCGAGAAACGACATGCCGCCGAGCGAGGGCGGCGTATTATCGGGATCGCCGGGAGCCGGGATTTCCGGGGGCTTGTCGGCTACAACCGCATCGTTGTCGCCGGTGCCGCGAACATCGCTCTGTTTCGCGGAAGACGCCGCGTTCGGGGCGGCCGCACTCGCCTCGCCGCCAGATGCTGCCGAAGCGGGCGCGGATGGTTCGTCGTGCTTGTCCATTTGCAATAGAGCAGGCGCGCCCTGTTCGGCCCTGGCGTTGGTCGCGCCCGGCTGTGCATTCGCGGGTGGCGCAGCGGTATCGGCCGAGACGGGCGAAACGCCGTTCGCCGGCAAGCGGTCGCCCTTATGCTCGCGATCGACCGCCGGGTACTCAATCTGGCGTGCGGGGCGCACGCTCAGCGGTTCGTCGATCTTCCACGAGAAGGCGTCGAGCGAGCGCGGGTCGAAATTGACCGTCTGCAAGCCGAGCGATTCCGGAATCGCGGAACCTATGGACCGCGAATAGTTGAAGGTCGCAGCTTGAACCGTGCCGAAGGGGGAAGCGATCAGATGCCATTGCGCGGGGGCGCCGTGCGCGCGGGCAATCAGCGCGGCGAGGTCCTGATATCCGATCGACGTCGGCATCAATGCGGCGCAAAACCCACTGAACCAGAAGCGGGCGGAACAACACGCGCCCGTCACCCCGATACGCGACGCAACCATTACCCCTCACGCCAACACGCGCACTGGCAACGCGCACTTGGTTATGGAAGCGCCACCGCAGTGGCGCGAATGCGACGGGTTTATTTATTGTCGAGTTAACGTTGCGAAGATGTTAATTACGCAGTTGACGCGGGTGTACGCGTCGCAATGCGACAAACATGCTTGCCGCAGTGTCGCCTAAAGTTTCACCGCCGTCCGTTCGAAGCTCAATCATTGAGAATTCATTAACCAGAATTGCGCGAACCGGAACTCGGCGCGAAACAAGATCTGGCGCGAACCGGGATTTGGCACGGCTTCCCCGGAGCGCAATCTACGCGTCGATCACCGCCTTTTTGCCAAGCGCGGCTTGCGCTGCGGCAAGGCGCGCGATCGG
Organism: Xanthobacteraceae bacterium; assembly: GCA_035623195.1. GTDB lineage: Bacteria > Pseudomonadota > Alphaproteobacteria > Rhizobiales > Xanthobacteraceae > BOG-931. Next base: position 45,999 of record DASPTX010000033.1, on the reverse strand, counting down.
CACGCGGAAGGGCGAACATGACACGTAGTCAAGTCCGACCTCATGGCAGAACGCGATCGAGGCCGGGTCGCCGCCGTGTTCACCGCAAATCCCGAGTTTTAGATTTCGCCGGACCTTGCGACCCCGCTCGGCAGCGATGCGGATCAGTTCGCCGACACCGTCGCGGTCAAGCGATACGAATGGATCGACCGGGAGAATCCCTTTTGCCGTATAGATGCCGAGAAAGCTCGCCGCGTCGTCGCGGCTGATGCCGAACGCGGTCTGTGTCAGATCGTTGGTGCCGAACGAGAAAAACTCCGCCGTTTGCGCGATATCGCCGGCTCTCAGCGCCGCGCGCGGCAATTCGATCATCGTCCCGACCTGGTATTTGAGCTTGACACCAGTCTCGGCCGCGATCTTCGCCGCCGTCGCATCGATCCGCTCCTTGATCAAATCGAGCTCAACTTTGCTCGCGACCAGCGGCACCATGATTTCCGGTGCTACCGGCTTGCCGGTTTCGCGGCCGGCTTGCACCGCGGCCTCGAAAATCGCGCGCGCCTGCATTTCCGCGATTTCTGGGTACGCGATCGCCAGCCGGCAGCCGCGAAAGCCCAGCATGGGATTGAATTCGTGCAGCTCGCGCGCGCGGTCGGCGAGCTTTTGCGCATCCGCGCCCATGGCCTGCGCCACTTCCGCGATTTCGTCGTCGCCCTGCGGCAAAAATTCGTGCAGCGGCGGATCAAGCAGCCGGATCGTTACCGGCAGTCCGGCCATGATCTCAAACAGAGCGACAAAATCGCCGCGCTGCATCGGCAAGAGCTTGGCAAGCGCGGCGCGGCGTGCCGGTTCGTCCTCCGCGAGGATCATTTCGCGCACGGCGCGGATGCGATCAGCGTCGAAAAACATATGCTCGGTCCGGCAAAGCCCGATGCCTTCGGCGCCGAATTTGACCGCGACGCGGGCGTCCGCCGGCGTGTCGGCATTGGCGCGCACTTTCAGATCGCGCAAGTCGTCGGCCCACTTCATCACGATGGCGAATTCGCCGGCCAAAACCGGCTCGAGCATCGGCACTTTGCCCGCCAAGACCTGTCCGGTCGCGCCGTCTATGGTCAGCGTATCGCCTTTTTTTAGGACCTTGCCGCCGGCCGTCATCGTTTCGGTGCGATAATCGACGCGGAGCGAACCGGCGCCGGAGACGCAGGGCTTACCCATGCCGCGCGCGACCACCGCGGCGTGCGATGTCATGCCGCCCCGCGTCGTCAAAATTCCTTCCGCGGCGTGCATGCCATGGATGTCTTCCGGGGAGGTTTCGACGCGCACCAGGATCACTTTGCGGCCTTGGCTCTTGAGCGCTTCCGCCTCGTCGGAAGAGAATACGATCTCGCCGCAGGCGGCGCCGGGCGACGCCGGCAGTCCGGTGGCGATGATCGTTCGCTCCGCGTCCGGATCGATCGTCGGATGCAAAAGCTGATCGAGCGTCGCCGGATCGATCCGCTTGACCGCCTCCTCCTTACTGATCAGTTTTTCCTGCGCCATCTCGACGGCAATGCGCAGCGCGGCTTGCGCCGTGCGTTTGCCGCCGCGCGTCTGCAACATCCATAACTTGCCCTGCTCGACGGTGAATTCGAGGTCTTGCATGTCGCGGTAGTGCCGCTCGAGCGTGGCCTCGATGCGCTTGAGATCGGCAAAGGCCGCCGGCAAAGCCTTTTCCATCGACGGTTTGTCGGAGCCGGCCTCCTTGCGGGCGGCTTCCGTGATCTCCTGTGGCGTACGGATGCCCGCGACCACGTCCTCGCCCTGCGCGTTGATCAGAAATTCGCCGTAGAGTTTTTTCTCGCCGGTTGATGGATTGCGCGTAAACGCGACGCCGGTCGCCGAGCCCTCTCCCATATTGCCGAAGACCATGGCTTGCACGTTTACGGCTGTGCCCCAGCTTTCCGGAATATTGTGCAGGCGGCGATAGGTGATGGCGCGCTGATTCATCCACGAGCCGAACACCGCGCCGATCGCGCCCCATAGCTGCGCGTTTGGATCCTGCGGAAACGGCTCGCCGCTTTCCTCCTGCACGCGCTTTTTGTATTGGACGATGACTTTTTCCCAATCGTCGGCATCGAGGTCGGTATCGAGCGTGTAGCCGTTGCGGTCCTTGTGTTCGTCGAGGATTTCCTCGAAATGATGATGATCAATGCCGAGAACCACGTCGGAATACATGGTGATGAATCGGCGGTAGCTGTCCTGGGCGAAACGGCGGTCGCCGGATTTTTCGGCCAATGTTTTCATCGTTACGTCGTTGAGACCGAGATTAAGCACGGTGTCCATCATGCCGGGCATCGACGTGCGGGCACCGGAGCGCACCGAGACAAACAACGGATTAGCGGCGTCGCCGAATTTCTTCCCGGTGAGGCGGCCGACTTCCGCGAGCGCGGCATCCACGTGCCGGCTCAACTCTTTGGGATAGGTTTTGCCGTGCTGATAGAAATAAGTGCAAACTTCGGTCGAGATGGTGAAGCCGGGCGGCACCGGCAGGCCGAGCTGCGCCATTTCGGCAAGGCCTGCGCCCTTGCCGCCCAGAAGGTCGCGCATTGACGCGCGGCCGGCCGCCTTGCCGCCGCCGAAGGCATAGACCCATTTGCCCGGCGCGGCTTTGGTGGTGTTTCGCTTGCGGGCCGACTTTGGCGGCTTGCGCATCGGGGATCTTTTCACCGGCTGTCGCGAGCTCTTTAAGCGAGATTTGGCCATGGCGTTCTTGATGTTTCTATCACGTCACGAGCGAGAGGGTGTTTGTCTAGCGCAGGAAGTGATGGACCGCATTGAGCCCGATCAAACCTTCGACGATCAGATAGACCGCGACAATGATATTGAGGAGCCGCGGCACGATCAAAATGAGAATGCCGGCAACCAGCGCTACAATCGGCGACAGTTCGGCGACGGTTACAACCATGATTTTCCTCTGAGATTGGAAGGAATGCGAAGGACGCGGGGGTGCGGCGGGAAATCCACAAACATTAACGCTCAAGCCGCCGTCCGGTTCTAGCATGGATTCGATGGCGCTCTAGTCGTGCGCTCTCTCCTTGAGGGCATTGAGGGAGAGGGCACCGTGAAGGTTCGTTATACTCAGCCGGGTGAGGGGTGGCGGTCTGACCCTCACCCAATCTTTGCGGTTAAAACGCCGAGTTGCCCTCTCCCGCAAGGGCAGAGGGCAAATTCATCCATGCCGTGGTTTATCCTCCTTCGATTCTTGAAAAATCAGCCACGGCGCGCGTCGCCGCGCGGATTTCGTTGAGGAGCTTGAGCCGGTTTTCGCGCAACGCTTTGTCCTCGATATTCACCGTGACCTTGTCGAAGAAGGCGTCGACATGCGGCCGCAGCTTTGCCATGGCGCGCATGCCGGCGGCAAAATCCTCTTTCTTCACCGCTTGCGCGGCATCCGCCTTGGCCGCATCGATCGCTGCCGCCAGCGCCTTCTCCTCGGCCTGCCGGTAGAGCTTCGTTTGCGGCGCGCCGGTATAGTCGCGGCTATCCTTTTTTTCCTCGATGCGGATGATGTTCGTGGCGCGTTTATAGCCGGCGAGCAGGTTCTTGCCGTCCTCGCTATCGAGAAATTTTCCCAGAGCTTCGACGCGGCGGACGATCAGAAGGAAATCGTCCTGATTTTCCAAAGCGAACACGGCGTCAACGAGATCGTGGCGGGCGCCTTGTTCGCGCAGTTGGACCTTTAGGCGATCGGCGAAGAAGGCGATGAGATCGTCGGTCTCCGCGGATTCATTGGATTTGCGCCGAGTAATCGTTGGATGGAGTCCGGCTATGGCGCGGTAATGTACCGCGAATAGCGATCGCAATTGCAGACGTAACTTGTTGTCGAGAACGACACGAATCATTCCCAAGGCCGCACGTCTCAGCGCATAGGGGTCCTTGCTCCCGGTCGGTTTCTCGCCAATCACCCAAAACCCGACCAGCGTGTCGATTTTGTCGGCGAGCGCCACGGCAACTGAAACCGGATCACTCGGCACGAGGTCGTTCGGGCCTTGCGGCTTGTAGTGATCATCGATGGCGTGCGCGACGGCTTCGTCCTCGCCCTGCGCTTCGGCGTAGTATTTCCCCATCGTGCCCTGCAGCTCGGGAAACTCGCCGACCATTTCGGTGAGCAGGTCCGCCTTGCAAAGCCGCGCCGCGCGCTTTGCCTTTTTCGTGTCGGCGCCGACGAGCGGCGCGAGCTTTTCGGCTAATGCCTCGATGCGCTTAATCCGCTCGGCTTGGGTCCCCAGCTTCTCGTGGAAGACAATGTCCTTGAACTTCGGCAGGCGATCTTCAAGCCGCGTCTCGACATCGGTTTCGTAGAAAAACCGCGCATCCGACAGCCGCGCCCGGATGACGCGCTCGTTGCCGGCGACGATCGCCTTGCCGCCATCCTCGGCCTCGAGATTGGATACGAGCAGGAACTTATTGACGAGCTTGGCATGGGCTGCGTCGCGCAGCACGAAGCATTTCTGGTTGTTGCGGATGGTGGCGCGGATTACTTCTTCCGGGATTTGCAGGAAAGCAGCATCGAACGACCCCATCAGCACCACCGGCCATTCGACAAGCCCGGCCGTTTCGGCAAGCAGCCCCTCGTCGGCGACGAGTTCGAGACCCTGCGCGAAGGCAAGCTGCTTTGCCTCGGTGAGAATGATGCTGCGCCGCCGCTCGGCATCGAGCACGACTTTGGCCTTGTCGAGCTTCGACGTGTAATCGGCGAAGCGCCGCACGGTGAAAGGCTCGGGAGCCATAAAGCGATGGCCGCGGGTTACGTTGCCCGCCTTTATGCCGTCGACCGCGAACGGCACTATATCCGGCTCCTCGGTTTCGGGTCCGAACGTGGCGAGGATCGAGTGCAGCGGACGCACCCAGGCGAGCGAGCCGGCGTCCTTCGACTGCGCGCCCCAGCGCATCGATTTCGGCCAAGGAAAGCTCTTGATGACCTCGGGCAGGATTTCTCCGATCAAATCAAGCGCGGCGCGGCCGGGCTTTTCGATCACCGCGACGTAAAAATCGCCCTTCTTGTCGGGCTGCACCTTGGCCTCGCTCAGCGACTTCAAACCGGCGGCTTTTAGAAAGCCTGCAACGGCCGCCTCCGGCGCGCCGACGCGCGGACCCTTTTTTTCCTCGCGCAAATCCGGCTGGCGCACCGGCACGCCATGCACGGCAAGCGCAAGCCGCCGCGGCGTCACGAATGCTTTCGCGCCCTCATAAACGAGACCGGCGCCGACCAGCCGGTCGGTAACCGCCTTGCGCAAATCCTCCGCCGCCCGCGCCTGCATGCGCGCGGGGATTTCCTCGGAGAAAAGTTCGAGCAGAAGATCAGGCATTCGCTAAAGCTTCTTGTGACTCCCGTCGCACATCGGCTTTTTCCCGGAGCGCTTGCAGGCGCAGAACCAGGCCTCTTCGTCGACTGCGGGCTTATATTCGACCGGCGTGAAAGCGGTGCCTTTGTGCGAGCCATCGCAAAATGGCTGATTCTTCGAACGTCCGCAGGCGCACCACCAGTAGCTCTTGCCGGCCTCGACTTTGATCGGGATCGGCCGACGACCGCCGATCTCGGGCATTTCCAACTCGCTCATGCGCTTTTCCCTCCCCCTTCTGTTGCGAGCCACGCTTCGCCGCAAGCTTTGGCGAGTTCGCGCACCCGCAGAATATAACTTTGCCGCTCGGTCACCGAAATCACGCCGCGGGCATCGAGCAGATTGAACACGTGGCTGGCTTTGATGCATTGATCGTAGGCCGGCAGCGCCATCAGATGCCGGCCGCGATTGCTGCGTCCGTCCGCATCCGCGCCCCAGCCGGCCTCCAAATATTTCTTGCACGCGGCTTCAGCCATGCGGAACTGCTCAAACAGCATACCGGTATCGGCATATTCGAAATTGTGCCGCGAATATTCCTGCTCCGCCTGCAGAAAGACGTCGCCGTAAGTCACCTTCTGCGCGCCTTCGCGACCGTTGAAGTTAAGATCGAAGACGTTCTCGACGCCTTGGACATACATCGCCAGCCGTTCGAGGCCGTAGGTCAGTTCGCCCGAGACCGGCGCGCATTCGAACCCGGCGACTTGCTGAAAATACGTGAACTGAGAGACTTCCATACCGTCGCACCAGCATTCCCAGCCGAGCCCCCAGGCGCCGAGCGTCGGGCTCTCCCAGTCATCCTCGACAAAACGGATGTCATGTAGCTTCGGATCGATGCCGATGGCGTAGAGCGACTTCAGGTAAAGATCCTGCAGGTCCGGCGGCGACGGTTTGAGGATCACCTGCAATTGATAATAGTGCTGCAGGCGATTGGGGTTCTCGCCATAGCGGCCGTCCTTGGGCCGGCGCGACGGCTGCACATAGGCCGCATTCCACGGCTTCGGGCCCAGCGCCCGGAGCGTCGTTGCCGGATGAAAGGTGCCGGCACCCACTTCCATATCGTAGGGCTCCAAAATGACGCAGCCCCAATCGGCCCAATAGCGCTGCAGCGCCAGGATGAGCCCCTGAAAGGACCGCTCCGGCCGCATATGAGGCGGCAGATTTTCGCTCGACGTCGGCTTCATCGGATCCGTTGTTGGTGGAAGTTCCGGCAAGGTCAAGTCCGTCGGGGATCAAGACTTGATATCCGATTCCTGGTACGTGTCGCGCATCCCATGCCCGATCGGAGGCGAGTGTGCACCAAGTTCGAAACGTCCTGCTCGCCGTCGCTACGGTGCTGACGGTCGCTGCATCGCAAATTGCCAACGCGCAGGATTACCCCAGCCGTCCAATCCGCGTGGTCGTCGCTTTCCCGCCCGGCGGCCCAACCGATTTCATCGGGCGGCTTATCGCCGACAAAATGTCGGCGCTGCTTGGGCAGCGCGTCTACATCGAAAATCGGGCGGGCGCCAACGGCACGGTCGGCGCCGACAACATCGCCAAGTCCGAGCCCGACGGCTATTCGCTGTTTTTGACCACCGCCGGCGCGATCGCCATGTCGCCGCACATCATGGCGAGCATCCCCTACGATGCGCTGCACGATTTCGCCCCTGTGGCCGAAGTCGTCACCAATACGACGCTCTTGGTCGTCAGCCCGAAAATGGGAATCAAATCGGCGAAGGAGCTGGTCGCGCTCGCCAAACAGAAGCCTGGCACCATCACCTTTGCCTCGACCGGCACCGGCTCGACGACGCATCTCGCTCAGGTCCTCTTTGCCGATGCCGCCGGGGTTCAATTCCTTCACGTGCCCTATCGAGGCGCCGCGCCGGCACTCACCGATCTTCTTGCGGGTCAGGTCCAGGTGCTTGCCGCCGACCTTCCGGTGCTCATTTCGCAGATCCAGGCCGGCAGCATCGTGCCGATTGGCGCCGTCGCCGATAAACGCAACGAAATGGCGCCCGAGGTCCCGACGCTCGCCGAGCAAGGCTATCCCAACACGGACGCTTCGAACTGGTATGCGCTGCTTGCGCCGGCCAAAACGCCGCCGGCAGTGATTAAGAAGCTCAACGATGCCGTCAATAGCGCACTCCGGGACCCGGCTGTCCGCGCCAAGATCGTCAAATCCGGCGCCGTTCCTGTCGGCGGCACACCCGAGGAGCTGGCGAATTTCATGCGCGCCGAATACGAGAAGTGGGGCCGCGTCGTGCGTGAGCACGGGATCACGGAAGGCCAATAAACCGCCGTTTCAGCCAATCGCGCCGTATTCGCGCGTTGACTGAAAGCGAAGCCATCACCCCGGCCGGTATTCGCCGGTCTTTGGATCGGGTTTCAATTTTGGCAAAGTGTTGCGGTCAAGCGGCTCGACTGTGGCCTTCGCGCGCACCTCGTCGAGCTCGGCGTTGACGCGGTGCACCTCCTTGACGCACCAGCGCGCCAGCATCGCGGCCCCCACGACTCCCAGTGCGAAAACGATAAGTGGCGGCATTGTTGCCCTCCTTTCGGACGGTCCTAAAGGCCATATCGCGCCCACATGGCACGCGCTTCAAGCGCCGAAATCAGCTCCTCGGCAAGACCGAACTGCGTCAACGCCGCCGGCGCATCGCCGCCGCGCCCCACGCCCAACCGCCGCCGGCCCCAAAAACCGCGTTCGGCCGTCACCAGGGGCGTAACGAGTTTATCGCCGAATCGTTCGCGCAACACCTCGCGCAGGTCGCCAATGGCGTCGACCAAGCCGAGTTCCAGCGCCCGCCGTCCGGTCCAATAGGCGCCGGAAAAAAGCTCGTCCTGCGCACCGGACAGTTTGCCGGCGCGACGCGATTTGACCAGCGCGATGAAATCGTCGTGGATTTCGCGCTGGAGCTTTTTCAGCCGTTCGACGTCGTCCGGATTCTCCGGCAGGAACGGATCAAGCATGGCCTTGTGTTCGCCCGACGTATAGAGCCTCCGATCGATCCCGAGTTTCGCGATCAGTTTGTCGAAACCGAACGACCCGCCGACGACTCCGATTGAGCCGACGATCGAATGCGGATCGGCCACGATTTCATCGGCAGCGCAGGCGATCATGTAACCGCCTGACGCGCCAGCATCTTCGATGAAGGCGATGACTTGGCGCTTATGCTCCTTAGCCAATTCGCGAACGCGGCGGAAAATTAGGTGCGACTGCACCGGCGACCCGCCGGGCGAATTGATCGAGAGCGCGACGGCGGGCGACCCGCGCATAGCGAAGGCGCGATCGAGTGTTCGCGCGATGCCGGCAAGGCTTAACCCGGGCCGCAACGGGGTCGAAAAGCCGACAATGCCGGTCAGCCGCACCACCGGCACGACCGGCCGATCCCGGCGAAAACGCTGCGGAATGAACTGGCGCAAGCCGTCCGCGGCGCGGCCGAACAGGTCTCGAATGTGCTGCCCGGTCCACTGGCCGGTCCTCGACGGCTCGATCATGAGGCCCAAATAGTCCCGGCCGGGGCGGGCCTCAAGTAACCGTTTGTTAACGTTCTGGAACGCTTCTTGCTTGAAGGATGGCACATGCCGGGACCGGCGGAGGCGAAAGCGTAATGAAGATCTACTTCCTCTTGATGATCATTAGCGTCTTTGTTGGTCTTTCGTATGTTCCCGTTCGGATCGAAGCGAAGCAAAAACCCGCGACACCGCCCGATTCTGTGCCTGCGTGATGCCCAAGCGGTAAGCAGCGGCTGACCTGGCGATGGTCTAGGGGTCTAGGTCTGGGGTCCGGACCTTGGCTTCAGCTTCCACTCATACCGAGAGCGGCGCCGCGACGTAAGATCCCTTCGGCTTGCGCGGTCGGCCCATTATCCGCGTCGGCGAGGACCAATCCGGGCAGCACTGTCAATGACCCCCTGCTGTCCTTGACGCCGCGCACTAGGATGCGAATCGCCGGCACGCCAGGCTTCGGATAGATCGGCATTACCGCGATGGCGCCAAACCCGGCCGCGAGCGCCGCGAGCACCTCGCCTAGCCCATCCGCCCGCCAGATCAGCGTGACCGTGCCTTGCGGCCGCAGAAGCCGCGCCGCCGTATGCAGCCATTGCGCGAGCATCTCGTCCGAAGCGGTCCGCGCCAGCCGCCGCGCGCGATCGGGCGATAAATTTTGCGGCGCGTTGAATGGCGGATTCATCAAGACGTGATCGGCCGACCCGGACGCAAGTCCCGCAGCGGTGAATTCCGCGGCTTTCGCGCGGGCGTCGAGGCAGACCGCGCGTGCTCGATCGGTCAGCGCGTTCCGCGTGGCGTTTTCGCTGGCGAGCGCCGTGAGCGCCGGGTCGATCTCGACCAGGGTAACGGTAAGCCCTTCGACGCGGCGCGCGAGCGCCAAACCCGCCGCGCCCACGCCAGCGCCGAGCTCGACGGCGTACTCGCCTGGACGCGCCGGGGTCGCCGCCGCGAGCAGGACGGAGTCATGACCGAAGCGGTGCCCGCGCACGGGTTGGCGCAGGACAAGCTTGCCGTCAAGAAGCGCGTCTTCGCTGATCGGGCCGGCCTCACCGGACATCGGGACGAAGCTCGCTGCCAAAACCTGCCTCCTCGAGCAGACGGCGCGCGATATGAATTTCATCCTCGCGGACCAGGATACGGCGCGGAAAAATACCGATCGAGCCTTCCAGGACGCTCATGTTCTGGTCGACAATCATGTGTTCGATCCTGGCGCCGTTCAGGAGCGCCTCGATTGCCGAAATCAGCACGGGATCGGTGGTACGAACGAGTTCCCGCACGTCCAGACCTAGCCTTCCCGGCCCGGGGCCGACTTGTCGGCAGCCGAGTCCTCGTCGACCGAATCGCCGCTTGACATTCTATCTCCCACAGACACGTTGAGATGGACCGGGCGCTGGCGGTCCACCGCGGACGAATCTATAAATGCCGGCGTGATATTGCCGTAGTCCTGTTGCGTGAGCATAGCGTTTCTGCGTTTCCCCGTCTCGCCTGGAGAACATTCCAGTGGCCGTTATCGTACCGTTCGAAACCGCGCGTGAGCCGTCGATAGATCCGCTGGTCGATCTCGTTGCCGCCGATATGGAGCGGGTCAATGCCGCGATTATTTCGCGCACGGGCTCCGAAGTGACCATGATCCCCGAGGTCGCCAAGCACCTCATCAATTCGGGCGGCAAGAGGCTGCGGCCGATGCTGACGCTGGCTTTGTCGCGGCTCGTCGGCTACGCGGGGGACGGCCATATCAAGCTTGCCGCAGCCGTCGAATTCATGCATACCGCCACGCTTCTTCATGACGACGTCGTCGACGAAAGCGAACTGCGGCGCGGCCGCCTCGCGGCGCGCATGCTGTGGGGCAATGAAGCAAGCGTGCTGGTGGGAGATTTCCTGCTCGGCCAGGCTTTCAAGATGATGGTCGAAGTCGGCAGCCTCAAGGCGCTCGAGATTCTATCCGCGGCAGCCGCTGTCATCGCCGAAGGCGAAGTCATGCAGCTCGCCGCCGCCAAGAACACGGCGACGACCGAAGACGAATATATCGCCGTGATCCGCGCCAAGACCGCCGAGTTGTTCGCCGCGGCTTGCGAAGTCGGTCCGGCGCTTTCCGGACGGCAGAAGGCCGAGCAGGCCGCCAGCCGATCGTTCGGAATGAATCTGGGAATCGCCTTCCAGCTGGTCGACGATGCGCTCGACTATGGCGGCGCCTCGTCGCGGCTGGGCAAAAATATTGGCGACGATTTCCGCGAGGGCAAAATCACTTTGCCGGTTGTCTTGGCCTTCCGCCGCGGCAGCGACGCCGAGCGCGACTTTTGGCGGCGCACTTTGGAGCGGGGCGAAACCGCCGATGCCGATGTCGATCACGCCATCGGCCTGATGGTCAAGCATCGCGCGCTCGAGGATACGATCGGGCGCGCCCACCATTATGGCGCGATCGCCCGCGATGCGTTGGCGCTGTTTCCCGATTCGAAAATGAAAGCCGCGCTTGCGGAGACGGTCGACTTTTGCATCGCCCGCAGTCATTAGGCCGTGCAGGGCGCGGATGGCGCTGCTGCCGGGGAAGCGCATCCGACATTTAAAAATTGGTGCGCGAAAGAGATAGCTCGTCGAGCGTTGAGCCTATAAATTGCGCGCAGTACGACGATTACGCGATCGCTTTAACCGAGCGTCGTCTCGCATATCCACCAATTGGGAAATTCGGCGCGCAGAGCCTTCGCCGCGGCTTCCCGCTCGGCAACGGACGAAAAAAGCGCAAAACACGTCGCGCCCGAACCGGACATGCGGGCGAGGCGGCAGCCTTCGAGAGCGCGTAATGCGGCAAGGACCTCGGCAATCGCCGGCGCAAGCGCAATAGCGGGCACTTCAAGATCGTTCGTTTGGGTCGCAAGATAACGCAGGACTTCCTCGTCACTCCGCGGCTTCACCAACAGGGCAAGTTCCAACGGCCGAGCAGGATTCTTCCGCTCCCTCCACGTGGCAAATACCAGCTTCGTCGCCAGCGCGATCCTGGGGTTAACCAGCAGCGTGCAAAAGCGCGGCAGCGCGAGCGGCTCGGAAAGAACTTCACCGATCCCACGCATCAGGCGCGGGCGCGGGTCAAGACAGACAGGCACATCGGCGCCGCTCGCACGGGCCGCCTCGTAAAGACGCGGGTCGGCGGGTGCGAGATTGTTGGCGCGCGAAAGGAGTCGCAGCGCCGCCGCCGCATCGGCCGAGCCGCCGCCGAGCCCCGCCGCGACCGGCAAATTCTTTTGCAGGCGAAACGCGCCAAGCGTGACACCGGGGATACGCGCCGCAAGCGCTCGCGCCGCCTTGAGCACGAGATTTTCGGCATTGTCGCCGGTCTGCCCCGCGCCCGGCCCGGTCACGGCAAGCGCAAGCTCACTTGCAGGTACCAAGGACAGCCGGTCGCTCAAATCGGCAAACGCCACCAGGCTTTCGATTTCGTGATAGCCGTCAGCGCGCCGGCCGAGCACGCGCAGCGTCAGGTTGACCTTGGCCGGCGCGGTGTCGACAATTTCGACGGCCGACCGCTGCTCAGCCGCCGTCACCGGACTTTTTCGACTTGTCGGCATCCGCCGCGGCGCCGGCCTTGTCAGCGGCCGCCGCGGCGGAGTTATCGGAGGGAAGCCCGTCTTTCAGCTTGGCTTCAATCTTTGGAAGGTCCTCGGGTTCCGGATTGAGGTCCTTGGCGTGCGACCATTGGAAATGCGCCTCCAAGGTTCGCCCCACCCGCCAATAAGCGTCGCCAAGGTGATCGTTGATCGTCGGATCTTCCGGCTTGAGTTCGACCGCCCGTTCGAGATTTTTGACGGCCTCGTCGTAGTTGCCGGTGCGGTAATTGGCCCAGCCCAGCGAGTCGACGATGTAGCCGTCGTCGGGCCGCTGCTCGACCGCGCGGCGGATCATCGCCATGCCCTCGTCAAGGTGAACGCCCTGATCGATCCAGGAATAGCCCAGGTAATTGAGCACGAGCGGCTGGTCCGGATAGAGGCTGAGCGCCTTTTTCATGTCGGCTTCGGCGGCCGGCCATTGATGGGAGCGCTCGTAACAAATGCCGCGGAAGTAGAACATGACCCAGTTCGGCTTCTCCGGATTCGGCACCGTATCGATCGCCTTGCCATAGGTGTCCGCGCAGTCGGCGAAGTCCTTGCGAGCGCGCTGAATATTGCCGAGCTCGATAATCGCTTCGGTGTCCTTGGGGTGTTCGGCAATGACGTTGCCGAGAAGCTTCTTGGCCTCGTCCGCGCGGTCGAGCGCATCGAGATCGACCGCCATCTGAATCTGGGCGTTGCGCGCAAGCGCGGAACTTGCAGGAATTCGCTCATAGGCCTTGATTGCGAGGTCCGGCTTTTTCAGTTCCTCGTAAAGATCGCCGAGCGACAGCAGCGCCAATGGATGCGACGGTTCGAGATAAAGCGCAAGCTGCAGATAGATCAACGCGAGATCCTCGCCGCCGCGGTGCCCGATCGAAGCACCTAGTCCGTACAGCGCTTCGGCGGCGCCGGCCTGGGGCGATTCAATCAAGAGCGGCAGCTTCTCGCCCGTGGAAATCTGCCTGATTTCCTCGTTGATGATGGGATGGTCCGGCAGCGCCTTGGCAAAATCGGCATAGACCTTCAGCGCATCGTCCTTGCTGCCGGTGCGGGACAGATAACGGCCATAGGCTTCCACTGTGCGCAGTGCTTGGGGGTCGGCCTTGTACGCGCTCGCGAACCGCTTACCGGCGCCTTTTTTGTCGTTGGCCAGGTCGAGAATGAGCCCAGCATGCAGATCCTTGAAAATTCCGTACCAATCGGGGCCGGAGAGTTTGTCCAACGCATCGACGGCCCCGTGCGCGTCGCCCGCGCCGGCCTGCGCCCAGGCCGACAGCAGCGCCCCAGTCAGGTCGGTCACCGGACCGCGCACCGATTGTGAGAAGCTTTGTCGCGCGGAACCGTAACGTTTTAGCTTAAGGTCGCGAATGCCGAGCACCAGACGCGCGATGCGGTCGCTGCGATCTATCGCCAGCAGGCGATCGCCGAGTTTGCCCGCCTCTTCGACATCGCCTTCCGTAAGAACGGACAAGAACGTTCGGCTGAGCAGATCGGGATTGTGCGGATCCAGCTTAAGAACATCGCGATAGTACGTCGCCGCTGCGGCGGCATCTCGCTCGGCGCCCGCATGCCGTGCCGCCAAATAACTGCCGGCCGCGGTTTCGGGGGAAAGTTGTTCTTGGGCCGGGACCTGCGCGGCGAACGATGGGAAGCTAAAGGCTAAGGCGATGCCAAGAATTACGGCATGCCGAGGCAGCAGCGGGTGAGTCACGATATCTCCATTGGCGAACCGGACCGCGGCGAACTGAGCCGACGGAACGGGAATCGGGCGCCCAATTATGGTCAGTCCTTGTAAGAATGTACTTTTTGCCCCACGCCCGCAAGGACACAAAGTCGTCGGCGCTACGGCCCGTAATCTTCGCGCCGCGACGCGGCCTACGCCCCAACGGCGGCAAAATCGGGGCGGGCTTCATCGCGAGCCGTGTCACGTGTGGCATCGCGGTTCACATGTTCGGGTAGTTCGGCCCGCCGCCGCCTTCCGGCGGAACCCAGGTAATGTTCTGGTTCGGGTCTTTGATGTCGCACGTTTTGCAATGGACACAATTTTGCGCATTGATCACGTAACGGGGCTGACCCGCTTCCTCCACCCATTCGTAAACGGCGGCCGGGCAGTAACGCGCGGAAGGTCCGCCATAGACATCGTGCTCGGATGATCTTTGCAGGGCGGAGTCGCGCACCAGAAGATGGACCGGCTGGTCCTCCTCGTGATTGGTGTTCGACAGGTAAACCGACGACGATCGATCGAAGGTGAGCCGCCCGTCGGGCTTGGGATAGGCGATGGGCCGGCATTTCGCCGCAGGCTCAAGTGTCGCAAAATCGGGTTTGCCGTGCTTGCGCGTGCCGAATAACGAGAAGCCGAGCGTATTGGTCCACATGTCGAGGGTGCCGAGCGCAACGCCACCCCATGTACCGAACGTCGACCATAACGGTTTGGCGTTGCGCACCCGCCACAGATCGTGGCCGATCGGCGAGGACCGCCACGATCGCTCGTAGCTGGAAAGCTCGTCGTTGCCGCGGCCTTCCGCGAGCGCAGCGGTGACATGTTCGGCCGCTAGAATCCCGGACAGCATGGCATTGTGCGAGCCCTTGATGCGCGGCACGTTGACGAAGCCAGCCGCGCAACCGATCAACGCACCGCCCGGGAAAACGAGCTTGGGCACCGATTGCCAGCCTCCCTCGGTGATCGCGCGCGCGCCGTAGCAAATCCGCTTGCCGCCATCGAACGTGTCTCTGATCAGAGGGTGGGTCTTGAAGCGCTGAAATTCCTCGAACGGCGAGAGATAGGGGTTGCGATAGTTCAGGTGGACGACAAAGCCGACCGCAACGAGATTGTCATCGAAATGGTAGAGAAACGAGCCACCGCCGGTCCGGTTGTCGAGCGGCCAGCCGAGCGTGTGCTGGACAAGTCCGCTGCGATGCTTGTCGGGGGCGACCTGCCAAAGTTCCTTGAGCCCAATGCCGAATTTTTGCGGTTCGCGATCCCGGTTCAGGCCGAAACGCTGGATGAGCACCTTGGATAAACTCCCGCGCGCGCCCTCGGCGAACAGCGTGTATTTGCCGCGCAACTCCATCCCGCGCGCGAAACCGGCCTTGTGATGGCCATCCTTGGCAAGCCCCATATCGCCGGTGGCGATGCCGGCGACCGCATCGTTTTCGAATAAGACTTCCACAGCGGCGAAGCCGGGATAGATCTCGACGCCGAGCGCTTCCGCCTTGCGCCCCAGATAACGGCAGACATCGCCGAGCGAGACGATGAAGTTGCCGTGATTGCTCATCAACGGCGGCATCAAAGCCGTCGGCAGACGTAGCCCCCCTGAAGAGCCGAGCACGTAAAAACGGTCCGCCTTGACCGGCGTCTTAATCGGCGTTTGCTCGCCGCGCCATTCAGGAATGAGACGGTCGAGGCCGATCGGATCGATGACCGCTCCGGAAAGAATATGCGCGCCGACTTCGGAGCCCTTTTCCACTACTACGACGGTTTTTGCCGGCGCGAGCTGTTTGAGGCGGATGGCGGCGGCGAGGCCGGCCGGTCCCGCGCCGACGATGACGGTGTCGAACTCCATCGCTTCACGGGGCGGAAGTTGCGATGTATTCATGGCCTGCTCGGTGTCGCGGTCGCCAAGGAAACGCCAAAGAAACGCAAGGGGACCCCGAGCGATGATCTTTCACGAATCCAACGTCCTGACAATCGTCGCGAATGCCTGGCGCACCAAAAGCATTTTCAAGTTTTCGCTCCGCGCCTAGAATGCGGAAAATTGCATTGCATCGCTCATGAGATCGTCTCCGACATGATTTCCGGGCACAGAGTGGCGCGCGAATTGATGGCGTTTTATGTCGATTCAGGCGCCGATGCCGTCATTAGCGAGAATCCGACCGACCGCATGGCGGAGACGCCGGCCCCGGCAAGCGCGCCGCCGCCGACCCGCAACCCGCGCGCGGATACTCCCTCTTCCGCGCAAGCGAAGGCTGGGCCGCGAGCCGCGTCACCGGCCTCACCCGAAGCCGCGATCATGGCGGCGCGCGAGGCGGCAAGAAACGCAACAAACCTGGACGAGCTGCGGTCGCTGCTGTCCACGTTCGAGGGCTGCGCGCTTCGCGTCACCGCGACGCAACTCGTCTTTGCCGACGGCAATCCGCAAAGCCGGGTTATGTTCGTCGGCGAAGCGCCGGGCTACGACGAAGACATTATCGGCCGCCCTTTCGTCGGCCGTTCCGGCAAATTGCTCGATCTCATGATGGCGGCGATCGAGCTCAATCGGGAATTGGTCTACATCGCCAACGTGGTGCCGTGGCGGCCTCCCGGCAACCGGACGCCGACGCCGCAGGAGACCGCGATCTGCCTGCCGTTCATCCGCCGCCAGATCGAGCTGGCCGATCCGGACATTTTGGTCTGCCTGGGCGGACCGGCCATGCAAACGCTGCTCGGGATCAAGGAAGGCATCACCCGATCGCGCGGACGCTGGTTTCCCTACGATACCGGCAGCCGCGAAATCCGCGCGTTGGCGACATTCCATCCGGCCTTTTTGTTACGCAGCCCGTTGCAAAAGCGCTTCGCCTGGCGCGATTTCCTGGCGCTCAGGAAGGCGCTCGCCGCTGGCGGCTAGAGCGAAATCGTTTCAAACCGAATCGATTGCGGCTCTAGATATTTGATCAGGCATGATCTTTTCGGAAAGTGCTGGCACGCTTTTTCGCGGATCACGCCCTAGCCAATCGCGACCAAAATCGCTCCGGCGGCGACCAGCGCGACGCCAAGCCAGTTCACCGCTGTCAGCTTTTCGCCGAGAAAAACCACGCCGAACAGCGCGACCAAAACCACGCTTAATTTGTCGATCGGCGCGACTTGCGCAGCATTGCCAAGCTTAAGCGCGCGGAAATAGCACAGCCACGATGCACCGGTGCCAAGACCCGACAGCAACAGGAACAAATAGGTGCGGCCGGAAATCTCGGCCGGATTTTGAAACTGCCGCGTGGCGTAGACGATCAAGCCCAAAATGCAAACGACGACGATCGTGCGAATGAAAGTGGCGAGGTCGGAATTCACGTTTTCGACGCCGACCTTAGCGAAAATCGCCGTCAGCGCCGCAAAAACGGCGGACAACAGCGCCCATAGCTGCCAGGAAGAAAACGCATTTGCATCCATGGCGGCGATCCTCCATCGGGAGTTTTTCCGCCTCATGGCCTAGCCGATCGCGAATTTGATGGCAAAAACAAGCGCCAGCACCAGCACCGCAGGCTTAGCGTCGGCAAACTTGCCCGCAATCAGTTTTGCCAAGGCGTAGAGATGAAGCCAAGCCCGATGCCGGTCGCGATCGACTAGGTTAAAGGCATGGTCACCGCGGCAATCACCGCGGGGGCGGATTCCGTGATGTCGTCCCAATCGCTCAAGCATCAACCGATCAAAATCGCCGCCATCGACGCGAATTGGGATAGCGACAAACCGGCGGCTTTTGCCCCAGCCGTACGATCAATGCGCCGCCGCGACGCTGCCCGGTCTGATGACGCCCCAGCCGATCCGCAATAGCGGCATGCGCCCCTGCACCGGGCGATCGAAAGTGCGCGGCACCTCCGGAATCAGATCCGGAAAATAGGCGGCGATGTCCGGCGGCGGGGTCGGCGTCGTATCGGCGGCAAGCCAGACGACGACCGCGCCTTTTTTGCGGATGTCGTCGGCGGTAACCCAAGGCGAGCGCTGCGGATCGGAATCGAAAAACACGCTCGGTCGACTTGGCGCGGCAAGCGCCACGAGCGCGGCGGTGCGCGGATCGCCCGTGACGATCGCCAGCGGCCGGCCGGTGCGGCGTTCGAAACTGTCGGCGAAAAAGCGTCCCATTGCGTTCGCCGGCTGCGCGATTTTCAGATCGGTGCCGGCCGTCCAGGGTAGCAGCACGATCAATAAAGGTATGAATGCCGCCGGGACGAGCAAGAGACCGGCCCAGGCGCAACCGAGAACGCGCTGATGATAAAGCGCGATACTTTCGCCGGCGGCCATGACGACGGCAAGCCCGGACAATACCACGAGCGGCGCCGCGCCGCCGATCGGCACGGAACGGCCAATCACCACCGCGATGATCGTAGCGAGTAATGCCGGTACAATGAGGAGAACTTTCACATAGGTCTTGGCAAAGGCATCGACCGCGTGGCGCGTCAATGGCGGCGCCGGCATCGCGCGTGCGCGCGGCCAGCCGCTGCCAAGCACGACGAGGATGACGAGCCCGGCATGAGCCAGCGCCAGAGCGATCAGGAGCCGCAGCCAGGATGAGGTATTGTCGCCTGCCGCCTCGGCGACGCGGAGGCTTTTTAGCACCGGCGTAAGGCCATCGCCGATGCCATGCAGCCAGAGCAAATGCACGAACAGAAAGGGCGTGAGTGCGATGGCGACGATCCAGGGCTCCCGCGTGTCGAGCGCGGAATGCCAGCGTTCGGTGAGCGCCGTGAAGGCGACGAGCGTGCCGAGAAGAATCAACGCCGCATCGGTGGTAAGGAATAACAGAGCGGCCGCGCCGCCGATTACATACCAGGACCGCTTTCGTCCCTCGACAACCGCCTGCCAGTAGTACGACAGCACCAGCGCCCAGAGCGCCATGGCCAAAATCGGCGGACCGAAATCGGGCGACGGCACCGTCAACAGCGAGATGCCGACCATCAGCAGCACCGCCATGACCGCATGCGCCGGCCCCACGATCGCGCCTCCGAGGGTGAGCACGCACCAATAGGCCGTCACCACGCAAATCTGCGCCAGCACGTAAACGCCGAACAGTCCGGCGATGCGGAACGCCACTTCGGCAAGCCAATAGGCAAGCGGCGGTCCCACGCCGCTGTCGAAGCGGAATTCGTGGCCGATCGCGAGCAGCTGCGCCAAATCGCCCGGCGGCGCGAAATAGAACAGCGTCGGCGCCAGGATCCACACCGCCGCCTGCGCCAGCGCGGCGACCCAAAACAACAGGTTCGGGCGCGAGCGCAATAGCTCAACGTAAAGGGGAACGTAGAACATCAGGCCCGCTTACCTTGTCGCGGCGCGCCAGCACGGCGAGCACGCGTTACAATCCATACTCATGGCATGGCTAAAGAGGCAACAAGGGCAGAGGGGCAACGGCTCCAGCGGTAACATGACTAGAGAGGCAATGGCTAAAGGGGTAACACTTGGGCGATCACATCGTCGGCGTCCGCCCCCAGTTCGCCGAGCGCACTTGCCACCGGCGAAAACGAACGGCGGTGATGGATCGTCGGACCGAGCCGATCCAAGGCCTCGAAATGCTCGGGCACGCTGTAGCCCATGTGACGTTCGAAGCCATAGCCCGGAAACGCGGCCCCCAGACATTCCATCAGCCTGTCGCGCGTGACTTTAGCGACGATGGAGGCGGCCGCGATGGAGGCGACGAGCCCATCGCCGCCGACAACCGCTTGGCAATCGCAGCCCGCATCGATGCGGTCGCGGCCGTCGACGAAAACCAGACGCGGCTTCAACGGCAACGCGGCGACGGCGCGCGTCAACGCCCACAACGAAGCGCGAAGGATATTGTCACGATCGATGCGCGCAGGCGGCGCGAGCGCCACGGCAACCTGCGCCCGGGCACAGATACGCTCGTAGAGGACGGCACGGCGTTCGGGCGCGAGCCGTTTGGAATCGTCAAGTCCGCGCGGGATATTGTCGGGATCGAGGATGACAGCCGCGGCGACCACTGGTCCGGCGAGTGGACCCCGCCCGGCCTCGTCGCATCCGGCGACCGGCCAGACGCCGCGCTTGAGCGCGGCGCGCTCGCGTCGAAATGTCGGTCTCGAAATCTCCTCTTCGCCGAGCGGCAACCGCACCGCCGCCGGTTCCTTATGGGAGCGGCCATTGCGATTGGCTGCGGGACGATTCATGCCGCCATGATGAGCACGCGCCGGCACGATGCGCAATGCTGCATTGACAAGCCTAAAACAAATCGAGCTGCGCGGCCTGGAGCTTCGGCTTTTGGAAATGGGCGGTGGTCGTTTTCACGCTGGATAGGTTGAAACCGAGCCGCTCGCAGGCGATTTCGAAGCGCCGACCGATCATCCAGGCGATCGGACCCGAGCCGGTCATGCGTTTACCCCATGTCGAATCGTAATCCCTGCCGCCGCGGGTCTGGCGGATCAGGCTGATGACGTGACGATAGCGGTCGGGAAAATTTTCGATCAGCCATTCCCGGAACAAATCCCGCAGTTCCAGCGGCAATCGCAGCAGCACGTAGCCGGCATGGCGTACACCCGTTTCCGCCACCGCTTCCAAGATGCGCTCGATCTCGGCATCGTTGAGCGCGGGAATGACCGGCGCGACCAGCGTCGAGGCCGGCACTCCCGCTTTGACCAGCTCTCGCAAAGCCTCGAGCCGGCGCGGCGGGGTCGGTGCGCGTGGCTCCATGACGCGCGCCAATTTTGTATCGAGCGTCGTCACGGAGATCGCAACCTTGACAAGATTGCGCTTGGCCATGCGCGTGAGGATGTCGAGATCGCGAAGCACCAACGCCGATTTGGTCACGATCCCGACGGGATGACCGGTGCGTTCCAGCACTTCGAGAATGCGGCGCACAATTTGGTAGCGGCGCTCGATCGGCTGATACGGATCGGTATTGGTGCCGATGGCGATGATTTTCGGGGAATAGTCGGGCGACGACAGTTCGCGCTCCAAAAGCTCGGGCGCGTTCGGCTTCATGAACAGCTTCGACTCGAAATCGAGGCCGGGGGAAAGCCCTAGATAGGCGTGCGTCGGCCGCGCGAAACAATAGACGCAGCCGTGTTCGCAACCGCGATAGGGATTGATCGAGCGATCGAACGCAATATCGGGGGAATCGTTTCGGGTGACGACCTTGCGGGTCGAGTCGACAGTTACCGTCGTTTTGAAGGGCGGCAGCTCGTCGAGCCCTTGCCAACCGTCGTCGAAGGCGACCCGCGCGAGCGTCTCGTAGCGTCCCGACGCGTTCGACAAAGTGCCGCGACCGCGGCGGCGTTCGCGCTCGACGCCGGTCCCAAGCTCGCCCGCCGGCGTAACGGGCAGCAGCGCCGGCGGGCGTTTCAACGCGGATGAACGACTCATCGCTACAGCTCCTGACAGAGCTTAACGATGCATCATGAACAAAACAAGAACAAATGTACGTGATCGGAGAGTGCGTGCGTTGACGTGGAGGTCGGTTATTCCGTTGGCCGATAGGAATACTTGACTTTGTCAAGTAATATGCTTTCTTAAAAAGTGTGACAATCTTGCAGGACGATGACGCCCGGATCGCGGCGGTGCGCCGGTTCAATCGCTTTTACACGCGGCAGATCGGCGTATTGCGAAAGACCTTCCTCGACAGCGCCTACTCGCTTGGCGAGGCGCGCGTCCTTTACGAGATCGCCAGCAACCATTCGACGACGGCAAGCCAAATCGCGCGCGCGCTTGACCTCGATGCCGGCTATCTAAGCCGCGTTTTGCGCAAATTCGAAAAACAGGGGCTGATAGAACGCAAGACTTCGAAAAAGGATGCCCGGCAAAGCCATCTGGCGCTTTCCGCCCGAGGCAAAAAATCCTTTGCTCCGCTCGAAGTCCGCTCGCAGCAAAACATGGGCAGCATGCTCGCCAAGCTCACGCCGGAGGATCAGGCGCGGCTGATCACGGCCATGGCCACGATCGAGACGTTGCTCGGCCACCAATCGCCGACCGAACCGTACCAGCAGGCAAATTACATTTTGCGCGCGCCGCAGCCGGGCGATTTCGGTTGGATCGTCAAACGCCATGCTGAGCTTTACGCGGAAGAATATCGTTGGATCGAGCCGTTCGAAGGAGTTTGCGCACAAATCGTCGCCGACTTCGTCAACAAATACGACCCGCGCCGCGAACGCTGTTGGATCGCCGAAATGAACAGCGAAAATGTCGGCACAGTGATGCTTGTGAAGGAAAGCGCCAATGTCGCCCGTCTCCGTTTGCTTCTAGTCGATCCCAAGGCGCGCGGGCTGGGGCTTGGCGTGCGGCTGACCGACGAGGCAATCCAGTTCGCGCGCGGCGCCGGCTACGAACGGATCACCTTATGGACCCATAGCGTGCTCACCGCCGCACGCCACATCTATCGGAAGGCAGGATTCAAGCTGACGAGAACCGAAAAGCATCAGAGCTGGGGCCAGCCTGTCGTGAGCGAGCACTGGGATTTATCATTGTAGCGCCGCCGTCATTTTGGGCTCCGGCCGTCGGCCAGCCCCGGAATGGCTGCCACTAAACGGTAGCGCCTTTGGCCTTCGGACGGCGCAGGTGCTCGTCGAGCCGCGGCATGATTTCGACGAAATTGCACGGGCCGTGGCGGTAATCGAGCTGGTGCACCAAAATCTCATCCCAGGCGTCTCGGCAAGCGCCGGGAGAACCGGGCAGGCAGAAAATAAAAGTCGAGCCGGCGATCCCGGCGGTCGCACGCGATTGAACCGCCGATGTGCCGATCTTTGGAAAGCTCACCACCAAAAACAATGCCGAGAAGGCTTCCATCTTCTTTTCGAACAGGGGCTCGATCGCTTCCGGGGTCACGTCGCGGCCGGTGAAGCCGGTGCCGCCGGTCGTGATGATGACGTCGATCAGCGGATCCGCGATCCAGGCCTTCACGCGCGCGCGGATCGCCTCGATATCGTCAGGCACCAGGCTGCGTTCGGCAACCAAATGTCCCGCCGACACGATGCGCTGCACCAACAACGCGCCCGATTTGTCATCCTTCAGCGAGCGCGTGTCGGAGATCGTCAGCACCGCGATCTTGAGCGGCACGAATTGTTTGGCTTCGTCGATCCCTGGCATCGATCGTCCTTAGCTGCTGTTCAATTAGAGCACCTTTCGCCGGGATTAACAAAGTATTTCCCGGCATTTATTGCCTAGCGGCACCGCGCGCGGTTAAGCCGTTTTTTACCTTACACCGGCATGATCACGACCGTCGGTTTGTAGGTCCCGCGTCGCCGACCGCGTCGCCTGAGTCAGAGTTCTGAGTCATGGTTGAGTCGCGTCGCGGGGCGTCCGCCAGGGCGCCCCGCGTCAATTTTGAATCCACCGCCTCCGCGCGTGTCCTTGCCGGGGACTGCGTGGCCGAGATGGCGAAGATTGCGGCGGCTTCGGTCGATCTCGTCTTCGCCGACCCGCCTTATAATCTCCAGCTGCAAGGCGACCTCAAACGGCCGGACGATTCGCGCGTCGACGCCGTCGACGACGCATGGGACAAATTCGCAAGCTTCGCCGCTTACGACGATTTCACCCGCGCCTGGCTCATGGCCTGCCGCCGCGTCATGAAGCCCAACGCCACGCTTTGGGTGATCGGGTCGTACCATAATATCTTTCGCGTCGGCGCGTTGCTGCAGGATCTCGGTTTTTGGATTCTCAACGACATCGTCTGGCGCAAATCCAATCCGATGCCGAATTTCCGTGGCCGCCGATTCACCAATGCGCACGAGACCTTGATCTGGGCGGCACGCGATCCCGCCAAGCGCGATTACACGTTCAATTACGAAGCGTTGAAAGCCGGCAACGACGATATCCAGATGCGCTCGGACTGGTTCATTCCGCTGTGCACCGGCGAGGAGCGGCTCAAAGGCCGCGACGGCAAGAAGCTGCATCCGACCCAAAAGCCGGAAGCCTTGCTCGCGCGCGTAATCCTTGCCGCGTCACGGCCTGACGATCTCGTGCTCGATCCGTTTTGCGGCACTGGCACGACGGGTGCCGTCGCGCACCGCCTGCGCCGGCGCTTTATCGGCATCGAACGCGATGCGGACTATGCTGCGGCGGCGCGGCGGCGCATCGCGGGGATTGAACCAATGCCGCAGCCGGCGCTGGCTTCGTTCATGACGGCGCGCGAGGCGCCGCGCGTGCCGTTTAACGCGCTGATCGAACGCGGATTGGTCGCCCCCGGGAATAGCCTGGTCGACGCCAAACGGCGGCATCGCGCGCTGGTTCGCGCCGACGGCGCGCTGGCATTGGGCGAGGCGGTCGGCTCGATCCATCGCATCGGCGCGCTCGCGCAAGGTCTCGAAGCCTGCAACGGCTGGACCTATTGGCACGTCGAAACGCCGCAGGGGCTGACGCTGATCGATGTGCTGCGCGCGCAAATTCGCGCCGAGCTGGGCGCCGCGCCGCTTTTTCCGGATCACGCCCTAAGCGCGAAAATTTCCCGCACTGGAATCGCTTAGGCCATCTTTGACTGCCGACCGCCCACTCGGCAGATCGTCGCCGAAGTCTTCGGTTGGATTTGCGCAGTGGTCTGAAACCCGCGCGAACCTCTTCTAAAAAGAGTTGCGGCTGTTCCTAGGCCGCGAAGTGTCCGCCCTTGTCGACCTTGTTGTAATGAATCAGCTTGGGATACGCCCGCTCCGTCCAGCTCCGTGGAGCAGGGAGCGGCCGCTTTTTCCGGATCACGCCCTAAGCGCGAAGATTTCCCGCGCTGGGCTCAGTGCGCCAACGGATCGGGGCGGACCTGAATGTGAACGGCGATCGGCGTCATGCCTTTGCCGCCCTCCTTCAGCCAAGGCGTACGATCTCCCTCCGACGACCACAAGCCTCTGCCTTTCCAGCCGGCTTGCACATCGTCGATCCGGGCATCGAGCCCCTTCGCATAGAACCCGAGCGGATAGGGAACGCGCAGCATGACCATCTTGCCATCCACAAGTGCGGCGAAGCCGTCGTTCTCGTTGGCCGTCGAAATCGAGACGTCCTTACCCAAACCCACCGCGTCGTGCTGATCCACCCAGCTGTAGTAGCTCGCCTCGGCGCTATTGTCGCCGATGCCTTGGAAACCGGGACCCGGATATTTGTAGAAGGTCCAGCCCTCGGGACAATGATCGCCGGTCGCGGTCGGGCCGTTGAGCGGTCCCTTGCACTTCGAGCGATCGAAGCTGCCGAGATGGCCACTGGCGAGCGAAACCCAAACCACGCCTTTTGAGTCGATATCGCCGCCGCGCGGGCCGAAGCCCGGCAGGGGAACGTTGTAAATCTCCGACAGCTTGGTCTTGGGATCGAACCGCAGCACGCCGCTGCGGCCGGCGAAGACATTGACGGTGTACCAGATGGAGCCGTCCACCGGGTTCGGCATCACGGCATAGGTGCCGGAGCCGCCGATTCGCATGTCCTTGTTGGGGTCCATCGGCTGGCCTGGCTCGGTGTAGTCGTCGAGCTTGCCGTTGCCGTCGGTATCGAGCACGAACGGCGCCCAGCCTTGCGCCTTCTCGGCGTCACCGGTCTCGTCGAAGACTTTGGTGTCGAGCCAGCCGGCCACCGGGCCGCCACCGCTCGTCCACAGCGTGTTGTCCGGATCGAAGCCGAATTGCAGGTGATGCGTGTTGAAACAGGTATCGATGAACGTAAACTTCTTCGTTGCCGGATCGAACATCGCCAATTGGCGTTCATTGGTGTCGAGCGGGAATGCTCGCGCATAGGGATTGTCGGAGCCTTTCCGGCAAAACGCTGGCGTGCCGGGCGCGTGATTGGTGCCCGTCATCCAAAGCCGACCCTTGGCGTCGAACATGTCGTTGTGATTGTCGAATTTGGTGTCCCAGATCTGTTCCATGCCCCAATAAGCGGATGCGGCAAGCGGCTTCTGGATCGCCGAGTGTCCTGGACCGAGGGCCTCGGGCACGTCGGCGCCTTCGGGCGGCGTGATGTAACTGACCGTCGCCGTCTTCGGATCGAGCACCGGGAGCTGGTCGGTCGCATATTCCGGGGAGCCGTAGAGCGAACCGTTGCTATTAACGCTGGGATTGCGCTTGTCGGATGAGATCAAGTCGTGGAGATATTGCTTCTCATTGCCCCAATCCCACGTGGTCACGACGATGTTACGTTCGACGCCCTGCGGCCGCGGCGGCTTGGCGAAAGGTAATTCGCCATTGGCGATGCGATCAGTCCAGTCGCCGAAATATTTGAAGGGCACACCGCCTAACTTGCCGGCAAGAGGGTTCACCATGAGCGGCGAGGCTTGACCAGACTGGACGCGCCGTATCCATGCATCTTCGCCGTTTTTGAATTCCCCCAATGCCGGCGGGATTGTCCGCGTCGCGAGTTGACCGAGCTCATGGCAACCGACGCAGGCCTGATTTTTTATGGTGGTGAGCCAATCGACCTGCGTGATCTTTTCTGGAATGCCGCTTTTGCCCCCGAACTGATCCTTGTCCGGGATTTTCAACATCGCGAACCAGTAGATCGCCGGATAATATTGCGCCGCGGCGGCGTCATTCGGGGCCGGAACAGCAGTCAGATCGACGAGCTGGCCGGGGACCGCCGCGACTTTTGACGAGTCAATCAGGCCATAGCCGCGGACCCAGACCTGATATTTGGCCTTGGGCAGATCGGGCACGACGTAGCGGCCCCGTTCGTCGGTCACCACGATCTTGGCGAAGCGCGTCGGCAGCTCGCGCGTTTCGGCAATCACCCAGACGCCGGCTTCGGGTCCATGCGGTCCGGTGACCACCCCGCCGATATCGTCATCATCGATGGCAATCTGGGTCTGGGCATTGAGCCGGCCGGGGACGGCGAGCATGAATCCGGCAACGGCCAAACTCGCCACGAAACAAGCGATGCGCTGCATCTGAACTCCTCCCTAAAACTCATCGATCTTCTTTTTGCATCGGCGCCGATGAATCGGCGTCTCGAATTTGTATGCGGAATTATACGCCGCCCAACGCGGACTTTACGCGCTCCGGAGTGAATGGGACGGTGCGCAGTCGTGCTCCGGTTGCATCGAACACCGCATTCGCGAGCGCCGCGCCCACCGGAGCGCATGACGCATCACCCGCGCCAAGCGGCGGTTCGGTTGGCCGATCGACCAGCGCGATATCGAGTTTAGGCGCATCGGAGAAACGCAGGATCGGATAGGTACTCCAATCGAGGCTCGTCACCCGCGAGCGATCGAATTTGACCTCCTCCATCAGCACACGGCTGAGCGTTTGCACAATGCCGCCTTCGACTTGCGCGCGCACGCCGTCGGGGTTGATGATTTGTCCGCAATCATGCGTGCAAGCGACCCGTTCGACTCTGATCCGACCGCTTGTGCGTTCGACCGCAACCTCCATGCCGGTCGCCACATAGGTCTCGTTATGCTTGTAATGGACATAGGCCATGCCACGGCCGCGCATGATCGCGGCGTCCTTGTTCGAGCCGGGCGACGGCCGAGACTGCCAGTTCATCAGCGCCGCGAGCCGCTTAATCACCGCGATGCCGCGCGGGTCGGCGAGGGAGCGCAGCCGGAACTCGATCGGATCGAGCCTTGCCGCAAAGGCAAGCTCGTCGGTGAAACTCTCGACTGCGAAGCAATTGGCGGGCTTGCCTGGCGAGCGGAGCGGCGCGGGGCGCAACGGGGCGTCTTCAAGCCAGTGGACGAGCACCTGAACGCTGTCAACCGCATAGGGTGGATCGGCATTCTGCGAGATCAATCCCGGCTGGAGGCCGCGCACGTTGTCGAGGCCGGCGGCTGCCGGCGCGAGCAATGGAACATCCGGCAATCCTCGCGTCGTTTGCGGCAGCCACATCTCCGTGTGCCATTGCAGGATACGTCCACTCGGATCCACCGCGCCGGAAATATCGAGCAGCTGCGGCGGACCTTTGGGATCCCAGCCGAGCTCGTCCTCACGCGACCATTGCACGCGCACCGGCCGCCCGACCGCGCGCGACAGGATCGCCGCATCGGCGGCGGCGTCTTCGTGGCCGTTCATGCCGTAGCAGCCGGAACCGTCGAGATAGACGAGCCGCACCTTTTCCTCCGGCAGGCCGAGGAAGCGAGCAAATGTTTTGCGGTTGCCGTGGGTGCCTTGCGAGGCCGTCCACACGATGGCTTTGTCGGAATCTATGTCGGCCACTGCGCAAGACGGGCCGATCGAGCCGTGGCTCTGCATCGGCCAGAAATAACTCGCCGCGCGCGTCATTGCTCTCGATGGACTGCCGGTCCCCGGCTGTCCGCGGGTCACCAATACCTCTTCGGTTGTTGCAGGATTAGCGCGTATCGTTTCGATGAGCTTGTCCTGGGCTGGCAGGCCCGACCACTCGCTCCATTGGGCGCGCAGCGCGCGGGCCGCGCGCACCGCCGTCCATTCATCCTCCGCAATGACGGCAAGAAAATCCTTGATCCGCACTGCCGAAGCGCCGGCGAGATGCTTGATCGATGATTCGTCGACCGAGATGAGCGTTGCGCCAATCGCCGGCGGTCGGATGACGCGCGCATGCACCATGCCGGGCAGACTGAAATCATGAATATAGGTCAAACTGCCTGTGCATTTGGCGGGCAGATCGGGCCGGGGAAGAGGCTTGCCCACCAACGTATAGGTCACGGGATCTTTGAGCGGCGCCTTGGAATTGAGTTTGAGATTGAAACTGCGTCCGCCGATCAGGTCGGCGAAACGCACGCCCGCGCCGCCGCTCTTTGGCCGAACCTCGCCGTCGCTGGCGACGAGATCGTCGGCTTTCGTATTGAGCCGTTGCGCGGCGAGCTCGACAAGCGCTTGGCGCGCGGTCGCCGCAGCTTGCCTGATCTGCATGCCGCCGCGCTGAATTCCGTTGGAGCCGGAAGTTCGGCCCTGATCGGGAGTGAGCGCGGTGTCGCCCTCGACGTAATTGATCATATCGACGCTGATCCCGAGCTCCTCGCCGGCAATTTGGCGCATCGCAATGCGAAGCCCCTGCCCGAGATCGACCTTGCCGCAGAACAAGGTCACGGTGCCGTCGCCGTTAACGGACAGAAAGGAATCCACCTCGTTAGGGTTCACCGAGCGCGGCGCGGCTAAAGCCTCATCGGCGAGCCCGTGGGTCGGCAAACCGGCGAAGGCGAATCCGAACGTGAGCGCGCCGCCTTTAAGCACCGCGCGGCGAGTCAATCGATGTGGTGCGAGCGCCACCGCCATTTCAGCCTCCCTGGCCCGAGGCCGCCATCACGGCGCGTATGATCCGCACATGGGTTCCACACCGGCAGAGATTGCCTTCCAGCGCCTCGCGGATGTCCTCCTCGGTCGGCTTCGGCTTCTCTGCAAGGAGCGCAACGGCGCTGATGATCATGCCGCTAGTACAGTAGCCGCATTGCGGCACCTGCTCCTTGATGAAGGCGGCCTGCACCGGGTGCGGCGCGGAGATCGAGCCGAGCCCTTCGAGCGTAACGATCGACTTGCCCGCCGCACTCGCAATCGTCTCCAGGCAGGATCGCGTGGCACGGCCGTCAAGGAGAACGTTACAGACGCCGCATTGGCCGAGACCGCAGCCGAACTTCGCGGCCGTGAGTCCGAGCCCGCGCAGCGCGTAGAGCAGCGGCTGATCGGGATCTGACAATTCGATCGTGCGCTCGCCCCCATTAATACGAAGCCGGTAACTCGCCATGAGACACCTTTCAATGAGCGGTCATTTTACGCAGAGAGGAGCGGGTGCGTAATGTTCTTGCGGCAAGCTAGAAATGCGTTTCGAGCAAGCTCGGAACTCAAGCCAAAGGCGGGCCATCGCGCATCTGTCTCGTTTATGAGTAGCGGCGCTTGCTAGGCGGCGAGTCCATGCGCGACGACCTTGCGCATGACGCTCGGCAGCGCCTCCTCGCCAAGTCCGGAAATCGCGGTCCATCGCATGCCGTCCGGCGCCGGAACAGCGCACGGAACCTCGCTTCGATAGACCGTGAGCTCAAGCGGAAAGTGCGTGAACACGTGCCGGACGACTCCTCCGATTTTTCGCCACACGATCGGCTTGCGCATCGAGGCAAAACGCGGCGCGGCCTCAAACGCTTCGCTTTCATCGAATTCCGCCGACCATGGCGTTGTCGGTACTTCGGCCATGCCGCCAAGCAGTCCGCGCGCCGGCCGCGTCCGTAGAAGAATGAAGTGGTCGGTTCTGCGGACGACAAAAGCGGCGCCGCGGCGCAGAACGCCGTCGCGCTTCGGCAAACGGATCGGAAACATGTCAGCCTGGCCGAGCGAATGCGCGGCGCAATTTGCGCTCCACGGACAGAGCGCACAGGCCGGCTTCTTCGGCGTGCAGATCGTCGCGCCGAGATCCATCATGGCTTGAGCAAAATCGCCGGTGCGGCGCCGCGGCGTCAGAGCGCGTGTGAGCCGCGCGATTTCCGGCTTGGCGGCCGGCAACGGCGTTGCGATAGCGTAAAGCCGCGCTGTCACGCGTTCGATATTGCCGTCGATCGGCGTTACCGCTTGATCGAACGCAATCGCCGCAATGGCGGCCGCGGTATAGGCGCCAATGCCGGGCAATTCGCGCAAGCCGGCTTCGCTGTTCGGAAATTGGCCGTCGTGCCGCTCGACCACTGCACGGGCGCACGCGTGCAGATTGCGGGCGCGAGCGTAGTAGCCGAGCCCCGCCCAGGCTTTAAGAATATCGTCGAGCGGGGCCGCCGCGAGCGCCTCCAGATCGGGCCAGTGCTTGAGAAACCGGGCGTAATAGGGGACCGCTGCCTTGACGGTGGTCTGTTGCAGCATGATTTCGGACAGCCAGACCCGATAAGGATCGGCGTGTTGCCCCCGCGGCGCGCGCCAAGGCAGAGCGCGCCGGTGCCGGTCATACCAGGCAAGGAGATCGGCGGCCTGCGGCGCTGAAGGCTTTTTGCCCTTCGGCTTGCCTGCTAGGGTCATCATGCGACGGATGGCAGAGCGTCAGGCCATGAACAAGCCCTCTCGCCCAGTGCCGAAACCGCTGCGCGAACTCGTCGGCAGGGTGGTCGGCGACGCCTTCGCGCGGCAGGGCTTTGCCTCCGCCGAGTTGGTAACGCGATGGGAGGACATCGTCGGCGCCGAGATCGCCGCGCATAGTGAGCCGATCAAGCTCAACTGGCCGCGCCCGGCGGACGGGGATGAGAGCGAAGCCGGCACCCTGGTCCTGCGCGTAGAGGGCCCGGCCGCGATCGAAATTCAGCATCTCGCCACGTTGATCTGCGAGCGGGTCAACCGCTTTCTCGGCTGGCGCGCGGTCGGCAGGCTTGCCTTCCGGCAGGCGCCGCTGCGGCGCCGCAAGCGTCGCGCCAAACGCTCGGCCGATCCCGCCGCCGCGGCCCGGCTTGCCGAGCGCCTGTCGGACATCGACGACGATGCACTAAAGCAGGCTCTGGCGCGGCTCGGCGCAGCCGTCAAAGCGCGGTAAAGGCGCAAAGGCTGCAAATACATACCCCACTTCTGCCCTCGATATCGCTCTTGGCGCGCCGGCGCGCTAATGCCACATTGCCACTACAAGATCGCTTTGCTGTTGCAGGAATCGCATCGGCTCCAAGGATATTCGCCCTCAAGGGAGTTAAGCTTTGCCGCTCACCCGCCGCCAACTCGCCAAGGCCACCGCGCTGTTCGCCCTCGCCGGCGCCGGATTTTCCGGTCTCGTGCTGCCGCCGCTCACAGGACCGGCGCTGGCCGACGATACGCCGTCCCCCGCCGACCTCGCCGATGGCGGCCCCGACGGCGACATTGTCATCGGTTCGGACAAGGCGCCTGTGACGATCATCGAATATGCCTCGATGACCTGCCCGCATTGTGCGCACTTTTCCGAGACCACATTTCCGGAGCTGCAAAAGCGCTATATCGACACGGGCAAGGTCCGGTTCACCTTGCGGGCCTTCCCGCTCGATCAGCTGGCAGCCGCTGGCTTCATGCTGGCGCGCTGCGGCGGCAAGGACAAATACATGGCGATCGTGGAAACCTTGTTCGCCAAGCAGTCCGAGTGGATCGTCAAGGAGCCGTTGCCGCCGCTTAAGCAGATTGCCAAGCAGTTCGGCGTTACCGAAGACGAATTTAATCAATGCCTGGCGAATCAGAAGCTCCTCGACGGCATCCAGGCGGTGCGGGATCACGCCGTACAGAAGCTCGGGGTCAATTCGACGCCGACTTTCTTTGTCAACGGCAAGAAGCTGATCGGCGACGTGTCGATCGACCAAATGGCGAAGGAGATAGACCCTTATCTCAAGGAAGGATAAGGGTTTTTTGCCTCGGTCGCCGGCCTGAAAATGCCGGCCGAAATGCTTGCCATGGGCCCGCCCGCGCGACTATGAAAGCGCGAATGTCTGGATAAATGAGCTGCCCATGTTGCGCTCGGAGTCCGGGCGATTCATTCTCCGCGCCGATGCGGCATCCCTCCCCTGCCCGGCAAGCGCTCGCGGCGCGGAGCCGGAGGATTTCCCTTCGCCGCCTAGGGAAACGGACGTAAACAGCGAATGAAGCTCACGCGGCTACGCCTAATCGGCTTCAAGTCTTTCGTCGAACCGACCGACTTCGAGATCGAACCCGGCTTAACCGGTGTGGTCGGTCCGAACGGCTGCGGCAAATCGAACCTTGTCGAGGCTGTGCGCTGGGTGATGGGCGAAGCCTCCTACAAGGCGATGCGCGCGGCGGAGATGGATGACGTCATATTCTCGGGCAATGTCGGCCGGCCGGCGCGCAACCATGCCGAAGTCGCCGTCTCGGTCGACAACAGGGACCGCAAAGCGCCAGCATCCTTCAACGACTTCGATTCGCTGGAAGTATCGCGGCGCATCGTGCGCGAGCACGGTTCGACTTTTCGCGTCAATGGCCGCGAGGTGCGGGCCCGCGACGTCGCCATGCTGTTCGCCGACGCCTCGACGGGCTCGCGCTCGCCCGCGCTCGTCCATCAAGGCCGCATCGGCGAGATCATCCAGGCGCGGCCGGACCAGCGCCGGCGCGTCCTCGAAGAAGCCGCCGGAATTTCCGGTCTGCATGCGCGCCGACACGAAGCCGAATTGCGCCTCAAAGCCGCTGAGCAGAATCTCGCCAGAGTCGACGACGTGATCGGCCAACTCGCCAACCAAGTCGCCGCGCTCAAAACCCAGGCCCGCCAGGCCGTGCGCTACCGCAATATCTCGTCGCAGGTGCGCCGCACCGAAGCGTTGCTGTTTCATTTGCGCTGGTTGGCGGCCCGCAGCGAGGTCGAGGAGACCCAACGCGTCAAGGACGAGGCGCTTCGCGTCGTGGCGGCGCGAACGGGCGAACAGACAAGAGCCTCGACGCTGCAAGCGCAAGCCGCTGCCGCATTGCCTGCTTTGCGGGAGACTGAAGCTAGCGCGGCCGCCGCATTGCAGCGACTTGTGATCGCGCGCGAAACCCTCGAGCGCGAGGAGACGCGCGCCAGGGAGCGTCTTATCGAACTTGACCGCCGCATCGAGCAATTCGCCGCCGACTTGACGCGCGAGCGCGCTCTCGCCGCCGACGCCGAAGCGGCACTCGGACGCCTCGATGCCGAAGAGAACACGCTTCGCGACCTGGCGCGGGAAACCGACGCGCGGTTGAACGGCGCGAATGAGCGCGTCGCAGCGGCGGAGACGATGCTGGCCGGCTCGGAAAAGTCCTTTGCCGAGCTAACCGGAACGCTTGCCGACCTCACCGCACGCCGCAACCAGCTGCAGGCGGCTTTGCGCGAGCACGAACAGCGCGCGGCGCGGCTCGAGGCGGAGCTTTCTCAAATCGACGCCGGCCTCGCGGCGAACGACAGCAACGCACCGGATTTATCCGCGCTCGCGACCGGACTTACCGGCGCGCAGTCGGCGTTGAGCGAGGCCGAAGCCGGCACCCAACACGCCGAAGCGGCGCATCGCCAGGCGAGAGAAAACGTCGAGGCCGCGCGGGCTCCGCTCGCCGCCGCGGAACGTACCGTGCAGCGGCTTGAAACCGAAGCGAGGACGATCGGCAAGCTGCTCGCAGTCGAAAGCGAGAATTTGTGGCCGCCGGTAATGGACGCAATCACGGTTGCCGAGGGCTATGAGAAAGCGCTCGGCGCCGCTTTGGGCGACGATCTCGATGCTCCGGTCGGTTCGTCGGCGCCGATGCATTGGGCCGGGGCGGCGTTCGACGCCGCCGATCCGGCGCTGCCCGCCGGCGCTGCCGCGCTCGCCGAACACGTCAAAGCGCCGGCCGAACTTGCCCGCCGCCTCGCTCAGATCGGCGTTGTCGCGCGCGCCGACGGCCCACACCTTGCCAAGGAGCTCAAGCCCGGCCAGCGGCTTGTTTCGCGCGAAGGCGATCTCTGGCGCTGGGACGGCTTTGCGGTGGCGGCACATGCTCCGACCGGCGCAGCGCGGCGTCTCGCCGAACGCGGGCGGCTGCAAACGATCGCAGGCGAACTTGCCGCCGCCCGTAGCGATGTCGAAGCCACGCGCCGCGCGGTGCAAGCGGCCGAAACCGCCCTCGTCGCGGCGGCGGCCGCGGAGACACAGGCCCGCGAGCTTTGGCGGCAAGCACAGCGCTCGGCCGATTCGGCGCGCGAGGAGCATGCCGCCGCCGAGCGGGAGATCGGCCGCAACGCGGCGCGCCTCTCGGCGCTCAAGGAAGCAAAGCAACGCATCGCAGCGGCCTGGGATGAATCGAAGACCGCGCGTGACGAAGCGGAACGGGCGCTGGCCGCTCTCGCCGACGCGCCGGCGATCGAGCGAGAGCTTGGCGCCGTGAACGAGGTGATCGCGCGCGAGCGCACTGCTTGCGCCGAAATTCGCGGTGAGGCGCAAGCGATCGCACGCGAGGCCCAGCTTGCTGACCATCGCCTTTCTGCCATCGCCGCCGAACGGCAGGCCTGGACCGAGCGCCGGGAGAATGCAGCCGCGCAAATCGCCACGCTCGACCAGCGTACCGGCGAGGCGACGCGCGAACGGGCGGAATTGACCAACGCGCCGGAAAAGTTTGCCGCCCAGCGTCAGGGCCTGATCGGCGAAATTGAAAACGCCACCACCGAGCGGCGGGCCGCAGCCGACCGCCTTGCGGAAGCCGAAAACGCACTCGGCGAGGCCGACAAGGCCGCGCATGCGGCGCTCGAAGCCGCCGGCGAGGCCCGCACCGAGGCGGCGCGCGGCGAGGAGCGCCACGACGCCGCCAAGCGACGGCTCGCCGACATCGAACATGAAATCCGCGATATCGTCCAAGTCGAGCCGGCGGAGACGGCGGAAGTCGCCGAGCTCAAAGCCGGCGCTCCGCTGCCGACGATCACCGAGGCCGAGGCCAAGATCGAGCGTATCAAGCAAGAGCGCGAGCGGCTCGGCTCGGTCAATCTCCTTGCCGAGCAGGAATTGCGCGACGTCGATGCTCAGCACGGCAAACTGATCGCCGAACGCGACGACCTCATTGAGGCGATCAGGCGGCTGCGCCAGGGAATTAACAATCTCAATCACGAGGCGCGCGAACGGCTTCTCGCCTCGTTCCAAGTCGTGAATGAAAATTTCAAGAACCTATTCGCCGAATTGTTCGGCGGCGGCACCGCCGAGTTGCAGCTCATCGAGCACGACGATCCGCTTGAAGCCGGACTCGAAATCATGGCCAAGCCACCGGGCAAGAAGCCGGCGACGCTGTCGCTCCTCTCCGGCGGCGAACAGGCGTTGACCGCGCTCGCATTGATCTTCGCCGTGTTCCTCACCAATCCCGCGCCGATCTGCATCCTCGACGAGGTCGACGCGCCGCTCGACGACTACAACGTCGAGCGCTTCTGCGATCTCCTCGACGAGATGACGCGCTCGACCGAGACTCGATTCATCATCATCACGCACAATCCGATCACCATGGCGCGCATGAACCGCCTCTACGGCGTGACCATGGCCGAGCGTGGCGTATCGCAACTCGTATCGGTCGATCTCGCCGGCGCGGTGAAGCTGCGCGAAGCGAGCTAATATAAATTTAGGTCGTCGCCGCGCACGCTGGAATCAAGGACACAAGATTTTAGCCGCCTCCGAGCTTGAACAATCTTTGTGCATTCGCGCGGCCGATCTTCCTGCGGTCGGGTTCGCTGATCGGACAGGCATCGAACCAGCGCGCGGCATGGTCGATGTTCTCGAACGGCCAGTCGGCGGAAAACATGATGCGGTCCGCGCCGAGCACCAGCATGGCGTCGATCAGCGCCTGCGTATGGAAATTGCCGGACGTTGTGACATAAAAATGGCTACAGAAATATTCGTACATCGGTTTCTTGGCCGCATAATTATGCCGGTTCTCAATCCAGCCGTTGGCGTTGTCGATGCGCCACATCGCATACGGAAGGTTCTCGCCGAGATGTCCGAGCACGATGTTGAGGCGGGGGTGCGCGTCGAACAGGCCCGACCCCATCAACCGCAATGCGTGGACCGCTGTTTCATGGCCGAACGCCCAAATCGGCCCGAGTAGCCAGGGATGGCCTTCGTAGATTTTGGCGTCCCGCGGCAACGGATTGCGCGGGTGCAAGTAGAACGGCACGTTTAGCCGTTCAACCGCGGCCCAGAACGGGCGGTACTGCGGCAGATCGTAATAGACCACTTCCTCGCCATTGCCGGTTTGGGAAAAGCCGTTGACCAAGGCGCCGCGAAAACCGAGTTCCTTGACGCAGCGTTCGAGCTCGCGCCGCGCCCCATTCGGGTCCTGCATCGCGAGCGCGGCGAGCCCCTGAAAGCGATCCGGGCGCTTGGCTACCTGTTCGGCAAGATAATCGTTGGCCTTGCGGGCGATTTCCGCGGCGCGTGCGCTATCCGCGATCCCCTGCACCGCCGGTGCATTGAGCGACAAAAGCATCATCTCGATGCCGTTTTGATCCATCTCGCGCAATCGCCGCTCGTGAATATCCATGACGCGGCTTTTGACTTCCTGCCACACGCGGTCGGGAAAATAGCCGCGGGAATCCAAAAGCGTCTCTGGAATGGCGAAATGCTCTTCGAGCGCGATCTTGCCTTGCATGCTCCCCTCTTTCGACCCCCCGCCGCGGCGTCGATCTGCCTGCCCGGCGGCGGCCGATGATCTTAACATGGCGTCAGCGCGGCGCGCTTCGGCCATTCTTCGTTGGCGCGGCAAATTCGCCGCCTCTCGCCGCACTTCGACGGTATCCTTATATAAAGCATCCCAAGAAGCGATCGTGCTCGTCGCAGTAAAAGGAGCCGCGCCGTCGAGCCACGACAGAGGAGCTTGGCCATGTCCATTTCGACCGTGATCGTCCTCGCCGTCATCGTGGTTGCCGTGATCTCGGCGATCGGCGTCTATAACGGCCTTGTCGCCATGCGCCAGCGCGTAAATCAGGCGTTTGCCGACATCGACGTGCAACTGCGGCAGCGGCACGACCTCATTCCCAATCTGGTGGAGACGGTGAAAGGCTACGCCGCGCATGAGCGGGGTACGCTCGACGAGGTGGTCAAGGCGCGCAACGCCGCCATGGCGGCGCAAGGTTCGGCCCAGCAGGCGGCCGCCGAAAACCAGTTGACCGGCGCGCTGCGGCAGCTCTTTGCGCTTGCGGAATCCTATCCCGACTTGAAGGCAAGCGCCAATTTCCAACAATTGCAGGCCGAGCTTGCCGATCTAGAAAATAAAATCGCCGCTTCGCGGCGCTTCTTCAACAACGCCGTGCAGGAATACAATACTGGCATCCAGCGCTTTCCTGCCGCGCTGTTTGCTTCATCGTTGGGTTTTGCGCCGAAGAGCTTTTTCGATCTCGGCGAAGAGCGAGCCGCCGTCGGCGAGGCGCCGGCGGTGAAGTTCTAAGTCCGTTCGGGCGCAGTAACCGCCAATGGCCGCTTATGGTCTTTACAGCCACATCCGGTCCAACCGACGCCGCTCGATAGCTCTGCTGGTCGGATTGTTTTTCCTGGTCTACGTGCTTGTCTATGCAGGCGCGCTCGCGGCGGCGGCGTTGTCGATAGACGCCGACCTCGACACGCTGATGCAGATAGCCTTGGCCGATCTCATCAAGGCGGCGCCCTTTGCGACGCTCGGCACCGCGCTGTGGATCGTCATTGCCTATTATTTCCATCAAGACATGATCGATGCGCTGACCGGCGGGCGCGAAATCCAGCGCACCGACAATCCGCGCCTCTACAATATCCTGGAAAATCTCTGCATCTCGCGCGGCATTCCCATGCCCAAGCTCAAAGTGATGGATGCCGATGCGCTCAATGCCTTCGCCACCGGAATGAACGCCAAGCAATATTCGATCACGGTCACGACCGGACTGCTCAACCGCCTCAACGACGCCGAAATCGAATCGGTGCTCGGTCACGAACTGACGCACATTCGCAACGGCGACGTCCGCATGATGGTGATCGCCGTCATTATTGCGGGAGTCATTTCATTTTTCGCCGAACTCGTCTTTCGGCTGTGGTTTTACAACGGCTTTGGCTTTCGCGGCTCGCGATCCGACGAACGCCGCGGCGGGGGCGCCGGCGTCGCCATCCTGGTCGCAATCGGGTTCCTCGTCATCGCCTATGTGCTGTCGTTCATTATCCGCTTGGCGCTGTCGCGCTCGCGTGAGTTCCTGGCCGACGCCGGCTCGGTGGAACTCACCAAAAACCCCGATGCCATGATTTCGGCCCTTCGCAAGATCGAAGGGCGCGGCGAATTGCCGGGCGCGACGTCCGCGGTGATGGAGATGTGCGTCGACAATCCGCGCCAAGGTTTTGGTGAGTTGTTTGATACTCACCCGAGCGTTGAGAGTCGCATAACTGCGCTGGTCAAATTTGCCGGCGGTCACGATCCCGGCCCGCTTGCATTGCCGAAAGATTTTCGATCCAGGGACCTAAAAGCGACCAATTTACAAACAGATGAGTTGGACGACGATCTAGCGGACGGCAACGGACCATGGGGATCGGAACAAGACGCGCGCGCCGATGCAGCGAACGCGCAATCCACTTCGATTCCATCTTCAGCGCCGGCGACAGGTCCATGGGGTCCGCACCGCGATTAACTATATCCAGTCACAAATTGGGCAAAAGCGGCAAACTTCCACACCGCGCGGAGCCATCAGGCTTTTCAACTTTCCCTCGGCTGTGTACAAACAATTCAGAGGATGGTGACGCGGCGTTATCGCGTCAGTGAGGGTGTAAAAATGGCGAAGCCAGCATTGATCTTGGTGGGTGCGGACAAGGGAGGCGTGGGAAAGACTACGGTCGCCCGCACATTGCTTGACTATTTTACCGCGCATCACGTGCCGACGCGCGCTTTCGACACCGAAACTCCGAAAGGCACGCTGAAGCGCTTTCACCGCGAGGTGAGCGACATCGTCGATGCCACCGCGGTGGCCGACCAGATGCGGATCATCGACACACTGTCGACGACGGAAGCGACTGTGACGTCGATGTGCGCGCGGGACTGATGTCGCCGACTTTGCAGGCGTTGCGCGATATCGGCTTTCTCGAAGCCGTGAAGAAAAACCAGATCACGTTCGTCGTGTTTCATATTCTCGGTTCGTCGATTGCCTCATTGAACGAGATCGAAGAGACCGCTCCTTTCACAGCGGATGCGGAATATTTCCTGGTCAAGAACTTCATCAACAACACCAACTTTTTCGAATGGGATCAGGCCACCCATGCCTCCTACTTCAAGAAACTGAAGGACGCGGTGGTCATCAACATCCCAAAATTGAACGAGATGGCCTACGAGCAGGTCGAACTCGCTTCCGTTCCGTTTTTGACCTTCGTTGCCAACAAGGACCCGAAAGGCGAGACGGCTAATTATTCGTTTGTATTGCGGGGCTACGTGCGGCATTGGCTCGGCAATGTGTGGGCCGAGTACGATCGCGTGAAACTACTCGATCTGTTCGAGCAAGCCGGCAATACGCCAGCCGCGCGCGTGCAAGCGGGCGCCAGGTCGTAAGAGGCGCCGCGGCAAGCGCGGTCATTCACAGGCTCCCGCGAGGCGGCTAGAGCAGGCGGCGATTCCATTCTAGTGTCGGCAGGGCCGGACTGGATTGGATCGACTACCACGAAAATGTCGCCGCGGTCTCATCTCTACGTGATCGCCTCGCGCCATCCGCGCGTGGGAAAAACGCTGGTCGCCCGGCTTTTGTTCGATTTCCTGCGGCTCACCGGCCGGCCGCTGGTCGGCTACGATCTCGACCCACGCGAGCCAACTTTGGCGGCCCGGTATCCGAATCTGGTTTGGCCCGTCGATATCACCGACACTCTGGGCCAAATGGCGCTGTTCGATCGCCTGATCGCCG
The DNA here is from genome assembly GCA_035623195.1 of Xanthobacteraceae bacterium. Classification (GTDB taxonomy): domain Bacteria; phylum Pseudomonadota; class Alphaproteobacteria; order Rhizobiales; family Xanthobacteraceae; genus BOG-931. The sequence continues at coordinate 5,725 of DASPTX010000033.1, read as the reverse complement.
ACAACTGGCGGACTTCGGTCATCGATCTCGGTCATGGCAAGTTCGAGCAGTTCTTCAAAGTTATGGCGGAGATCGGCTTCGAACAGGAGGCTCGCAGGCGCTCGATCCAGCCGATCGTGCTGTTCATCACCGACTAGGCTCCGATCACCGCACAAAGTTACGCCGAGCTGCGGCGCCGCCTGGAACAAACCACGTTCGTGCCGGTCCATAACGAAGCGGCCTCTTTCATGTTCATCCCGGGAGATTTTCCGCCGTCGTCGCCGAAATCCGTTGTCCGTATTCCGCGTTTGTCGCCGGTCGTGCGCGGCGTCATCGACAAGCCCGGGTTTTCGTTCAGCGCCTACATGAAGAGCCAGCCCGGCGGGCCCAGCGAAATCCATGCCTGGATTAGCAACATCTTCGCGGAATTTCGTGAGCTCGAGCTAAAACTGATTATTGGTCAGCTGGAATCATCGTTACGTGGCGGCGGCGTCAAACGGCAGGTCACGCAGGCGCGGTGAACAGTCCGGCAAGTAGTCCGGCCAAAGTCGTCCCAGCCACGTGGGGCTTTCAGCGCGGCCTAGAACGCAATCGCTTCAGACTGAATCGTTTGCAGCTCTAGGCATGTGATGAGGCATGATCTTTTTCGGAAAACCGGTTTCCGCTTTTCCGGATCATGCCTAATGCCCTTCGAACGACACCAGGGTGCGCACCGGGACGCCGAGTTTTCTGACCTTTTCGGCGCCGCCCAGGTCCGGCAAGTCGACGATGAAGCAGGCGGCTAAAACTTCGGCGCCGATTTGCTGGAGAAGCTTGACCGCCGCCTCGGCCGTGCCGCCGGTCGCGACAAGGTCGTCCACCAGGATCACGCGCTCGCCTTTGACCAAGGCGTCTTCGTGCATTTCGATTTCGTCGATACCGTATTCGAGCGAATACCCGATGCTGACGCGCTTGAAGGGCAACTTGCCCTTTTTGCGGATCGGGACGAAGCCGCATGACGCCTGATGCGCAACCGCGCCGCCCAGAATGAAGCCGCGCGCCTCGATGCCGGCAACCTTGTCGATCTTGCCTCCGGCCCAGGGTTGCACCAATTCGTCGACGGCGCGGCGGAAAGCCCGCGCATTGCCCAACAGGGTGGTGATGTCCCGGAACATGATCCCTGGCTTGGGATAATCCGGAATGGTTCGGATCGCGGCCTTCAGATCATTCTCGGGTGCAGCAATGATCATGATTCAAGCCGGGCTCTGTCGTCCGCAGATCAGCTCTTATGTTCCGCCGCCGCGCCTGGCTTTCCCCAATCGGGATCGTGCAGAACCGCATGCCAGACCCGCTTCTTCGAAAAATAGAGGAGCCCGGTGAGTACAAAGAGGAAGATCATCACCTGGAAGCCCAGCCGCTTGCGCGCGACAAGCGTTGGTTCGGCGGCCCACATCAAGAAGGCGGCGACGTCGCGGCCATATTGATCCACCGTGGCCGGCGTGCCGTCGGTATATTCGACTTGGCCGTCGCTGAGCGGCTTCGGCATGCCGATGGCGCGGCCTGGGAAATATTTGTTGTACTGCCCGCCCGGAGGCAGGACGAAACCGGCGGGAGGATCGGCGTAGCCGGCGATAATAGCGTGGATGTAGTCGGGGCCGTCCTCCTGATACATCGTGAAGGCGTCCAAGATGAACCAGGGAAAGCCCCACTCATAGCTTCGCGCCTTGGCGAGTGTGGACATATCGGGCGGCAGCTTGCCGCCGAGCGCGAAGCGTGCGGCCTGATCGTTGGGAAAAGGCGCCGGAAAATAATCGGACAGCTTGCCCGGGCGTTGGAACATTTGACCCTGATCGTTCGGACCGTCGGTGACCTGAAAAGTCGCGGCGATCGCTGCGGCTTGCGCTTCGGTGAAGCCCGGTCCACCCGGATCGGCAAGATTGCGGAACGCAACCAGTTTGAGACTGTGGCAGTTGGAGCAAACCTCGCGATAAACCTTGAAGCCGCGCTGCAGCTGTCCCTGGTCGTAGAGACCGAACGGCCCCGAGAACGACCAGCGTTCGCGCGGAGGCGCGTCCGCTTCCTGCGCCGATGCCACGGTCCAGAACCCGCTGAGTAAGCCCGCGAGCACAAAGGCGGCGGCCAGCCTGTAGTGACGATTCATGCCCCGGTCTCCCTCAGCCGCGCGCGCCGGCAGGCGGCGCCGACGCCCCAACCGCAACGACTTTTCCCAACACCGACTCTGATATCGAATTCGGCAGCGGTTTGGTTTTTTCGAACAATCCTAGGAGCGGCAGGATGACGAAGAAAAACGCGAAATAATAGATCGTCAGAATCCGCGCCGCGATCACATAGCCGCCGGTGGGCTCCTGCGAACCGAGATAGCCAAGCCCGATGACGGCGGCAAAGAAGATGAACAGAAACTGCCGATAAAGCGGCCGATAGCTCGCCGAACGCACCGGCGACGTATCGAGCCATGGCATGAAGGCAAGCACGATGATCGAAGCGGCGAGCGCGGCGACGCCCAGCAGCTTATTCGGGATGCCGCGCAGAATGGCGTAGAACGGCAGGTAATACCATTCCGGCACGATATGCGTCGGCGTCTGGCCCGGATTGGCGGGGATGTAATTGTCGGAATGGCTGAGATAGTTCGGAATATAGAAGATGAACCAGGCGAACAGGATGCAGAATACGCCAGTGAAGAAGGCATCCTTGATTGTGGCATAGGGCGTAAACGCCACCGTATCCTTCTCGGTCTTCGGCTCGACGCCGGTCGGGTTGTTTTGCCCGACGACGTGCAGCGCCCAGATGTGCAGGACGACGACGCCAGCAATGACGAACGGCAAGAGGTAATGGAGCGAGTAGAATCGGTTGAGCGTCGGGTCGCCGACGGCAAAGCCGCCCCATAGCCAGGTGACGATCGACCCGCCAACGGCCGGTATGGCCGAAAACAGATTGGTGATGACGGTCGCCGCCCAGAAGCTCATCTGGCCCCACGGCAATACGTAGCCCATGAAGCCCGTGGCCACCATGAGCACGAACAGAATAACGCCGAGAATCCATAGGACCTCGCGCGGCTCCTTGTAGGAGCCGTAATACATGGCGCGTGCCATATGGACGTAGACGGCGAGAAAGAAGAACGACGCGCCGTTGGCGTGGATATAGCGTAACAGCCAGCCGTAATTCACGTCTCGCATGATGCTTTCGACGGAATCGAAGGCGAAGTCGACATGCGTAGTATAGTGCATCGCCAGCACGACGCCGGTGACGATCTGCACGCCGAGCATGAAGGTGAGGATGCCGCCGAACGTCCACCAATAGTTCAAGTTGCGCGGCGTCGGATAGGTCACGAAGGAGGAATAGGCCAGGCTTGCAATAGGCAGCCGCCGCTCGAGCCATTTCATGAAAGAGCTTTGTGGCTGGTAGGTCGAATGTCCGCTCATCGTCGAACCCTTAGGCCTGATTGGAGGCTACACCGCGGCTCGCCGACAGTCGCGGCACCGGCAGTGGCGATGTTCTGGAAATAGCGGCGTTTGGGCCCCGCCGTCGAGATTGCTGTCACAGGCGCGATACCTCGTTCGTCTTGCCGATCCCAACTCCATCCGCGCTGCAGATCGCCCGCACCCCTTAAGTCTTACCGCAAGCAAGATCGGGACGCGGATTTTCGGCGGCGGAAAGACCGCTCGCCCCCGACCTGGGGAAGGTCCGAGGCGACGCATTCCGGCGGCGTTCTATTGGCACCCTTGCCGGGACAGTGCAAGTCTGGCTTCGGCGGCGCCCACAATGCATCTTGCGCCGCGCCGGCCCCATAGGCGGCTCGGCCGACGGATCGATCATGCACATTGCCCTCTATCAGCCCGATATTCCGCAGAATACCGGGACGGTCTTGCGCCTATGCGCCTGTTTTGCCCTTCAGGCGCACATTATCGAACCGGCGGGCTTCCCCTCCTCCGATCGCGCGTTTCGCCGCGCCGGCATGGATTATCTCGATGCCGTGGCGATCACGCGGCACGCCTCCTGGCATGATTTCCAAGCCTGGCGACGGGTTGCGCCCCGCCGGCTTGTGCTATTCACGACCGGCGCAACCCGGTCCTACCTCGATTACCGATTCCAAGCCGAGGATGTTCTTCTGTTCGGACGGGAAAGCGCGGGCGTACCCGAAGAGGTACACGCCGCGGCCGATGCCCGGCTTCGGATCCCCATGCGCCCCGGCATGCGCTCGCTCAATATTGCCATCGCCGCGGCGCTGGCGGCCGGTGAAGCGTTGCGGCAAACCGGCCGAATAGGCGGCTAACCCCTGGCCCTCGCCCTAAGCCGCGACAACGCCGGGGCGGCCGCTCTCGACCGCAAAGGTCTTTAACGTACCGATGTCCGCCTGAGGATCGTGCGGATCGGAAACCACGCGCATTTGCACCTGCATGTGGTCCGCCACGAGATCGACGATCACGTAGCCGCGCCGCCGGCTTTCAAAAAAATGAACGTGCGGATTGTCCGGCAACGCCTGTGCGATGGGATCGTATGGCGGGCCATAGGATGAGATCGACGTGCCGACGAATTCGGTCGCGACCGTGGGCGAAGATGGGTCGTCAAAATCGAGCTTCAGATCGTTGGCAAAGAACGAATGGATGTCCCCGGAAACGACGACGGCATTGGAAACCTTGCCGTCGTGGATCCGCTGCAGCAGCCGCTGCCGGTTGTCAGGATAGCCGTTCCAATCGTCGGTCCAATACGCATCGACGCCGTCCAATTTCCTGCGGAACTGCGCCATCAGCACATCCTGCGCGATCAAATTCCATTGTGCCTTGCTGTGCTGCAAGGCGCTGTAAAGCCAAGCTTCCTGATTGAAGCCCAGCATGGATCGGCCGGCATCGCGCCGCTCCGGACAGCTGGCATCGGTTTCCAAATGGCCGCCGCCTTTGTTCGGCGCGCGGTAACACGCTTCGCGCGAGCGATATTGGCGGCCGTCAAGAAGCGATATTTCGATGAGGTCGCCGTAAGCGAAGCGGTCGTAGACCCGCATCTGCGGACCGTTCGGACGTGACAGGATCGGGCGCACCGGCATGTGCTCGTAGAACGCCTGATAGGCCGCCGCGCGCCGGATCAGAAACTGCGCCGGATCGTCGAAATATTCCGACCATTTGTCGGCGTAGTCGTTCTGCACCTCGTGATCGTCCCAGGTGGCGAATGCCGGCACCCGCGCGTGCAAATTTTGCAGATCCGGATCGAGGCGGTATTGCGCGTAGCGATTGCGATATTGAGGCAGCGTCGAAGGTTCGATGCCGTCGCTGTGCCGGCGAACGATCGGCCGGTTTTGCTCGATGGTTTCGTAAATGTAGTCGCCGAGGAACAGGATGAATTCGGGGTCTTCCTCGGTGAGATGCCGATACGCCGAGAAATATCCATGTTCATAATTGGAACACGAGACATAGCCGAACCGCACCTTGTCGATCGGTGCGCCCGGCGCAGGCAGCGTCGTCGCTCGGGCGATCGGGCTTGTCGCATCGCCGCTGAAGAACCGGTACCAATAAGGCCGGCCTGGTTGCAGGCCCGCGACATCGAGATGCACCGAGTAGCCGAAAACCTGTTCCGCGGTCGCGCTTCCTTGCCGCACAAGGTCCGTCATGGCGGGGTCGGTCGCGATCTCATAGTGCAGCGTGACGTCGCCGCCGCTCATTCCGCCGGGCGTTTCCGGATTGGTCGACAGCGGTTCCGGCGCAAGCCGTGTCCACAAGACAAAGCCATCGGGCCGCGCTGTGCCGGAAGCGACCCC
>DASPTX010000032.1:0-83094 GCA_035623195.1 Xanthobacteraceae bacterium | reverse complement strand
GCTTAAGCACCCGGCAGCGCGTAGTCCTTGAATTGGGAGCGCAACACGGTCTTCTGGATCTTGCCGGTCGCGGTGTGCGGGATTTCGGCGACGAAGGCGACGTCGTCCGGCATCCACCATTTGGCGATCTTGCCTTCGAGGAAGGCCAGCAGTTCTTCCTTGGTCGCCTTCTGTCCTTCCTTGAGCACGATGACGAGCAAAGGCCGCTCGTCCCATTTCGGATGGCGCACGCCAATCACGGCGGCTTCGGCGACCTTAGGATGCCCGACGGCAAGATTTTCCAGTTCGATGGACGAAATCCATTCGCCGCCGGACTTGATCACGTCCTTGGACCGGTCGGTGATGTTCAAATAGCCGCAGCGGTCGATGGTGCCGACATCGCCGGTGTCGAAGAATCCCTCGTCGTCGAGGATATTGCTGTCGTCCTTGAAATAAGCCTTGGCGATAGCGGGACCGCGGACTTTCAGGCGTCCGAAGGTTTTGCCGTCCCAGGGCATGCGGCGGCCTTGGTCGTCGGTAATCTTCATCTCGACGCCGAACGGCGAGTGACCCTGCTTCTGCTGCACGTCGAGGAGCGCGTCGCCTTTCAAGCCTGCATATTCAGCCTTGAGCGAACAGGTGGTGCCGAGCGGACTCATTTCCGTCATGCCCCAGGCATGGGTGACTTCGACGCCGTACGCGTCCTGGAACTTTGCGATCATGGCGCGGGGCGCGGCGGAACCGCCGATCACCACGCGCCGCAGATAGGGAAGCTTGCCGCCGCATTCTTCCAGGTGCTGCAGTAGCGCCAGCCAAACCGTCGGCACGCCGGCGGTGCAGGTGACTTTGTAGTCGGTGAGCAATTGGTAGATCGAGGCGCCGTCGAGCTTCTGCCCCGGCAGGACCAAGGCGGCGCCCGCCATCGGCGCGGCAAAACCGATCGCCCAGCCGTTGGCGTGAAACAGCGGCACCACCGGCAGCGCGGTGTCGCAGGCCGACAGGCCGATCATGTCCGGACGCAGCGCCGCCATCGCGTGGAGCACGTTGGAACGATGCGAGTAGACGACGCCCTTGGGATTGCCGGTCGTGCCGGAGGTGTAGCACATGCCGGCCGCGGTATTTTCGTCGAAGGACTTCCAGGCGAAATCGCCGTCCGCCTCGGCAAGCCATTCCTCGTAAGGCACCGCGTTGCGCAGCCGCGTTTCAGGCATATGCGCGGCATCGCAGAACACGATGGTGCGCTCGATGGTCGGAATGCGATCGGCGATTTTCTCGAGCAGCGGCAAAAACGTGACGTCGGTCATCATCACGCGATCTTCCGCATGATTGACGATCCAGACGATCTGGTCGGTAAACAAGCGGGGATTGACGGTGTGATAGACGGCGCCGATGCCGAGAATGCCGTACCAGCTCTCCAGGTGTCGCCAGCTGTTCCAGGCCAGCGTCGCCACCCGGTCGCCAAAGCGGAGGCCGTCGCACTCGAGCCGCTGGGCCACGCGCAGCGCGCGGCTGCGGATCGTCGCGTAATTGGTGGTGTATATTGGCCCTTCGATCGAGCGCGAAATAACAGGGCGCTCGCCGTCGTTGACCGCGGCGTGGTCGATGATGCGATGGCACAACAGCGGCCAGTCCTGCATCAGGCCAAGCATTGGCGTTTCTCCCATTTTGATCGCCCTCCGTTGCCCGGCGATCGATCTTGTCGTTTGCGACCGTGCCTTGATGCGGTCATCGGTTCCGACGTTAGTCCCAGCGTTAATCCCAACGCTAGCCCGACGCTAGTCCTCTGTCGCCATAAGGCGAACGCGCTTCTCGCCCCGGCAGGCTTCATCGGTCAAGCGTCCCCGGTCGGCAAAAATAGCTTCCACTCGTTCGACGCATGTTCTAAGCATGGTCGCGCGAACCTCCGCAAAAAAGCCCGCTGTCGCGTCGTCGGAGATATCCGCGTGAAGTGTGCTGTGGTCATCGCCGCGGTCATGGCCGGCCTCCTCTGCGCGAGCGCCGCTGCGGCGGAAGACGGTGCGCAGAAGGCCGCGCCGCCGAGTAAACCCGCCAAGCCTGCACCAGCGCACGCCGCCGCACGGCCGCTGCCGGTCGTCATCCCGCAGCAATTCGCGCCGGCACAGGAGGCTTATGCCTCGTTCCCGGAATCCGGCGCGGCGGCGCCGGGACAGCCGTCCGCCTGCCAGCTGCATCTGGCGAAGGTCGCGGTATTTCAAGCGCTGGGCACGCTGATCGGCCCCGGCGATTGCGGCGCTGCGGATGCCGTGCAGTTGCAAACGATCGTCCTTCCCGACCAAACAAAAATCGCCGTGACGCCGCCGGCGATTTTGCGTTGCCCGACGGCCGAGGAGGTCGCCGACTGGGTGCGCGAAGACGTCTCGCCGTCGCTTGCCCGGTTCGGCGCGCCGCTGCGCGGCCTCGACAATTTCGATTCCTACGAGTGCCGCGGGCGCAATCGCGTGCGCGCCGCGGTGCTGAGCGAGCACGGCCGCGCCGACGCGCTCGACGTGCGGGACTTCAAGCTCGCCGACGGCCGCGAACTCGGCCTGACCGATGTCAATGTCGACAAGGATTGGCGCGAAAGAATTCGCACGAGCGCTTGCGCGCGCTTTTCGACGGTGCTGGGACCCGGCTCGGACGGTTACCACGAAGAGCACATTCATCTCGATCTCGCCGAGCGGCACAACGGCTACAAGGTCTGCCAATGGCAGGTCCGCGAGCCGCCACCGCCGGTGGAAGCGCAGACGGAGGAGATGACGGCGTCCGATCAAGCAAGCGCGCCGGACGAAGCGGACGCCGCGATTCCGCTGGACGAAGTGCCGCTGCCGCGTCCGCGCCCGCTAGCGGCAAATCTGCCGGCCAACAGAGCGGCCAAGACCGATCACGATTAAAGCCGCCGGAGAGCGGCTAATCGGGTCGGTTGCGGCCGAAGCGATGAACGAATAATCCGGAAATAGCATGAACAGCTTGTGGCGCGCGTCTTGCACGTCCACAATAACGGCTCAAGGGATCAAATGGCTCCGCTTAGCAATCTCGCCGCCCGCGACGTCGAAACGCTGGTGCATCCCTACATCGATCTCGCCACTTTCCGCGACAGCGGGCCGCTCATCATCGAGCGCGCGCAAGGCGTCTACGTCTACGATACCGAGGGCAGGCCTTACATCGAAGGCATGGCCGGGCTGTGGTGTACGGCGCTCGGCTACGGCAACGCGGAACTGGTCGATGCCGCCGCAGCGCAAATGCGCAAGCTGTCGTTTGCTCATCTGTTCGGCGGCCGAAGCCACGACCCGGCCATCGAGCTTGCGGAAAAGCTCAAGGAGATCGCGCCGGTGCCGATCTCGAAAGTGTTCTTTTGCAATTCCGGATCGGAAGCCAACGACACGCAGGTCAAGCTCGTTTGGTATTTCAACAATGCGCTCGACCGGCCCAACAAAAAGAAAATCATCAGTCGGATAAAGGCCTATCACGGCGTCACGATCGCGGCGGCCTCGCTGACCGGTTTGCCGGGCAATCACCGCGATTTCGATCTGCCGCTGCCGGGCTTCCTGCATACCGACTGCCCGCATCATTACCGCTTTGCGCAGGAGGGCGAGAGCGAGGAAGACTTCGCAACGCGGCTTGCCGCCGAACTCGACGCGCTGATCGTGAGCGAAGGCCCCGACACGGTGGCCGCGTTCATCGCTGAACCGGTCATGGGCGCCGGCGGCGTGATCGTGCCGCCGCAAACCTATTTCGAGAAAATCATGGCGGTTTGCGCCAAGCATGACGTCTTCGTGATCAGCGATGAAGTCATTTGCGGTTTCGGCCGGCTCGGTTCGGCCTTCGGCTGCCAGAAACTCGGCTTCGTTCCGCATTCCATCTCTGTCGCCAAGGCCTTGTCATCGGCCTATCTGCCGATCGCCGGCGTCATGATTCCGGAGGCTCTGTACCAGGCTCTGCTCACCGAGAGCAAAAAGATCGGAACTTTCGGCCACGGCTTTACCTATAGCGGGCATCCCGTGTCCGCAGCGGTCGCGCTGAAGGCGATCGAGATTTATGCGCGCGAGCGGATTTTCGACCGTGCCGCAAAGCTCGCACCGCAATTCCAGGCGCGATTGAGAGCGCTGAACGGCCATCCGCTGGTCGGCGAGGCCCGCGGCCTCGGCCTGATCGGCGGCGTGGAATTGGTGGCCGACAAAGCAAGCAAGCGTTCCTTCCTGCCACAGCAGGCTGTCGGGCAGCGGGCCGTGAAGTTCGCCGAAGCCGAAGGCCTGATCGTGCGATCGGTGATCGGCGACGTGCTGACGCTTTGTCCGCCGCTGGTCATCAGCGAGTCGGAGATCGACGAATTGTTCGACCGGCTTACGCACGCTCTCGACTTAACGCTCGACTGGGTGGTGCGCGAGCGCATTGCACAGGCCTAACGATTGCAGCTCAAGCGACGAATATCTACCGGCGCACGAAACGTTCAAAATAAAACGGCGCCGGACAACGCCAGCGCCGAAGCGTAATGGATGCTCCGTTTAGCTTAGTACATTCTGCCCCTGCCGGGCACCGCCGTGGCTACTTGCGGACTAAACGGCGCGTCGCCCTGTTTCGGCGCCAAGACCACGACGATGGTGCCGACCTTCACGCGATTGTAGAGATCGATCGCATCTTCGTTCGTCATGCGGATACAGCCCGACGAAATCGCTTGACCGATGTATTCAGGCTGGTTGGTGCCGTGGATGCGGTACAGTGTGTCTTTATTGCCGGAATAGAGATACATGCCGCGGGCGCCCATCGGATTGTGCGGGCCGCCGGTAACATAGCCCGGCAGCGGACCGAGCCGCGCCTGTTCGCCCGGCGTCGGCACCCAAGCGGGCCATTCTTCCATGCGGCCGACCTTAGCGATGCCGCTCCAAGCCTGCGCCTCTTCGCCCACCGCGATGCCGTAGCGAATCGCTTGGCCCTTCGGCAGCACATAGTAGAGGAACTTGTTGTCGCTATCGACCACGATCGTACCCGGCGCTTCTTTGCGCGTGTAGTCGACGATGTGGCGTTTGTACTCGTCCGGGATAGACGCCTGCGCGTAGGGCAGATTCGCCATCAGCTGCTTGTCGCGCGCATTCCAGCCGGCTTGCGATGCAGGCTCAATCGTCTCCTGCATGCAGCCGCCCAGCGCAAGCCCAACAATGAGGAACGCTATCGCGCGCATCGACATAACTCGGTTACTCTCCTGTCCGTACCGCTCGCCCCAGCCAACCCGTTTAGGTTAATCCCAATACCCAAACCACCGCGGCGGTGCCAGTCGTTAGAAGGCCGTGACTACAAGGTCCGCGATAAGTGTTGCAGGAATGCCGCACTTGCCTCTGTGGCCTTGGATAACCTGGCGAATGATTGAGGCCGGTTCCGGTCACCCAGGCGACGGGAGTATGTCATTCACTCATTAAGCGGCGGTTTACCACGGCCAATGCATTTTCAGTAACTTCGATCGGAAATGTCACGGCGTCGGGCCATTTGTCGCCCATTTCCGCCGCACTCAGTGCCTAACCGGTCGGCATTACGCACTAAGACGAGAAGAAACGGAGTTCTACATGCCGGATGTGACCGCCAAAATGGATAGAACAAGCAGTCAAGTTGCTGAAGGACGGAAGATTTCCGAGGTGAATCGTCGCTCACGCTCCGGGCTGGACGATCGCTACGGCCAAATCGGCATTTCCGCCGTCGCCGCCGCCGCACGTTACCAGGGCGATGCCAAGAACCCGGCCTATGCCCCCGCGCCGTCTGATTGGTGCGACCAATATGTCCAAAAGGTAGTTTGAGCGCAGTCCGACCGCTACCGACCGGCCGCCGCGCGCGGCTTATCGGACCGCACTGCCCAGACCTCGAACGCGGCCAGTACCACGACAACCACGCCGATCGCGACATCAATGGTCATCGCGGCGCTGTTCTGGAAGCCGAGCAACCAGGGCGATACGATCAGCCCAATTCCGGCGACCAGAATGAACCACTCTTCCCACACCGCAAAAGCGGCAAGCGCCGCGATCGATAGCACCGCTATCACGATTCCGACGACGGACGCGGTTTGCCATTGCGCGCCCGATGACAGGTCGAACAGCCACGGGGAAAAGAAAAGCACGCCGCTGAGGATGAGGTTCACGACGTCGCAGAGCCGAATGCTCGACCAGTCGTCCATTTCCTCCTCCCGCCTAAGCCGGGACAAAACGCAAGCCCGGTCTCTGAAGCAACGGCAGGGCGCAATTTTGGTTCCCGTGGAGCATCGCGCTGGCGGTGTCGCGTGATCCCAACAACGCCGGGACCCGAATTTTCCCGCGCCGAGATCGAAGCCGGGAGACGACTGTTTGCGGGAGAGTGGAACTTTCGCGCAGCGGCCGGCTCGCTCGACGCGCTGCCGGCACCTTTAGGACCTGAAGTCGCCTTTGCCGGCCGTTCCAATGTCGGCAAATCGTCGCTCATTAATGCGCTTGCCGGACGGCGCGCGCTTGCGCGCACGTCAAGTACGCCGGGCCGCACCCAGGAATTGATATTCTTCGGCGGACCGCGTCGGCTGATGCTCGTAGACATGCCGGGATACGGCTACGCCGCCGCCGCCAAGAACAAAGTCGCGGCTTGGTCCAGGACCGTCGAGGGTTATTTGCAGACCCGCGCCAATCTGGCGCGCGTTTATTTGCTGGTGGACGCGCGCCACGGTCTCAAGCCGGGCGACAACGCCATTCTCGACACTCTCGGTAAAGCCGCCGTCAGCCATGAAATCGTTCTTACCAAATGCGACCAGATCGGCGAAGCCGCGCTTGCGGAACGGGTCGCGGAGATTACGGCGGCGATACGGAAACGACCGGCGGCCTTTCCAGACGTGATCGCGACCTCGGTGCGAAGCGGCGCGGGGATCGAGCGTTTGCGCGCCGCCGTCGCACGGCTTCTCGCCGAGCGGCTCTAATTTTTCGCTTCAAGCCACTTTCCCCTATTGTTCGCCCCGGCTAAATAGCCGCAGCGGGCAAAGGAGTTCCTCATGGACGTGACGCCATTCCAGCAGGCTCAGATCCTCGCGGAAGCCTTGCCTTATATGCAGCGCTACGACGAGGAAATCGTCGTCGTGAAATACGGCGGTCATGCCATGGGCGAGGAGCACCTGGCGCGAGAATTTGCCCGCGACATCGTGCTTTTGGAGCAGACCGCGATCAATCCGGTTGTGGTCCATGGCGGCGGCCCGCAAATCGAAGCGATGTTGAAGCAGGTCGGCGTGCAATCGCATTATGCGGCCGGATTGCGCGTCACCGACGAGAAGACGCTCGAGATCGTCGAAATGGTGCTCGCGGGATCCATCAATAAGCAAATGGTGGGATTTATCAACGCGGCCGGCGGCAAGGCGATCGGACTCTGCGGCAAGGACGGCAACATGGTCACGGCGCGCAAGCTCACGCGCACCGTGGTCGACCCGGACTCGCATATCGAAAAGGTCGTCGATCTTGGCTTTGTCGGCGAGCCGGACAAGGTCGATACCACCGTGCTCGATCAAGTCCTCGGCCGCAACCTTATCCCGGTCCTGGCGCCGGTCGCCGCCGCGGCCAACGGCGGTACCTTCAACGTCAACGCCGATACCTTCGCCGGTGCCGTCGCCGGGGCGCTCAAGGCCAAACGTCTCCTGTTGCTGACCGATGTCGCCGGCGTATTCGATAAATCGAAGAAACTCATCAAGGAGCTTTCGATCGACGACGCGCGCCGGCTCATTGCCGACGGCACGATTTCCGGCGGAATGATTCCGAAGGTCGAGACATGTATCGACGCGCTCGAACAGGGTGTGGAAGCCGTGGTCATCCTGGACGGCAAGGTTCCGCACGCCGTGCTTCTCGAACTGTTCACCGAGCTGGGCGCCGGCACGCTGTTCCGGCGCTAGTTTCCCATCATGACAATCAGCGTTGAATGAATTCGTCCGTGGTCCGGGATCGGATGCGTCGTCTTGCTCCCGGCGTCGCGGCGGGCGCCGCGCTCGGCATTTCCGACGTTTTGGCCAAGATCGTTCTGGCGGCGGGAGTCGACGTCGTCTCGATGCTGTCGTTTCGCAGTTTTGTTGGTCTCGCCTTCGTCGCAACCTGGTTTCGTTTCGGCGGCAGGCCTAAGGCGACGCCGAGCGTGCGCCTCGTCTCCCTGATTGTTGGGATTATTTTCGCCGGACTGATTTTCTGTCTGTTCAAGGCGATTGAGACGATCGATGTGCCGACCGCGGTTCTCTCCTACTTCACTTATCCTCTTCTCACCGGTGTCGCGGCTTCACTGGCCGGCCTCGAGCCGCTGCGCTGGAAGGGAATTCTTTGCGCGGTGGTCGCGTTCTGCGGCCTTGCATTGCTGATCGATGCGCATCCGACCGGGCTCGCATTCGCGGGTGTGATCTACGCGGTCGGCGCGGCCTGCTGCCGCACCGCTGTCTTGTTGGTGACGCGCGCTTATCTGGTCGGCGCCGATGCGCGCCTAACCACCTGGTATTCGATGTTGTCGTCGACCGGCGTATTCGCCGCGGCGTCCTTCGCTAGACACGCATGGACCGTGCCGCAGACGAGCCTGGCTTGGGCATGCCTGGTCGCGCTGAGCCTCGCCACAACCGCCGCGATCTTATTTGTGTTCCTATCCACCGTCCGAATCGGGCCGTTCCGCACCGCCGTCATCATGCATCTCGAACCTTTGACGGCGACGATCCTCAGCGCCGCCGTGCTCGGCGAGGTCATGACGCCCATTCAAGGCTTGGGAACCGCCATTATGCTGGCGGCGCTGGTCGCTTTTCAATTGTGGCGATGACAGGCCCGAGGTGCATAATTTTCGCCTCAGAGGCGACATGGACGCAAATCAAACGTGGTTGATTCGAACCGTCATCTCATGTCACAAACTGGACCAACTTTACGCCGATGCTTCGGCGAATCACAAAAAAATATCCGTGAAAAATTTAGGATGGAACCATGCGCGGGTTCCACAATAACTCGTTCGATCCTCAAACACTCGTCGTTTTAGAGACGGCGTTCGACGAAGCGTGGCTTACGCTCAAGTCGATCGGCAACACGACAGTGAAGCCGGACGAGTTGGCGCGGTGCGTCTTGCGTCTCGCCATGGAAGGCGAACGCGACCCTGTGCGGCTGCACGACGGCGCGCTTCAAGGCTTGGTCCCGGCGACCGCTTGGCGCGAGGTGAGCTGAGACGGCAGCGCTTTTTAAGAATGTGCGGCGATGACCGCGATCCCGGCGACCACCGCTCCCGCCAGCGATCCGGTCAGCAAGGCCCAGACGAATGGGATTGACTTGCGCAAAGCGCGCCGCATCGTTTGCGCCGGGCGCAGCGATTCGTGCAAAATAGTCATTTTAAGGAAGAACCCCCGATTTTTGGATACGCTGGATGATTCGGCAGCACTCCGATTTTCTTGCGGCAAAGAATGGCAAGAAAGAGTCGCGTAAGACGGCGCGAGACGCAACGCGGCATGCCGGCAAGCCTGGTTTCGCCCATAAGCCCGGTTTCGATCGTGTCGAAACCTGGGTCTTCGATCTCGACAATACGCTCTACCCGCATCATCTCAATCTGTGGCAGCAGGTCGATGTGCGCATTCGCGATTACATCGTCGACTTTCTCAAAGTCACGCACGAGGAAGCATTCCGGCTACAGAAAGACTATTACCAGCGCTACGGCACCACCATGCGCGGCTTGATGGAAGAACACGGCCTTCAACCGGATCAATTCCTCGAAATCGTGCATCAGATCGATCATTCGCCGTTGACGCCCGATCCCGCGCTAGGCGCCGCTATTGCGACGCTGCCCGGCCGCAAATTCATCCTCACCAACGGCACGCGTCATCACGCCGACGCGGTGATGCGCCGGCTTGGTATCGAAAAGCACTTCGACGATGTATTCGATATCAAGGCGGCCGAGCTCGAACCAAAGCCGCGCCGTATCGTTTACGAGCGATTTCTCGCTCGGTACGAGGTGGATGCGACACGCGCCGCGATTTTCGAAGATCTCGCCCGCAATCTGGAAGTGCCGCATGCGCTCGGCATGCTCACCGTGCTTGTCGTTCCCGCGGGCGCGCACGTGGTGTTGCGCGAAGAATGGGAGCTCGCCGGACGCGAATCCGCGCACGTCCACCACGTGACCGACAATCTCACGGAGTTCTTGCGCGAGATTGCGGGCCGGACTGCCGGTCGATGACCTCAAAGATAGCCGGCCAGGCCGCCGATATGCCAAGCGACGGGAATGAGTACCGCTATGGTCAAGCCGGAATCGCCGCGATAGATCGGCTGGGCTTGGTTGTCGCCGCGCAAGATGCCTAGGCCTCCATAGACGATTGCATAAATAAGAATCCAAAACGCCAGCTTATAACAGCCCAGCCAGTAGAAGACGCCGGCAACAAGGGCCACTCCCATGGTGATCATGGCAAGTCCTTCCGCTACGCCACAAAACATCGACTATGCAAGAATGGTTCCAACTTGGCCGTTAACGTCGGACCCATTGGCGGCGCAGTTTGAACGCTGCCGCAGCTGCGGTGCTTGACATAAATCAATACCGCCCCGACAAACCGCCAGCAGGGATGTCCCATGTCCTCACACGCCGTATCCCCGACACACGTAACGTCCGCGACGCAGACAATGGCCGCGACCGATCTTGCCCGCACCATCGATGCCGCCTTCGATCGGCGCGATGAATTGGGACTGACCACAAAGGGCGCCGTGCGCGAAGCGGTCGAGCAGGCGCTCGATTTTTTGGATCGCGGCGCGGTCCGAGTCGCCGAACGGGCGAGTGATGGTTCATGGCAAGTCAATCAATGGCTCAAAAAAGCGGTGCTCCTGTCGTTTCGTCTCAACGATATGAGCGTAATCCCCGGCGGACCGGGCCAGGCGGTGTGGTGGGACAAGGTACCGTCGAAATTCGATCGCTGGGACGACGCCCAATTCCGTACCGCGGGCTTTCGCGCCGTGCCCGGCTGCATTGTGCGCCGCTCCGCCTATATCGCGCCGGGCGTGGTGCTGATGCCCTCGTTCGTCAATCTCGGCGCCTATGTCGATCAGGGCACGATGATCGATACTTGGGCGACGGTGGGCTCCTGCGCGCAGATCGGCAAGAATTGCCATATTTCTGGTGGCGCCGGCATCGGCGGGGTGCTCGAACCGTTGCAGGCTGGGCCCGTTATCGTCGAGGACAATTGTTTCATCGGTGCGCGCTCCGAAGTCGCCGAGGGCGTGATCGTGCGGGAAGGTTCGGTGCTGTCGATGGGCGTGTTCATCGGCGCGTCCACCAAGATCGTCGATCGCGAGACCGGCGCAACAATACAGGGCGAGGTGCCGCCCTATTCGGTCGTGGTGCCCGGCACGATCGCCGGCAATCCCGGCAAAGGCGCGAAAGCGACGCCAAGCCTTTACTGCGCCGTCATCGTCAAGCGCGTCGATGAGAAAACCCGCGCCAAGACCAGCATCAACGAATTGCTTCGCGACTAGCCGCCGCTTCCGAAAGGTCGAAGTCACGTCGTTCCGATGGATTGGGCCTATCTCTTCAACCGTTTCGACGGCCGGATCGGCCGCAAGACGTTCTGGATCGCGATAGTCGTGCTGACCGTCGCCGAGATATTCGCGCATTTCGTCGCCGAAGCGATCCAGGGAGACCGGCTCAGCGCCATCGTCGATCTTGCTTTCACATATCCGGAGTTCGCCGTTGCCGCGAAACGCGGTCATGACCGCAACATGCCGCTGTGGCTCCTTGTCGTGTTCTTCGGCGCCGGGGCGGTGCTCGACTTGCTGGCGGTCCTGGAATTGACCGGCACCGACGAAGAGCCGAGCGCATTGTCGCTTTTCATTGCGGTGCCGTTTACCGTGCTGGGCCTGGCTCTGCTGGTCGAACTCGGTTTTCGCCGCGGCACCGTCGGGCCGAATCAATACGGACCGGATCCACTCGCCAATCGTTGACCGCAAATGTCCCCCGATCCCGTCACCATCGCTCGCGAACTAATCCGCTGCCGTTCCGTCACGCCGGATGAAGGCGGCGCGCTCGCTTATGTGCAGGACCTGTTGGCCCGCGCGGGATTTGAGACGCATCGGGCGGTCTTCGCCGAACCCGGCACGGCGCCGGTCGACAATCTCTACGCCCGTATCGGCACGGCAAGACCGAATCTTTTGTTCGCCGGCCATACTGACGTCGTCCCGGCCGGCAACGAAGCCTCCTGGTCGCATCCGCCTTTTGCGGGCGAACTCGCCGGCGGCAAGCTATTTGGTCGCGGCGCCGTCGACATGAAAGGCGGCATCGCCTGTTTCGCGGCGGCGGCGCTCGATTACCTTGGCGCCAAGGGCGGCAAGCCGAACGGCTCGATCTCGCTTGTTATCACCGGCGACGAGGAAAGCGTTGCGGTCAACGGCACCGTCAAGCTTCTGAAATGGGCGGCCGAGCGCGGCGAGACTTTCGATCATTGCATTCTCGGCGAGCCGAGCAATGTCGAAACCGTCGGCGATACGATCAAGGCCGGCCGCCGCGGCTCGCTCAACGGCACGCTGATCGTCACCGGCCGGCAAGGCCATGTCGCCTATCCCGAGCGCGCCGAGAATCCGATCCGGGGGCTCGTGACGCTGATCGCCGCGCTGCAGGCGCCGCTTGACGAAGGCAGCGAGCATTTCGCGCCGTCGAATCTCGAATTCACCTCGGTCGATGTCGGCAATACAACGGTCAATCTCATTCCCGGCGAAGCGCGTGCGCGCTTCAACATCCGCTACAACGACCGCCACAGCCAGACGGCGCTGAAGGGGCTGATCGAGCGCCGCGCCGCGGTCGCTGCGGCGGGCCATGTGCGTTATGCATTCGAATGGCAGCCGTCCAACGCGGACGTGTTTGTCACCAAGCCCGGCCGGTTCACCGAGCTTGCGATCGCGGCCATTGCCGAAGTGACCGGCCGCAAGCCGCGACTTTCGACGAGCGGCGGCACGTCCGACGCGCGCTTCATCAAGGAATATTGCCCGGTGCTGGAATTCGGTCTGGTCGGGCAGAGCATGCATCAGGTCGATGAGAATACGCCGGTCGGCGACCTGATTACACTGACGGCGATCTATCGCCGCATCATCGAAAAATATTTCGGCTGAGGTGCTGCGCCGCAGGCCCGCTCAGCGGCCGCGCGCGGTGATTATCTGCTCGGCAGCCGCGACGCCGGTCTGCCACGCACCATGCGCAGTCGAGAAATCACGGCTTGAACACGCTTCGCCGGCGAAGAACAGCCGATCCTCGATCGGCTCGGCAAGCGCCTGCCGGCAGTCGGCGAATCCCGGCTTGGCGTAAGAGTACGAGCCGAGCGCAAACGGATCGCGGCCCCAAAGATGGGCGCGGATCGGCTTGAGGCGCCGGGAAAAATCGCTACCGAAAATATTCACGAGTTCCGCAACGGCGAAGTCGAAGAATGCATGCGCGCCGCTCGCTTCGAGCGCGACGGCCAACGCGCCGCCGAAATAGGCTTCGATCATCGGCCTCCCGAACGGCCTGAAATGGTATCCGGCCGTCGCCGCGCGGTCCGTCCTGCCGAATATCCGCACGTCCTTGTCGAACTCTTCGGCGCCGTCCAGCGACATGAAAAACTTGTCGTCGAGTCCCAGCGGCAGACCGCCGGCCGCGGCAATTTTTGCTGGCAGCGCCGGCGTAAACGCAATCCGGTCCGCCGCCAATACCGCGCTCGGTACCGTCACGATAACCTGATCGGCCGCGATCGCGCCTTGCGGCGTATCGACGACAAGACGTTTGCCGCTGCAATCGATGCCGCGCACCGGGCAGTCGAACTTGACCGGAAGGCTTGCCCCATAGGCGTTCACCACAAAGCCATAGCCCCCGGAAATGCGCCAATTGATGCCGCTGTCGTCGTAGCGATCGAGATCCTTGATCGAAACGCGGTCCAGTTCCGCGCCGCTGACAAAGGTGCTCACTGCGTTGATGAGGCCGTTCCAGCGGCAGCCCGGCTCGAGCAAAGTCGCCGCCGCGGCGTCGGTGTCGCATCGCCCCGCCTCGTGCAGGCGCGCATAAAAGCGACCGAGCGCCTCGCGATATTTAACGTGATCGGCGCGCGGGAAGCCAATTTCGAGCGGCGGACGCATCCATGGCGGCGGAGTTTTATCGATCGTGGCGCCTTGCTCCTGCGCCACACGCGCCCAGGGATTGCGATCCGCCGAATGCAGCCAGCCGCAGCCGAGGTCGAGCGCGAAGCCGCCGGCGTCCGCGACGGTCCAGGCCCGACCGCCGAGTCGCGAGCGCGCTTCGAGGATCAAGCAGCGGATCGAGGCGTCGTGAAGTCGTCTAGCGGCCGCAATTCCGGCCGCGCCGCCGCCGACAACAATGACCTCGACATCGCTACCGGCCATCACGCGAAGTCCGCTGATGTTCCGCGTTGCACGGAAATTTGGACAGCATAATCCACCCGCACCAAATACAGCCCTTGCGGCGGCGCAACCTGGCCGCAGGCCGTGCGATCACGTGCGGCGAGCGCCGAAGCAAGATCGTCGGCAGTCCATTTGCCCTCGCCGACATGCATCAGCGAGCCGACCATGGAGCGGACTTGGTGTTGCAGGAACGAACGCGCCGATGCGGTAATGCGGATCACTTCGCCGTCACGTACGACATCGAGGCGATCGAGCGTCTTGACCGGCGACTTCGCCTGACATTCGGCGGCGCGGAATGTGGTGAAGTCGTGCCGCCCGATGAGCCGCTGTGCGGCCGAATGCATCGCTTCGGCGTCGAGCGGGCGCGGCACCCGCCAGGCGCGATTTTGATCGAGCGTCAGATCGGCGCGCCGATTGACGATGCGATACAGATAGTGCCGCTTGACGGCGGAGAAACGCGCGTCGAAATCCGGCGCCACGCTTTCGGCGTTCAGCACGGCGACCAGCTGCGGGCGCAAGTGAAAATTGATGGCGTCGCGGATGGTGTCGCCGTCCCACGCTTTGGTGAGATCGATATGCGCGACCTGACCAAGTGCATGCACGCCGGCATCGGTGCGTCCGGCGCCGTTGACCGTGACGCGCTCGCCGGCGAATGCCGCAATCGCTTCGGTGAGGACGGCTTGCGCCGACATTCCGTTGTCCTGCGACTGCCAGCCGACGAACGGCGTGCCGTCATATTCGATGGTGAGCTTGTAGCGGGGCATCGCCGCGACTTTCTTCGCCGTCAATGCAAAATGCTGCCGCGCGGAATTGGCGTGCCGCGCAGGAATTCGCTGGCGCGCATCGGCTGCCGGCCCGCGCGCTGCAGTTCCAAAAGCCGCACCGCGCTCTGCCCGCAGGCGACGGTCAGATCGTCGTCGAGCACGCGGCCGGGCTCGCCATTGCCGCTGCCTTGCGTCGAGCGCAGAACCTTGACGCGATCCTTGACTTGATCCTTGACTCGGGTTGCGGCGGAAAGCTCGAACCAGGCGCCGGGAAAAGGCGACAGTCCTCGGCAATGGTTGTGGACCTCGTGCCATGGCTTGGTCCAATCGATGCGCGTTTCCGCCTTGTCGATCTTGTTGGCATAAGTCGCGCCGGCGTCGGGTTGCGGCGCCAGTTGCAATGTTCCAGCTTCGAGCGCGGCTAGCGCGCGCAGCATCAGATCGGCGCCAAGGCGCGCCAGCGCATCATGCAGATCGCCGGCCGTCGCATCGGGACCGATCGCGACGCGCCCCGTCATGGCGATGGGGCCGGTGTCGAGACCCTCGTCCATTTTCATGACCATGACTCCGGTCTCGCGATCACCGGCCATGATCGCGCGGTTAATCGGCGCCGCGCCGCGCCAGCGCGGCAACAGCGAGGCATGAAGATTGAAACAGCCGCGCGAAAAACATTCCAAGATCGCCCGCGGCAGAATCAATCCGTAAGCGACGACGACCGCGGCCTCGGCGCCGTGCGCGCGCATTACGGCGGCAGCGGCGTTTTCTCGAAGGGTCGTCGGCGTGAAAACCGGCAGGCCGAGGCACTCGGCCTCACGCGCGACCGGGGAGGCTTTCGGCGCCATGCCGCGGCCGGCCGGGCGGGGCGGGCGGGCATAGACCGCGGCCACTTCGTGCCCGCCGCCGACGATCGCGCCCAAAGTGGGCACCGCGAAGTCCGGCGTGCCCATGAAAACGAGGCGAAGCGCCAATCACGCCTCCACCTTCTTCGTCGCGGTGTTTTTGGCGGCTTTGGTGAATTTCTTGATTACCCGGTCGCGCTTGAGCTTGGAGAGATGATCGATAAAGAGCACGCCATTGATGTGGTCGATTTCATGCTGCAGGCAAGTCGCCAAGAGGCCCTTGGCGTCGATCTCATGCTTTTTGCCGGCGATATCGAGATAGCTAACTTTAACTTCGGCCGGCCGCTCGACCTCCTCGTAGTAATCTGGGATGGATAGACAGCCCTCCTCGTACTTCGCGCGCTGCTCCGACTGCCAGGTTATTTCCGGATTGATGAAGACGTGCGGCTGGTGATTGTCTTCCTTTTTCGACAGATCCATGGTGATCACGCGCTTGGCGACGCCGACCTGGATCGCGGCAAGCCCAATGCCCGGCGCTTTGTACATCGTTTCGAACATGTCATCGACAAGCTTGCGGATGCCGGCGTCGATCTGTTTGACCGGCTCCGACTTCAAGCGCAGGCGCTTGTCGGGAAGGATGATGATCTCGCGCACCGCCATGGCGGGCGATGTAAGGGGTGAGTAAAGCGGGGTCAATGCGCTGGTGCTAATTGCGCATTCGCCGGCAAGGGGCTATGACCGTTCGCTCTTCGTTCCGGACCGCGAATCGCCACCCCGAACTGCCGAGCGCAGCCGATGACCGCCAGTCTGACCACTAGCCTGACCGATAACTTGCCGATTCTCGCGATTATAGCGATCGCCTGCGCCATGCTTGCGGTGCTGGCCGCTTTTGCCATCGCACTATGGCGATCGCGCCATCTCGCCGCTGCGAACACGCCGCCGCTTGCCGAACTGCTGGACGCGCAGCGCGAGGCGGCGGCCCGCCTCGAGGCCATGATCAAAATGGTGGCGGAGCGCCAATCGCAGGTTCAGCACGCGGTCAACGAGCGGCTCGATTCGGTATCGCACCGGCTCGGCGATTCGCTGCAGAAGACGACCCAGCACACGGCGGAGAATTTGCAGAAGCTCAATGAGCGCCTCGCCGTCATCGATAATGCGCAGAAAAACATCACCGCGCTCGCCGGCGAGGTGACCTCGCTGCACGGCGTTCTCGCCAACAAGCAGTCGCGCGGCGCCTTCGGCCAATTGCGGATGGAGGCGATCATCCAGGACAATTTGCCCAAGGGCGCCTACCAATTTCAGCACACGCTTTCGAATCGCACGCGGCCCGATTGCTGCGTGTTTCTTCCCGACAAACGTCCGATGGCGGTCGACGCAAAATTTCCGCTCGAAGCCGTCACCGCCTACCGCGACGCCAAATCCGACGACGAACGCAAGGCCGCGGCGCAGCGCTTGCGCTCCGACGTCGGCAAGCACGTGACCGATATCGCGGACAAATATTTAATCCCCGGCGAAACCTACGAAGTCGCCTTGATGTTCGTTCCGTCGGAATCGGTCTATGCCGAGCTTTACGAGGGCTTCGATGACCTGTTTCAGCGCGCTTACCGCGTGCGCGTGGTTATCGTATCGCCATCGCTGTTAACGCTGGCGATCCAGATGGTGCAGCAAATCCAGAAAGACGCCCGCATGCGCGAGGCGGCCGACCAAATCCGCGACGAAGTCGCGCGCCTGGTGAGGGACGTCGGATTGCTAAGCGAGCGCATCCACAAATTGCAAACGCATTTCAATCAGGCGAGCGAAGATATTAGGCTCGCGGTCGTCTCGATCGGAAAAATCGAAGCGCATGGCGAGCGCATCCAACAGGTCGAACTGCAAGCCGAGACGGCGAACGCGATTTCCGCCCCAACGCTGAAACTGCAGGCGGGCGAGTAGCGGCGCATGGCGGCGCCGCCCGACGCGACCGGCAGCGTTGCGACCGAGCAAACCTCGCTTGCGGATACGGCCGCTGTCTATCTCAAGCCCCGCGTGCTCATCATCATGTTCCTCGGCTTTTCGTCGGGCCTGCCGCTCGCATTGTCTGGCTCGACGTTGCTCGTCTGGATGACCGAGGCGGGCGTCAATCTCGGCACGATCGGCTTGTTCGCGCTGGTCGGCACGCCTTACACGATCAAATTTCTTTGGGCGCCCTTGATCGATGCGCTCGACGTGCCGGTGCTGGCGCGCCGGCTCGGGCGGCGGCGCGGCTGGCTGTTGCTGTCGCAATTTCTATTGATCGCGGCGATCGTGTTCCTCGGCCTGTGCGATCCGTCGGTATCGGCCTTGGTCGTCGCGATCGGGGCGTTTCTGGTCGCGACCGCGTCCGCGACGCAGGACATCGTCGTCGATGCGTTCCGCGTGGAAAGCCTCGAGGAAAGCGAACAGGCGGCCGGCATGGCGTCCTATGTCGCCGCCTATCGCATCGGCATGCTGGTCTCGACGGCGGGCGCGCTGTTTCTGGTCAGCGGCTTTCAAACGCTGGGCCTCGGACACAAGGCCGCTTGGAGCGCGGGCTACGCCGCCATGGCGGCGCTGGTTCTCATCGGCGTCGGAACGACGCTGCTTGCCAAGGAGCCGGCAAAATCGGCCGGCGCCGATGCGGCCCACGCGCGGGAGGGCACGCTGCAGCGGCTCGCCGAAGCGGCGATCGGCGCATTTTCGGAGTTTTTGACGCGCGAATTGGCTTTTGTCGCGCTGGCTTTCGTCGTGCTTTTCAAGTTCACCGATGCGTTATCGGGCGCGATGACCGCTCCATTCGTGATCGATCTCGGCTTTTCGCGCAACGAATACGCTGCCATCATCAAAGGCGTGGGGCTCGTGGCGACGCTGGTCGGAGGCTTCGCCGGCGGCTTCCTGGCGCGCGCTTATTCGCTGCCGGCGAGCCTTTGGCTCGGCGCGATCCTCCAAGGCGTCGCCAATCTCGCTTTTTCCTGGCAGGCGGTGCTGGGCCACAACGCGGCTTGGCTGAGTTTTGCGATCGTTGCCGAGAATTTCACCAGCGCCGTCGGCACCGTCATTTTCGTTGCCTATTTATCGGCGCTGTGCCGCAACCCGCTGCATACGGCGACCCAATATGCGCTGCTCACCGCGCTTGCCGCGTTCGGGCGCACTTATCTGTCCTCCGGGGCGGGCTTCATCGCGGCAGCGACCGGATGGGTCTGGTTTTTCGCGATATGCGCGGTTGCCGGTCTGCCGGCGCTTGTCCTGCTGGCATGGCTGCAACATCGCGGCCATTTCGAGGACCTGGTGCCCGCTACGAATTGACGCCCGGATCGTCGCCGCGCATCCGCCAATCACGCGGCTGCGACGCTTTCGCGCCAACCTGGCGCGCCCGTAAAAAAGTCTTTTTGTAAGGATCAGATCGCTATAATCGCAGTTGTTCCATTGCGTCACTTAAACCCGGGAAACCCCGGCCGGGCCGCCGCATTTCCATGGACACTATCCTGGTCAAAATTTTTGCAACGGCGCTGACGCTGAGCCAGGTCACGACGCAACCGCAAGCCGTCAAGACGAACTTCGATCCGCTCAAGGATCAAGACGAAGTCGTGCAGATTCTGCGCAACGGCTGCGCCCATATGAAGCAAGCCTTCGATATCGAGTCGATCAATCTCGACGATCTGATCGCCACCGCGCTCGACGATCCCAAAGCGGTCGGCGCCGACATCAAGGCCTTTCACGGCCTCAATTTCGCCGATCTAAACACCGCCTATCACCAATTCTGCAAAAACGAACCAATCGCAAATCCCGTCGTCGATCTGAAGCAGGTCATCGACTTCTTCAACAGCGCCGCCGCGGACCTGCCGGATCAAAATGTCCTCAAAGGCAAGAAATTGCCGAGCCTGAGCGTGGTCCTAGACGGCAACGGTCAAGATTTCGCCGACGTATTCCAGCCCGGCAATCGGCGGGTCTGGGTGCCGCTCGCTTCCGTCCCCGACTTCGTACAGAAGGCGTTCGTCGCCGCCGAGGATCGACGCTTTTTTCAGCATCACGGCGTCGATGAGCGGGGCATCATCCGCGCCTTCATCGGCAATCTCGCCGATCCCGGACGGCCTCAGGGCGGCTCCACGATCACCCAGCAGGTCGTGAAAAATCTCCTGGTCGGCGAGGACGTGACCTATGAGCGGAAGATCCGCGAGATGATCGTGGCGTCGCGGCTCGAACAAACGCTGAGCAAAAACGAAATTCTCGAGCTTTATCTTAACTCGGCCTATCTCGGGCGAGGCTCGTGGGGCGTCGAGATGGCCTCGCGCGGCTATTTCGGCAAACCGGCCAAAGACCTCACGCTTGCCGAGAGCGCGATGCTGGCGGGCTTGCTGAAGGGACCGAACTACTACAATCCGGACCGCCATCCCGATCGCGCCAAGGAACGCCTCGGCTATGTGCTCGATCGGATGCAGGAAGACGGCGTCATCAGTGCCGCGCAGAAAGACAAGGCACTGGCGGCTCCGCCAAAGCTTATCGCCTATCAACACCCGCGGCGGAATGCCGGTTTCCACTTTGTCGATTTCGTCGATCGCGAGGCTAAGGCCGACGGAATCCCAGATCTGACGGCGGACTCCTACACGGTCCATTCCACGATTAATGCGCAATTGCAGCGCGATACCGAGGCAGCACTGCAGGAAGGCCTGGCGCGCTACGAGCTATCGATGGGGCGCATGCAATTTCGCGGGCCGGAGGCGAATATTGCCGACGCCGTGCGCAAGCTCGAAGTGGACAACCGCGCCGGCATTCCGGCTTGGCAGCAGGCGCTGCAAGCGGTGCGCCTGCCGCTCTACGACGTGCATTGGACGCCCGCTGTCGTGGTGCTCAAGGGCGGCGGCAAAAAAGGCGACGACACGATCCGGGTCGGATTGCCCGACGGCCGCATCCTGCCGCTCACGGTTTGGACCGCCGCGATTCGGCGCGGGCTCAGTCTTTACGATGTCGTCTACGTTCACGTCGTCGAGAGCAGAGCCGGCCCCACCGCCAAGATCAAATCCGGTAACGGCAGCCGCAGCCTGCAAAACGGCACCCAAACTGTGGTCCAAACCGTCGCTCAAGCGCAGCTTCGCGTGCGGCCCACGGTGCAGGGCGCCGCGCTCGTGCTCGAAAACAAGACCGGCCGAATCCTGGCCATGGCCGGCAGCTTTTCCTATCCGCTCAGCCAGCTCAACCGCGCGGCGCAGACGCAGCGTCAGCCGGGCTCGGCAATGAAGCCGTTGACCTACCTGACGGCATTACAGCGCGGCCTGCAGCCGAATACGCTCGTCCTCAACGAGCCGATCACATTGCCTCCGATCAGCAACGACGTCGACGGCCGCTATGCGATCAGCCGCGACTACGGCGGCTATGCGCGACCGGAGGATTTCTGGTCGCCGCGCAATGCCGATTACAACGAGGGTGGCGTCTACACGATGCGGCGCGGGTTGGAGCATTCGGTGAATGTCGTCACCGCCCATCTGCTCGATGGCGGCATCAGCGAGAGTCCGGAAAAAAGCCTCGATGAGGTTTGCGCGACTGCGATTGCCGCGAAAATCTATTCAC
Source organism: Xanthobacteraceae bacterium (assembly GCA_035623195.1). Lineage (GTDB taxonomy): Bacteria > Pseudomonadota > Alphaproteobacteria > Rhizobiales > Xanthobacteraceae > BOG-931. The sequence goes on along the minus strand of DASPTX010000032.1, from coordinate 61,602 downwards.
AATGCGTGCGCTACTATCCGTTCGTGCTTGGCGCGCAGCCGGTGCGAATGATCGATCTCGCCGCCTTCTATGCGGCCGTCGCCAACGAAGGCGCACTGCCGCGACCGCACGGGATCGATTCGATCGAGGAAAACGGCCGCACGATCTATCAATATCCGAAGACGCCGCCGCCGCGGATCGATGCGGCCGACCGGGTCTCGTTTTATCAGCTTAAGACGATGCTGCAGGGGGTCGTTGCGCGCGGCACCGCGCGCAGCATCGCCTGGCTGTCTCCTTACGTTGCCGGCAAGACCGGAACGACCGAGAACGCCGTTGACGGCTGGTTCATCGGCTTCACTAACGATGTGACCGTCGCGGTCTGGGTCGGCTACGACAATGGCGACGGTAAGCGCCGCTCGCTCGGCTCCAACGAGACCGGCGCGCGCGTGGCGCTGCCGATCTTCCAGCCGATCATCGAAGCGGTTTGGGGCGATCAAATCGCGCCCAAAGCGCCTTTGAGCGGACCTTCGCCGGAGGCCAGACAGCTCGTCGTCGACGTTCCGATCGATTACATGACCGGCGACCGCGTGGGCGGCGGCAATTTTATCGAGCATTTCCGCCGCACCGCCGACGGCCAGGCCGACGACACGCAATACCAGTTGGTCTCGCGCGAGGACGCCTATTATCAGGACCAGCAATGGGGCAATAGCGATCAGGGTTCTTTCTGGAGCGGCGGCGGGTACAATGGCAACGGTCAGTGGATCGGCCGCTCCTACTATCCGAACCAGAATTGGCCGAACCAGAATTGGTCGAACCAGAATTGGCGGCAGCCGCCGCAACCGCCGCCATCGCAGCCGACGGCGCGCGGCCTGTTTCAGCCGTGGCATTGGAGCGATAATCCTCCCCTGCGCAATTTCTTCCGGGGCGGAGGCGTGAACTAACGGCGTGATCTTGAAAGCAATTCCCATGCCTCGGCCGGCGGCCCTCCTACTTGCCCTGTTTGTCGGCACGCTTGTTGGCGCGCAATGTCTTGGGTCCGTGGCCCATGCGCAGGATTTCCGCATCGACGATGTGACGTCCGCGCGCAAGGTCGATGTGACGCGGTTGACGGCGAAGACGATCGAATTCAGCGATCGGACCACCGCCGGCGGCATCGACAGCGAGACCGCACTGACCCCTTTCGACACCTGGGCCAGCGCCCATCCCATCGAAAAGAAGTTTCTTGCGCTGTTCCCGGGCTATGTGGAGCCGGTGGTCGCCAACGACGCCGCCGATGGCGCCGACAAATCCGCCGGGAAGCCGTACACCGAAAAGCTTTACATGTACGTGGCGCAGGCGCGTTTCGTGCTGGCTAAGGCGCCGGGGGCGATCGATCTGTCGCGTTACGTGAGCTTGCCCTTCTTGGAGAAGATCGATCCCGCGATACAGCACAAGCTCATTTCCGTGGCCGACATAACGACATTTAAGGACAAAGCCGGCGCCGGCAACGACAATCCGGACCGCAAATGGTGCAGCGGCCTGACGACGTCGATTTGTATCCTGTCCACCTACAAGCTCGAGGGCAAGATCCCGATGGGGATCATGCTGGTTAATAAGTTACGCGACAGCAGAAAGGTTGCCGACCACATCGATTTCCAGAGCGAGTTGGCCGCGCTTGCGCCGTCCGATCTCGATCAGGCCGGCTTGCAGGAATTGACGGGTCTCAACACGCCCGTCGTCGGCGCGCTTGAACAGAATATTTTCTACGTCAATCAGATCATGAAATTCGGCAAGTTTTTCGCAGTCCTGCAGGCGCATCCGAGCGACCCCGAAAAGACCGCGATCACTGCATTCATGGCGCTGGCCATCAAGGCTAGCGTGCTCGACGAGAAGCGCAACTTCGAGACGGTGCCGGTTTTGCGCAACCTGGTGCCTGCGCAAGTCCTCATGGGACAGTCGTCGTTCAATTCCGGCAATTCGATCAGCGCGGGCTTGCCGAAATACGCCCGCAACGAGATCAAGACCGTCGCAACTTTGCTCGGGAAGCAGTAATTTTCATCGACAAGGCAAGAATGAGTTGATCCGCGACGAATTTTCCCCGCAGCCATGCACGAAACCGATTTCTCGCACGAACATATCGAGACGGCGGCCGAACGCGCGGCGATCGCGCGAACGATCTGGGCCCAGGACAACGTCGTATTCACGACGGTCGGCATCGACATCGGCAGTTCGACCTCGCATCTGTTGTTCGCGAAAGTTCTGCTCCGACGGCAATCGCAAGGCCTATCGAGCCGCTTCATCGTCGCCGCCCGCGAGATCGTGTGGCGTTCGCCGATACGGCTGACGCCGTTTCTTCCGGACGGCACGATCGATGCCGCAGAGCTTGGCGAATTTATTCGCGGCTGCTATCGCGAGGCCGGATTTGCGCACGGAGATGTCGGCGGCGGCGCCGTCATTCTCACCGGCGAGGCGATCAAGCGCAAAAACGCGCGTGCCATCGATGAGTTGTTCGCAGCGGAGGCGGGGAAGTTCGTTTGCGCCACCGCCGGCCACAGGCTCGAATCCCGCCTCTCGGCGCACGGATCGGGCGCGGTGGCATTGTCGAAAGCGCGCGAAATTTGCCTGCTGCATATCGATATCGGCGGCGGTACCATCAAGCTCGCGTTGATCGACCGCGGCGCCGTCGTCGGGCTATCGGCTTTCGCGGTCGGCGGCCGGCTGATTGCGGCGGACAAAAGCGGCGCCTGGACCCGTATCGATCACTCCGCGCGCCTCGTCGCCGACGACATGCACATAGAACTATCGCCGTCGACGCTCGCCGATGAATCCGTTCGCCGCAGGTTCGTACAACGGCTCGCGACGCTGGCGGCGGACGTCATACTGGATGCACCGCTCGATTCGTTGGGGCGCTCGCTTCTCCTCACCGAACCCTTGCCACGTGGACTTTCGCCGGCGGCGCTGACATTTTCCGGCGGCGTTGCCGAGTATCTGTTCGGCCACGAACGCTGCGAATTTGGCGATATCGCCAAGCCGCTTGCCGACGAACTGGCGCACGCGCTGAGCCGCCGCGTGAGCCTGCCGCTGATCGACCCCGGCCAGCGTATCCGCGCGACCGTGATCGGCGCCTCGCAGTTCACGGTGCAGGTCAGCGGCAAAACGATTTACCTGCCGGACCCTTACGTTCTGCCCGTGCGTAACGTGCCGGTCGTGCGCATGACGATGGAAACCGAACGCCTCGATCGCGAACGGATCGCCGCCGAAATCCGTAGCGGTCTCGAAGAAATCGAACTCGACAACGTTCCCGGGATCACCATCGCGTTTGCTTGGCACGGCGATCCGGAACATGCGCGCTTGAGCGCGGCGGGCGAAGCCATTCTCGGTGGCCTGCGGCTTGTACAGGACAGGATCAAGCTCCTCGTCCTGGCAATCGACGGAGATATCAGCAAGACGTTCGGCCGCCTCCTGCATCGCGAGCTCAAATGGCCGGGCAAAATCGTTTCCATCGACGGCGTGGAACTGCAGGAATTGGACTATATCGATATCGGCGAACTGATCGCGCCGCCCGGACTCGTGCCCGTGGTGATCAAGTCGCTGTTGTTCGCATAATTATCGCGTACCGCACGTGCGATGGCCCGCGGTGACAAGGCGCGTCAAACCGCTATGATTGTCGCTACGCCGATGTCGGAGAGATGGCGATGAACATCCGTGAGACCCCTCAAACCAAGCCGCGATACGGCATTGACCCCTATACGGATTGGCTTGCCGCCGAAGACATTCCGGTCACCGAGGACTATGGCGTCGATCTATTCGGCGTCGAGACCGCGCCATGGCCTCGTTACGACGTCAAAGGGGCAGCGGTTCATCTCAAGGGCCGCGGCGATTTTGCCAACATGTTTCTGTTCGAGATCGCCCTCGGCAAATCGACCGCGCCGCAGCGGCACCTCTATGAAGAAGTCATCTACGTGCTCGAGGGTCATGGCTCGACGCAGCTCGAATTCGCCGACGGCAGCCGCCGCAGTTTCGAATGGGGCGCGAAGAGCCTGTTCGCCATTCCGCTCAATGCCAAACACCGTCACTTCAACGGCAGCGGCGTCGAGCGCGCGCTCCTTGTCAGCACAACAAACTTGCCCATGGTGATGAATGTCTTTCACAATGAAGCTTTCGTGTTCGGCAGCGACTTCGACTTCAGCGACCGAGCGGGCAAGCAGGAATACTTCTCCGGCGAAGGCGATCTCATCACCGTGCGGCCCGGCAACCACATGTGGGAAACGAATTTCGTACCGGACTTGACCGCCATCGAGCTGAAAAGCTGGGGCGATCGCGGCGGCGGCGGCACCAACATCATGTTCGTGCTCGCCGACGGCACCATGCACGCGCATATCTCGGAAATGCCAGTCGGCACCTATAAGAAGGCGCATCGGCACGGGCCGAGCTTCCACGTCATGTGCGTGATGGGCCAGGGCTTCTCCTTGCTGTGGTACGAGCACGAGAAGGATTTTCGGCGCATCGACTGGAAGCACGGCATGGTGCTGGTCCCCGCCGACCGCCAATTTCATCAGCACTTCAATACCGGCCCCGCCCCGGCGCGTTATCTTGCCACCGCGGTCGGCGGCCTGCGCTATCCGACGACGCGCGCACAGCGGGTGTCGCTCCTCGGCGCGAGCGAGGGCGACACGCCGGCGGTGTCGAAAAGCGTCAAGGAAGGCGGCGACCAGATCGAATACGAGGATCAGGATCCGCGCATCCACCGCATCTGGCTCGAAGAGATGCGCAGGAACGGCGCGCCGCCGCGCATGGATAGATATATCCCGACGCCGGCGGATATGAAGGCGGCTGTGTCGTCCTAAGTTCGCAGTGGTACTACGCCGCCGCGCGCGCGTTATCGCCGCGCTCAAGCGCCTGCAACGCTTCGTCCGTGGTCTGCACGTCGCCGAATTGTCCGAAGAACGCCGAAAGCGTCGCGTTGTGCTCTTCGTCGGTATGGGTGGCAAGGGCGTCGGAAACCATGATCACTTTGAAGTTCAGCATCATGGCATCTCGCGCGGAGCTTTCGCAACAAACGTTGGTCGCGGTGCCCGCGATCAAAAGCGTGTCGATGCCGCGGTCGCGAAGATAGCTCTCGGCCTTCGAGGAGCCTTGAATGAACGCGCTGTAACGGTTCTTGGTTAGCTGCGCGTCCTCGGGCTTGATCTCGTTGAGATGCCAGAACTCGTAACCGTCGCCGTCGATATCCATCGCCGCGTAACGCCGATCCCTGCGATCTGGCGTCATCAGGCACTCGTGAAAGGTGGACCAGCTTTCCCGCGTGTCCCTGGTGCCATTGCGAATCCATACGATATGGCCCCCGTTCCGGCGTAGACCAGTGGCTAGCCGGTTGATGTTCGGCACGATTTCCCGCGCCAGCGGAATCTCGCCCTGATGACCGGGCTTGACGAAATAGTTCTGCATGTCGATCACGAGCAAGGCGGCCTTGCGCGGCTCGATCGTATCGAAGGGATGCAGTTTACCCATCCGCGCGGTCATGCGCTCGAGTGCGGCTGGGGAAATTGCGATCTTGTGCATCGTTGCGTCCTCAACTAGTCGTCTTGTTGATCGCCGTCGGAGCTCCGTTCAGGGTCCAATGTGCCACAAAATCAGAGCTTGATCGAGCGCGAGGCCGAGAGTCATGTCTGTCGGTATGTTCGGCAATTGGGAATTCTGGATCGACCGCGGCGGTACGTTTACCGACGTGATCGGTAGGCGCCCCGACGGCAGCCTCGTCACCCACAAATTGCTCTCGGAAAATCCCGAGGCCTATCGCGATGCGGCCGTGCACGGCATCCGCCATCTGCTCGGACTGCCGCCCGGCGCCGCGATCCCGAGCGAACGCATCAATGCCGTCAAGATGGGCACGACCGTTGCGACCAATGCGCTCCTTGAGCGCAAGGGCGAGCGCACGCTTCTCTTGATTACCAAGGGCTTTCGCGATGCGCTGCGTATCGGCTACCAGGCACGGCCGAAAATCTTCGCACGTCACATCGTCAAGCCGGACATGTTGTACGAGCGCGTGGTGGAGGTCCATGAGCGCGTGCGCGCCGACGGCAGCGTCGAGCGCGAGATCGATCTTGGCGCGGTGCGCGGCGAACTCGATCGCGCCAAAGCCGACGGCATCGGCGCCGTCGCCATCGTGCTGATGCACGCCTATCGCTACAACGTCCACGAACAGCGCCTGGCGGGCTTGGCGCGCGAGCTCGGCTTTCCCCAGGTGTCGGCGAGCCACGAAGTGTCGCCGCTCATCAAGTTGGTCGGCCGCGGCGATACGACCGTCGTCGACAGCTACCTCTCACCAATTCTACGCCGCTACGTGGCGCAGGTGGCGGGAGATTTGCAAGACGATCCCCTCTCCCCGCTAGCGGGGCGAGGGACAAAGCTCATGTTCATGATGTCGTCGGGCGGTCTAACGGCCGCCGACCTGTTCCGCGGCAAGGATGCCATCCTGTCGGGGCCGGCGGCGGGCGTGGTCGGGATGGCCGAGACGGGACGAGCGGCCGGTTTTTCGCGGCTGATCGGCTTCGACATGGGCGGCACTTCGACCGACGTGTCGCATTTCGCCGGCGAATACGAGCGGGCGTTCGAGACGGAAGTCGCCGGCGTGCGCATGCGCGCGCCGATGATGCTGATCCACACGGTGGCGGCGGGCGGCGGATCGATCCTGCACTATGACGGAGCGCGGTTTCGCGTCGGGCCGGATTCGGCCGGCGCTAATCCCGGACCGAAATGCTATCGCCGCGGCGGTCCGCTCGCGGTGACCGACGCCAATGTCATGGTCGGCAAGCTCATCCCGGATTTTTTCCCGCACATTTTCGGGCCGCGGCAGGATTTGCCGCTCGACGCCGATGCGGTCGGAGCGGCGTTCGCCGCCTTGGCGAAAGACATCGGCGGCGGGCGTACGCGCGAGCAAGTCGCCGACGGTTTCATCAGGATCGCGGTCGAGAACATGGCGAACGCGATCAAGAAAATCTCGGTCCAGCGCGGCTATGACGTCACCCGCTACGCGCTCAATTGCTTTGGCGGTGCCGGCGGCCAGCACGCCTGCCTGGTCGCCGACGCGCTCGGCATGACGAGCGTGCTGATCCATCCCTTGTCCTCGCTGCTGTCGGCTTACGGCATGGGCCTGGCCGATATCCGCAGCGTCCGTCAGCATGCCATTGAGGAGCCGTTCGGCAAGAAAGCGCATGCAACGCTTGAAACAGTGGCGAGGCGGCTCGCGCGCAACGCGATTGCGGAAGTCGCCGGCCAAGGCGTCGCCGTCGGAAAAATTCGCCTCCATGTGCGGGCGCATATCCGTTATGCGGGCACCGACACGCCGCTCGTCGTCGATGCGGGAGCATTCAAGCCTTCCTTCCGCGAGAATCTGACACTGCTATCGCTCGCCAAGATGAAGGCCGGATTCGAACGCGCGCACAGAGCGCAATTTGGCTTCATCGATCGCGGCAAAGAACTCGTCATCGAGGCGGTTTCCGTCGAGGCCATCGGCGGCGGAGCGCGTTTTGCGGAAAAGTTGCGCAAGCCCGCCCGGCGGAGCCGGCCCGCGCCGGCGCGCCCCACGCGGTTCTTCTCCAGCGGCGAGTGGCATCGCGCCGTCGTCTATTTGCGCGAGACCCTCTCGCCGGGCCACAAGATCAGGGGCCCGGCCATTATCATCGAACCGCATCAGACGGTGGTGGTCGAGCATGGCTGGCAGGCAGAACTCACCGCCAAGGATCATCTGGTGCTGCGGCGGGTGCGCAAGCTCAAGCGTGCGCGCGCGATCGGAACGCATGCCGATCCGGTGATGCTGGAAGTGTTCAATAATCTCTTCATGTCGATCGCCGAACAGATGGGCGTAGCGCTGCAAAACACCGCGTATTCGGTGAACATCAAGGAGCGCCTAGACTTTTCCTGCGCCGTCTTCGACGGCAACGGCTCGCTGGTTGCCAATGCGCCGCACATGCCGGTGCATCTCGGATCGATGGACCGCGCCGTCGAAACCATCATCCGCGAGAACAAGGGCGCCGTGCGTCCTGGCAATGCCTATGCCATCAACGCGCCCTATAACGGCGGCACGCATTTGCCGGACATTACCGTCTGCACGCCGGTGTTCGGCGGACGCCAAATCTTGTTCTGGGTCGCCTCCCGCGGCCACCACGCCGATGTCGGCGGCATTTCGCCGGGCTCGATGTCGCCGAACGCCACCACCATCGAACAGGAAGGCGTCTATATCGACAATTTCAAGTTGGTGGACCGCGGCCGTTTCCGCGAGAAGGAACTCTACGCGCTGCTCAACGGGGCAAAATATCCCGCGCGCAACCCGTTGCAGAACGTCAACGATATCAAGGCGCAAATCGCCGCCAACGAAATGGGCGTGCGCGAGTTGCGCAAGATGGTGCGTCATTTCACGCTGCCCGTTGTGCGCGCCTATATGCGGCATGTGCAGGACAACGCCGCGGAAAGCGTGCGCCGCGTCGTCGACCGGCTGTACGACAGCACGTTCGCGATTACGACCGATCAAGGCAATACGATCAAGGTGCGGATCGAGGTCGACAAGGAAAGCCGGGAAGCGACCGTCGATTTCACCGGCACCAGCCCACAGCAGCCGAGCAACTTCAATGCGCCGGAACCAGTGACCCGCGCCGCCGTGCTCTATGTCTTCCGCGTCATGGTCGACGATGACATCCCCATGAATGCCGGTTGCCTGCGTCCGATCCGCATCATCATTCCGAAACGGTCCATGCTCTCGCCGGAATTTCCCGCCGCGGTCGTGGCCGGAAACGTCGAAACCTCGCAAGAGGTCACCAATTGCTTGTTCGGCGCGCTCGGCGCCATGGCGGCGGCGCAAGGCACCATGAACAATCTCAATTTCGGCAATGCGCAGTATCAGTATTACGAAACGATCTGTTCGGGCTCGCCGGCCGGGCCCGGATTTCCCGGCACGGATGCCGTGCATACCCACATGACCAACACGCGGCTCACGGATCCCGAGGTTCTGGAATTCCGTTATCCGGTCCTGCTCGAAGACTTCCACATCCGAAAAAATTCCGGCGGACGCGGCCGATGGAATGCCGGCGACGGCATTCGCCGCACCATCCGATTTCTGCAAAAGATGGAATGCACGATTCTTTCCGGTCACCGCTGCATTCCGCCATTCGGCCTCGCCGGCGGCGGCGACGGGCAGATCGGCGAGAACAAGGTGCGGCGCAAGGACGGCCGGCTTGAAAGGCTACAAGGCTGCGACGCCACCGTGATCGACGCCGGCGAGGCGATCGTCATTCAGACGCCGACCGCGGGCGGCTACGGCAGACCGGACTGATAGAGCCGCAAAAGAGAAGTTTCGCTAGACCCTACCGGCGCGATACTGCGGCCCCATCAAACATCTAGAGACACAATCGATTCAGTTTAAAACGATTACGCTCTAGTTTGATCTTCGCGCCACCGAGTAGCTGATGTTCACCTGGTTGCCTTGCCAATAGAACCTGTAATCGACGGCGACATTGGCGCCGTCCGGCAACGGCAAAAGCGCTCGGCAGACCACTTCCGTCTTGCCGCTCGACACCGTCGTGATCGGTTCGAAGCGCACCGGTTCGAGTCTGAGCTCCTTGAGCACATCCACGAGCGTGCGCTTGGCGCGTTCCGAATCGCATTGCGGCAGCACGAAGCGGTCACGCAAGCCGCGGTAGAGGAGGCCGGCGGCGACCACGACGACGGCGACGCCAATAAACCGAATCGCCAGCCGAACAAGCCGCGCCCGTCGTGGCAGCGCCGCGAGCCGCTCGCCCCGAATGGAAGACTCTCGTTGCGAAGATTCTTCGGGCATCGCAGCATGCCTCTTTACGCTCCGGTCCGAAAATCGCGTGCGAGCTACAGCGCCTTGACGATTTCTTCGGTCATCTTCTTGGCGTCGCCGAGCAGCATCATCGTATTGTCGCGGTAAAACAGCGGATTATCGATGCCGGCATAGCCGGAGGCGAGCGAGCGTTTGTTGAACATTACGGTGCCCGCCTTCCACACTTGCAGCACCGGCATGCCGTAGATCGGCGATTTCGGATCGTCTTCCGCCGCCGGGTTGGTGACGTCATTGGCGCCGATCACATAGGCGACGTCGGCCTGCGGAAATTCCGAATTGATATTTTCCAGTTCGAATACTTCGTCGTAGGGAACATTGGCTTCGGCAAGTAGCACGTTCATGTGGCCCGGCATCCGTCCCGCGACCGGATGAATCGCGTATTTGACCTCGACCCCCGCCGCTTTGAGCTTGTCGGCCATCTCACGCAGCGCGTGCTGCGCCTGCGCCACCGCCATGCCGTAGCCCGGCACGATGATCACCTTGCCGGCATTCTTTAGGATGAAGGCTGCGTCCTCCGCCGATCCGATCTTGACCGGCCTGTCGCCGGCATGCGCGGCTGGCCCCGCCACCTCGCCGCCGAAACCGCCGAGGATCACGGAGAAGAAAGAGCGGTTCATGCCCTTGCACATGATGTAGGACAGGATCGCGCCGGACGAGCCGACCAGCGCACCGGTGATGATCAGCGCCGAATTGCCGAGCGTGAAGCCGATGCCTGCCGCGGCCCAGCCGGAATAGGAATTGAGCATCGAGATCACGACCGGCATGTCGGCGCCGCCGATCGGAATGATGATCAGCGCGCCGAGAAGAAAAGAAACCGCCGCGATCAGCCAGAAGGCGAGATGCTGTTGCGCTTCGAAAAACCAAACGATGAGCGCGACCAGCGCGACGGCGAGCGCGATATTGATCGCGTGCCGCGCCGGCAGGAGGATCGGCGCGCCGCTCATGCGGCCCGAGAGCTTGAGAAAGGCGATCACCGAGCCGGTGAAAGTGATGGCGCCGATCGCCACGCCGAGCGACATTTCGATCAAGCTCTGGCCGTGGATCGCGCCTTCAGCGCCGATACCGAAGGCAGCGGGCGCATAGAGCGCGCCGGCGGCGACCAGCACCGCGGCCATGCCGACCAGCGAATGGAATGCCGCCACCAATTCCGGCATCGAGGTCATCGGCACGCGCCGTGCGATCACTGCGCCGGTGCCGCCGCCGAGCGCCATGCCGACGACCACGAGGCCCCAGGCGGCGGTGCTTGCCGGCGGATGCGATGCGAGCGTCGTCGCTATCGCGATCGCCATGCCGATCATGCCGAACAAATTTCCGCGCCGGCTTGTCTCCGGATTCGACAAGCCGCGCAGCGCCAGGATGAAAAGCGCGCCGGCGACGAGGTAACAAATCGCGACGAGATTGGCGCTCATCGGCGGCCCCCTGCCGCAAGCGGCGGTGTGAAGGGATCGTCGCGTATCGTGTTTACCGTCGTCACTTTTTCTTCCGCTGGAACATGCCGAGCATGCGTTGCGTCACCAGAAAGCCGCCGAAAATGTTCACCGAAGCGAAGCAGAGGGCTATGAAGCCAAGCGCGCGCGCCCACAGCGGTCCGGAATCGTCGGCGACGAGCGCTACGCCGACCGCGAGCAGCGCGCCGACGACAATCACCGACGAAATTGCGTTCGTCACCGACATCAGCGGCGTGTGCAGCGCCGGCGTGACGGACCACACCACGTAATAACCGACGAAGACCGCGAGGACGAAAATCGACAGGCGGAAAACGAAGGGGTCGGCGACTTCGCTTGCCGCCGCGGGGACATTGCCCGTCGCGGCGGCAATGAGATCGAGCTGGCTGAGGATCGAGAGACTTATCATGGCAAGGCTCCGCTCTTCACTTCACGCGGCGCTCTTCGGCTTGAAATTCGGATGCACGATCGCGCCGTCGCGCGTCAGCGCTGTCGCCTTGACGATCTCATCGTCCCAATCGACGGCAAGGGCCTTGGTCTTCTTGTCGATCAGGATTTCGAGAAAGGCAAAGAGGTTCTTGGCGTAAAGGCTCGAAGCCGTCGCGGCGAGCCGCCCCGGAACGTTGCGATAACCGACGATCTTTACGCCGCCGACTTCGGTCACGCTGTCGGGAACGGCGCCCTCGACATTGCCGCCCCGCTCGACGGCAAGATCGACCACGACAGAGCCGGGACGCATCGAGGCCACCATTTCCTTGGTCACCAGCCGCGGCGCCGGACGGCCGGGAATAAGCGCGGTCGTGATCACGATATCCTGTTTCTTGATGTGCTCGGCGACGAGGGCAGATTGTTTGGCCTGATACTCCTTGGACATTTCCTTGGCATAGCCGCCGGCCGTCTCGGCCGCCTTGAACTCCTCGTCCTCGACCGCGATGAATTTGGCGCCGAGGCTTTCGACCTGCTCCTTGGCGGCCGGCCGTACATCGGTCGCGGTGACGATGGCGCCGAGCCGCCGCGCCGTCGCGATCGCCTGCAGGCCGGCGACGCCCGCGCCCATGACGAAGACTTTGGCGGCTGGGACAGTGCCCGCGGCGGTCATCATCATCGGCAGCGCGCGGCCGAAATCCGCCGCGGCATCGACCACCGCGCGATAACCGGCGAGATTGGCTTGGCTTGAGAGCACATCCATGACTTGTGCGCGGGTGATGCGCGGCAAAAGCTCCATGGCGAATGCGACTATGCCGGCGTCCGCCATGGCACGCAGCGCATTCTCATGGCCGTACGGATCCATCGTGGCAATGACGATCGCGCCTTTTTTCAGTCGCGACAGTTCGGGCGGTTCCGGCCGCCGCACTTGAAGCACGACGTCGGCATTGCTGAGCGCGTCGGCGCTGACCGCCGCACCGGCGGCGGCATAATCGGCGTCGAGAATACCGGATTTGATTCCCGCGCCGGGCTCGACGACGACCTCGGCGCCAAGGGCGATCATCTTCTTGACGGTTTCGGGGGTTGCGGCCACGCGCGGCTCGCCCGCATCGCTCTCGGCAACCACCGCAACCTTCATGAATCCTCCGACGCCACCGCCGGCGTTTCGAGCCGATACGGAGCTTGCGCGATCAGATCACGTCAGGAAATAGGCCATCAGGATAAGGATCACGGCCAGCGTCACCACCGACACTTTCACCAAGGTGATGAAATTGCGGTACGTCTGCTCATGTGCGGGGTAATCGTTGCCCGTTGCGGTCGCGTATTCGAGTTCGGCGTGATCGGCCATTCCAATGTCTCCAGACAGCAGGTCGTGGCGGACTTAGCGTAATTGCATCTATAGGGCAACCGCGCTCGCGCCGGCAATTTTACTGGCCTGCCATTTTTCTGCTGGCGTGGCCGCAGCTTGCTCGAACCGGGGCGAATCCCTACTCTCCAAGGCGGCAATGGCCGCCACGGACGAAAGTCATGCTCAGAAAAGAACAAAACGACCTCCTGACGCAGACCGGTCCTGGCAAGCCGATGGGGCAGTTGTTCCGTTCCTACTGGCTGCCGGCGCTGTTGGCCGAGGAACTGCCGGAAAACGATTGTCCCCCGGTACGGGTGAAATTGTTGTCGGAGCGGCTCCTCGCCTTTCGCGACACCGAGGGCCGCTACGGCCTGATCGACGAATTCTGCGCCCATCGCGGCGTGTCGCTGTGGTTCGGCCGCAATGAGGAAGGCGGGCTGCGCTGCCCCTATCATGGCTGGAAATACGACGTGACCGGACAATGCGTGGATGTTCCGTCCGAGCCGGTGGAAAGCGGCTTCTGCAATAAGATCAAGCTTGCATCCTACCCCTTGGTCAAACGCGGCGAAGTGCTGTGGGCCTATATGGGACCGCCGGAGAAAAAGCCGCCGCTGCCGGAATGGGAGTTTGCCCTGGTCGCACCGGAGCAGACCTTCGTCTCCAAGCGTTTGCAGGAATGCAACTGGCTGCAAGCGATGGAAGGCGGCATCGATTCAAGCCATGTCTCCTTCCTGCATCGCGGCGACTTGGGCTCCGACCCGCTGTTCAAGGGCGCCAAGGGTAATCAGTACAATCTTTCCGACATGCAGCCGCATTTCGAAGTGGTCGAACAGCCCGGCGGCTTGTTCATCGGCGCACGGCGCAATGCGGAGGATGGAAGATATTATTGGCGCATCACGCCATGGGTCATGCCGTGCTTTACGATGATTCCACCGCGCGGCGATCATCCGATCCACGGCCATTTCTGGGTGCCGATCGACGACGAGAACTGTTGGGCCTGGTCTTACGACTTCCATCCGGTGCGAGCGCTGACCAAGACCGAAGTCGACGCCATGAAGGACGGAGCCGGCGTGCACTGCAAATATATTCCCGGCACCTATCGCCCGCTCGCCAACAAGGACAACGATTATCTGATCGATCGCGCGGCGCAGAAGGCCGGCAAGACCTATAGCGGCGTCACCGGCTTCGCCATGCAGGACGCGTCGCTGCAGGAAAGCATGGGGCCGATCTGCGACCGCACCAAGGAAAACCTGGTGTCGACTGACAACGGCATCATCATGGCCCGCCATCGCCTGATGCGCGCGGCCAAGGCATTGGTCGAGAAGGGCGTCACGCCGCCCGGCGTCGACCCGGCGCACCATAGGATCCGTTCCTGCTCGGTGGTGCTGCCGCCGGACGTCGCATTCAAAGATGGCGCCAAGCAAGCACTCACCGCTGGCCTCGGCATGGCGCAAACGACGGTGTAATGGGACGACGGAGCCTAGACGACAGCGGACGGAATTTTTCAGTTATCCATTGTCCGTCGTCTGTCGACCGATTTCCGCCGCCGCGTTCTTGCCCGCGATAAATCCCTGGCAGATAGCGCGCGGCAGACCGTGCATGGAAAAGCCGCCGGCCGATTCGCCGCCGCAATAAAGGCCGGGGATCACTGCGCCGTTCATATCGATCACTTGGCAGCGCGCGTTGATCCGCAAACCGGCGCGCGTGTCGTGAACGACCGGCGTCGCCCAGGCGGCATGGAACGGCGGGCGCTCGATCTTGTAACGCGGAGTGAGTTTGCCGAAGTCCGCATCCTTGCCGATCTCGACAAATGAATTATAGCGGGCGACGGTCTCGTTGAGATTCTGCGGCGGCATCGGCACGCGCTGATATTTCATCACGATCTTTTGCGCCAATTCGCCGATCGTATGCGCGGTGAAGAAGAAGCCGGCATCGCAATCGACATGCGGTGGCGCCGGCTGCCATTTTTCGCGCGCAACCGCGTCGGCATCGAAGATCGCCCAGATCGGCCCGCCGCCGTTATGGCCGTCGCCGATGCCGGCCAGCGCGGCATTGATGAAGTTATTGGGATTGTATTGGATGTTCTTGGCGTTGAGATAGCTGTACGGCTCGTAAGGGTTGACGCTCATATAGCTTGAATAACTGTATTGCGGGCCGCACTCGTCGTAGAACCGCTTGCCGAGCATGTTGACGAGAATGAGGTTCTGCCAATCGGCAACCTTCAGTCCGATCGCGCGCGCCTTATCGAAGACTTCGCTGCCCGGATACCAGCGCACATTGGTGTAGTTGTACTGACAGCCGATAGCACCCGGCTTGGTGATGCCGGAGCCGAATTCGCCGGTATTGTTGAATAATCCCCACAGCGAGGCGCCGATCGCCACGGCGGCGAGTTCGCCGCTGGCGTCCTGATCGGACCACGGCATGCCGGCGAGCCCGCAATATTCCTCGGTCAGCCGCGGATCGAACATCCGGCGGAAGTTGATGTTTCCGGACGAGCCGCCGGTGGCGACGATGACGGCCTTATCGGCGCGAATGTAGTGCGTCGCGCCGTCGTGATCGGCGGCGATGCCGGTGACGCGCCCCGAATTCGGCTTTTCGCGGTGGATGGCCGTCATGCGGTGTTCAAGCAGGACTTCCACGCCGGCCTTGCGTGCCGCGGCATGCAGCGGCTGCATCAGCCCGTTGCCCGACGACGTCGTGGCTCGCACGCTCGGATCGGCGGGCTTGCCGGTTTGGATCATCGGCCAATCCATCACCGCGCAATGCATGGTGCGCAGCGCCGAAACGCCGATTTCGTGGCCACTGCCGTTGTCCGGCGCCTTCTCTACCATCTTGACGCCGTGCGCGAGCAGGAATTCGAACGCGGATGCGCTGTTGTCGGCGAAAGCACGGACAATTTCGCGGTCGTTGTAGCGGTAGGGCGGAAAGCCGTTCGGCACGACGACGGACCAATCGGTCAGGTCGCGGAACAGCAGGTCGGGCGAGTCCTCGATGCCGTATTTCTTCTGGTAGCTGGTGCCGCCGCCGAGCGGGAGGTTGCCACCGCTGGTGATGGCATGGCCGCCGATATGCGGCTGCGCCTCGACGACGATGACCGAGGCGCCGGCTTCGCGGGCGACGATTGCAGCCGGAAGGCCCGCCGCACCCGATCCGATCACGACCACATCGGCGGCGCGATCCCACTTCTCCGGCATTTCTCACATCTCCCCGTCGGTGGCGCGGGGACACTAACAGCATTGCCGATTTTGTGTCATGGGGGGAGGGTGCCAGCTATTGGATCGGGGATTTCACCATGTCGGACGTCGCCGCCACTCACCGGCTGACCCACGAGGCCAGCCTGAAAATGATTGCCGCCGGGGTGGCCAAGGCGGACGCGCTCGGCTGCAAGGTCTCGCTCGCCGTGGTCGATCAAAGCTGCCGGGTGATCGCTTTTTTGATGATGGACGGCGCGCGGCACTTCTCCATCATCACCACGCAGAGAAAAGCGATCACCGCGGCCTCGCAACGCCTGCCGACCGGCTATGCGCCTGAGGAAAATGCGCTCAGCATGTCGGTACGTATGGGCGACTTCACCAACGTGCCGGGCGGATTTCCGATCGAAGTCGGCGGCGAAGTGATCGGCGGCATCGCCGCCGGCGGCGCCAAGGTCGAGCAGGACGTGGAGGTCGCGAAGGCGGCGCTGGCGGCGCTCGCCAAGGCGTAGCGGCAAAATTCAGCGGGCCCGCGCCATCTCATCGCGCGCCGCACGCACCGCTTTGATGATGTTCTGATAGCCGGTGCAACGGCACAAATTCGACGCCAAGACGTCGAGCAGTTCTTCGTCGCCGATATGCGGATTCTTCTCCAGCACGTTGGTGGCGAGCATCAGGAAGCCCGGCGTGCAATAGCCGCATTGCAGGCCGTGATTCTCGATGAAAGCGCGCTGCAAGGGATTAAGCTCGTCGCCGTTGGCGAGCCCCTCGACGGTGCGGATCTTCTTGCCCTGTGCCTGAACGGCGAACATCAGACAGGAGCGCACCGCTTCGTCGTCGACGATGACCGTGCAGGTGCCGCAAACGCCGTGCTCGCAGCCGATATGAGTCCCGGTCTGACCGCAATCCTCGCGGATGGCGTCGACCAGCGTTTTGCGCGCCTCGACGCGGATGGGGTAGTCGCGGCCGTTGATCGTGAGCGTGATGTCGAATTTTTCGTTCATGCTGTTTTAGCGCGGCAGCACGTCTGGAAATTTACTGCGTACCAGGTCCTCGACTTCCTTGCTGGCGCGCACCACGACCGGGAAAGTGTCGCGCCGCTTGAACGGCCTGCAGGCGTCGATCACCACGCGCGCGTTGCGCGGGTCGTCAGGACCGTAGGCCATCGGGTCGAGCGCGGTCGACCAGCAGCCGCGCAGCGTTTCCATGCCTTCGCGCGGATCGAAGCGCGTGCACATCGCCCAGACTACTTTGTCCATGTCGGAGGGATCGATGTCGTCGTCGACGACAACGACGAAACGGTTGGCGTAGGCGCCGGCGTGGCATTGCGAGGCGATCAGGCCGGCCTGTTTGGCGTGGCCGGCATATTGCTGCTTGATGGCGACCGTGAGCCACAGCCGGCTGCCGCCGGCGGCGTGCGCCCAGACGCCTTTGACCTCCGGCACGCCGGCGGCTTCGAGCTGATTCCACACCGCGCCGGACCGATAGGCGCCGCGGTAGAACGAATCGTCGTCCGGCGGAATGCCCGGGATCGCGCCGAGCAGGATCGGATCGTCGCGGTGCATCAGCGTCTCGATGCGGATCGCCGGCTCCTGTTTTTGGCCGCCAGCGTAATAGCCGGTCCATTCCCCGAGCGGGCCTTCGTCGAGCAGGTCGTTCGGATGAATGAAGCCTTCGAAGGCGATTTCCGCATGCGCCGGAATCGGCAGCCCGGTGCGCGATCCCGCAATCACCTCGACCGGCTCGCCGATCAGGCCGCCGGCCGCATCGAATTCGTTCTTGCCGTAGGGAATTTCCAGGCCGGCGATCATGAACAGGGCCGGATGCATGCCGCAGACGACGGCGATCGGGCATGGCTCGCCGCGCTCGTGATAGCGGCGCCGAATGAGATCGCCGTGCTTGCCCTTCGAGCACATGACGGTTGCGGCATTGCGCGCTTGCGCCTGCACCCGATAGGCGCCGTAATTGATCCAGCCGGTATCCGGATCGCGCATGATCACCATGTCGCCGGTGCCGATGTAATAGCCGCCGTCGTGCTCGTGCCAGCGCGGCACCGGAATCTTGAAAATGTCGATGTCGCCGCCGGTCAAAATATTTTCCGTGACCGGCCCGCTTTTCACCGTCGCTGGCGGAATAGCGCGCGCTTCCTTCATATAGCGGCGCCAGTAGTGAACGAGCTCGGTGGCACTGGCGTCAGCGTCGAGCCCGAGCGTGATATTGATGCGACGAACCGAGGTCAGGATATTGGCGAGGATCCGGTGGCCGCGCGGATAGCCGGGAACATCGTCGAACAGCACGGCCTTGTTGCCGATCCGCCGCTGATAAATATCGACGATACCGCCGATCTCGCGCTCGTGCTCGGCGTCTTTGATGTCCTGCAACTCGCCGGCCGCGCGCAAAAGCGCGATCCAGGCGCGCAAATCCTGACGCTCCTTCGCGGCGGGCTTTTTTGCTGTGCGAGGTTTGACGGCCGTATCCATAAGGAGTCCCGCTTAGAAAGTCAGAACAGCACGCAACCGGACGGGTCGCGCGAGCGTCGACCATCCTACGGGCTTTACATGTCCAAAACCAGCCGCTCGCTCTTGCAGCCGCAACAGCAGATCATGACTTTGGTGTTGGTGGCCTGCTCTTCTTCGCTGAGCACCGAATCGTGATGCTCCGGAATTCCGGAAATCACGCGTGTCTCGCAGGCGCCGCAAATTCCGAGCTCGCAGGAATAGTCGACGTCGACGCCAGAGTCGAACAGCACTTCGAGGACCTTCTTGCCCTCGGGTATGAAATATTCCTCGCCGGAGCGCGCCAGCTCGACCCAGAAGCCGCCCAAATGGGCTTTCGCCGCATCCTCTTTCGGCGTGAAATATTCGACGTGAATATTGCCATGCGGGCGGCCGGCGGCGGCGGCCTCGAAAGCCTTGAGCATCGGATTGGGACCGCAGCAATAAAAGTGAGCGTTCTGCGGCGCCGCCGCAATCGCGCCGGCAAGATCGAGAAACTTGCCGCCGGCCTCGTCGTCGAAATGTAGATGCACCGATTGCGGATCGAGCCTCTGCAACGCATCGAGAAACGCCATGTCCTGGCGCGACTGGCAGGCATAGTGGAGCGTCCATGGCCGCTTGCGCGCGGCCAGCTCTTGCACCATGCACCAAATCGGCGTGATGCCGATGCCGCCGGCGATCAAAACGACATGTTCGGCATTTTCGATCAGCGGGAACGTATTGCGCGGCACGCTGATTTTGATTTCGTCGCCGGCGCGCATCTCCTCGATGATGTAACGCGAGCCGCCGCGGCTCGCGGCGTCGCGCTTCACCCCGACAACGTAATTGTCCGGGTCCGAATTCGGCACGACCAGCGAGAACTGCCGCACCAGCCCATTGGGAAGGTGCAGGTCGATGTGGGCGCCGGGCGAATAGGGCGGCAGCTTGCCGCCGTCGGCGCGCGCGAATGTGTAGAGCTTGGTGTCGCGCGCGACATCTTCGATCTTGATCAGGCGCGCGTCGATAAGGCCCGTATGCGGGGGCGGCAGGTGCGTGGAGCTCTCCACGGAAGGCGGTGCGGTCACGTTGCTCATGCAGGGGATAGATAGGCGGCCACGCGTGGGTTCCGCAACCTCTCGGGCCTCATCGCACCAGGCGTGTTTGGGCTGCGGCGTCGATTGGCGCCGCGTGATGCGCCGCCTTTTCCAGAGTGTCGGCGAATACGGTGCCGATCATCGCAATAATGGGCCCGGTCGTCGGTTCGGCGGCAAGAAGACGCGCCGGCAGATCGGCGATCCTTGCCGCAATGACGCGTTCGTCGGGCCGCGTGGCGCTCGCAACGGCAACCGCCGGGGTCGATGGATCAAGCCCGCGCTCGAGCGCGGTTGCGACCAGATCGGGCAATGTCCGCATCGGCATATAGACGACTGTCGTCGCTTTCGGATCGGCGACGCTCGTCCATTCGATGTCGGCCGGCAATTTGCCGTCGCGACCGTGCCCGGTGATGTATTGCAGGCGGCGCGCTTCTTGGCGGCGAGTCAACGAAACGAGAAGCCGGGCGGCGGCGCCTTGCGCCGTGGTGATGCCGGGCACGACGTCTACCGCGATGCCCGCCGCGCGGCAGGCGGCGATTTCTTCGTCGGCGCGGCCGAACACCATCGGGTCGCCGCCCTTGAGCCGCACCACGCGCCGGCCGGCCTTGGCCAGAGAGACCATCAGCTCGTTGATGTCGTGCTGCCGGCATGACGGCGCATGGCCGGTTTTCCCGACCAGCATTTTCTTGGCCTCGCGCCGTGCGAAATCGAGGATGTCGGCCGAAACGAGATCGTCGAACAGAATCACGTCCGCCGATTGCAGCGCGCGCAGCGCCCGCAGCGTCAACAATTCGGGATCGCCGGGACCGGCCCCAACAAGCGTGACCGATCCCGCCTCGGGCCTCGTTGGAGCGAGCAGCGCATCGAGATCGGCCTCGTTGGGCGCATGATCGGGCACGGCGATGGCGCGGGCGGTGAATTTCTCCCAAAAGGCGCGCCGGCCGCGGAAGGACAGAGCGAGCGCTTTCACGCGCGGTCGCCACGACCGCGCTGCCGCCGCCCAGCGTGCGAAGCCCTTGGGGATCAGCGTTTCGATCTTGGCCCGGATCGCCTGGCCGAAGACCGGCGAGGCGCCTTCGGTTGAAATGCCGATGACGAGCGGCGAGCGATTGACGATAGCGCCGAACGAGAAATCGCAAAAATCCGGCCGGTCGATCACGTTGACCGGTACCCCGGCCGCGCGCGCGGCCGCGGCAAATCGCGCTGCCGCTTCATCGTTGTCGCAATCGGCGACAGCGATGGCGGCGCCGGTTAGATCGCTCAACGTCCAGTCGCGCCGATGAAGGGCGATCGCGCCGCGCGGCGGCGCGCCGGCCAGTGCCAGCATGTCCTCGCTCGGCTGGGCGGCCAGAACCTCGACTCGTGCGCCGGCAGCGGCGAGGAGTTCCGCCTTCCAGGCGGCGGCCGGGCTGCCGCCGGCGACGACGACGCGCTTGTTCTCCAGCGCGAAGAATGCCGGCAGCCGCGAGAGCGGCGCCATGCGGGCAGTTGCGACGTCTTCGGCGATGCGGTTCATGAAGGGACCTATGTAACAAAAATAGAATATACTTCCTCAAGATGCAATTTTTTGGATGAAACTTAGAAGACCATACCCCTATAAACGTCCTTTGAAGTAAAAAGATTTCGTTTTGCTCAGTGCGGCAGCGATGCCCTTTCCGCGCCACGGTGTTCCGATGGTGAGAACCATTCAAAAGCTGTGCCAGATACGGCCGCCGCAAGAAACTTGGCGGGCGCCCGACGGGGGATCCGCCGGGCGCCCTTAAGTCACGTCAGCCAGCCTATAAGCCGGGTTCTGGACGGCGCGCGAACGGCGTTCGCGCGCGTGACGGCCATTCCTCTGGGACGCCGGTTGCCCGGCGCCTCTAGCAACCTACCCGGACGGCCGGATCCGGACACGATCCCGAGGCTCATGCTCGTGCAAGCCTCGCGCCGTCCCTATTCGGTCTTGCTCCCGGTGGGGTTTGCCGTGCCGCCGGCGTTACCGCCGGCGCGGTGCGCTCTTACCGCACCGTTTCACCCTTGCCGCGGCCAAACGCAACGCGCTG
Source organism: Xanthobacteraceae bacterium (assembly GCA_035623195.1). Classification (GTDB taxonomy): domain Bacteria; phylum Pseudomonadota; class Alphaproteobacteria; order Rhizobiales; family Xanthobacteraceae; genus BOG-931. Next base: position 39,759 of record DASPTX010000032.1, on the reverse strand, counting down.
CGGCGGTCTCTTCTCTGTGGCACTTTCCCTGGATTCGCACCCGCCGGATGTTATCCGGCACCGTTTTGCCCACGGAGCCCGGACTTTCCTCCCCGGCAACCTTTCGGTTCCCGCCGGAGCGGCCGTCCGACCGACTGACAGAAACACGAATGGGGATGGCCGGCTTCGCCGTCAAGGGCCGAGTCGGTCTCCCGTCCCGGCTTTCGTCCGAATGGCTTAATGCGACCCTGATGTCACGGCGCGACGAGCAGCGTCGCGGTCCGCGCGCGCGCCGCGATCGTCTTGGCGCGGCCGCGTGTGGCGAGGAGCTCCTGCAAAGTGTTTTGCGTCGATATATCGGCGATGCCGTCGACGCGTTCGGGACGGAAATGGCGCTGAAACGCGATGACGACTTCAAATGTCGTGGAGTCATATGCTCCGTTGATCTCCACGCCATAGCCGTATTCCCGCAATGACCTTTGCAAGCCGGCCACCGCATCGCCGCGCGCGCCAGGCTCGAGGCTTTGGCCGAAATTCATGATCGGCGCCGGTCTGACCCAATGACCGACGCCGGACTCATAGAGCGTCCGCCACGGGAATTTCTCGCCCGGGTCCTGCTTGCGCGCAGGCGCGACGTCAGAATGGGCGAGAACCCGCACCGCCGGAATCGTATTGCGGGTTTGAATGCTGCGGCAGAGCGCGGTCACTGCGGCGATCTGGCGTGCGGGAAAATCCGGATAGCCATGGTCGTGGCCAGGATTGGCGATTTCGATCCCGATCGAACACGAATTGATGTCGGTCTCGCCCACCCATTCCGATTTGCCGGCGTGCCACGCACGGCGGCTTTCGGGGACCATTTGAACAATCCGGCCGTCCTCGAAAACGAAATAGTGGGCGGAAACGTTGCTGCCGCGGGCGCACAAAAGTTCAAGCGCGGACTGAGCGTCCTGCATGCCGGTGTAATGCAGCAAAATCATATCCGGCCGCCGGCCATCGGTGCGCTCGCCCTGATTGGGCGACGGCATGACCTCGGCGACAACGCAAGAATCCGGCGCAAACGGGGGACGCGACATATGTCAAATTTATGAGAACAGCGGTCAGCGACAAGCCGGTTTGCCCCGCAGTGCACAGGAAACGCAAGTAGCGCAATAAAATAGCCGACGTTCGTTGCTTTGATGCCACGGCATAGGTCGGCCATTTCACATCCTGCAGCCGATGCATCGGGGTAGTGCGCGTGACCGACTGGATGATCGGGCGCTCTCTCGGCCATCGCGTCTTCAACCATTCCTTAAGGTTGCCATTCGCTAATCGAAGTCGCGCGACTGCCGCGACCTGTTTCGGTCCTATCATTGACGGCCATATAGTCCCATGATAGCCCATTTAATCCCATTGCTCGTTGCTTGGGCCAGCCTCGGATCCAAGGCGCGACGGGCGGATCGGGCGCGACAGTCATGCGTATCCGACCCGCCGCTCGATGAGGGGCGAGATGGACCGCTTTGTGTCCCACTATGTGCTCCGTCTGGACGCCAAGGGACGCATTTCTGTTCCGGCATCTTTCCGCGCCGTTTTGGCGCGCGACGGCTTCGAGGGTCTTTATTGCCATCCCGCACTCGACCGCCCGGCGCTCGACGCCGGCGGCAACGCATTGCTTGCCGAAATCGAGGCGCTGATCGCCGGCTACACGCCCTATTCCGATCAGCGGGAGCAATTTGCCTTGTCGCTCTACGGCACGAGCGAGACCCTCAAAATCGACAGCGAAGGCCGCGTCGTGCTGACCGACACCCTCAAGGCGCATGCCGGGATCACCGACGCGGCGAGTTTCGTCGGTCTCGGCCACAAATTTCGAATCTGGGAGCCTGGCCGCTTTCGCGCGGAACTCGCGGAGGCCACCGAGAAGGTCCGCGCATTGAAGCTGGAGCTCGGCACCCGGATGGTGGCGGCGGCGAAACCGCTCGGAGCGCGGGAATGATGACGGGCAGCGACAGCAAAGCTGTCGCTGGCGGACCGGCTCGTCACATTCCCGTGCTCGCCAGCCGCGCGATCGAATGGCTCGCCGTCAAGGCCGGCGGACTGTACGTCGACGCAACGTTCGGCGGCGGCGGTTATACGCGCGCGATCTTGCAAACGCCGGATGCGCGCGTGATCGGCATCGACCGCGATCAGAGCGCCATCGCAGCCGGCGCGTCGCTCGTCGCGGCGGCGCAGGGGCGGCTCGATCTGGTCGAGGATCGTTTTTCGAATTTGGACTCGATCCTTGGCAAAACGGAGCGCGCGGACGGCGTCGTGTTCGACCTCGGCGTTTCATCCATGCAGCTTGACGAGGCCGCGCGCGGATTTTCGTTCCGGCTGGATGGACCGCTCGACATGCGCATGGGACGGAGCGGGCCGACCGCGGCGGACATTGTCGCCAGAGCCAGCAAACGCGACCTTGCCGTCATCATCGCGCGGCTGGGAGAGGAAAAGCACGCGCGGTCGGTGGCGCGCGCGATCGTGAGGGCGCGCAGCAGGGCAGCGATCGAATCGACGCGAGCCTTGGCCGACATCGTTGCCGGCGTGGTGCATGGGCGCGAGGACGCGATCCATCCGGCGACGCGGACCTTTCAGGCGTTGCGCATTTTCGTCAACGAGGAGCTCGCCGAACTGGCGCTCGGCCTCGCCGCGGCCGAGCGGGCGCTCAGGCCGTCCGGCAGGCTCGTCGTGGTCTCCTTTCACTCGCTGGAAGATCGCATCGTCAAAACCTTCCTCGCCGAACGCAGCCGCGCTCCGGCCGGATCGCGTCACCGCCCCGAAATTGCGGCGCCGGCTCCGACTTTTCGCGTTCTCACGCCGCGGCCGCAGACCCCGGAACAATCGGAGCTCGCCGGCAATCCCCGCGCTCGTTCTGCAAAATTGCGCGCGGCGGAGCGAACCGATGCGCTTTCGCGTCCGATCACAGTCGAAAATTACCTGCCGCACCTGCCGAGTCTGGCGGATGTGACGAGGGGGCGGCCATGATTCTGCGCTTCCTCAACCTGATCGTCATCGGCGCATTGGTGCTTGCCGCGGCTCACGTCTATCGGATCAAATACGATGCCACCGTCCAAGCCGAGCACCTGGCAAAATTGCGCGGCGAGGTGCGGCAGGAACGCGACAAGATCGCGGCGCTGCGCGCCGAATGGGAGCGGCTCGACAATCCGGAGCGGATCGACGCTCTCGCCAAACGGTTACTGCAGCTCCAGCCGATCGCGCCCACGCAGTTCGACTCGCTCGATCGGTTGTCGGAACGGCCACCGCAAGACGTTGCTGCGCGCAGCGACGCGATCGGCGGGATGATCGATGAATTGGAAAAACCCAATACAGTCGGCCCGACCGGAAGCATTCCGGCGGCCGCGCCTAGGCCCGCGGAAAATGAGCCGCACGGTGCAATCGGGGGCTCGCGACCATGAGCGCAATCGCGGAACCCCTGTTCGGGCCAAGCGTTGCGACTTCGTCCTCCGCGATCCGGCAATGGCGGGTCGGCAAAGTGCTTTACGGCAGTGTTGTCGACCGCGCGGCCAAGGCGCGGGCGCGGATAGGCTTGGCGATCATCGCTTTCGCGGCCGTCTATGCCGTCATCGCTGTGCGCCTGGTGATGTTCGCGCTGGCGTCCAACAGCCATACGCCCCATCGCGTCGTGTCGGGCGACGCCATCGCGACGGCGCGGCCCGATATTCTCGATCGCAATGGCGAAGTGCTGGCGACCGACGTTCGCGTCCCGTCGCTTTATGCCGAACCGCGCCGGCTCATCGACGTTGACGAAGCGGTCGAACTGCTCACCGCGGACCTGCCCGATCTCGACGCCGCCGAATTGCGCGAACGGCTCTCGTCCAAGCGCGGCTTTGTTTGGCTTCAGCGCGATATCACGCCCGAGCAGCAGCGCGGGATCTATCGTCAAGGCCTGCCGGGCATCGGTTTTTTGAACGAGAACAAGCGCGATTATCCTGACAGCGCCGAGATTTCGCATCTGATCGGGCACGTGAATATCGACAACCAGGGCATTGCCGGCATGGAGAAGTGGCTCGACGGCCAAGGTCTGGCCGCCTTGCACATGGCCGGTCTTGCTACGGATCGGCTGCAAACGCCGGTTCAGCTCGCGGTCGATTTGCGCGTTCAGCACGTCCTGCACGACGAACTCGCGAAGGCGCGCGCGAAATTTGGCTCGGTTGCCGCCGCCGGCCTCGTCCTCAACGTGCGCAGCGGTGAAGTCGTCGCCATGGTGTCGGAACCGGATTACGACCCCAACAATCCGCACGAGGCGCTCGATCCGTCACGCATCAATCGGTTGACCACCGGCGTCTTCGAAATGGGATCGACGTTCAAGGCTTTCACCGTCGCTATGGCGCTCGATTCGGGCAAAGCCACGCTCAAATCGACATTCGATGCGCGCGCGCCGCTGCATATGGGACGCTTCGATATCCACGATTTCGAGGCGCAGCATCGCATCCTTTCGGTGCCGGAAATTTTCACCTATTCGTCGAATATCGGCGCTGCGCGCATGGCGCTTGCGGTTGGCGTCGACGGGCAGAAAGCGTTCCTGAAAAAATTGGGCCAGCTCGATCGGCTGCGCACCGAACTCCCGGAAAGCGCCGAACCGATCGTGCCCAAGCACTGGGTTGCGCTCAACACCGCCACGATCGCGTTCGGCCACGGCCTTTCGGTCGCGCCGTTGCAAGCGGCCATGGGCGTGGCCGCGTTGGTGAATGGCGGCATTCTCATTCCGCCGACATTCCTCAAGCGCTCCGAAGCCGACGCGCAAGCGCTCGGCACCCGCGTCATCAAGCCGGAAACCAGCGCGATCATGCGCTACCTAATGCGGCTCAACGTCGAAAAGGGCACGGCGGCGAAGGCGGACGTGCCCGGCTATTACATCGGCGGTAAAACCGGCAGCGCGGACAAGGTTGTCAACGGCCGCTATACCAAGGCCAAAGTGCTGACCGATTTCATGGCGGTCCTGCCGGCCGATCGGCCGCGTTATTTGCTTTTGATCATGCTGGACGAGCCGCATGCCACGCCCGAGACGCATGGTTTCACCACTTCGGGATGGAACGCGGTGCCGACCGGCGGCGCGGTGGTCGCGCGCATTGCGCCGCTCCTGGGCGTCGAGCCGCGCATGGACCTGCCGGCGGCCGACCAGTTGATCCTGGCCGCAGCGAAGGAAAATAGGTAAGGCGGTCGCCGCAGCGCTGGCCGAGCCGCCGCCGCCAAAAGCCGCCGAGAAAACGCCAAGCAACGCCAAGAAACAAACAAGAAGAGATACTAAAAGAAGCTCGACATGAAGCTTCGCGAGATTTTGCCCGCTAATGCGGAAATCGATCCGCGCCATGCCGATTTCGATGTAGGCGGGGTGACGGCGGACAGCCGCACGGTCAAGCCCGGCGATGTGTTCGTTGCCATTGCGGGCGGTAAGATCGACGGCCTGCGCTTCGCCGGACCGGCGATTGCCGCGGGTGCGGTGGCGGTCGTTGCCGAGCGCATCCCGGAAACGCCGCTTCCCGCCGCGGTCGCTTTCGTGCGCGTCGGCAATGCGCGGCGCGCACTCGCGTTGGTCGCCGCCAAGCTCTACCCGCGGCAGCCCCGCATCGTCGCCGCGGTCACCGGCACGAGCGGAAAGACTTCGGTCGCGGCCTTTGTCCGGCAAATCTGGACCGCCAACGGTCACCGCGCCGCGAGCATCGGGACGGTCGGCATCGTGTCGCCGCGCGGCGAGACTTATGGCGCGCTGACGACGCCGGATCCAGTCGCGCTGCATCGCGCGCTCGATTCACTTGCGGGTGACGGCGTCACCCATCTGGCGATCGAAGCGTCGTCCCATGGCCTCGACCAATACCGGCTCGACGGACTTCATCTGGCGGCGGCGGGATTCACCAATATCACGCGCGACCATCTCGACTATCATCCGAGTTTCCAGGCCTATCTCGCCGCCAAGCTGCGGCTGTTCGAAGATTTGCTCATGCCGGGCGCGGCCGCGATCGTCGATGTCGATCACGACCGCGCCGATGCGTTTACCGCCGTCGCGGCCACCCGCGGTCTTTCCGTTATCACGGTCGGACGCAAAGGAACCGGCATCCGGCTTCTTCACGCGGCCAATGCCGGTTTGGCGCAGACGCTCCGTCTGGAATACGAGGGTAAGACATTTCAGGTGCGCTTGCCGCTGGTCGGTGAATTCCAGATCGAGAATGCGCTCGTCGCCGCGGCTCTTGCCATCGCCACCGGGGACGATGCGGCCGCCGTCTTCGCCGCGCTCGAACATCTGGGCGGCGCTAAAGGGCGCCTTGAACGCGTCGGCGAGAGCCGGGGCGCGCCGATTTTTGTCGACTACGCCCACAAGCCGGATGCGCTCGCCAAGGCGCTCGAAGCGCTGCGTCCTTACGTGAGCGGGCGTCTCGTCGTCGTGATCGGCGCCGGCGGGGACCGCGATCGCGGCAAGCGGCCTTTGATGGGCGCCGTCGCCGCCGCCAAAGCCGACCGGGTGATCGTCACCGACGACAATCCGCGCAGCGAGGATGCCGCCGCGATCCGCGCCGCCATCATGGCCGCCGCGCCGGGCGCGATCGAGATCGGCGACCGCCGAGAGGCGATCCGCCGCGCCATTGCCGATCTGCGCCCTGGCGACGTCCTCCTGATCGCGGGCAAGGGTCATGAAACCGGCCAAATCATCGGCGACCGGATCATGCCCTTTAGCGATCACGAAGCGGTCGCGACCGCTCTGAAGGAACTCGCCGCATGAGCGCGCCCGCGCTGTGGACCGTTGACGCAATGGCGAGTGCGATGGGCGCCGAGCGCCGAGGGCCCTTACCGGCGTCGGTCTCCGGTCTCTCGATCGATAGCCGCAGCATCGCGCCCGGCGAGGCGTTCTTCGCCATCCATGGCGATCGCCGCGACGGTCATGAATTCGTTTCGGCGGCGCTTGCCGCCAAGGCGGCTCTCGCCATCGTCGCCGCCGAGCGCTGCGCGCAGTTCCCGAGCGACGCGCCGCTCTTGATCGTACCGGACGTGCTTGCGGGCCTGCGCGCGCTCGCGGCCGCCGCCCGCGCGCGCCTGCGGGGCAAAGTGATCGGCGTCACCGGCTCGGTCGGCAAAACCGGCACCAAGGAAGCGCTGCGCCTGGCGCTGTCGAAGGATGGCGAAACGCATGCCTCGGTCGCGTCCTACAACAACCATTGGGGCGTGCCGTTGTCGCTCGCTCGTTGCCCGGCCAGCGCACGCTATGCGGTGCTCGAAATGGGCATGAATCACGCCGGCGAAATCGCGCCATTGTCGCGCCTGGCTCGTCCGCATGTCGCGATCGTCACCACGGTCGCGCCCGTGCATCTTGAGTTCTTCGGCTCGCTCGAGAAGATCGCCGACGCCAAAGCCGAAATATTCCTGGGCGTTCCGCCCGGCGGCGCCGCCGTCATCAATCGGGACATCGCGCAATTCGCGCAGCTTCGCGGGCGCGCGAAAGACGCCGGCATCGCGCGCGTGGTTTCGTTCGGCGAACACGCGCGGGCCGATGCGCGGTTGATCAAATGCGCGCTGCATCCGCGCTGCTCGACGGTCGAAGCGCAGATTCTCGGCAACCGGTTCACCTACAAGATCGGCGCTCCGGGCCGCCACATCGTCATGAACTCGCTCGCGGTATTGGCGGCGGCCGAACTGGTCGGCGCCGATCTCGCCCTTGCCGCGCTCGCGCTTGCCGAACTGCAGCCGGTCGTCGGCCGCGGCGCGCCGATCGCGATCGAGCTTCCGGGCGGCCCGGCCCTGGTTCTCGACGAAAGCTACAACGCCAATCCGGCCTCGGTCGATGCTGCACTGGCGGTGCTCGGCTGCGCGCCGATCGGACCGCAGGGACGCCGCATCGCCGTGCTTGGCGACATGCTGGAACTCGGCCCGGACGGGCCGGCTTTGCATCGCGGCCTGGCGGAGAGCGTAATTGCCAACGCGGTCGATCTGGTCTTTTGTTGCGGCCCGCTGATGCGCGCGCTGTGGGAGGCTCTTCCCGCGAGCCGCCGCGGCGGCTATGCAGAAGACGCTGCCGCGCTCGAGGCGCAGGTCGTACCCGCAATCCGCGCCGGCGACGTCGTCATGGTGAAGGGCTCGCTCGGCTCGCGCATGGGGCCCATCGTCAAGGCGCTGCAGCGGAATTATCCGCGCCACGAGACGCTCGAAGAGGCTGCCGCACAAGGTTGATGGCGATGCTTTATTGGCTGGTGGAACTGTCGGACAAGCTCTCGGTCCTCAATGTCTTTCGCTACATCACCTTTCGCACCGGCGGCGCGGTCATAACCGCGCTGCTGTTCGTCTTTCTGTTCGGCCAGAGCATCATCGACCAGCTGCGCGTCTTGCAAGGCAAAGGTCAGCCGATCCGCGCCGACGGCCCGAAATCCCACATCATCGCCAAGGCCGGCACGCCGACCATGGGCGGGCTGATGATCCTGTCCGGCATGCTGGTCTCGACGCTGTTGTGGGCGAATCCGGCAAGCCCCTACGTTTGGGTGGTGCTGTGGGTCACGCTTGGCTTCGGATTGGTCGGCTTCTACGACGATTATCTGAAAGTAACGAGGCAGCAAGCGGAAAACGGGTTCGGCGGCCGCACCCGTCTCGCTGTCGAATCGGTCATTGCCGCGATCGCCTGCATCGCGCTGGTCGAGCTCAGCCATGTGCCGTTCTCGACCTCGCTGGTGTTTCCGTTCCTCAAGGAACTGGTGCTCAATCTCGGCTGGGCCTTCGTGCCGTTCGCGATGTTCATCATCGTCGGCGCCGGCAACGCGGTGAACCTGACCGACGGTCTCGACGGCCTTGCCATCGTGCCGGTGATGATCGCGGCCGCGAGTTTCGGGATGATCTCCTATCTCTGCGGCAACTTGGTCTTCGCCGACTATTTGCAGATTCATTACGTCGCCGGCACCGGCGAGCTCGCGGTTCTATGCGGCGCGGTGCTTGGCGCCGGCCTCGGCTTTCTTTGGTTCAACGCGCCGCCGGCCTCGATCTTCATGGGCGATACCGGCTCACTGGCGCTGGGCGGCATGCTCGGCGCGGTCGCGGTCGCCACCAAGCACGAAATTGTGCTCGCCGTGATCGGCGGGCTGTTCGTGCTGGAAGCGGTTTCCGTCATTGTGCAGGTGGTGTCGTTCAAGCTCACCGGCAAGCGCGTCTTCAAGATGGCGCCGATCCATCATCATTTCGAGCAGCTGGGCTGTACCGAGCCGCAGATCGTCATCCGCTTCTGGATCGTCGCCGTCGTGCTCGCGCTCGCCGGGCTTTCGACCTTAAAGCTGAGATAGGCGCTTACGGAATTTCCTGCCGTGATTCCCATCACGACCTTTGCAGGCAGAAAGGTCGCCCTCTTCGGGCTCGGCGCCTCGGGCCTTGCCGCCGCGAGCGCGCTCCTTGCCGGCGGCGCCGACGCGATCGCGTTCGACGACGACGCAGCGAGCGTCGCCAAAGCAAAAACCGCTGGAATTCCTACAGGCGATCTGCGCGGCGCCGATTGGAGCAAGATCGCGGCGCTCGTGCTGGCGCCTGGCGTTCCGCTCACCCATCCCGCGCCGCATTGGGTTGTGCAGCTCGCCAAAAAAGCGGGCGTCGAAGTCATTGGCGATGTCGAACTGTTTTGCCGCGAGCGGCGGCTTCGCGCGCCGAACGCCCCGTTCGTCGCCATCACCGGCACCAACGGCAAATCGACCACGACCGCATTAATCGCGCATCTCGCCGCATCGGCGGGCCTTGACGCGCAGCTAGGCGGCAATATCGGCACCGCCATTCTGTCGCTCACCCCGCCGCGCGCCGGGCGCGTGCACGTTATCGAGTGCTCGTCCTATCAGATCGATCTCGCGCCTTCGCTCGATCCGTCGATCGGGATCCTAATCAACCTCACCGAAGACCATCTCGACCGCCACGGCACGATGGAAAATTATGCGGCGGTGAAGGAGCGCCTCGTCGCCGGCGTGCCGGCGCAGGGCACCGCCATCGTCGGCGTCGACGACGAATGGTGCCAAGCCGTCGCCGTGCGGCTCGCGCAAGGCGGCAAACGCGTGGTGCGGATTTCGGTGAAACGTCCGTTGAGCAACGGACTCTACGTCGATGGCAGCCGCATCATGCGCGCGAGCGGCGCCGATGTTTCGCTCGTCGCCGCGCTTTCAGGCATTGGCTCGTTGCGCGGCCTGCACAATGCGCAGAATGCCGCTTGCGCGTGCGCCGCCGCGCTCGCGCTCGGGCTTGCGCCTGAGGCTATTCAGGCGGGGCTGCGCTCCTTTCCCGGACTGGCGCATCGGATGGAAGAGGTCGGGCGGCGCGGCGCCGTTCTCTTCGTCAACGATTCCAAAGCGACCAATGCCGATTCGGCGGCGCAGGCGCTGGCTTGTTTTGGCGATATTTTCTGGATCGCCGGCGGCAAGCCCAAGACCGGCGGCATCGAAAGCCTGCGGTCTTTTTTCCCGCGCATCCGAAAAGCGTACTTGATCGGCGAGGCGGCAGAGCAATTCGCCGCGACGCTCGGCGCCGAAGTGCCGCACGAAATCGACGGCACGCTCGATAAGGCGCTTGCCGCGGCGGCGCGCGACGCCGAAGCTTCGCCTGCGGCCGAGCCGGTGGTCCTGCTCTCGCCCGCCTGCGCTTCGTTCGACCAGTACCGGAACTTCGAGCTGCGCGGCGACGCCTTCCGGGCGCTGGTCCAGGCGCTGCCTGGGGTGAGCACGGAAAGAAAATAGAGATTCTGGCGGTGGATGACCTGGGCGCGCCCTGGCTGCGACAAATGTTCTTGTTTTTTGCCGGCCTCGCTCGCAGCCGGGCTTGAGCTGCCGTCTGACATTCTGACCGAACGGACGCCCGATGGCGGGCTCCTCATGAGCGCGACGGAGGATCGGCTCGATCCCACCATGCCGGAACATTGGCGGCGGGCGCAGATTATCGCCGAAACCGTGGTTCGCCCGCGGCCCGGATTCAAAGCCTAGGACAGGCAACAGATCTTCCCGGTAGCGCCAATCTTAATCACCTGGAAACCATACCGGGGGCAGGAGATAGGGCTGGGAATCCCTTCCGGGGACGCCGATGGCTTCGCGGGCGCAGCCGACTTTATTTAGCGAATGGTGGCGGACGGTCGACCGGCTGACGCTGGCGGCGCTCGGCGTACTCATGCTCGGCGGCATCGTGCTGTGCCTTGCTGCAAGCCCCCCGGTTGCGGCGCGGATCGGGCTCGATCCGTTCCATTTCGTCAATCGTCAGGTCCTGTTCCTCATTCCCGCGGTCGTCGTCTTGATCACGACGTCGTTTTTGTCGCCGCGCGAGATTCGCAAAGTGGCGCTCGTCGTGTTCGCCGTGAGCCTCGTCCTGACCGCGCTGACGCCTTATTTCGGCGCCGAGATCAAGGGCGCGCGCCGCTGGTTCGTTTTGCTCGGCGTCAACGTGCAGCCGTCGGAATTCCTCAAGCCCGCCTTCGTGATCCTGATCGCCTGGCTGTTCGGCGAGACGGGCAAGCGTCCGGAAATGCCGGCGAACTCTTTCGCGCTGATGCTGCTCATTGTCGTCGTGGCGCTGCTCGTGTTGCAGCCGGATTTCGGCCAGACGATGCTGATCGCGCTCGTCTGGGGTTCGCTGTTCTACATGGCGGGGATGCGCCTCATCTGGGTGATCGGGCTTGCCGCGACCGCGGGCGTCGGCCTGCTCGCGGCCTTCTTCACCGTTCCGCACGTGGCGCAGCGCATCAATCGCTTTCTGGATCCGGCCTCCGGCGACACGTTCAATATCGATATCGCCACCGAATCGTTCATTCGCGGCGGCTGGTTCGGCCGCGGTCCGGGCGAGGGCACCATCAAGCGTATCCTGCCCGAAGGGCATACCGACTTCGTTTTCGCGGTCGCCGCCGAGGAATTCGGCGTCGTGCTCTGCCTCATCCTGGTCGCTTTGTTCGCGTTCATCGTCATCCGCGCGCTGGTGAAGGCCATGCGCACCGACGATCCGTTCATCCGGTTCGCGACGGCGGGTCTGGCGATCCTGTTCGGCTTGCAATCGGCGATTAATATGGCGGTCAATCTGCATCTGATGCCGGCGAAGGGAATGACGCTGCCTTTTATCTCCTATGGCGGATCGTCCTTGATCTCGCTCGCTTACGGCATGGGCATGCTGGTGGCGCTCACCCGCGAACGGCCACAAGCCAAGCTCGCCGGCGATTTTGATTTCGCCGCGAGTCCGGCGTGATGCAGGCCGCGGAGCCGGCGCCGGTTTTGGTGGCGGCCGGCGGCACCGGCGGTCATCTGTTCCCGGCCGCGGCGCTCGCGGGGGTGCTGACCGAACGCGGCATTCCCGTGCATCTCGCGACCGACCGGCGCGCCGTTCAATTCGGCGATGCATTTTCGAATGACGCGATCCACGTCATCGCCAGCGCGACGGTGCGATCGCGCAATCCGATTGCACTTGCCCAAACCACCGCCATGCTCGGCTACGGCCTCGCCCAAGCCTGGGCCCTGATCGGCCGGTTGCGGCCGTCAGCCGTCATCGGCTTCGGCGGCTATCCGACGGTGCCTCCGGTCCTCGCCGCCACTTGGCGCGGCGTTCCGAGCCTGATCCACGACGCCAACGCCGTCGTCGGACGGGCCAATCGGCTTCTTGCGCCGCGCGTGAATGCGATCGCGACGACATTCCCCGACATTTTCGTCAACGCGCCGGAACTGGCCGCCAAAGCGACGCTCACCGGCAATCCGGTCCGATCGGCTGTCATCGCGGCGGCGGCGACGCCCTACGATCCTCCCGGCGAATTCCTGCGTCTTGTCATCTTCGGCGGCAGCCAAGGCGCGCGTATCATGGCCGATATCGGGCCTGCCGCGATCGCCCGGCTCGATCCCGGCCTGCGGGCGCGGCTTCGCATCGTGCAGCAGGCGCGCGAGGAAGATCTGCCGCGCGTGCGGCAGGCCTATGCCGCTCTCCCGGTGACCGCGGAGGTGGCGCCGTTTTTTGCCGATCTGCCCGCGCGCATCGCGGCGAGCCATCTCGTCGTGTCGCGCTCGGGCGCTTCGACGGTGGCCGAATTGGCCGCGATCGGCCGCCCATCGATCCTGGTGCCCCTGCCGCATGCGATCGATCAGGACCAGTTCGCCAATGCGGGCGTCTTGGAACGCGCCGGCGGCGCGTTGCGGTTGGTGCAGGACGCGTTTACGCCGGAACGGCTTGCCGGCGAGATCGCGGGGCTGGCCGCGGCGCCGCAACGGCTCGCCGCGATGGCGGCGGCGGCCCGGTCGATCGGGCGGCTCGAAGCGGCGAGCCGGCTTGCCGATCTCGTTCTGAAGGTGGCGGGGACCGCCGCAAAGCATTAATTTTACGATGAGCCTTCGCGATGACGGACTTGTTCCGGCCATCCTGCTCTTCGATTGATAAGGACACGAGGCACCAGATGGCGGACACGGGGCCGGCAGGACAAGACCGGGGAACCGGATGAAATTGCCGCGCAACATCGGCCCGATGCATTTCATCGGCATCGGCGGGATCGGAATGAGCGGTATCGCCGAGGTCTTGGTCAATCTCGGCTATACGGTGCAGGGCTCCGATCAGACCGACAGCGCCAATGTCAAGCGATTGCGCGACAAAGGCGTCAAGGTCGCGATCGGTCATGCCGCGGACAATCTCGCCGGCGCCAGCGTCGTCGTGATTTCGTCCGCGATCAAGGCCGACAATCCCGAACTCGCGGCCGCGCGCGCGCAGGGGCTGCCGGTGGTGCGCCGCGCCGAAATGCTGGCCGAATTGATGCGGCTGAAAAGCTGCGTCGCGATTGCCGGCACGCACGGCAAGACGACGACCACCTCGATGGTGGCGGCGATGCTCGATTACGGCGGTTTCGATCCGACGGTGATCAACGGCGGCATCATCAACGCCTATGGGACCAATGCGCGCGTCGGCGCCGGCGACTGGATGGTGGTCGAAGCTGACGAATCCGACGGCAGTTTCCTCAAACTGCCAGCCGACATCGCCGTTGTCACCAATATCGATCCGGAGCATCTCGACTACTTCAAGACATTCGACGCCGTGCAGGACGCGTTTCGCGCCTTTGTCGAGAACGTGCCGTTCTACGGTTTCTCGGTGATGTGCATTGACCATCCGATCGTACAAAGCCTTGTCGCACGGATCGAAGACCATCGCATCGTCACTTACGGCGAAAACCCGCAAGCCGATGTGCGTCTCGTCGATGTCTCGCACGCCGGCGGCACCTCGCTGTTCACGATCGCGCTGCGCGACGGTGCCGGGCAGTCCCTGCGCGAGATCAGAAATCTCGCGCTGCCGATGCCGGGCCGTCACAATGCGCTCAACGCCACGGCGGCAATCGCGATCGCGCACGAGCTTGGCATCGGTGACGACGCGATCCGCAACGCATTCGTGAAGTTCGGCGGCGTGCGGCGGCGCTTCACGCGCACCGGCACCTGGAACGGCGTCACTATCGTCGATGATTACGCCCATCATCCGGTGGAGATCGCCGCGGTGCTCCGCGCGGCGCGGGAATCGACCAAGGGTAAAGTCATCGCGGTGATGCAGCCGCATCGCTACACGCGGCTCGCTTCGCTGTTCGAGCAATTCTGCACCTGCTTTAACGACGCCGATATCGTGATCGTCGCCAATGTCTATCCGGCCGGCGAGGCGCCGATCGCCGGCGCCGATCGCGATGCGCTGGTGCAGGGTTTACGCACGCACGGCCACCGCAACGTCATCGCTCTCGACGGCCCGGAAACGCTTGCTCCGCTGATTGCCGGAGCGTCGCAGCCCGGCGACTACGTGCTCTGTCTTGGCGCCGGCTCGATTACGCAATGGGCCTATGCCCTGCCGGCCGAACTGGCGGCGGCCGAGGCCCGTTGATGGCATTTCCCGATCTCGTCCCGCTGGTCAAAAGGACCATGCCCGAACTGCGCGGGCGCGTATTGGCGAACCAGTCGCTGGCCGAGCTGACCTGGTTTCGCGTAGGCGGCCCGGCGCAACTCCTGTTCATGCCGGAGGATGAGACCGATCTTTCCTATTTTCTCGCACATTTGCCGGCCGACTTGGCGGTGACAGTGATCGGGCTCGGCTCCAATTTGATCGTGCGCGACGGCGGCGTTCCCGGAGCCGTGGTGCGCTTGGGCCGCGGCTTCAACGAGATTGCGATCGAAGGCACGCGCGTTCGCGCCGGCGCGGCCGTGCCGGATGTCAAAGTCGCCCGCGCGGCACAGGAGGCCGGCATCGCCGGATTATCGTTCATGCGCGGCATTCCGGGCGCGGTCGGCGGCGCGTTGCGCATGAACGGCGGCGCCTACGGACGCGAGATCAAAGACGCGGTGATTGAAGCGCGCGCGGTCGATCGGCGCGGGCGCATTCACGTCGTTGGCAATGCCGACATGCATTACGCCTATCGCCATTGCGGCGCGCCGGACGACTACATTTTCACCGAAGCCACCTTCGCCGGCGAACCCGGCGACCCGAGCGCCATCGCCGCGGAAATGGAAAAAATCACCGCCGCCCGCGAGGAGACCCAGCCGGTGAAAAGCCGCACCGGCGGCTCTACGTTTAAAAATCCGCCTGGCGGCAAGGCCTGGCAATTGATCGATGCCGCCGGATGTCGCGGGCTCAAGCGAGGCGACGCGCAGGTTTCGCAGATGCACTGCAATTTCCTGATCAATCTCGGCCATGCGACCGCCGCCGACATCGAGACGCTCGGCGAGACGGTCCGGCGGAAGGTCGAGGAGCAATCGGGCGTCAAACTCGAATGGGAGATCAAGCGAATAGGACTACTCAATGAACCACTGGGATCGTCATAGCGGGGAGCGGTTCTTGTATGGGGCCGAATCACCCCTTTGCGGCGCACCTCGGGGCCCATTCCCATTTGAAGACGCTCGATTTTTCGGCAATTGTCGATTCTATTGGTGTCCCAGCGAATCAGCGGCCGAGCTATGGGGAAGCATGTCGCCGTTTTGATGGGAGGGTGGTCGGCCGAGCGCGAGGTTTCGCTGCGCTCCGGGCAGGCCTGCGCCGAGGCGCTGATCCGGCGTGGCTACCGGGTCACGTTAGTTGACGTGACGCGCGAAGTCGCGGCGGCGCTCGCCGCCGCAAAGCCCGACGTTGCGCTTAACGTGCTCCATGGCCGTCCGGGCGAGGACGGAACGCTGCAGGGTCTATTGGAGATTCTTGGCATCCCCTACAGCCATTCCGGCGTGCTGGCGTCCGCGCTCGCCATGCAGAAAAACTTCGCCAAGGCGCTATTTAAGGCTTGCGGAATACCGGTCGCGGAGGACCGGGTGGTTTCGCGGTTTGAGGCCGCCAAGGCCCATGTCATGCCGCCGCCTTATGTGGTCAAGCCGATCGCCGAAGGCTCGAGCGTCGGCGTTTTTGTCGTCCCGGCGGAACAGCCCCACCCGCCGCAAGAGCTCTATCGGGACGATTGGCCGTTCGGCGAACTGGTCATGGTCGAACGCTACATCCCCGGCAAGGAGCTGACCTGCGCGGTGCTGGGCGACCGGGCGCTCGACGTCATCGAAATAGTCCCGGCCACGCGCTTCTACGACTACGAGGCCAAATATGCCGCCGGGGGCTCCAGGCACCTGCTGCCGGCACCGATTTTACCAAATGTTTACCAGGAGGTCCGAAGACTGGCTTTGGCTGCCCATAACGCGCTTGGCTGCCGCGGCGCGAGCCGCGCGGACTTTCGCTATGACGATCGGGGGACGGGACATCTGGTCTGCCTAGAGGTCAACACACAACCAGGGATGACCGAGACCTCGCTCGTTCCCGAGCTTGCCGCGTATGCAGGCATCACGTTCGATGAGCTGGTGCAATGGATGGTGGAGGACGCCTCGACCAACCGCTAAGGCGGTCGGGGCAATCAGCGGCGAAACGGATTGGCGCGCCGGTTGACGGGCCGGTGTCGGCGCGCGCCGGATCCGCCGATCCGAGCCATTGGGCGAGCGGCTTCGTTGGTTTCTTCGGCAAAAGCCGGCGCGCCCGACGCTGGGCTTCCAAGATCGTAAATATGCCGCCCGGTCCCGGCGTCGCCGCGTCTATTCTTTTGATTGGCGGTGCGCTCGCCTATGGCGCCGTCGCGGGCGGGCATGTCGCCACAATTTCCGATCGCCTCAAAGAAGCCCGCGACGCTGCCGCGAACGCGGCCGGCTTTCGCATCGCCGCGATCGCGGTGAGTGGCCAAAAGGAAATCAGCCGCGAGCAAGTGCTCGGCACGGTGGGCGTCACCGGCCGGGCTTCGCTGCTGTTTCTCGACGCCGACGCCGCGCGCGCGCGCTTGTTGGCGAATCCGTGGATCGCCGACGCCGCGGTGCTCAAGCTTTATCCCGACCGCCTGCAGATCGCGATCACCGAGCGCCAGGCTTTCGCGCTGTGGCAGGAGAACGGCCGCCTCAACGTCATCGCCGCCGACGGCACCGTGCTCGAGCCTTTCGTGGAAGATCGTTTTCGGGGTTTGCCGTTGGTGGTTGGCCGCGGCGCCGAGCGCGAGGCCAAAAGCTTCATCGGATTAATCGACCGCCACCCCGCTATCCGAGCGGCGCTGCGCGCCTCGGTCCTGGTGGCCGAGCGGCGCTGGAACTTGCGGTTGGCGAACGGCATCGATGTTCGTCTGCCGGAAACCGACGTTGAAGCCGCGCTTGACCGACTGGCCGCGCTCGATCGCGACAAAAAACTATTGTCGCGCGATATCACGGCGATCGATCTGCGCCTGCCCGATCGCGTGACGGTGCGTTTGTCGGATGCGGCCGCCCAGGCGCGCGACGACGCACTCAAGGCCAATGCAAAAAAGAAAAAAGGGGGCGACGCATGAACGCCCTCGGCTCCGGTCTGACGCCGAAAATGAAGCCGATCGCGCCGCACCGCAGCGCGCTGGTCGCCGCGCTCGATGTCGGATCGGGCAAGGTCGTTTGCCTCATCGGCCGGCTTCGGCCGCGCGGGCCGCAGCAGGTCTTGACCCGCCGCAGCCACTCCGTCGAAGTCATCGGCTTCGGCCACACCGTCGCGCGCGGCACCAAAGCCGGAGCCATCGTCAATCTGGCGCAGGCCGAGGAAGCGATCCGTCAGGCGGTCGATAGCGCCGAACGCATGGCGTCGGTCGAGATCGAGTCGATCGTGTTGTCGATCTCGTCCGGGCGGCTCGGCAGCGAATTGTTCGCGACCGACGTCGAAGTCGTCGGCTCGGCGGTTTCGGAAAACGATGTTGCACGCCTTCTGTCGGCCGGCAGCCGGCATTCGCTGCGCGACGGCCGCGCCATACTGCATTCGCTGCCGGTGCGCTACTCGATCGACGGCGTGAACGGCATTCGCGACCCGCGCGGAATGCTCGGTTCGCGGTTCGGCGTCGACATGCACGTCGCCACGATCGACGTCACGGCTGCGCGCAATTTGATGCTCGTGGCCGAGCGCTGCCATCTTGACGTCGAGGCCATGGCCGCCTCGCCCTATGTGGCCGGCCTCGCCGCGCTCGCCGACGACGAGGCCGATCTCGGCGCCGCGGTCGTCGATATGGGCGCCGGCACGACCACCACGGCCGCGTTCCAGGCCGGGCGGCTCGTTCACCTGGATGGATTCGCGCTGGGCGGGCACCACGTCACGATGGATCTGGCGCGCGGGCTTAACGCCCGCATCGCCGACGCCGAGCGAATCAAAACGCTTTATGGCACTGTGCTCGGCGGGGGATCGGATGAACGTGACATGATCACGGTGCCACCGCTTAACGAGCACGAGCGCGAGCAGGCGCAAGTCGTGTCTCGCGCGACGCTCTTGAGCATTATCAAGCCGCGCGTCGAGGAAATCCTCGAAATGGTGCGCGATCGCCTCGCCGCATGCCCGATTGGGGCCGATGGGCGCGGCAACGTAGTCCTGACCGGCGGCGCCAGTCAGCTGACCGGCATGCCGGAAATGGCTCACCGGATACTTGGCCGACCGGTCCGTGTCGGACGCCCGCTCGGCATAGCGGGCACGCCGGACGAGGCGAAAGGCCCGGCCTTTGCCGTGGCGGCCGGCCTGCTCGTATACCCCCAAGCGGCGCATCTGGAACATTTCGAACCGCGGCGAACGCGGCAACTCATGACCGGCACGGGATATTTCGCCCGCGTCGGACGATGGCTTCGCGAGAGTTTCTGATGGCCCAAGCAAGCGAAGCTAGAAAATCTCAGCGGCCGGTGGCGGACCGGATGGGCCAGGGCGTGGACCGCGCCCGCGCGAGGAAGAAGAGGCAATCATGACCATCAATCTGAACATTCCGGACATCCGTGAGCTCAAACCCCGGATTACCGTGTTCGGCGTCGGGGGCGCCGGCGGGAACGCCGTAAACAATATGATCAGCGCCGGCCTGCAAGGCGTGGATTTCGTGGTGGCCAATACGGACGCCCAGGCGCTCACTATGTCGAAGGCCGAGCGCGTCATTCAGATGGGCGTGCAAGTCACCGAGGGACTCGGCGCCGGCTCACAACCCGACATCGGCCGCGCCGCAGCGGAAGAAGTGATCGATGAGATTCGCGATCATCTGTCCGGCTCCCACATGGTCTTCGTCACCGCCGGCATGGGCGGCGGCACCGGAACGGGCGCTGCGCCCATCGTCGCCAAAACGGCGCGCGAGCTCGGCATCCTCACCGTCGGCGTCGTGACCAAACCGTTTCATTTCGAGGGGCAGCGCCGCATGCGTATCGCCGACGGCGGCATCGGCGAACTGCAAAAATGCGTCGACACGCTGCTCATTATTCCCAACCAGAATCTGTTCCGTGTGGCGAACGAGAAGACGACTTTCGCCGACGCCTTCGCATTGGCGGATCAGGTCCTTTATTCCGGCGTCGCCTGCATCACGGACCTGATGGTCAAGGAAGGCTTGATCAATCTCGATTTCGCCGACGTCCGCGCCGTGATGCGCGAGATGGGCAAGGCCATGATGGGCACCGGGGAGGCCGAGGGCGACAAGCGCGCGCTGACGGCGGCCGAGGCGGCGATCTCAAATCCGCTGATCGACGATGCGTCGATGAAAGGCGCCAAGGGCCTTCTGATTTCAATCACCGGCGGCCGCGATCTGACGCTCTATGAAGTCGACGAAGCGGCAACGCGCATTCGCGAAGAGGTCGACCCGGAGGCGAATATCATTGTCGGCGCCACGTTCGACGAAAGCCTCGACGGCGTCATCCGCGTTTCTGTGGTCGCGACCGGCATCGATCAGGCGCAGCGCGCAGCGGCGGCCGCGACTGATTCGCGGCTTGCGGATGCCGCGCAACGTATACGCGCCGAGAATCAGCGGTCCGAACGCCACGAACCGGGCAAGCCCGCTGCCGCGATTGCGGTGTCGGCTACGGGAACGGCCATCCCCGCTCCCGTCACGATCAACTCGTCGATCGAAACCGCCGCCAAGGCGGCGATCGCGGCGGCGATCGAGGATGTAACGATTCGCCCGCTTGCGCCCAAGCCTTCGCTGTTCATCGATCCCGCGACGAGCGAGCCCGAAGCAGAACGGCCGACGGCGTTCATTCCGCCGCAGCCGGAGCGGATGCCGGCGCGCACGCCGCGCATGCCCCGAATCGATGAATTGCCGTTGCCGGCTCAGAACGAAATTCGCGCCCGGCGCGGCGAGCTGCCTCAGGATCATCACCCAGAAAAGCGGCACAAATCGCTGCTGCAGCGCTTGGCATCGGTCGGTCTTGGACGCCGGGAGGAGGCCCCGCAATCTCCGCCGCCGTCTCGCACTGCGGCGCCACTTCCATCGTTGCCTTCTGCGGAGCGCCCGCCCGGACGGCCCACGCCGCGTTCGCCGGAGCCACGTTCGGAGCCCATTTCCGAATACGCCAAGCGTACGCCTCAGGGCCTCGATCACCACGGCCGGCAGAGCGCTGTGAATAACTCGGCCGAACAGGATCAGCTCGACATCCCTGCGTTCTTGCGCCGGCAAGCCAATTGAAAGCCGGCCGGGATTTGCCAGCCGGCTCGCGGACCCGAAGCTTGATTGCGGGCCGCTGATTCGGGCGATAGGGGTCAATTAACCCGTTGTTTTTTCTAGATTCTGCGCCAGTTTTGCATGGGCGTCCCTTTATGACAGAGTGGCGCTGCCGATGGCGTGCGGCTCGAATTGGGGCGGCCATCCGACGACCGTGCGGCCGGAAAAAGGTAACAGTCGGTAAGAAAGCGTGAGTTGGCCTATCGCCGCCACCTCGTTAGGGTTTGCACGCGAGGGGATTCTTTCGGGGGATGAGTATCTGACGGCCATCTTGGCCCTCCCCAGTCAAGTAGACGAATGCGTCCCCTCCGATCGGGGTGGCCATATTTCGCGACCTTGTTGCGCGCGGGATTTGGCTGTGAGGTGGGACGAAAAACATGACGTGGGGCGTACTAGCCGGTAGGCAAACGACGCTGCAGGACCATGTGACAGTGGCCGGCGTCGGCGTCCATTCCGGACGACCCGCAAGCGTCACGTTGCATCCAGCCGAGCCAAATACCGGCATCGCGTTGCTGCGGTCTGGGTGCGACGGGCAGCCGGATCGTGAATTCAGCGCGCACTTCCGTTCGGTTACGGCGACCGAATTCGCTACCGTACTTGGCGATGCAAGCGGCCCCGCGGTATCGACGACGGAGCATATCCTGGCGGCGCTGCGGGCTCTCGGCGTCGATAATGCCGTCATCGAAATCGACGGGCCCGAAATTCCTATTATGGATGGCAGCGCCGCGCCGTTCGTAGCTGCAATCGATCAAGCCGGCATCGTCACTCTGCCCGCATCGCGACGCTACATTCAGGTGCTCAAGCCGGTGCGTGTCGCGAAGGGCGACAGCTATGGGGAATTGCGGCCCTATTTGCAGGGATTGCGAATTGAGGCGGAGATCGAATTCGACCATCCGCTCATCGGCCGGCAGGCCATCGCCGTCGATGTCGAACCCGATTTATTCCGCCGCGAACTCGCTCGGGCGCGAACTTTCGGCTTCATGTGCGATGTCGAAAAGCTGTGGAGTGCGGGCTACGCGCTCGGCGCATCGCTGGAAAATACCGTCGTGGTGGCCGAAAACCGGGTGCTCAACCCCGAAGGCGTGCGCTTTGCCGACGAATTCGTCCGCCACAAGGCGGTCGACGCGATTGGCGATCTCGCGCTATCGGGAGCGCCGCTGATCGGCGCCTACCGCTCGGTTCGTGGCGGCCACAAGCTTAACCACGCGGTACTGACGGCATTGATGACGGATCGGAGCGCCTGGACCTATGTCGAGATGCCGGAAACCCGCCGTCGGCGCGGCTATGCCGATATCGCCGCCGGTTTTGCCATCCCGGCCTACGGGCCCGAAGTCTCTTAAACCGCCGGGTTTTGCGCCTTAATCCCGGCCGATTGTCCGCCATAATTTGTGTATTGTCTCGACGTCGTGGTGTGTCCCTTTCGGCGGGGCGCTCCAGGGATGGGTCTTAAATCACGCTCATGATGGCGCCGTTACAACGGTCGGCAGGAGCCGCATACGGATTGCGCGCGCTGGCGGGTTGGCTGGCGGTGGCGGCTATTGCCATTCCCCTTGCGGCGTGCAGCGCGTTTAAGAAAGACGACGACTACGTCCCTGAATCTCCCGCCGACCTGCTTTACAACGAGGGACTCTATTTGATGAACACCAAGCAGGATTACAAAGAGGCGGCCAAGAAATTCGACGAGGTCGATCGCGAAAATCCTTATTCGGAATGGGCGCGCAAGGCGCTGTTGATGTCGGCCTATGCCAATTATCAGGCCGAACAATATGACGATTGCGTCAACTCGGCGAAACGCTATGTGACGCTGCATCCAGGCAGCCCCGATGCGGCCTACGCCCAATATCTGATCGGGTCCTCTTATTACGACCAGATTGTCGACGTATCGCGCGATCAGTCGCGCGCCGACAAAGCGATCGACGCGCTCCAGGAAGTGGTGCGCAAATATCCGAATAGCGAATATGCGATCAGCGCCAAGAAAAAAATCGGCATGGCGCGCGACCAGCTGGCCGGGAAGGAGATGGATGTCGGGCGCTTTTACATGAATAAGCGCGACTTCATCGGCGCCATTAATCGGTTTAAGGTGGTGGTGACCCAATATCAGACCACGCGGCACGTCGAGGAAGCCTTGATGCGGCTGACCGAAGCCTATGTCGCATTGGGCATTGTGGACGAGGCGCAGACGGCTGCCGCCGTGCTCGGTCACAATTTCCCCGACAGTTCCTGGTACAAGGATGCCTATAATCTCGTAAAGACCGCCGGCGGCGAGCCTACCGCCGAGAACAAGAACTCCTGGATCAGCCGTGCATTCCAGAAAATGGGGCTGGCGAGCTCACAGTCCGGCTGACCGGCGACAGGCGACAAGGCTGAGAATCGCTAATATCATCCGTCGTCGGTTCTCCCGCGTCCGAAAACCATGCTCGCCCGGCTCTCTATCCGCGACATCGTCCTGATCGATCGTTTAGATATCGATTTCGGCTCCGGCCTTGCGGTCCTAACCGGCGAGACCGGCGCCGGTAAATCGATTCTGCTTGACGCATTCGCGCTTGCGCTCGGCGCGCGCGGCGAGGCGGCGCTGGTGCGCGAGGGCGCCGAGCAGGGCCAGGTGACCGCCGCTTTCGAGATTGCTCGGGACCATCCAGCGCGCCGGCTCCTTGCCGAAAACGGCCTCTGCGGCGAAGACGAGTTGATCCTGCGCCGCGTGCAATTTGCCGATGGCCGCACACGGGCCTTCGTCAACGATCAGCCGGTCAGCGTGCAGGTCCTGCGTGCGCTCGGCGCCGCGCTCGTCGAAATCCACGGCCAGCACGACGAGCGCGCCTTCGTCGATGCCGCGACGCACCGCGCGCTGCTCGATGCCTATGGCGGCATCGAAGATGACGCCGTCGAGGTCGCGCGGCTCTGGGCCGATTGCCGGGCGCGCGAGACCGCCGTGCAAAACCATCGCGCCGCCGTCGAGCAGGCAAGCCGCGAGGCCGAGTGGTTGCGCCATGCCGTCGACGAACTCGGCCGGCTTGCGCCGCAAACCGGCGAGGAAGCCGCGTTGGCCGAGCGCCGCGCCGCCATGATGCAGGCGGAAAAGGTGGCGGACGATTTGCGCTCCGCCCACGAAAGCCTTGCCGGACCGAACTCGGCCGTGCCGGCGCTGGCCAGCGCCGTGCGGCGTTTGGAACGGCGCGCCGCGCAAGCGCCGACGGTGGTCGAGCCGGCCGTCAAAGCCATCGACACGGCGCTCACGGCATTGGAAGAAGCGCGCCTTCAGCTCGAACAGGCTTTGCAAGTCGCCGAATATGATCCGCAGGAGCTGGAGCGGATCGAGGAGCGCTTGTTTGCGCTCCGCGCCGCCGGGCGCAAATACAATGCGCCGGTTGATGAGCTTGCGGCGCTCGCCCGCCGTTACGATGGCGAGCTGGCCTTGATCGACGCCGGCGCCGAGCGGCTCGCCGGTTTGGAGCGCGAGGCGCGCGAGGCTTCCGAGCGCTACCGCGCGGCTGCGCAAAAGCTCTCGGCCGCGCGCCGCCGTGCCGCGCTTGCGCTCGACAAGGCGGTGAACGCCGAGCTCAAACCGCTGAAACTCGAACGGGCGGAGTTCTCTACCGAAATCACCAGCGAAAGCGAAGGGCCCGACGGCCTCGATCGGGTGGAATTCTGGGTCCGCACCAATCCGGGAACCCGGCCGGGACCGCTGATGAAAGTCGCCTCCGGCGGCGAGCTCGCCCGGTTTCTGCTTGCGCTCAAAGTGGCGCTGGCCGATCGCGGCTCGGCGCCGACCTTGGTGTTCGACGAAATCGACACAGGGGTCGGGGGCGCGGTGGCCGATTCTATCGGCGTGCGGCTGGCGCGGCTTGCTTGCGGCGTGCAAGTGATCGCCGTGACGCATGCGCCGCAGGTGGCAGCGCGAGCCGAGCGACATTATCTCATCGCTAAGGATGCCTTCGCCAAAGGCAAGCGGGTGGCCACGCGCGTGGCCGAACTCCAAGGCGAACGCCGCCGCGAGGAGATCGCGCGCATGCTTGCCGGCGCGGAAATCACCGCCGAGGCCCGTGCCGCCGCGGAACGCTTGATTCGCGCAGCGGTTGGCTAGTTCGTTGTCATGACTCGTCGCGTCAAGGCCACTTCGGACCAGTCCGATTCATCGGTCGAGCATCTCACCGAACGGCAAGCTGCGGCCGAGCATGCTCGGATCGAGGCCGAAATCGCCGAGCACGACCGGCGCTACTACCAAGAGGACGCGCCGATCGTCAGCGACGCCGAATATGACAGCCTGCGGCGGCGCTACGAGGCGATCGAAGCGCGGTTCCCGCAACTGCGCACGCTGCAAAGCCTGACGCAGCGCGTCGGCGCGGCGCCGTCGGCGCGTTTTGCCAAAGTGCGTCACGCGGTGCCGATGCTCTCGCTCGACAACGCGTTCGCGGAAGAGGACGTGCTCGATTTCGTCGGCCGTATCCGCCGCTTTTTGCGCCTTAAAGACGACGACGAGATCGCGTTTTCGGCCGAACCGAAGATCGATGGCCTCTCGATGTCGCTGCGCTACGAGGACGGCGCGCTCGTCACCGGGGCGACGCGCGGCGACGGCAGCGAAGGCGAAGATGTCACCGCCAACGTCAAAACACTGGCGGACATTCCGCATCGGCTTAAGGGGAAGAGCATTCCCGCGATCTGCGAGGTCCGCGGCGAAGTCTATATGACCAAGCACGCTTTCCTTGCACTCAACAAGCGCCAGGCTAAAACCGGCGGCCAAATCTTCGCCAATCCGCGCAATTCCGCGGCCGGGTCGCTGCGCCAAAAGGATCCCTCGATCACCGCATCGCGGCCGCTCGGCTTCTTCGCTTATGGCTGGGGCGAGATGAGCGAAATGCCGGCCGAGACGCAGTCCGGCATGATCAAATGGTTCGAGCATTGCGGCTTCAAGACCAATCCGCTGACCAAAATGTGCCGCTCGGTCGAGGCGCTTTTGGAATTCCACAAGGAGATCGAAGCGCGGCGGGGAGAGTTGGACTACGACATCGACGGCGTCGTTTATAAGGTCGACCGTATCGATTGGCAGGAGCGGCTCGGTTTCGTGTCGCGTTCGCCGCGATGGGCGATCGCGCATAAGTTTCCGGCCGAGCGCGCCATCACGGTGCTCAGGGACATCGAGATCCAGATCGGCCGCACCGGCGCGTTGACGCCGATCGCCAAGCTCGAACCGGTGACGGTCGGCGGCGTTGTGGTGCAAAACGCGACGCTACACAATGCCGATGAAATCGCGCGGCTCGACGTGCGCATCGGCGACACGGTGCAAATCCAGCGCGCCGGGGACGTCATTCCGCAGGTGCTCGGTGTCGTCAAGGAGAGGCGTCCGCGCGGCGCCAAGCCCTACCAATTTCCGACGGTTTGTCCATGCCATCTGCACACCGAAGTCGTCCGCGAATTGACGGCGACAGGCGAACAGGGCGCGGTCGCCCGCTGCACCGGCGAGTTCGCTTGCCCTTACCAGGCGGTCGAACACCTTAAGCATTTCGTATCGCGGCGCGCTTTCGACATCGACGGGCTCGGCGAGAAGCAGATCGAATTGTTCTACGAACAAGGCTGGATCAAAGAACCGGCCGACATTTTCACGCTCGAGGAGCGCAACGACAAAATCCGTCTCCAAGAGGTCGAAGGCTTCGGCGAGACGTCGGTGCGAAATCTTTTCGCGGCGATAGCGGCGCGCCGGGAGATATCGCTGGAGCGCTTTATCTACGCGCTCGGCATCCGCCATGTCGGCGAGACGACGGCGGCGGCGCTTGCGCGGGGCTACGGCACCTGGAAAGCCTTTCTTGACGCTTGTCTCAAGCTCGCCAAGGGCGACGAGGATACAAAACAGGAAATGGACGCGCTCGATCAAATCGGCGGCACGGTGATCGAAAGCCTGCACGACTATTTCCGCGAGGCCCACAATCGGCGGCGGATCGAGCGGCTCGCCGAGCAGGTGACAATCCGCGAAGCGGAAAAGCCGCGCGGCGATTCGGCCATTGCCGGCAAGACCGTGGTATTTACCGGCGCATTGGAACGAATGACTCGCGACGAGGCCAAAGCGTCAGCGGAGCGCCTCGGCGCCAAGGTGTCCGGTTCGGTATCGAAGAAGACCGATTACGTCGTCGCCGGTCCAGGCGCCGGCTCGAAACTCGCCGACGCGAAGAAACTCGGCGTCGCGGTCCTGACCGAGGACGAGTGGATGAAGCTTATCCGCTGAGTTGCACCTGCCTTGCTTTATAAGCGTCCTGTCAATGCCAGGATGAGCACTATGATCAACAAGAGGCCAACGCCTCCGCCTGGGTAATAGCCCCAGCCGGAACTGTACGGCCAAGTCGGCAGCGCGCCAATCAATAACAAAATAAGAACGACGATCAGAATAGTTCCCAACATGATGTTGCCTCGCATTGTAGTTTGCGTCGGCAAAAGGAACGTCGACGCGCAGCGAAAAGTTCCAGTGGCGATATCACGGAGCGAAAAAATTCGCGGGAACTATCGGGCTTTTGCCAGCGGCGCGCATGCGCCGGTCAGCCAGTCGCGCGTCTGCGCATCGACGAGCGGCGCGAGCGCGTCGCCCACCCTGACGTGATAAGCGTCGAGCCACGCCGCTTCTTCTTGCGTCAGCAAGGCCGGTTCGATCAGGCGCCGATCGATCGGCGCCAAGGTCAATGTCTCGAATGCGTTGAGCGGCTTTTCGGCGTCCGCGACGGGCGCGGCTTCGGTGACGAGAACGAGGTTCTCGATACGGATGCCGTAGGCGCCAGGGCGATAATATCCCGGCTCGTTCGACAGGATCATGCCGCGTTTGAGCGGCGCCGTGCCGAGTTTCGAAATCCGCGCCGGTCCTTCGTGCACGGACAGATAGCTGCCGACGCCGTGGCCGGTGCCGTGATCGAAATCGAGTCCGTCTCGCCACAGGAATTGGCGCGCTAGGGGATCGAGCTGCGCGCCTGTCGTGCCGTCGGGGAATACCGCGCGCGCGATCGCAATATGCCCTTTGAGAACGAGGGTGAAGTCTTTGCGCATAGCCGCGTTCGGCGCGCCGACCGCGAGTGTGCGCGTGATGTCGGTGGTCCCGTCCTCGTATTGCCCGCCGGAATCGACCAGGAAAAGCTCACCCGGCGCGATGCGCCGGTTGGTTTTGCGCGTCACGCGATAATGCACGATCGCGCCGTCCGGACCCGCCCCTACGATTGTCGGAAACGAAATATCCTTGAGCAGCCCAGTGTCCCGGCGGAAGCTTTCCAAGGCTTCAACGGCATCGATCTCGGTGAGCTTGCCGCGCGGCGCCTCGCGGTCGAACCAGGCGAGAAAGCGGGTCACCGCCGCGCCGTCGCGCTGCTGCGCCGCGCGCGCTCCGGCAATTTCCGCTGCATTCTTCACCGCCTTCATCGGTACGATGGGATCGCTGCCGCGCAAGACCTTGCCGCCGTTTTCCACGATGAGGCGGACGACGGCATCCGGGCAAAGCGAAGGATCGAGCTGCACCGCGCGTTGCGACTTACCGAGTGCAGCGAGGTCGGGCTCGAACTCACCGGGCGCACGCAGGTCCGCGAGCGCCGCCAGCCGATTGCGTATGTCGCCGCTGAGCTTGCGGTCGTCGACATAGATCGTTGGTTTCCCGGTCATGGGCACGATCGCGAAGGCCAGCACGACCGGTATATGCGGCACGTCGCTGCCGCGAATGTTGAACAGCCAAGAGACCGCCTGCGGGTCGGAGACGATCAGCGCATCGGCGCGATGCTTGCCCATTTCAGCGCGCACGCGGGCAAGCTTGGCGGCCGCGTCTTCGCCCGCATAGCGCAGATCGTGCAGCACGACGGCGCCGATTGGCGGTGACGGCCGGTCGTTCCAGCAGGTATCGAGCGGATTGTCGTGAACTGCGACGAGGCTGCCGCCGGCCGTCTCGCAGGCTTTGGCGAGGCGTTCCGCGCCGTCCGCCGTGTGCAGCCAGGGCGAATAAGCAAGCTTTGCTCCAGGGCGCAGATTTTCCTCGATCCAGGCTGCAGGCGGATGCTCGACCAAGTGTTCGATGTCAAAGGCGGAGGGATCCACTTCGTCTCGCACCTGAACCAAATAACGGCCATCGACGAAAATCGCGGCGCGGTCGTCGAGCACGATTGCGACGCCTGCCGAACCGGTGAACCCGGTGAGCCAGGCGAGCCGTTCCGCGCAGGGCGGCACATACTCGTTCTGATAACGGTCGGCATGCGGAACGATCAAGCCCTCGAGGCCGCGGCGCTTGAGCTCGGCGCGTAACGCCGCGAGCCGGGGCGCGCCGGCGGCCCGTTCGCCGCGATCCTCGAAGGATTGAAAATGCACCTCGAACATGCGGGCAATTTAGGGACGCCGCTCGCGGCGAGCAACCGCCGGTCCGCGCTTGAGCACGAGCGTCGTCCAACCGTCGAGGACGATCCGCTGTTCCAGCGTCAAGTCGCGGTAAGCGGCCAATGCGGCATTGGCCTGGGGCGCCAGTACGCCCGACAGGACGATGCGGCCGCCCGGCGCGATGAGTCTCGTCAGCGGCGACGACATTCGTTGCAGCGGCCCGAGCAGGATATTGGCGAAGGCGAGAGCAAACGGCGCGCGTCGGCGAACGGCGGGTGCGGCGAGGCCGTTCGCATAGCAGACGCGAACGATGCCTCCGGCGCGATTGAGCCGGACGTTGTCGCGCGCGATGCGCACCGCATTGGCATCGATATCGGTGGCGAGGATCGGCCGGCGCAGCGCGCGCGCCGCAGCGATCGCGAGCACGCCGCTGCCGGTGCCAAGGTCGAGGATGCGCCACGGCGAATTTTTTCCCCTAAAGGGGGGAGGACGGCGAGCGAAAGCGCGTCGAGTGGGCGTCAGCGTTTTAGTCAGGGCATCGAGCGCCAGCAGGCACCCGCGCGTCGTGCCGTGGTGTCCGGTGCCGAAGGCGAGCCCCGCTTCGATCTCGACGCCGATCTTGTTAAGCGGCACCAGTGCCCGATCGTGCGCACCGTGAACGATAAAGCGGCCGGCCGCGATGGGCTTCAATCCGCGAAGGCTCTCCCGCACCCAATCCTTTGCGGCAATCTGCGCGAAGCAGAGCGCTCCCCCGGCCGCGGCTCCAGCCGCCTGCGTCGCCAAGGTCCGGATCGCTTGCTCGTCCGTCGCGCCGCGAAAATGCAGCGACAGGCGCCAGCCTTCCCCGCCGGTATCCACAAGGCTTACGGCAACGTCGTCGGCGAGGGGACCGTCGGCAAAGGCGTCGGCAACGCGCCGCGCCGATTGTTCGTCGGTTATGAGCGTGGCCAAAGTCGTATCGGATCGATGTGTCGGCATTTCACAATTCATTGAATGGTCGTTGGTTTTCGAAGTTCTGAACGGAGTTCACAATACAGTTGCCGGAATTCGGTCTTTTCCACGCGCGCCGAATTCGATGCCTATTTCCATCCACAGCGTTTCTTGTACTTATGCACCGGCGCCTCACGGGTTTCTCCACAATATGTCCAAATCCGATTTCCAAAGTCTCATCCGAGTCTGGATCGGCGCGGGTACCGTCATCATCGGCGAATAAAATCCCCGCTATGATGTTGGTACGGACGCAGGCTGGCCATGCCGAGAAGACTGCCTAGAAAGAATGCCGAGGAGAATGGAATGAACGCACGATTCGCCCAGGTCGTCGCCGCAACCATCGCGGCGATGGCCTGTTTCGCCGCCACTTTCGTGGGCCTTGCTGCCGGCGGCGCGCAAGCCCAAACGGCGCCGGATTATGCCGCGCTGCTCGCGGCGCCGGACCGCAGCGACGCCGATCGGCAAGCCGATAAACGCCGCGATCCGCTGCCGCTCCTGCAACTAGCCGATGTGCGCCCCGGCATGAAAGTGCTCGATATGGGCGCGGGCGCCGGTTACAGCAGCGAATTGATGGCGCGCGCGGTCGCGCCGGACGGCGTCGTTTTTGCACAGAACCCGGCGGATCTCGGCGACAAGCCCAAGACCGCCTTCGCAGCGCGTCTGGCGACGCCGGCCGGGAAGAACATCGTTGCCGACATCGCGCCGTTCGACGACCCGATACCGCCCGGCGTGCGGGACCTCGATCTGATCACCTTTCTGTTCTACTACCACGACACGAGCTACATGAATGTTGATCGCGGGCAGATGAATCGCAAATTGTTTGCGGCGCTCAAGCCCAGCGGCGTTCTCATCGTTGCCGATCACTCCGCGCTGCCGGGACAAGGAATCTCGGTCGCGCATACGCTGCACCGGATTGAGGAAAGCACGTTGCGCCAGGAAATCGAGGCCGCCGGCTTCAAAGTCGTGGCCGAAAACGATTTCTGGCGCAACGGCGCGGATACGCACGACTTCCCGAGCTACAAGCGCGACATGCCGGTCGACAATTTCGTGCTCAAGTTTCAGAGGCCGCGGTAAGAAGGTTTCAGAAACCACGGTAAGGAAGTCGGCGAGGATTCACGCCTCCGCAAGACGTGTCACTTTAATGACGCGTCGCTTCAATGACGCGTCACTTCAGCTGGTCCTTCACCTTGTCGAGACCGGCATTGACGCATTCATCGTCTAAACCGGGCGAGCCCGAGGCGCCGACGCCGCCGACCACTTGATTGTCGATCTTGATCGGCTGGCCGCCGGGAATGGCGATGACATTGGGGAGCGTGACCTGCTGGTGCGCTACCGAGTTCGGGTCTTGCAGCTTCTTGGCGTATTCCGCGGTGGGCTGCCTGAAGGTCATCTCCGTATAAGCCTTGCGCCGTGCATTCTCCATCGTGTGCGGCGCGGCCTCGTCGCCGCGCATTTCGACAATCGTCTCGCCGTCCCGGTCGACTACCACTGCCGACTCGGCGTAGCCCTTTGCCGCGCAAGCCGCGACGGCGCCTTCGGCAATGGTTTTGGCGATGTCCAGCGATAGATCCTTGTGCATGATGATCGCGGCGCGCGCCGGCGCGGCTAACGCGCAAGCGGCGGCAAGAGCGGCGAAACCGAAGCGGCGAACGTACGGTCCGGCAACGTACGACACGATGTACGACATGACGATGATCCTTCCCATGAGAATGACGTCGCAACAGCGACGGCTTAAGACGTCTTAAGAAGAGGCTGCGAGACCGCCTCCAACAATGAAGTCCGCTGTCTTAAACAACGGAAGGCGAAACTATTCGATTTTTAACTGCCGCACCGCGACCGCGGCGCATCCTTTGCTCAATAAGATGTGAACGGATGCGGCCTCACCATTGCCGGTAAGCCGGCTGGCCGTAGCTCGGCTGCGCATAGGCCGGTTGGCCGTAGCTCGGTTGCGCGTAATAGCTCTGGCCATAGGCGGGCCGCGCATAATAACGCTGGGCGTAGGCCGGCTGGCCGTAAGCAGGCTGGCCGTAAGCAGGCTGGCCGTAAGCAGGCTGGCCGTAAGCCGGTTGACCGTAATATTGCTGCCCATAGCTGGACGACACCGTCTCGTTGACCGGAAGACGCTCGCGCGCGATCGGTCCATTGTCGCCGCCCGGCGTGCGTCCCGCGATGACGACCTTCGTCTCGCCCATGCCCTCTGTCTTGACGAGATCGAAAAGCGTTGCCGCATGCTCCGGCGACAGCCGCACGCAGCCATGCGACACCGGAAGGCCTAGGTGCTTCACGTCGAAAAAGCCGTGGATCGCATGACCGCTCATGTCGAAAAAGATCGCGTGCGGCATCGGCGCATTGTCCCATTCCTGGGAGAAATGATCGGCATCCATGCGGTTCGGCTTGAACGCGCCGCTTGGCGTATCGTAACCGGGCCGCCCGGTCGAAACCGGCCATGTATAACGCTGTGTCCCGTCGACGGCGACGGACATCTGCTGCGTGCTTTTGTCGATAGTGACGAGAATGTCGGCCCGCGCCGCGCCCGCAACGCCGAGCGCGGCTGCGAGGAGCGGAGCTGAAAGCGAAAAGCCGGAAGTCGTTTTGCCGGTACGCATGGGGGACACCTGTGAACGCTTCATTGATTTGTCGCCGAGGCAACAAAATTACAGAAGATCCCTCGGCCGACTTTGTTCCAAATCAAGAATGCGCGAATGCGGCTGGTCCGAATGGAGAACGGATTAAGGCGGGCTACTCGGCCGGCTGTTTGGGCTTCGGCTTGACGAAGGTGGCTTTCAGATTGTCCCAGAGCTGAATCTTGGCGCCGTGTCGATGCATGATCGCGCTCTGCTGCAGCACTGAGAGCGTGTTGTTCCAGGCCCAATAGATCACAAGCCCGGCCGGGAATTTCGCCAGCATGAAGGTGAAGATGATCGGCATCCAGTTGAAGATGACCTGCTGGGTTGGGTCCGGCGGCGCCGGATTGAGCTTCATCTGCACCCACATGGTCACGCCCATGATCGCCGGCCAGGCGCCGAGCGCGAGGAAGCCGCCGAGCAGCGGCAGGGCGCTCGGATCGAACGGCAATAACCCGAACAAATTGAAGATGTTGGTTGGATCGCCGGCGGAGAGGTCGTGAATCCAGCCATAGAACGGCGCATGCCGCATTTCGATGGTGATGAACAGCACCTTGTAGAGCGAGAAAAACACCGGAATCTGGATGGCGATGGGCAAACAGCCGGCGATCGGATTGATTTGCTCCTTCTTATAAAGCTCCATCATCGCCTGCTGCTGCTTCACGCGGTCGTCGGCATAGCGTTCCTTGATCATGGCCATTTGCGGCTGGACCGCCTTCATCTTGGCCATCGAGGCATAGGATTTGTTGGCGAGCGGGAAGAACAGGATCTTCACCAGCACGGTGACAATCAGGATGGCGATGCCGAAATTGCCGACAAGATGGAAGAAAAAGTCGAGCGCAAGAAACATCGGCTTGGTGATGAAGTAGAACCAGCCCCAGTCGATCAAGAGATCGAAATGGTTAAGCTGCAGCGTCTCGTTATAGCCGCCCGGTCCGAACGGAAAATTGATGCCGACGACGGACACTTCCTTGGCGCCGGCGAATAGGCGCGCATCCGCCGTGCCGGTGGTGCCGGGCGCGACGGTTAACGGCTGCAACAGATAGTCGGTCTGGTAGGTTTTTAAGCCCCCGGCTTCGCCGGCCGAGAAACGCGCGCGCACCTTGGCGCTCGTATCGGGCAATAGAGCCGCCGCCCAATATTTGTCGGTGATGCCGAGCCAGGCATTGGTGGCATCCCAGCCTTCGGACTTCTTATCGTCCATTTGCTTATAGGTTGCTTCTTGCAAGCCGTGCTCGCCCATCATGCCGATCAGGCCCTCGTGCAAAATGTAATAGCCCTGCACCTGCGGCGTGCCGTGTCGTGAAATCAGCGCATAGGGAAACAGCGTCACCGGGTTGCCGGTCGCGTTGGCCACCTCATCCTTCACTGTGAAAAGATAATGGTCGTCGACCGCGATGGTGCGCTTGAAGACGAGGCCCTGGCCGTTGTCGTAGGTCAATGTCACCGGATGGCCGACGCCGAGCGCACCGGAGTCTTGCTGTTTCCATAGTGTGTCCGGACCCGGCATTGCCGCATTGCCGCCGGAAGCGGGCACCCAGCCGAATTCGGCATAGTAGGCGCCGGGCGCTCCTGACGGCGAGAACAACACGATCGGCGGCGAAACCGGATCGATCGTCTCGCGATATTGCGTCAGCGTCAGATCGTCGATCCGGCCGCCCTTGAGATTGATGCTGCCGCCAAGCCGCGGCGTGTCAATCGCAATGCGCGGCGAGGAACCGATGACAGCCTCGCGCGAGGCGGCTTGCGCCTGTGCAGAAGCGCCCGCGGCGCCGGGCGTTCCCGGCACTTCCGGAACCGGCTGCGCGGCGCCCGGTTGCGTCGCGCCGGATTGCGCTGCGCCGGGCTGGCTCTGCCCCTGTTGTTGCTGTTGCCTGAGTTGCGCTTCCTGGCGCTGGCGTTCCATCTGCGGATAGCCGATGAAATATTGCCAGCCAACGACGACGAGCAATGACAAGACGATGGCAAGGATAGTGTTCTTGTGCTCGTTCATTCAATGCTCGTGACTGTCCGCCTGCGGCGGCTCGCCGGGGAGGTGCAGGTTTGACGTGTTCCGGTCTGCGGCGGGCCGGCCCGCCACTTGTAGCCGCTTCCGGCCGGGAGAACCCGTTCTATGTGGGGGCTGGTTTGCAGCAGTACCAGTTCCCGAAGAGGAGGTCTTGCCGAGACCATGGACGCGGTGAAGCGCCGCGGCGAGATCCTGCATCATGTCGCCGAACCGGGCCTTAAGCGCCGCCCGCCGTCCCACCAGTACGTAATCGTGTCCGGAGGATAGCGATTCGGCCGGCGTGCCGCGGACGAGCGCGCGCAAGCGCCGCCGCACGCGGTTGCGCTCCACGGCATTGCCAACTTGCTTGGAGATGGTGAATCCGATCCGCGGCGGCCCGGCCTCGGCGCGCCGTCGCGCTTGCAGGACAAAGGCGCGTGCCGAGGCTCGCGCGCCTCGCGCGGCGGCTTGGGCAGCGGCCCGAAAATCGCTTCGGCGTTTCAACCGCTCCATGAGACCGACATTCGGAAGACCGGCATTCGGGCTGATCTTGATCGAAAAGGTCTTGATCGAACGTGGACCGGCGCCCCGATCGCGCGGTGCGTTCGGCTCAAGCACTCAACTTCTTACGGCCTCGCGCGCGGCGCGCGGCCAGGACTCTGCGGCCGCCTTTGGTCGCCATACGGGTGCGAAAACCATGGCGGCGCTTGCGTACCAATTTGCTGGGCTGATAGGTCCGTTTCACGGGATATCTCCGCCGCCGGATGCCCTGCTGGGCTGCGGCTTGCCGGCGGCCTCGAGCCGCCGCGATTGGCGCGGCTTATAAGCGAGGGTTCACCGCCCGTCAACGTGACTTCTCAGCCATTTGTCGGCATTTTGCGCGGCGCCGGCGGCCCGTTCACCCGATCCGCCGAAGAACCCTTGCCGGTGACACTATTATGACATTTATGACGGGGGGTTTGACCTCGCCCCTGGTGCAGCGCATGATTGGATAGCTCCGCCGTTTTGGCTAGGCAGCGGACTCTAACGTCATGAACGAACAAACTGCCGTGCGGCCGGAAGCGCTCCGGACGCCACGCTTCGGTCTTTCGGGAAAGCTCCTCGTTCTCACGATCTTGTTCGTGATGATCGCGGAAGTGCTGATCTATGTGCCGTCGGTCGCCAATTTCCGCGTCGTCTGGCTCAAGGATCGGCTGGCCACTGCCTATACCGCCGCGCTCGTGCTCGACGCCGCGCCAAACGGCGTTGTCTCCGACGATCTCGGTAAGCAAATCCTCAATTCCATCGGCGCGCGCGCCGTGGCGATGAAGATGGGAACGCGCCGGCGCATGCTTGCAATCGACGACATGCCGCCCGCGGTTGCCGCGACTTACGACATGCGCGACGTCCGTGCCTTCGACGCTATCGTCGACGCCTTCGCCACCATGCTCAACACCAAGAAGGACGTGATGCGCGTGGTCGGTCCGGCGCCGATGGGCGGCGAATATATCGAACTCGTGATGGACGAGCAGCCGCTGCGCAAGGCGATGCTGCGTTACTCAGTCGACATTCTGCTGTTGTCGCTTGTCATCTCCGCCATCACCGCGACGCTCGTCTATCTCGCGCTGCACTATATGTTCGTGCGGCCGATGCGGCGCATCACCGCCAACATGATCGCATTCCGCGCCGATCCGGAAAACAGCGAACGCGCCATCGTGCCGTCGGCGCGGCTCGACGAAATCGGCGTTGCCGAGCGCGAACTCGCCACCATGCAAAGCGAGCTCGCATCGATGCTGCATCAAAAGAGCAGGCTTGCCGGCCTCGGCCTCGCCGTGTCCAAGATCAATCATGACCTGCGCAACCTGCTCGCGTCGGCGCAATTGTTCTCCGATCGGCTCGCCAAGATTCCCGATCCCGGCGTGCAGCGTTTCGCGCCGAAACTGATGCACGCGCTCGAACGCGCCATCGCCTTTTGCCAATCGACGCTGTCCTACGGCCGCCTGCAGGAGCCGCCGCCGGACCGCCGCCCGATCCCGCTCGAGCCGCTGGTCGAGGAAGTGCACGAAACTTTGGGTCTCGGCGCCGACGCGCCGATTCGGTGGATCACCGCGATCGAGCGCGGCCTTCTCGTCGAGGCCGATTACGATCAGCTGTTCCGCATCTTGCTTAATCTGTCGCGCAACGCCGTACAGGCCATGGAAGGCCAGGCCGAGGGCCGCACCGGCCGCGATCCCGGCCGCGATCAGATCCGGATCACCGGACGCCGCGAAGGCGCCGTCGTCGTAATCGAAGTTTCCGACACCGGCCCCGGTTTTCCGGAAAAGGCGCAGGCGCATCTGTTCGAGGCGTTCCAAGGCTCGACCCGCACTGGCGGCACCGGGCTCGGGCTTGCCATCGCCGCCGAGCTTGTGCGCGCCCATGGCGGCGACATCCGCCTGGTCGAAGGCACAATCGGCGCGACCTTGCGGCTGACGATCCCCGATCGCGCCGTAGAGCTTGCCGCGCATCGCGGCGCCCGGGCGAAGGCTTAGCCGGCCTTTGCTCGGCCGAGATTTTCCGCCCCTTTTGGCTGCTTCGAGACCCGGGGACGGCCGGAGCGCAAAGCCGCGTCGCCTTGCCATCGGGCGTCGAAGCCTATAGCTACGACACGCCGCGCCCGTAGCTCAGCTGGATAGAGCACCAGACTACGAATCTGGGGGTCAGGAGTTCGAATCTCTTCGGGCGCGCCAACAAAAGCTGATAAATAGGCCGCTTTTTCACTCTCAAGTTTCGGGCCGAATCTCTGATATGAGAACGGAACGGACACAATATCCCGAAATCGGCGCACAGAGTCCCCGAAAAATCCCCGAAGTAGTTCGCCTGCTGTTCCTCTGTCGCGCCGCACTTGTGCGAGCGACCTTTTCATTGATTGCGGCGACGCTTCGGAGTCAGACTTTCGTTTGATTCGCGCTCTACGCAGCGCAGCTTCAAAGCGCCGCTGAATGGATTCCGGCCTTTGATCGAAGTCAGTTCCGCGGCTATGGCACATCCGAAGCGCGCCTGCATTTTCTTTCAGCCGGGTTGCAACCGAGTGAGCAAGGAGGACGTTTGGCCGACTTGGCTCAGCTCGGACGCACAAGTGATGAGACGATTCGCAAGGCGAGTACCGGTGATCCGGCTGCGTGCAATACGTTAGGCCAATTGTTACTTGAGCTTCACGATTCGCTTGCGGCCCGATCCTAACTTAGAGTGCGCGCTTGATGGACGGTGTGTCGACGCAGCCCTCGATCTTGCAGTCATTGCGCTGTTTAATGCCGCGCAAAATCCAAACGTTGACTACGGTAAAGCGGCCTGACGCCTACTGTTTGTGGAACAAGGTCGACTTGGGGGGTCATCAAGGCTGCAAATACTTGGCCGCTGTATGCCGGTCTATGCGAAGTTCTTTCGCAATCGCATAGGCCGTCTGACCCTTTGCCGCTCGCCGAGTGATCTCGTGACGCAGTTCGGCTGCAAGCCTCGGCCGACCGATCTTGATTCCCTTTGCCTTGGCTCGCGACATGCCAGCTCTGGTCCGTTCGCTGATCTTCTGCGCCTCGACCTTAGCGAGCGACGACAGGAGCGCGAGCAGCACGTTGCGAACCAACTCGTTGTCCGTCGCGAGATGCGCCTCGGTATAGGAATGAAATGCCACGCCGTAAGACGACAGGCGCTGAAGATGAAGGATCGTTTGCGCCATGCCCTCGCGGCTGAAGCGGTCCAGCGCCCAGAACAGCACGCAATCAAATTTCCGCTTCGCCGCATCATCGAATAGAGTGGCAAATTGCTTCCGCCTGTCCGCACCCTTTCGGCCGCTCCCGTAATGCGACGGTGAGTGGAAAAACCGTCTCAAGCGTGCATCCGTCAATGTCCGCTATTTCCCCGAATGGTTGCAAAACTATTTTGACCCTCGGAGCGGAGAACAGCTTTTCCAAATCGAGTAAGTCTGGCCTCTCATGGCGCCAACTGCGCTGCCAGTGATCTGAGCCACATAGGGGATCATATTCTGTGCGACGAATCCGCCAAAATTACCAAGCTGCCGCCGCCACTGCTAGCGCCGGCAGATTATTGGACAGACCAGTCAGCTTGACCCAGAGATGCATGCCTGTGGTCGCGACCCGAATGCGGCGCACGAGCGTGCGCAAGCTTTGCGGATCGGTTTCGAGCGCAATGGCTCCGGGCTTTGCTTCCGATGCATGCGGCGCGCCGACGTTTAACTCGAAGAGACGCAAACCGGAGGAACGGGCGACATCGGCAATGTAAGCGATCGGGATCGGCTGCATGAATGAAATCGTGGCGCCCGGCCACCGGATTAAATCCTTCGCCGTATAGATCGGAGACCTCCACATGATGTCCGGCCGCGGTCAGCGCGCGGACGGCGACATCTTTCAAGGCTGCAGAAAACGACGTCGGCTCCGGATGGGCGTAAACGATCAGGACGTTCATGACCGCGCGTCCGCCGCGGCAGCGGCAACCAACGCCTCAAGCCCGAGCACGCGGGCTGCATTGGTTGAGACCATCTTGTGGATGTCCTTATCCCGGTAACCGAGGTCCATGCAAAGCTCGATGCCGCGGCGAAAGCCTTCCACCGGGCTGAACACGCCGACCTGACCAAGATCCGAGCACAGGATTGTTGAATCTACGCTGGCCGCCTCGATCTGCTGATGCAGATCCTCCGCAGAACGCGTCTTAAACTTGGAGCCCTCCAGGAAAAAGGCGAGCGAGTGCTCGACCATGGCACCCATGGATGCCACCCCTCGCACGTCGTTTAGACTGGCGTCTACGATGTCTTCAGGATGGGTGAAGATCAAACGCTTAACGCCGCGTCGCTGCGCCTCCTCAAAGACGATCCAGGTTTCGCTGACATGCAAATGGCCGCTTGCCAGAACCATGTCGTTTTTGGCGATCACGTCCAGCACTTCCTTGACTTCGTCGAGCACTTT
>DASPTX010000031.1:0-15492 GCA_035623195.1 Xanthobacteraceae bacterium | reverse complement strand
ATCCACAGTTTCCACAAGAACTGCCGGTGGGAGCTTGCCAGCAACAAAAAAATCTGGGGTGGCGCCTTTCGTCCCGCGCCCGGATCGTGCTTATGATTCCAATCAAGAAAGATTGCACTGAATAGGGGATTGAATGAGCGGCAAACCATCACGGGTACGGCAGCGCGAAGTCCGACAGGTCATTCGCGCCGCGCAGCAGGCGGGTGTCAAAGAGGTCGTCGTCCGTATTGGTGAGGCGTCCATCACCATCCCGACCGGCGCGAGCGAGGACGCCAACGCGGCGGAGGTCATAACTACGAATGCATGGCCTGTGGGTGATTGCAACCACAGCTTCGACAAAATTATGCGGGACAAGTGACCGGCGTCCGGCTGAAATATTTGCATTGCTTCCGTGATCGGCACGGCAGGGCCCGTTATTATTTTCGCTATCGCGGTCAGCGGTGGCCGCTTCCTGCCCCAAGCGCAACGGGATTTGCAACCGCTTATGATGCGCTGCTGGCGCAGATCCGCGCGCCCATAGTACGCACGGACGCCGACATTGAATTCATGCCGAGATCGCTTGGCTGGGCAATCGAGAAGTTTCTGGCCTCGCCGTTCTATAGCGAGCGTGCAGAAACCACTCGTCGAAACTATCGCCGCGTTCTCGACCGACTGCGGGAGAAATACGGCACCGGCTTGCTTCGGGATTTGAAGCCGCGTCATGTCAGGACGATGCGCAACGAGATTGCGGCTACTTCCACGACCGCGGCCGATATAGCAATGGGATTGATCTCGGCGCTCTGGGAGTTCGCGGTCGAGCGGCTTGGTCTAGAGCTTGATGCCGATCCGACGCACGGTGTGCCGAGGGTCCACGAGGTCAAGCACGAGCATGAGCCTTGGCCGCCAGAGCTGATCGAGCGGTTCTTGCGCGAGGCGCGGCCATCGCTGTGCTGGGCAGTTCGGCTGGCGCTTTATACAGGTCAGCGTCGAAGCGATCTGGTAAAGATGAAGTGGTCGCAATTCGACGGCGAGTTCATTGAGGTTTGGCAGCAAAAGACGGGCGCATTGCTTTCGATTCCTTGCCACAAGGAGCTGCGCTCGGAATTGCAGAACATGCCGCGCGTTGCCGATACGATCTTGGTCGGCGAGCGTGGCGCACCGCTGACGGGCTCAAGCTTGAGCGTCATCGTGCGGCGGACGCTGCGCGAAATGGGCGAGGACGGTTATGCGATCCACGGTCTGCGCAAGAACGCCGGGGCCGCACTGGCCGATGCGGGATGCACGCCGCACGAAATCGCGGCGATCACTGGCCACAAGACGTTAGGGATGGTGCAGCATTACACCAAGGGACGCGACCAGCGCATTGCCGCGCGCTCGGCGATGGACAAGTGGGAGCAAAGTGGCAAACCCAAGAACGCAACGGGATAATTGGTGTGGCAAACCCATTGATATTATTGCAAATTAAGACTGCCGTAAGAAATCGGGCCTAGCTTTCAACTGCCGATTTGTCCGGCAGCATGCGATTCTGTCTGTCGCCAAGTTTGGGCCTGGAGACTGCCGAAGGGAACGGGGATGGCAAAAACCGTCCTGATCGTGGAGGACAACGAGCTCAACATGAAGCTCTTCCACGATTTGCTGGAAGCCCACGGTTATACCGCTGTCGGAACGCGAAACGGCATCGAAGCGCTCGCGCTGGCGCGCAAGCATCGCCCGGACTTGATTTTGATGGATATCCAGCTTCCGGAAGTCTCTGGACTGGAAGTCACCAAATGGCTTAAGGACGATCAGGATTTGCAGCACATTCCCGTCGTCGCGGTCACCGCCTTCGCCATGAAAGGCGACGAAGAGCGCATCCGCGAAGGCGGATGCGAGGCTTACCTTTCCAAACCGATATCGGTCAGCAAGTTCATAGAAACTGTTCGCCAATTCCTGGGAAGTCCGTAGGCGACTTGAGAGTTCCACCGGCCGGTGCGGTGCGGCGATGCCCCGGCGGGTCCCTGCGGTAATCACAATTTTTGTGGTTGACGGCCGATGGGCGGCGCCGGTTGCGGCTTTCGCGGTTGATTTCGGCTACCGTTCCGTTAGCCTTCCGTTAGGCGTGACCGCTGTGCGCCAAGAACGGCTTTCAGGCAGCGGTAAGCGCATGCGACGCGAAGAAATCGCGCGAAAAAATCTTGCGAATTCCTTGATAACCCTACGGAATGCTCAGGTCCGCCGCATCTCCTGGGTCCGTGGGGTTCGGCCGGCACGGGGCGGTGCGAGTGGCCTCCTCATGACACCGTTCCCGGCCGGCCACCATCCACCATCCAGTTCGTCGTCAACGTGAGCGCGCCGGTTGCGGCCTGCGATTTGCGGGGGGTTTTGGGCCGCGCTGCGTCGGAGCGGATATGTCGCGGGAATGCCGAGTGAAAACCTACTTGATCTTGGACTCGCGAAATTCGACGTGCTTTTTCGCAACCGGGTCGTATTTCTTCTTCACCAATTTGTCCGT
This sequence comes from Xanthobacteraceae bacterium, assembly GCA_035623195.1. GTDB lineage: Bacteria > Pseudomonadota > Alphaproteobacteria > Rhizobiales > Xanthobacteraceae > BOG-931. The sequence goes on along the minus strand of DASPTX010000031.1, from coordinate 13,022 downwards.
CATCGTGCGCGAATTCTTCCGCGTCACATAATAGAAGCCGGTATCGGCGCTGGAAACGAGCTTGACTTTAATCGTGGTGTTCTTGGCCATTGGTACCTCGTGACCTGTGGGACCTTGGAACTAGAGGAACAGCGTGCGGCGCAACCTAGTCGGCAGGCTGCGATTGTCAAGAAAGCCCATATTTTGCCCTGTGCCTGCTCAGAGGATCTCTCGCACGAATCGTTTGTGGAGCATCCGGTAAAGCGGCACCGGATGGTTGCGAACCATGCCGGCGGCGATCCGGTCCTGCAGTTCTTCGAGCACAACCGCGGTGATGCCAGGCATATCGAGCTGGCGAGCTTGGGTGATCGGAAGCCAGACGAGCTCGACTAGTTCTTTGTCGGGCCCGATAAAGCCGTCTTCCCGGCGCGCGATCGCGGATACATCCGCCGTGAAGAAACGGCTGTCGAAACGCAAGGGCCGCCCGGGCGGAGTGATAGCGCGCGCAACAAAATGAACGGCGCTGAGGTCGGGGACGATGCTGGCAGCGGCGAAGGCCTGCCATGGACCCGGCGGGACGGTCATCGCACCGTCTGCGCGTACGCCAAGCATGATGCCGGTCTCTTCGTAGGTTTCGCGCACCGCCGCGAGTGCAAAGCCTGCCGCTTTGGCGAAGCCAGGCCGTCGCACCCGTTGCATCAACTTGTCGATGTGATGCTCGTGCAGCGGTTCGGCTGCCGCCATCAGCCGATCGGTTGGCTCGATACGGCCGCCGGGAAAGACGAATTTCCCGGGCAGAAAGCGATGGCGCTGATGCCGGCGCCCAAGCAGCACCTTCGGTTCGCGTTCCGCGCGATCGATCAAGATCAGCGTTGCGGAATCTCGCGGTTTGACGTTTGGAAATGACTGATCGCGGATGGTGCGCGTCAGCCGCTCCGCACGGTCCGCCGCCGTTCCCCCCGCGATCGAAATGTCGTCTTCCATCAAGCGGTCTCTTCTTAACCTCTATCTCTTAGCTCTATTTCTTGCCTTTGCGACGCGATTTGTGCGCATGGGCGAATTTCGGCTGCGCGTGCGAGGGATGTCTTGGCCTCTTCGGCATCCCACCTGAATCGGTCAAGGGCTGACCGACGATTTTAAAGCGCAAAGCGCCGGCGACAGGCGCCGCTTCGACAAGCTCGACCGTGACGGGATCGCCGAGACGATGCGCCGTCGATCGACCGACGAACGCGCGCGCCGCTTCCTCGAAACGGAAATATTCCTCGCCGATGGTTCGCGCCGGGATAAATCCGTCAGCGCCGGTTTCGTCAAGCTCCACGAACAGACCGGCGCGTGTCACGCCCGAAATATGCCCGTCGAAAATGGCGCCGACGCGGTCGGCCAGGAAATGGGCGATCAGCCGGTCGGCCGTTTCGCGCTCGGCTTTCATTGCACGCCGCTCAGTGGCGGAAATGTTGGCGGCAATCTCGGCGAGCCCGCGCGTATCGGTCCCCTTGGGCAATCCGTCGGCGCCGAGCTTTACGGCACGGATTAGGGCGCGGTGCACCACAAGATCCGCGTAACGGCGGATTGGCGACGTGAAGTGGGCGTAGCGGCGCAGGTTGAGGCCGAAGTGGCCGAAATTTTCCGAGGAATATTCAGCCTGTGCTTGCGTCCGCAGCACGACTTCATTGACGAGCCTCTCGACGTCGCGGCCTTTGACCCGCTCCAAGATGCGATTGAAGCCGTCCGGGCGCAGCGCGCCGCCCTTCGGAAGCGAAATGTCGAGCGTTGCCAAAAATTCGCGCAAAGCGTTGAGCTTTTCCAGCGACGGCTCGTCGTGAACGCGATAGACGAGCGGCGTTTTGGCGCGCTCGCATGTTTCCGCCGCCGCAACGTTGGCAAGGATCATGAATTCCTCGATCAGGCGATGTGCTTCCAGCCGCTGCGGCATGATCACGCGATCGACCGTGCCGTCGGATTTCAGCACGATTTTTCGTTCGGGAATTTCGAGATCGAGCGGGCCGCGCTCGTTGCGCGCGTGCAGCACCGCCCGGTAGGCGGCATAAAGCGGCTGCAAGATGCTCTTTGCGATCGGCTCGGTGATTTCATCGGTGCGGCCGGAAACCGCAAGCTGGGCCTGTTCGTAATGCAGGCGCGCGGCCGAGCGGATCAATACGCGGTGAAACGTGTGCGAGCGCTTGCGGCCGTCGGCTCCGATCACCATGCGCACCGCGAGCGCAGCGCGATCTTCATTCGGCCGCAGCGAACACAGATCGTTGGAAATGCGCTCCGGCAGCATCGGCACGACGCGATCGGGAAAATAAACGGAATTGCCCCGCCGCAGAGCCTCCCGATCGAGTTCCGATCCGGGCCGCACATAGTGAGCAACATCGGCGATGGCTACGCTGACGAGGAAACCGCCAGAATTGTTCGGGTCGGGATCAGGCACGGCGTGCACTGCGTCGTCGTGATCCTTCGCGTCGGGCGGATCGATGGTGATAAATGGCACGTCGCGCCAGTCCTCGCGGGCGGCCGGGGAGGGCGGCCGCGCAGCATCGGCTTCGACGAGAACGGTGCGGGTAAACTTGTGCGGAATATCGTGGGCGTGAATGGCAATCAGGCCGACCGCCCGTTCGGTCTTGAGCGACCCGAGGCGTTCGACGACTTTGCCCGCGGGAAGGCCATATCGCCCCTGCCGCGTCACCTCCACCGCGACTAGGTCACCGTCGACGGCTCCGGCCGCCGCATGCGATGCTATCGCCAGTTCACGTCCGAGCTGTTTCTTGTCGATCGGCACCAATCGCCCGCCGCCGTCAGCGAGGCCGCGAAAGATGCCGAGCGCGCGATGCTTAGCGCGATCGATCAGCTTGATGACGCGTCCGCTTGTTTCTTCACCACCGGTCCGCTCGATACGAACGAGCGCACGGTCGCCGATGCCGGCAATTTCATCCGGCCGCGCCCGCCGCGGCGTGACGATTTGAATGACGGGCGCGGCTCCATGGGCTTCCTCGTCCCATTCCGTCGGGCGCGCCAACAGTTCGCCATCGCTGTCGCGACCGGTGATGTCGGCGAGAACGACCGGCGGCAAGGTGCCCGCATGATGCAACCGTTTGCGGCGCCGGTCGATTTGGCCTTCGTCGGCAAGGTCGTGGAGCATGCGGTTAAGCGCGGCCCGGTCGGCATTCTTGGCGCCGAAGGCGCGCGCAATCTCCCGCGCGCCGACCTTACCGCTGCGCTCGCGGATGAAGGCGACAAGTTCCTCGCGTGAGGGCAAGCGCTTCATCGGCCGTTCGCCGGCCGGGCGCTTGGCCTGAGGCGTATTGCGTCGGTTCTATTCGGCAGCTTGCGTCGTCTTGCGTGGAGGCTTGGCATTGGCTGGCCGCTTCGCGGCTCCACCGGGCGATCTTTTTGACGATGCCTTGATGTGCCTGGCCGTGCCGGGCGACGGCCGCTTCGCCTTGCGCGGCCTCGCGTGCGGCGCCGGCGCATTGCGTTCCGCGCGGGCATCGATCAGGGCGGCGGCTTCTTCAAGGGTAACGGTCTCGGGCGTCTTGTCGGCCGGCAGCGTGGCATTGATGCCTTCATGGCTGACATAGGGGCCATAGCGGCCCTTCTTCGCTACGACTGGGCCGCCCTTGGTCGGATGGTTGCCGAGCAAGCGGCCGGGATCGCCGCCAAAGCGGCGTCCGCGCGGCCCTTTGGCCCGCTTCTCCGCGATGAGCGTCACCGCGCGGTTGAGGCCGACCGTGAAGACCTCTTCAGGAGAATCGAGATTGGCGTAAGTCTTGCCGTGCTGAACATAGGGTCCAAAACGGCCGATACCGGCGCGGATCGGCTCGCCGTCTTCGGGGTGACGGCCGATCTCGCGCGGCAAGGAAAGGAGAGCAAGCGCGCGCTGCAGATCGATTTCGTCGGGAGAGGTGCCTTTCGGCAGACCGGCGCGCCGCGGTTTTTCGCCATTGACGGCTTCGCCAAGTTGCAGATAGGGCCCGAAGCGGCCGCTGCGGAGCGTTACTTCCAGGCCGGTTTGCGGATCCTCGCCGAGTTTTCTGGTGCCGATTTCGCCCGAGCCGTCCGCCGGCAGCGACAAGGGACGGGTGTAGCGGCATTCGGGATAATTCGAGCAGCCGATGAACGCGCCGAATTTGCTCAATTTGAGCGACAGCCGGCCGTTGCCGCAATTCGGGCATTGCCGCGGATCGCCGCCGTCGGCGCGCGGCGGAAACAAATGCGGGGCGAGAAGATCATCCAGCGCATCGATCACCTCGGAGATTTTCAAATCCTTGGTTTCGTCGATCGCGGCGATAAAGTCGCGCCAAAAATCCCGCAAAACGTCGCGCCATGCGACTTCGCTATTGGAAATGAGATCGAGTTGCTCTTCGAGGCCCGCCGTGAAGTCGTATTCGACATATTTGGCGAAAAAGCTTTCCAAGAATGCGACGACGATCCGTCCGCGATCCTCGGGATAAAGCCGGCGCTTGTCGAGCCGAACATATCTGCGGTCTTTGAGCACCTGCAAAATCGAGGCATAGGTCGAGGGCCGGCCGATCCCCAGCTCCTCCAAACGCTTCACGAGAGAAGCTTCGGAATAGCGCGGCGGCGGCTCGGTGAAGTGCTGGTCGGCGGCGATCGATTGCTTGGAAAGCCGCTCGCCAGCAGACATTTGCGGTAGGCGCCGTGACTCCTCGTCTTCCGGGTCTTCGTCGCGGCCTTCCTGGTAGAGGGCAAGGAAGCCGTCGAATTTCACGACTGTGCCGGTGGCGCGTAGTTCGAGGCGGCGTCCGGCAACGGCGGCATCGATATCCGCCGTGGTGCGCTCGAGCTCGGCGGATTCCATTTGGCTCGCGACCGTGCGCAGCCAAATCAGCTCGTATAATTTGGCTTGGTCGGCGTCGAGATAGCGGCTCGTGTCTTTCGGCCGGCGGGACAAGTCGGTCGGGCGTATGGCTTCGTGCGCTTCCTGCGCATTCTTCGCCTTGGTCTGGTAGCGGCGCGGCGCCTGCGGAACGTAATTTCTGCCGTAATTCGCCTCGATTACGTGCCGAATGGCGCTGATGGCCTCGCCGGCGATATCGACGCCGTCGGTTCGCATATAGGTGATCAGGCCGACGGTTTCGCCGCCGATATCGATGCCTTCATAGAGCCGCTGCGCAACGCGCATCGTATGGGCCGGCGCGAAGCCGAACTTGCGGCTTGCTTCCTGCTGCAGGGTCGACGTCGTGAAGGGCGGGTAGGGGTGCCGCTTGACCGGCTTTGCTTCCACCGACGCGACGGTGAAGGCGGCGGTTTCAAGCGCCTGCTTGAATGCTTCGGCTTCGGCTCCCGAGCCGATGTCCAACCGCTGCAGCTTCTTGCCGTCGGCGCCGACCAGGCGCGCTTCGAAGCTTTCCTGCCGCGGTGTCGCCAGTGTAGCGACGAGGGACCAATATTCCCGGCGAACGAATTTTTCGATTTCGAGCTCGCGATCGCAAACGAGCCGCAGCGCCACCGATTGTACCCGGCCCGCGGAACGGGCGCCGGGCAGCTTGCGCCACAGCACCGGCGACAGCGTGAAGCCGACGAGATAATCGAGGGCGCGCCGCGCCAGGTAGGCGTCGACCAAAGCCTGATCGATTGTGCGCGGGTGCGCCATAGCATCCGTCACGGCCTGCTTGGTGATGGCGTTGAAGACCACGCGCTCGATGGCTTGTGACTTGAGAGCCTTCTTCTCCTTGAGCACCTGCAAGACGTGCCAGGAGATCGCCTCGCCTTCCCGATCCGGATCGGTCGCGAGAATGAGCTTGTCGGCGTCCTTGACCGCCCGCGCGATATCATTCAGCCGTTTCTGCGCCTTGGGATCGACCTCCCAGAGCATGCGGAAATCGGCATCGGGGTCCACCGAGCCGCTTTTGGCCGGCAGGTCGCGTACATGGCCGAAGGAGGCCAGTACTTCGTAGCCTTTGCCGAGATATTTATGGATCGTCTTCGCCTTAGCGGGCGACTCTACGAGCACGAGATTCATGATAACCCAATGATATTACAAGTCTCTTTGGCCATTCGCCAGGTAGTTACAGCTTGAACGCCGCCGGGAACATGGGTAATGCGTCCCTGCCTGTCAAATCGTTACCGGTGGAAAGCGCTCGCGAAGTAGCGGCGCATTGGGGAGTAATCAGGGCAAAGACCGCCTCGATCCGGAGGCAGCTTACGGTTGTTTATGTCTAGAAAACATCCTTAAGTATAGAGGTTCGACATCAAACGAGCGAAACCAGTCCGCCGCCGTGACGTTCGATTCGCCCGCCGATTTCCAACTCCAGCAACACCATGCGAACGGCGCGCGGCGGCGTTTGCGACAGGCGAATGAGATCGTCGATCGAGACGGGTCTCAAGAGCGATAGAATGCGGGCCCGCTCGTCAGGTTCGGGATCCGCGCCTTGGTTCGCTGGGCCGCTTTCTTCGTCCGGCTCCCTTACCGCGACGCCCATGATCGGCTGGAGCACGGCGACGATATCGTCCGCCTCAGTCACCGGCGTCGCGCCCTGTTTGATCAAGCCGTTGGTGCCTTCCGCGCGCGGATCGAGCGGAGAGCCCGGGACCGCGAAGACTTCGCGGCCCTATTCGAGGGCGAGCCGAGCGGTGATCAGCGATCCCGAACGGCATCGGCCGCCGACGCGTTGCGCGACCCGACGATCGCCACTTGGGGCTTGGCAAAAACCTCCGCGCGGCCCCGGATGGCGAGAAGCGGCGGGGGATCGTCGATCATCTGCAGCCGGCGCGGATAATCGGCCTCGCCGATTGCAACGAGTGCAACGCCGAGTTTGCGGTTCGACTCGATTTCGCGTTCCGCCTCTTGGCGCGAACAGATTTTCGGAGCAGTCCCGCCGCCGCCGCGGCGGGCGAGCCCCGGCAAAGCCTCAAGCGCCGCCCGTGCGTCGCCAAAATGATTGAGGAGCGAGCCGCGCCTCATCCGTCAAGCGTATCGGTTCGTCGCCGCTGTCCACGTCACCCCCGAGAGCCCTCGAATAGTCAGTCAGGGGCTAAATTCAAAGCGGTACGACCGTTTTTATTGTGCCGGGACAGTGTCGTCTATCAGATTCGGCTCGGGCCCGGTTATTCAAGCCTTTGGCGCCCTGACGAAGCCAAAATAAAGACAGAGCAAAAAGAGGATGAAATGAACGACGGAGCGACCAGCGCTGATCTGAGGCGTTTCGACAAAACTCGTCCCCAGCAGCGGCACCGAAACGTTTGCAAGATAGAAATAGAACAAAATGCCCGACGACACGAAAAACGCGCCTGCCAGAAATTTGCGAAAATCGCGGTTTTGCCAAGCGAAATAGAGGCTCCCGAGAGCCGCGACGATAGCTGCAGCGATGTAGAGGGCAAATATCATGGCTTCTCCGCGGCCTTTGTCGCCTCAACGCACAAACAGGACACGGCGGTAAGAAGCGGCCGTCGTTGCAACAATATTTGATGCAAAGACCACAGCATCGGCCAAAAAAGAACCCCAAGTCCGGTATGCACTTGGGGTCGTTCGGAGTTTGTCGCCTCAAACGCGTTAGGCTTCTAAGCTGAGCGGCCAGGGGTGTGTCGGAGGATGGGGTGGTCGCCCAGTCTTGGCGCAACTTTCCAATTACTTAATACTCCGGCGGGCGAGTTTGAATTAGGTAAATCTCCGTAGTGGCTCGGGGGGATAAAAACGACGGCTGTGCTGGCCGGGGGCACGCGGGACTTGACGTTTTGTGGGTTGCGTAGCCCAGCACGCAATCGTTTCAAACCGAATCGATGGCGACTGTAGGTATTCAATAAGGCATGATCTTCCGGTTTCCACTTTACCGGATCATGCCTTAGAATTGGCGCTTCGAGCAAAGACGGGGGATAATGATGCTTCGATTGATGCAGCTTTCGCTAGCGATCGGCTTGTTTGCAACCGGCTTACTGTCGCTGACTGCTACCTCCGCGTGGGCGTTTAGTCAGGAAAACGTTTTGCCCGGCGGCGGCAACTACTCGTTTACCGATCCGGACAAGCAGGTCGCAGATCCGAACAATCATAGCTCCGGTCAAAACGTCCAACCGTTCGGTTCGAACGGTCCGACGGTGCAGTTTGGTGTCCAGCAGGGTCCGTCGGGCACTTTTGGTCGGAGCAATGGTTACAACGCGACCCCGGATCCCTATTATCGGCCGCTCCTTAACGGCAATTGAGAACTCGGTTGTGGAACCGAGGGGCGCCGTTGCGAAGCAACGGGTTGTCGGAATGCCTGCTTACGGAAGAGCTGCGGGAAAATAGCTGCTTCGGACGATCGTCGGGATCGTCGCGATCCGGAGGGTGAGTTGGCCGCAACCTCGTGCAAGCGCACGTTTCGCGTCGTTCTGATCAAGCCCTCGCATTACGACCGCGACGGCTACGTCATCCAATGGCGGCGCTCGACGCTACCTTCGAACAGCCTGGCGAGCGTCTACGGCTTGATAGAGGAGTGCGCGCGCCAGCGCGTGCTCGGGCCCGATGTCGATATCGAGATCGAAGCCTGCGACGAGTGCAACACGATCGTCGACGTTGCCGGCGTAGCGAAACGCATCCGCGCCGCCGGCGGCGGCATGGTCGGACTGATCGGGGTCCAATCCAATCAATTTCCCCGTGCGCTCGATCTCGGACGGCGGTTCCGCGCGCAAGGTCTTACGGTGGTGATGGGCGGCTTCCACGTCAGCGGCTGCATCTCAATGCTACCGGAACTGCCGCCGGACCTTAAGGAAGCGCTTGAGCTCGGCATCGTTTTATTTGCCGGCGAGGCCGAGGGCCGCATGGCCGAGGTGCTGCGGGACGTGGCGGCCGGAACGGCCAAGCCGGTCTACAAATTTCTCAACGATCTTCCGGAAATGGCGGCGGCCGTCTACCCGATCCTGCCGCGCGCCGTGGTGACCCGCGTGGCGGGGCACTATTCGAGCTTCGATGCCGGACGCGGTTGTCCTTTCCAGTGCAGCTTTTGCACGATCATCAATGTGCAGGGCCGCAAATCGCGCTACCGCACGCCCGACGATGTCGAGGCGATCGTGCGGGCTAATGTCGAGCAGGGGATTACGCGGTTTTTCGTTACCGACGACAATTTCGCGCGCAATCGCAACTGGGAGCCGATCCTCGACCGGCTGATCGAACTGCGCGAACGCGAAGATTTCAATATCCGGCTTCTGCTTCAGGTCGACACGCTCTGCCATCGCATTCCCGGTTTCATCGAAAAAGCCGCGCGCGCCGGCTGCACCGCCGTCTTCATCGGGCTCGAAAACATCAATCCCGAATCGCTCATGGGAACGAAGAAACGGCAGAACAAGATTTGGGAATACCGGGACATGCTGCTGGCCTGGCGCGGGCAGAAGGTGATGACCTATGCCGGTTACATTCTCGGCTTCCCAACCGATACGCCGAAATCGATCGCGCGCGATATCGAGATCATCAAGAAAGAATTGCCGGTCGACATTCTCGAATTCTTCTATCTGACGCCGCTGCCCGGCTCGGAGGACCACAAGAATCTGTTCGTGCGTGGGGTGCCGATGGATCCCGACATGAACAAATACGACCTGGAGCATGCCTGCACCGGTCATCCGCTGATGTCGAAAGAAATCTGGGACGCGGTCTATGCCGATGCCTGGAAACGCTATTACACCGACGCCCATGTCGAGACGATCATGCGCCGCGCGGCGGTCTCGGGCATAAACCGCACCAAAGTGCTCGATTCGCTCACGATCTTTTCCGGCGCCGCCCGCATCGAAGGCGTGCATCCTTTGCAATTCGGCTTCCTACGCCGCAAGCTGCGCACGCAGCGCCGCTACGGAATGCCGCTCGTTCATCCGCTCTTGTTCTATCCCTGGCGGCTTGTCGATTTTCTCAAAGTGACGTCGCAATGGTTGCGGCTGATCTGGCGCTATCGCCGCATGATGGCGCGCGTCGCGAGGGATCCCGGCACGAGCAGTTATTTCGACGAGGCGTTACGGCCGCACGCGTCTCCGGGCGAGATGGATCATTTCGTTGAAGTCTTTGCCGATAAGATTCCGCATACCCATGGCGCGCCCGTGCTTCCCACCGCAATGACCGCGGCGGAGTAAACGAAAGCCGGTTATCGTTCCGCTCGGCCGATCTTGCTCTCGGTCCCGCTGATAAGCCGCGCGATATTGGCGCGGTGCATCAGCCAGACCAGCGCTGAGAGCAATAAGAACAATTTCGCTTCCGGGATGTGGCCGCCCCACCACAATACGACCGGCGTCGCGCCGCTTGCGATCAGGGCCGCGAGCGAGGAATAGCGCGACGCGGCCGCGATCGCGAGCCAGATCAGGCAAAAGGCCGCCAACGCCAGCCACAGTGCGAGACCGAGGAGAAGGCCGATATAGGTGGCGACGCCTTTGCCGCCTTTGAAGCCAAGCCAGACCGGGAATAAATGCCCGAGGAAGGCGCCAAGCGCGGCATAGAGCGCGGGTTGGCGGCCCCAAGCAAAACCGATCGCCACGACCGCCACGGTGCCCTTGAGCATGTCGCCGGCGAGCGTGGCGGCGGCTAGCGCCCTGCGCCCGGTCCTCAGAACATTGGTCGCTCCGATATTGCCGGAGCCGACGGTGCGAAGGTCCGGGCCGCCGGCGAGACGCGTGAGCAGAACGCCGAACGGGATCGAACCGCACAGATAGCCGAAGATCAGGGCCGCGATATGCTCAATCACGAGCGGCTGCCTGAAGAGTAGTGAGCGCGTGCCGGCTTTTGGCGATAGCAGGCCGCGTGAGGCGTCATCCCGTTCGCGCCCTGCCGGCGGTCGCCTCGCGCGGCTGAAAACCGGCGGCGAGCGCATCGGCGTCATTCGGGTAAATCACCGTATGCTTGAGCTTTTCGGCGGATGCCCCGGCGAGCGGCTCAAGCCCGCGAGAAAAGGTCTTTCGCGTGGCGTCGGCGAGCACAAATTCGGCCTGGGCAATCGGATCGATATCGGCCTCGCAATAGAGACAACGCAGCGTCACGTTGTGCTCGGACGGCCGCTCCACCACGTAGAATTTATTGGCGGCGTACTGGCGGTCGGCCGGATCGCAGGTGATGCAATTCTGATTTCCGCATTGCAGGCCGGTGCCGATTGGCTGGCAATAGACCGGGTGATCGGGCTTGGCGAAGCCACCGACGAATTTGTGCAGCGATTTGTTCTTGTGCAAGTGCAACAAGAGTGAGATCAGCGCCATGCGGACCGGCACTCCGTAAGCGGCCTGTTGGAAATAGATGGCGCGGCGATCGCTGTCGAGCGACGCGTCCAGCTCGTTTACGCGCGGCAAGGGGTGCATGACGCTTGCCTCGGAATATTTCGGCGCCCCTAAAAACGCTGCGTCGATTTTCGGATACGGCTGGTCCTTCTCCGCCCAGCGCTCTTTTTGGAAGCGTGTGACATAGACGGCGTCGATCTTTTTCTGCAGGACGAGCCCATAATCGATTTCCGGCTCGGCATAGAGCGAAAGCTGGTGCGGCTGATCCGACGTCACGTAGAGCGCGTCGACGGTTCCGGTTTGGGTTCCGCCTTGTCCGGCGTCCTTGGACACCATGCGGCTGTGAAATTCCTCACGCAGTCGGCGGTCGACATGGGCCGGCAATTCCATGCCGGGCGCCGGCAAGGGCTCGATCGTCGCGCCGAAGCGCGCCAGTGCATAAACGAACGAGTGAATGGTGCGGCTGCCTTTGAGGTCGCCGGAAATCGCTACCTTCATGTTGCGCAAATTCTTGTTTTTCGATCGCAACGTGAAGAGGTCGCACAAGGTCTGGGTCGGATGCTCGTGGCTGCCGTCGCCGCCGTTGATGATGGGAATGAGCGAATATTCCGCCGCAAGCCGCGCCGCGCCGTCGCGCGGGTGGCGAATGACGACGATGTCGGCGTAGTTGGAAATGACCCTGATCGTGTCGGCGAGGCTTTCGCCTTTCGCCGCCGAGCTCACGGCCGGGTCGGCGCTGGTGATATTGGCGCCGCCAAGCCGTAGCATGGCGCTTTCGAACGACAGCCGCGTGCGCGTCGACGGTTCGTAGAACAGGCTCGCCAGGACGAACTTGGAGGCGAGATCGGTGCTGCGCGCGATCCGGTAGGAAACGGAATCGTCCGCGAGCTCGTGCAAAAACCCCTGTGCGACCTCGAAGATCGTCTCGATCTCCTTGTTGGTGAGGTCATTGATCGAAACGATATGCCGTGTCGGCGGCTGGGCTTTTGTCATCAAAGGTTTCCTATAGGCCCAATCCCAGCGGTTGAGCAAGCCCGGATCGGCGGCGCCGACCGGCGCTGCACCGGAAAGGCCTCACACCTTGCGCGACAGCAGGTCGAGCGCTCCTTGCAGGATGTAAGCCGCGGCATGCTGGTCGATGACGGCCTTGCGCTTGGCGCGGCTCGCGTCGGCGGCAATGAGCGCACGCTCGACGGCCGCCGTCGACAGTCGCTCGTCCCACAACGCGATCGGAAGTTCGGTCAGCCGCGCCAGATTGCTGGCGAAGGCGCGAGTCGATTGGGCGCGCGGCCCTTCCGAGCCGTCCATGTTGACCGGAAAGCCGAGGACGAATCCGGCCGCCCGCCGTTCGGCGGCCAGCTCCAGGATGCGCTGCGCATCGCGATTGAAGCGCTGGCGCGCGATCGTCTCGACCGGCGCGGCGATGCGTCGATCGGGATCGCTCGCCGCGACGCCGATGGTTTTGGTGCCGAGATCAAGACCGATGAGGACACCACGTTCCGGCAAGAGCGTGGCGGCTTCTGCAAGCGCGAGAACCGGCATGGGCAAGCCGTTAGCACGGACCTACGACGAAGGCGACGGTTCCCAAGCCGGAAGGAGCGAACTTTCCGATCCGCCCGCGCGCCATTAAGCTTGCGATGTGTTTCAACACATGGTCGCCGTGGCCGTGGGTCAGAACGATGTGCCCCACGCCCTTGATCGCCGCGGCCTTGTCCGAAACGAAAGCGGGATTGCCGGTGAAAAACGGAGCAACAGTGACGACCAATTACGATCTCGGCATGTGGCTCGTCTCGAAGGGCCTGGAAAAGCTCAATCCGATGAACATGGGCGGCACCACGGATCTCGGCGGCTTTACCGTTTCGCTG
>DASPTX010000030.1:0-11090 GCA_035623195.1 Xanthobacteraceae bacterium | reverse complement strand
GCTGCCCTCGGCCCGCGCCGCAGCGACGGGAAGCATTGCACCGCCGAGCACCGCCGCGCCTGCCGTCAACACTTCGCGCCGTTTCAATCCGGTCGTCATATTCGCCTCCCTCGCCGTGCCGTTTTTGTTGCCGGCAGTCTAGCGCGGGTCGGCGCAATACTCACCCCCGGTAAAGCGGTTCCGGCTGGGCGAAGAAGCTCCACAGGATGTGATAGACCAGCGCGTAGTTCTTCTGCTGGAAGCTCGCGTGCGAAATCCCCGGCATCACGGCGAAATGCTTATCGGGGTTGGGCAGCCGCGCGAAGAACGCGATCAGATCGTCGAAGCTCGCGATACCGTCCCACTGGCCGCGCATGATCAGCGTCGGCACGGTAATCTTCTCCGGATCGACCACGGGGAGATTGCTGCACATGTCGACATAGGTTCCGGTCGGCACCGAACTGTCGAGCGCGGTGACGGCGTCGGCGAAGGCATCGATGACATCCTCCTCCGCCGTGCCCGGATGATCGCGGTCGAAGATCGAATGGATGAAGGCCTTATCGATCGGCCGGCGATTCTTTGCCTTAAATTCCGGGAGCTTCTTCCTCCGCTCGGCGAGCGTCGGAGAACCTGCGCCTGTCCAAACCATGGCGTCGAGCGCAAGCCTGCCAACAAGCTCGGGATGGCGCTGCGCAAACAACGCCGCGCGTAGCGCGCCAGACGAGATTCCGTAAACGAGCAGCGGCCGCTTGCCGTGGAGCTTTTGAATATAGGTCGCAGCGGCAAGGCAGTCGTCGGCACCCTGCGCAATCGGGGCGTTGTTGTCGCGGTCTTTGGTCGAACGGCCATAGCCCTCCATATCGACGCACCAGCAATCGAAACCGCGCCGCGCGAACCAATCCATCGCCGAGGAATCCGGGCGACCTTCGACTTCAAGGTCGAATGTAGGTTGGGCCGCCATCGACGAGCCGTGCACGAACAGGATCGTGCCGGCGCCGCGCTTCGGGTCGCCGGCGCGTTTCTCGAACATGAAGAGCTTTACGTTGCCATCTTTCGTCGTCCAATGCTCTTCGCCCCTGACCGCGGCGGTCTTGCTCACGTCGTTCATTATTCACCTGCCGAATAAGTTCGTATTGGAGAGGAAATTTCACATGCTCTATTCGATCGTCGCGATGTGATTGTGTTTGATCACCTTAGCCCATTTCAAGACTTCGGCGGCCATGAAGTTTTGAAATTCCGGCTGGCTCATCACCAAGGGCGTGGCGCCCTGTTTTTCCCAGGACGCTTTGATGTCCGGCCGCTGCAGGATCGCGGCGATCGTTCGGTTGAGGAGGTCGACGATCGGCTGCGGGGTATGCGCGGGCGCCATGAAGCCGACCCACAAAGTGGCGTGAAAGCCCGGCACGCCCGCTTCGGCGATGGTCGGCACATCAGGCAGAATGGGAGATCGCGTTGTGCCGCTCGTGCCGAGCGCGCGCACCAATCCGGATTTGATCAACGGCGCCACGGTTGGAACGGAATCGAACAGAAGCTGAATTTCGCCGCTGAGAATATCGCTGCGCATGCCGGTCGAGCCCTTATAGGGCACATGCACGATGTCGATGCCGGTGAGGTTCTTCAAAAGCTCCGCCGCCATGTGATAGTTCGATCCCGGCCCCGATGAGCCGAAATTCAAGGTGCCCGGCTTGGCGCGCGCCAATGCCAGGAGCTCGGCCAAGGTCTTGGCCGGCACCGAGGGATGCTCGACCAGCACGAGATCGGTGTCGATCAACGGCGCGATCGGCACGAGATCCTGCAACAGGTGGTATGGCTTGTTCGTGTAGAGCGTTTCGTTGACGGTCTGAGTGCCGGAGACCATCAAGAGCGTGTAACCGTCCGGATCGGCCTTGGCGGCCATGTCGGTGCCAATCGTGGTGCCCGCGCCGGGACGATTCTCGAGATAGAACGTCTGGTGCAATGCTTTGCGGAGCTCCTCGGCGATATCGCGGGTGTAGACGTCGGTCGGACCGCCAGCCCCGAATGGCGCGATGATCTTGACGGGTCTTGATGGATAATCGTCGGCCCGCGCGGTCGAGGCGGCGATAGAACTCGCCAAAACAAAGAGCGCCATGGCGCGCGGCAAATACGAAAGCATTCTTGCTCGCTCCGCGGTTTATGCTGTCCAGCATGCCGGCGAGCGCAACGGTTCGTCTCGCCGGCGAGCCGGCGTGGGGATAGCCGAATTTCTGTCGACCCGGTAGCACGCCGGCCGGAAATGTGCCGGCCGGCAGAATGACGATTGTGGCGGCGGGTGATTTCCTACCCGGCAGTCAAATTGCCGTCATAGCCGTCGGCGATCCTGCGAAAAACTCCCGGCTATACACGGGCTGCCTTGCACCTTTTTGTGCGCTGCGCTAAGGGTCCCGACGTTCGGCCTGCAGCGCGAATCCGCTTGGTTTTGAGGCAAATCAGCGCATCTCCGTTGCATCCGGGATAGCGCCGCGCAGGACACGTTACCTATATGGGGATGCCTATATGGGAACGTGCCCCAGTTTGCCCCCTGAGTTAAGGGTTCATGATGGGTCAATCGCTGACTCAATTGCTGCTCGCCTACCTGCCGCTCATCGTTTTTATCGGCGTCGCGGCGGTCATCGGCCTTGCGCTTTTGATTGTCGCATTCGTGGTTGCGTATAAGCAACCGGACCCGGAGAAGCTGTCGGCGTACGAATGCGGCTTCAACGCATTCGACGACGCACGGATGAAGTTCGACGTGCGTTTCTACCTGGTCGCGATCCTGTTCATCATTTTCGATCTCGAGGTCAGCTTTCTGTTTCCGTGGGCGGCGGCTTTCGGCCGTCTCGGCGCCGCGGGCTTCTGGTCGATGATGGTCTTTCTTGTGGTGCTGACGGTCGGATTCATCTATGAGTGGAAGAAGGGAGCGCTCGAATGGGATTGAGCGAACCCGCCATCGTCAAACCGCGTCAAGGCTTGATCGATCCGCGCGCCAGCCAAGCGGCCCCTGCCGACGATCCGTTTTTTTCCGGGCTTAATAGCGAGCTCGCCGATAAAGGCTTTCTTGTCGCGGCCGCGGACGACCTTATCGCCTGGGCGCGCACGGGTTCGCTGATGTGGATGACGTTCGGGCTCGCTTGCTGCGCCGTCGAAATGATGCAGATGTCGATGCCGCGTTACGACGCCGAGCGGTTCGGTTTCGCGCCGCGCGCTTCGCCGCGCCAATCCGACGTGATGATTGTCGCGGGCACGCTCACCAATAAAATGGCGCCGGCTTTGCGCAAGGTCTACGACCAGATGCCCGAGCCGCGCTACGTGATTTCCATGGGGTCATGCGCCAATGGCGGCGGCTACTACCACTATTCCTATTCGGTAGTGCGCGGCTGCGACCGCATCGTTCCCGTGGATATCTATGTGCCGGGTTGTCCGCCGACCGCAGAGGCGTTGCTGTACGGCGTTTTGTTGCTCCAGAAAAAGATTCGCCGCACCGCCACGATCGAACGCTGAAAATGGACGAGACGCTCGACAAGCTCGGCAGAACGATCGCTGGCGCGCTCGGTCCTTCGGTGACCGGCTACGCCGTCGCGCATCGCGAACTAACCGTAACGGCACAGGTCTCGGAAATCGTAACGGTCATGCGTTTTTTGCGCGACGACCCTCGTTGCCTATTCTGGTGCCTTATGGATGTAACCGCCGTCGATTGGCCGAGCCGCGACCTGCGCTTCGACGTCGTCTATCATTTGCTGTCGCCGAAACACAACGCGCGTATTCGCGTAAAGATCGACACCGACGAGACGACCCCCGTGCCGTCGGTCATCGAAGTTTTCCCCAACGCGGATTGGTACGAACGCGAGACTTACGATCTTTATGGAGTGGTATTCACCGGCCACCCAGACATGCGGAGAATTCTCACCGACTACGGCTTCGAAGGCCATCCCCTACGCAAAGATTTCCCGCTGACCGGCTTTGTCGAAGTGCGCTACGACGACGAGCTCAAGCGCGTCGTCTATGAGCCTGTGCGTCTTAATCAGGAATTCCGCAACTTCGATTTCCTCTCGCCGTGGGAAGGCACCGACTATGTGTTGCCGGGCGACGGAAAATCGAGCGGAAAGGGATCGTGACATGAAGCCGACACTCAAAGCCGGCCTCACGCACCGGTTCTCCTACAAGGTGCCCGAGAACAAGACCGTCCCCTATACCTATCCGGAATCGCCCGAGATTGCGGCGATGCCGAAGGTTTTCGCTACCGGCTTTATGATCGTGCTGATGGAATGGGCCTGCACGCAACTTCTGGCGCCGCATCTCGATCCGGGCGAAGGCAGCCTCGGCGTGCATGTTGATGTCAGTCATCTCGCCGCCACGCCGCCGGGAATGACTGTCACCGTCGATGTCGAGTGCATCGAAGTCGCGGGTCCCCGAGTTTCCTTCAAGGTCAAGGCGCACGACGGCTTGGACCTGATCGGCGAAGGGCGGCACGAACGCTTCGTCGTGATGTGGGACAAGTTCAATACCCGTCTTGCGGCTAAAGTCGCGAAAGTCGCTCAGGTGGCGTGATGGCGGAGGCTGCGACACGCAACTTCACGATCAATTTCGGGCCGCAGCATCCTGCGGCGCACGGCGTTTTGCGGCTTGTACTTGAGCTCGATGGCGAAGTTGTCGAGCGGGTCGACCCCCATATCGGGCTCCTGCACCGCGGCACCGAGAAACTGATCGAATACAAGACATATTTGCAAGCCGTGCCCTATTTCGATCGGCTGGATTATGTGGCGCCGCTCTCCCAGGAACACGCCTTCTGCCTTGCCATCGAGCGCCTGCTTGGCATTGCGGTCCCGAAACGCGCGCAAATCATCCGCGTGCTCTATCACGAGATCAGCCGCCTTTTGTCTCACCTTCTCAACGTCACCACGCAAGCCCTGGATGTCGGCGCGCTCACCCCGCCGCTGTGGGGATTCGAGGAGCGTGAGAAACTGATGATGTTCTACGAGCGAGCGTCGGGCAGCCGCATGCACGCCAACTACTATCGGCCCGGCGGCGTGCATCAGGACCTACCGCCGAAACTGATCGACGACATCGCCGCGTTTTGCGACCCGTTTCTTAAAGTGTGCGACGATCTCGAGGAGTTGCTTACCGAAAACCGCATTTTCAAACAGCGTAATGTCGATATCGGTGTGGTGAAACTCGCCGACGCCTGGGCGCGCGGATTTTCCGGCGTCATGGTGCGCGGTTCGGGTGCGGCGTGGGATTTGCGCAAGGCGCAGCCCTACGAATGCTATGCCGAGCTCGATTTCGACATTCCGATCGGCAAGCACGGCGACAATTACGATCGCTACTGCATCCGGATGGAGGAAATGCGCCAGTCCATCCGCATCATGAAGCAGTGCGTCGACAAATTGCACGCGCCGGAGGGACAAGGGCCGGTCATTGTCCAAGACCAAAAGATCGCGCCGCCGCGGCGCGAGGAGATGAAGCGCTCGATGGAGGCGTTGATCCATCATTTCAAGCTCTATACGGAAGGTTTCAAAGTCCCGGCGGGAGAAGTCTATGCCGCCGTAGAAGCGCCCAAGGGCGAATTCGGCGTCTATCTCGTCGCCGACGGCAGCAACAAGCCGTATAAGTGCAAGATCCGCGCGCCGGGCTTCGCACATCTCCAGGCCATGGACTTCCTCTGCCGCGGTCACATGCTGGCCGACGTGTCGGCGGTGCTCGGCTCGATCGATATTGTATTCGGCGAGGTCGATCGATGAGCGTGCGCCGATTGGCCCAGAAGCAGCCGCCGAGCTTTGCCTTCACCCCGGAAAATCTCGCCTGGGCGAAAGGTCAGGTCGCGAAATATCCCGACGGCCGCCAACAATCCGCGGTGATCGCGATATTGTGGCGCGCGCAGGCGCAATGCGGCGGCTGGCTGCCGCAGAAGGCGATCGAGGCAACCGCGGATTTGCTCGGCATGCCCAAAATTCGCGTTCTGGAAGTGGCGACCTTCTATACGATGTTCAATCTTGCCCCGGTCGGCCGGTTCCACGTTCAACTCTGCGGCACGACGCCGTGCATGTTGCGCGGCTCGGAGGATTTGAAAAAAGTGTGCCGCCGCATGATCGGCGAGGAGAACGAAGTGAGCGCCGACGGCGTGTTGTCCTGGACCGAAGTGGAATGTCTGGGCGCGTGCGTGAACGCGCCGATGATTCAAATCAACGCCGATTACTACGAGGACCTCACTGCGGAAAGCCTAACGCGGATCATCAACGACCTGTCCGCCGGGCGAGTGCCGAAACCGGGTCCGCAGATCGACCGTATCAATTCCGCTCCGGTCGGCGGGCCGACGACGCTGACGGACCCGTCGCTGTTCGAGAATGAAGCGAAAGACCCGGGACGCAACTAATGCTCGCTGATAAAGACCGGATATTCAAAAATCTCTACGGCCAGCACGATTGGGGCCTTGACGGCGCACGCCGGCGCGGCGCGTGGGACGGCACGAAAGCGATTTTGGCCAAGGGGCGCGACGCGATCATCAATGAGGTGAAAGCGTCCGGCCAGCGCGGCCGGGGCGGCGCGGGATTCGCCACCGGGCTGAAATGGTCGTTCATGCCAAAACAATCCGACGGCCGCCCGCACTACCTCGTGATCAATGCGGACGAGTCCGAGCCGGGTACGTGCAAAGACCGCGAAATCATGCGGCACGATCCGCATCTTCTGATCGAGGGCTGCCTGATCGCGGGCTGCGCCATGGCGGCGAACACGTGTTACATTTACATCCGCGGCGAATTCATCCGCGAGCGCGAGCGGCTCGAAGCCGCGGTGCAGCAGGCCTATGACGCAAAACTGATCGGCAAGAACAATATCAACGGCTGGGATTTCGACATCGTCGTGCATCACGGCGCTGGCGCTTACATTTGCGGCGAGGAAACGGCGCTGCTGGAAAGTCTCGAGGGAAAAAAGGGAATGCCGCGGCTCAAGCCGCCTTTCCCGGCGAATATGGGTCTCTACGGCTGTCCGACCACGGTGAACAATGTCGAGACCATCGCGCAGGTGCCCGACATCATGCGGCGGGGCGCCGCGTGGTTCGCCAGCATCGGCCGACCGAATAATACCGGTACGAAGCTCTACTGTATTTCCGGCCACGTCGAGCGGCCCTGTACCGTCGAAGAGGCGATGGGCATTCCGCTGCGTGAGCTGATCGATCGCCACGCCGGCGGCGTGCGCGGCGGCTGGGACAATCTGCTCGCCGTCATTCCCGGCGGCTCATCGATGCCATTGGTGCCGGCCGGGTCAAACGAGGCCGACACATTGCTCATGGATTTCGACGGCTGCCGCGAAAAGAAGTCGGCGCTCGGCACCGCCGCCGTCATTGTCATGGATAAATCGGACGACATCGTCACCGCGATGGCGCGCATCTCGTACTTCTACAAGCACGAGAGCTGTGGCCAATGCACGCCCTGCCGCGAAGGCATGGGCTGGATGTGGCGCGTGCTCACCCGCATGGCGGAAGGCCGCGCCCACAAACGCGAGATCGATACGTTGTGGGAAGTGACAACGCAGATCGAGGGCCACACCATCTGCGCGTTCGGCGACGGCGCGGCCTGGCCGGTGCAAGGCCTGCTGCGGCATTTTCGTCCGGAAATCGAAAGGCGCATAGACCGCTATACCGCGAACGCCGATGCTGCGGGCGTGCTCGATCCGCCCGTGCCGGCGGCGGCGGAGTAGGAACGGTATGACAAAGCTCATCGTCGACGGCAAAGAGATCGACGTCCCGCCGGAATACACGCTGCTCCAGGCGTGCGAAGCCGCTGGCGCAGAGATTCCGCGTTTCTGTTTCCACGAGCGTCTGTCGATTGCCGGCAATTGCCGCATGTGCCTCGTGGAGCTCGTCGGGTCGCCCAAGCCGGTCGCGAGCTGCGCCTGGGGGGTGCGCGATTGCCGTCCGGGTCCAAAAGGCGAGCCGCCGGAGGTGAAGACCCGCTCGCCAATGGTGCGCAAGGCGCGCGAAGGCGTGATGGAATTCCTGCTGATCAACCACCCGCTTGACTGCCCGATCTGCGATCAAGGCGGCGAATGCGATCTGCAAGACCAGTCCATGGCCTATGGCATCGATTCCAGTCGCTTTGTCGAAAACAAGCGCGCGGTCGAGGACAAGTATCTCGGCGCGCTCGTCAAGACGTCGATGAACCGGTGTATCCAGTGTACGCGCTGCGTGCGCTTTGCCACCGAGGTCGCCGGCGTGCCGGAACTCGGCGCCATCGGACGCGGCGAAGATATGGAAATCACGACCTATCTTGAGACCGCCATGCGCTCGGAGCTGCAGGGCAATGTAGTGGATATCTGTCCGGTCGGCGCGCTCACATCGAAGCCGTATGCCTTCACCGCGCGCCCCTGGGAACTCAACAAGACCGAATCGATCGACGTGATGGACGCGCTCGGATGCGCGATCCGCGTCGATACGCGCGGCAGCGAGGTCATGCGGATCCTGCCGCGCACGAACGACGACATCAACGAGGAATGGATTTCGGACAAGACGCGTCACGTGGTCGACGGGTTGCGCACGCAGCGCCTCGACCGGCCGTATCTGCGCGAGGGGGGGCGCCTTCGTCCCGCGACGTGGAACGAGGCGTTCAAGGCCATCGCGGCCAAACTTGCCAAGATCAATCCCAAGCGGATCGGCGCGATGGTCGGCGATCTCGCCGCGGTCGAAGAGGTATTCGCGCTCAAGGATCTCATGACGCGTCTGAAAGTCGGCAATCTCGATTGCCGGCAGGACGGCGCCGCGGTTGATCCGGCGTGGGGTCGCGCAAGTTACTTGTTTAACGCGGGCATCGCCGGCGTCGATGCTGCCGACGCGCTCCTGATCGTGGGCGCCAATCCCCGCAAGGAAGCGCCAATCCTCAATGCGCGCATCCGCCGACGCTGGCGCGCCGGGAAATTTCCGATTGGCCTGATCGGGCCGAAAGCCGACCTTACCTACGCTTACGACTATCTCGGCGCGGGACCGGAAACGCTCGCTGCAATGACCCGGCATTCGTTCGCCGCGGCGATCCGCCAGGCTGAGCGTCCGATGGTGATTGTCGGCGCAGGCGCATTGGCACGCGGCGATGGCGCCGCCGTCGCTTCGCTTGCCGCCAGGGCTGCCCTTGATCTTGGCGCGGTCAAAGACGGCTGGAACGGCTATTGCGTGTTGCATTCCGCGGCGTCGCGCGTCGGCGCGCTCGATGTCGGCTTTGTTCCGGGGCAGGGCGGTCTCAACGCGCGCCAGATGGCAACGTTTGGGACGCTCGACATTCTCTTCATGCTCGGCGTAGACGAAATCGACATCGCGCCGGGCGCCTTCGTCGTCTATATCGGCACGCACGGCGATCGCGGCGCCATGCGCGCGGATGTGATTTTGCCCGGTGCCGCCTATCCGGAAAAATCCGCCATCTATGTGAACACCGAAGGCCGCGTGCAGATGGCGACGCGCGCCTCGTTCCCGCCCGGCGATGCGCGGGAAGATTGGGCAATTCTGCGAGCATTGTCGGACGTGCTGCAGAGCCGGTTGCCCTACGATTCGCTTACCGCGCTAAGGCAGGCGCTGTTCAAGGCCTATCCGCATCTGATGAAGATCGGCCAGATTGCGCCAGGCGATCCGGTGGATCTCGGCAAACTTGCCGCGTTGGGTGGCAGCGCCGACAAAACGCCATTCGCTTCGAGCGTTGGCGATTTTTATCTGACCAACTCAATCGCGCGCGCCTCGGCGGTCATGGGCGAATGCTCGGCGCTGGCGCAAGGCCGAGCGGCCATGACGGCGGCGGAATAGGGGGCGCGGCGATGGCGGCATTTTGGTCCGATTACATTTGGCCGTTCGCCGTCATGGTGGCGGAAAGCCTGCTCCTTCTCATCATTCTCCTGATCGCGGTTGCCTATGTGCTGTTGGCGGATCGAAAAATCTGGGCCGCCGTGCAGATCAGGCGCGGGCCGAACGTGGTCGGGCCGTGGGGTCTGTTCCAATCTTTCGCCGATTTGTTCAAATTCGTGCTCAAGGAGCCGGTTATCCCGGCGGGCGCCAACAAGGGCGTGTTTCTGCTGGCGCCGCTGGTCACCTGCGTGCTGGCTCTTGCGGCTTGGGCCGTCATTCCGGTCAATGCCGGCTGGGTCATTTCCAATATCAATGTCGGGATACTTTATATCTTCGCCATTTCTTCGCTCGGCGTGTACGGCGTGATCATGGCGGGCTGGGCCTCGAACTCGAAATATCCATTTCTCGCCGCTCTGCGCTCAGCTGCGCAGATGGTGTCCTACGAGGTCTCGATCGGCTTCGTCATCATCACGGTGCTGCTCTGCGTCGGTTCGCTCAACCTGACGGCGATCGTCGAGGCGCAAAACGGAAAATGGGGAATGTTCAGTTGGTATTGGCTGCCGCTGTTTCCGATGCTCATCGTATTTTTTGTTTCGGCGCTGGCGGAAACCAATCGGCCGCCGTTCGATCTGGTCGAAGCGGAATCGGAGCTGGTGGCCGGTTTCATGGTCGAGTACGGCTCCACGCCCTACATGATGTTCATGCTCGGCGAATATGTCGCGGTCTGCACCATGTGCGCCATGTGCACGATCCTGTTCCTCGGCGGCTGGCTGCCGCCGTTTCCGGTCGCGCCGTTTACCTGGCTCCCCGGCGTCGTCTGGTTCGTGCTTAAGGCGTGCTTTGTTTTTTTCATGTTTGCGATGGTGAAGGCCTTCGTGCCGCGTTATCGCTACGATCAACTGATGCGGCTCGGCTGGAAGGTGTTCCTGCCGACGTCGCTGCTCTGGGTGGTGGTCACGGCGAGCTGGGTTCTCGTCTTCCACCATCATGCGTGAGGCCGCCATGGCGACTCTGGACCGCACCGCGAGGCAGATCTTCTTCTGGGAGTTCATCCAGGCCTTCGTCCTGGCCACGCGCTACCTGTTCAAACCCAAGACGACGATCAACTACCCGTTCGAGAAGGGACCGTTGAGTCCGCGCTTCCGCGGCGAACATGCGCTGCGCCGGTATCCGAACGGCGAGGAACGCTGCATCGCGTGCAAACTGTGCGAGGCGATCTGTCCGGCCCAGGCCATCACCATCGAGGCCGAACCGCGCGCCGACGGCAGCCGCCGCACGACGCGCTACGACATCGACATGA
>DASPTX010000029.1:0-61613 GCA_035623195.1 Xanthobacteraceae bacterium | reverse complement strand
GCCTTACCCTTCTCGGACGCGGGTGTAGCTCAGGGGTAGAGCACAACCTTGCCAAGGTTGGGGTCGAGGGTTCGAATCCCTTCGCCCGCTCCAAAAATCTCAATGGCTTAGGCGCACTGGACGCTAGCGCATTTCCTGCCTGGCTAGCACATAGCCAGCACGAAACTTCCAATTCGATCCTGAGCGACACGTGGCCGTCCAAATCAGAGACACCCTTTGAGCGCGCATTAAGTACTGCAGAAGCCGAGTCCGTCACGCCGACGACGACGGCGATCATTGGCACAAGCCGCAAGACGGCGAATTACAAGCCAAATTGACTGATTTCCAAAGGGCGATTTCATGCCACCAGTTCATTCATAGCGCCGACGATTCGCACGGCCAGCGGTTCCTCTCGTCCGCGTACGGTTACCTCGCGCAGAGGAAACCCGCTCATTTCGACGCCGGCTGTGGCGGCGACGACGTCGGACACAACGAGTTGACAGCCATACTCTTTGGTCAGCTCCTGAAGACGTGCAGCTACGTGTACTGAATCGCCGATTGCCGTCAGGAGGAAGCGATCCCGATAGCCAAGTTCACCCAGGATCACGCTGCCGGCGTGGAGCCCGACCCCGATTGCAATTGGTTCTGGCAACTCGTCGGCCAATGTTCGATTCAAGTCGGCGAGACGGCTATGAATGAGTTGCGCCGCAACCAACGCTTGGGAGCAAGCCTCATGTGGCTCCGCGTGTATGCCGAAGATCGCCATCATGCCGTCGCCAACGAATTGGTTGGGCATGCCGCCGGCGTCGACTACCGCACCCGCCACGGCATCGAAGAAATGGTTGAGCAGGAAAACCACGTCGTAAGGGAGGCGCTTCTCGACCAAGGCCGTTGACCTGCGGATGTCCACAAACATGATCGCGACGAAACGTTCGATGTCCGAAGCCTCGGAATAATCACGTCGACGCGATTCGCGGGCGCCGATATCTGGCGGCAATAGCGGAAGCACCGCGGTATCGCTGCGGGGATGCAGTTGACAAGCCAATCGTACGCTTGGACCGGCGTGCAACCGAGTCAGCGACGCTTGCTCGGATGCGCTAGGCGGCGGCAGCGTGTCGACCCCACGCAGCACGCGGACGCGGCAGGTCGTACAGCGGCCTCGTCCGCCGCAAATCGCGGCATGTGGAATACTGGCGCGGCGGCTGGCATCCAGTACTGCGTAGCCGACTGGCACGCGAACGACACGGCCGCCGGGATAAGTGATGTTGACCAGGCCACGGCGGCGCTCAATCGCCCAGCGCGTCGCCCGAGCGACGAAAACGAGCGCGAGGAGTACAGCATAAATCCAGTAAAGCTGGACTTCGAGATTCCGGCTCGGCCCGCCTACAGCTGGATCGCGCATATGACCATCGCGTACGGTCATCTGCAGCAACTCCGGGTGCAGTTGCCATTGCGCGAGCACATGGCGCGTGCCCTGCCAAATCCCGAGCAACGCGAGCACTGGCAGGAGTGTGGCCGAGGCGAGCAATACGGGAGCAAATTTGTGATAATTAGATCGTGCACGTAGCCAGTAATGCACGCCGAGACATCCATGCGTCCAAGCGACCAGGAGCACAGCGACTTGCCGCCACCCCCAGAACGGAACGAAATAAAAAAAAGAGGTGAGGGTTACATCGTAGCGGCGCGTCACGTCAAAGGCTGAATAAACGTACCGCTGGGCAGCAAAGTGATGGAACAAGAGAGGTAGAATGGAAAAACCGAGAAGAAGTCTTACCGATTCGCCGGCACCCATCCGAAAGCTCCGGCGTGCATAAAGGGCGCATAGCGCAAGAGTAAAATGGAGTGCGAGCGCACCATAGAGAGCAATGGTTCCCGGCACGCTGTGCCAAATGAAATCGTGAATTCGAGTGCCCCATTGCATTGCCTCGAACGAAACATTGCCGAGCGCGTGCATAATAAGATGCAGCGCGAGATAAGAGAGCATGATCAGACCGGCTGCGAGGCGAAGTCGCCGGATCGTCATCTGATCGCCGAAAATGTTGGAATCTACCATCGAAGGTCGCCCCCGCTACCTCATGCGCCAAAACAGCGGGCGATCCTTAATCGCGACACGCCTCAATATGCATTCCGCTGAATTGCACTCATAAGCGTCTCGGGCTTATGGCTCCTACAGTACTTTTCGACTACCTTTCTATTGCGTTCGAAGCGAGCCAAATCAACCATACTTTGATTTCGCGCCGCGTTAAAATAACCGCTCATCCAGGCCGCTAGCACATCCTGGTTGTCGCGACTTTGCTCCATGTATTGGCCGCAAGTAATCATGGTCAGATCGAGCACGACCTGAGCATTCGCCGGGTTGCTCAATGCCGCCAGCGGTAGCGCGCAAGCGGCAATGATTGCGTGCCGCAATAAATTTGCAGATGTTCTCATGATACTCACTGCTTTTCCTTTGCGGTCGCCCACTTGAGGCCAGTCATTACGGTCTCGTTGGGATACGAGGCGCACCACTGCTTCATGTTTGCGATGTTACGTGCGTACGCACCCAAATCGACCCAGGCATAGCCTAGTTTCTGGTTGAAGTAGCCACTCATCCACGCCGAAAAGGTGCGCGACTGATCCGGCGGCATCGCCAAATAATCTGCACAGGTAACCTTTGACATGTCGATCATCACTTGCGCGTTTGCGAGCGATGGCAACACTGCTCCTGCAATAGCTAGATAGCAGGGCAGTATGAGTGACGTCCGTTCTATTGGGAAAAACGCTACGCCGACAACCCGGCTGGCCAAACCATTGATCCAACATTTCATGTTTGACCCCATGTCAGCTGCTGCTGTGCGCGCGCTTACCCGTAAATGCAATTAGTTCTAACGCTGTTGATCTAAATCAAAAATGCAGTTCACCGCATGCGTTTAAACAGCTGCAGACTTTGCAAGCCATGCAATCGAAGTGCAAATCATGTACTACGCCGATAAACCCGATTCTCCCGGAACATGGCGCCACTGAATGAATCCGCTCGCGCTGTCGTCGGTAATTTTCGTATCAACCCTTGGGGGGATATTTCTCGGAACATTGCTTCGCCGGGCATTACCGAAACATCACTTAAGCAAGGATTCGCAAGATATCGTGAAGTTGGGCGCGGGACTGATTGCGACGATAGCCGCGCTGGTCCTTGGCTTGCTCATCGCAGCGGCAAAGAGTTCTTTCGACACGCAAAATACTCAAATCAAGCAGATCACCGCGAACATAATCCTGCTCGATAATCTGCTGGCGCAGTATGGACCGGAGACCCGTCCGATTCGCGAACAGATGCGAAGTACAATCGGTCCGTTTGCCGATCGGCTTTGGCGCGAAAAAGAAGGAAGCGCCACCGGGAGGTTTGAGGCGAACGCGGCGGGCGAAAAAGTGTATTTAGAAATTCAAGCCTTGTCGCCGCAAAACGATCTCCAGCGATCGCTTCAGGCTCGCGCCGCACAAATCAGCACCGATTTGGCCCAAACCCGTATCTTGCTATTCGTGGAATCAGACAATCTGATTCCGGCGCCATTTCTGGCGATTCTTGTTTTCTGGCTCGTCATCATATTCGCAAGCTTCAGCCTGTTCTCTGAGCTGAACGTCACAGTGTTCATTTTTTTATCTCTCTTTGCGCTATCGGCGTCGTGCGCCATTTTCCTAATTTTGGAACTCAGCCAGCCTTTCTCAGGTCTCATGATGATATCCAGCGCGCCGCTACGTAACGCCCTCGGCCCCCTGTGACACTGCGCCTACGGTGCTTTCTATTAGCAAAGGAATGTGGCTGCCTACGTCGCCTTTGGGTCAAAGCCGGACGTTTTGGCATATCCGCATGATGTCCGCTTTGCCCCTGGTGACAGACTCGAAGCGGGCATGGCCGGATGTCCGTTCAGTGCCAAAAGGCGACGTGCGCCGCACCGTAACTCGTTGCCTATTCGATCAGGTCGTCGGCAGTCGCGAGAAGGATTGGGGTACTATCAGCCCTAACGTCTTTGCAGTTTTGAGGTTGATGACAAGCTGGTACTTGGTTGGCACCTCCACGGGGAGGTCTTGCGGGTTCGCTCCGCGCAAAATCCGATCGACGTAAGAAACTGCACGTCGAAAGATATCCGGAAAATTGGCTCCATAGGAAATCAAGCCGCCAGCTTTAGCGAAGCCGGGAAAATCAGCTCCGACAACAGGTACGTTATTGCGGATCGCCGTTTCAATGACGGCTCGTTGATGAACCACCATAAATGCGTCCGATTCAAGAACGATTCCGGTTTGATCGCGTCCGAGTGAGACGATTGCTGCTTCGATCTCGCGATCGTCGTGGACTGGCGCGGTAAGCGGGTCTATCGCAAGCGATCGAGCGGCGGTTTCGAAGGGGTCTAAGAAGAACCGGCCGCCACCGGGCGCGGTGTCGGGATTGTACATCATTGCCACTCGCCGGATCTGGGGGACAATTCCTTGAGTAGCACCAGCCACTTTCCCGCGATGGCTGGCTCGATGTTCACCAGCCCCGTGATGTTGCCGCCGGGGTGTGATAGGCCGCGACGAATCCGGCCCCGACGGGATCAGCAACAATTACAAACACGATCGGGATAGTGTGCGTTTCCCGCTGCAACGCGGCGGTGACCGGAGTGGTGCTGGCGAAGATCACATCAGGCCGGGCGTCGACTATCTGTTTCGCGAGCGTCTGAATTCGTTCGGGATCGCCTTCACCCCAGTGAACATCAATTTGTACATTATCGCCGTCCGCCCAACCCAATTGGGCGAGTGCCCGAAGGAACGTGGTGACCCAGGAGTGAAATTCGCCCCGCGTCTCAGACCATGCCATCAAGACGGCAATCCGTTTCTTCTGTTCAGCCTGCTGCGCGAACGTCGCAAGAGGCCAGGTCGCCGCCCCGCCACCCAGTAGCCTGATGAACTCGCGCCGCCTCATTCAATCACTTCGTCAGCAAGCTGGCAGACTTTTCGTTGAGTCCGATAGACGTGCGCTTTGCCTCCAAAAACAGACATCGTTCAGCGCGGCGGTAATGCGACTGAATTTGCCTGCGATCTAGACCCGTGCCGGGAGCATGTAACTAGCGACCGGCAGCAGGGGTTTTAACGGACCGCACGTCTCCCCAAGGGTCGGAAGGGGCAATCGGCATTTTTGTTCTACCCAGCGCAGCCTTGTATTGCTCATCTAGTTCTTTCTATTTCTTCTGTTCCTCAGCTGCGCGCCAAGCAGCCGCGTCCTGTTTCTCAATCCACGTATTCGAATTTTCCCCGGACTCTCGACCTTGTTGGGAAAGCGCGACATTAGTGAGTAACAAAAGCGCAAACGTTGATACTACAAGGGTTCTCATGGCGTCCGGCCCGCGCGGCGATGACCAGTTGTTTATACCGCAGTTGGCTGCCCCCGCCACCTGCAAATTGGTCGAGGAAATTGCACGGTCGCACCTGAGAGAACCCAGATGTCGCACTTGGGTCATAAACGGTCATTTCACATCGTCTGGGCAATGTCCGCTTTGCCTTTGAAAGCGGACTCTGCAAGAGAGCCTGGAGGACCCGAACGAATGACGCAGAACAAAGGCGTGCAAAGTCTACTCCGGCCTAATGGCCGGGGGACCCCGGCTTGGGACGACAAGTGAGGCCGGGTTACATGTCAGTTAAAGCTCGAGGCCTAAGCTCCGGTTCACGAAGCCGGTCTTTCCCTCGATGGGTTAGCGCCGGCCATTGTACTCTGGCGTAATACTGAGCAAACGAATAAAAGTTCTGAACACATGGATTCCGCGCTTGCCAGGGTTCGGGTCGCGGGTTCGAATCCCATGGCCCGCTCCAAGACTCAGCAGACGTTTGCCCCTGAAATTGATTGCATCCGGGGTCTGCGCGCGGCGGGGGCGTCATATCAAGTCTGGCCATCTTTCACTCCGATCATCTCGGTATGAATGCTCGTGGCCGAGGAGCCGCAGCGACTAACGCAAGTGTGCTGATCTGAGATCCTCTAAACCTTCACGAATAGCCTTTGGAGGCGTAGATGAAAGCGAACATTCCATCGAAAGCGGCCATTGCCAAGCGCGCGACGGACGAATTGAGGGAATTCGCCGTCATCGCCGCGTATTTATACATCTGCTTCACCGCAATTCTTTATCTGAAAGCGTCCATCCTCAAGGCGGACAATATCGAATTTGCGCCGTTCGGCTTGGCCGCCGTCAAGGCTCTGATCTGCGCCAAGTTCGTATCCGTCGGGCACATGCTTCACGTCGGCGAGCGGTTCAAATCGCTGCCGCTCATTTGGCCGACGCTCTATAAATCAGCCAGTTTTCTCGTCTTTTTGATCGTCCTCAATGCGCTGGAGGAGATCGTGGCTGGCTTCCTTCGCCACCGCACCGTCGCGGATTCCTTAGCCGAATTCGGCGGCGGCACGCTCGATCAGCTGATCGCGACCAGCATCGTGGGCTTGCTGGTCCTCGTTCCGTTCTTCGCGTTTCGGACGCTCGGCGAGGCCGTTGGCGAGCGGAACCTGGTGCGCGTTTTTCTTTATCCCCGCCATTCGGCCGATCGTTAAAGCCCGATGTGCGATTCGGGCTGCGCGATTAAGGCTTAAGCGAGCGAACGGAATCCCCGCCGCCGGCCTCGCTTGTGCAATGGCGAACCGCGTCGTAGAGCAATCCCTCCACGCGACGGGCGCAAGGCGGTTTCGATCGCCTCGCCTTACTCAACCTTTGAAACACCGCATCGGCCGGTGGCGGCCTCACGATCGACCTGCCGGACGGCCGCAATGTCGGCGGGAACCATGCCGTGAGCCATAACGCCGCGAACGGAAGTCGCGCTACATCGGCCGGACAGGGCGCATTTGCGTTGCTGCTGCTGTGGCTCGCCGGCGCCTGCCTGCGCATCACCGTGCTGGCGCTGCCGCCGGTAATTCCGCTCCTGCATGCCGATCTGCACCTGTCGGAAACCGACGTCGGCTGGCTTGCGAGTCTCGCGCCGATGTTGTTCGCCGTCGCCGCCATCCCCGGCGCAGCGCTCATCGCTCGATTCGGCATCGTACCGGCGCTCGTCATCGGGCTCCTCTCCAATGCGGTGGGCTCGATCGCGCGCGCGGCGCTGCCGAACGCAGCCATGCTTTATGCGGCGACCGCGATCATGGCCGGCGGCGTCTCGATCATGCAGCCGGCCCTGCCGCCACTGGTGCGCGCGTGGTTTCCGCGACGAATCGGATTTGCCACCGCCGTCTACACCAATGGACTCCTGGCCGGCGAAACGATCGCGGTGGCGCTGACCATTCCGCTGGTGCTGCCGCTTGTCGACAATAGCTGGCGGCTGAGCTTCGTCGTTTGGTCGCTTCCAGTCTTTGCCACCGCAGTCCTGGTCTTTGCCTGCGCGCCGCGCCCGCAGGTCGGCAACGGCGCGGCGGCCACCCGGCTCCTGTGGTGGCCCGATTGGCGGCGGCCGCTGATCTGGCGGCTCGGCGTCATACTCGGCAGCGTCAACGCGATGTATTTCGTCACCAACGCCTTCCTGCCTGATCTTCTCACCGCGGCGGGCCGGCCCGACCTGATTTCGAGCGCGCTGACGGCGGAGAATTTCTGCCAGCTGCCGTCATCGCTAGCGATGATCGCCATCGCCGGACGGCTCGTGAAACAACCTTGGGCCTATGTCGCCGCCGGTGCGCTGTCGCTGCTCAGCCTCATCGGCATCATGACGGCGAACGGCGCCTGGATCGTGTTGTGGGCCGGCGTTCTGGGCTTCGTCACCACCGCCATTCTCGTCCTGGGTCTGGCGCTGCCTTCGGTGCTCAGCGCGCCCGACGACGTTCACCGCACCTCGGCCGGTATGTTCACGATCAGCTACAGCATCGCCATGGTGCTGTCGGTCGCCGCGGGCTGGCTGTGGGATCTCACCCACACGCCGATTGCCGGTTTCGTCCCCGTGGCGCTGTGCGCGGTCGCCGTCATGGCGCTGGCATCGACCGCCAGCCATCCGGATCACCCGGAAAATTCGCGTTAGGTTGGCATTCTCTAGCCGCTCGTCCCCGCGAAAGCGGGACCCACAACAAACAACATCATTCTGGAATCCGCTTGCGCGGGAAGGACCGGGGGGTGAATTCAAAATCCGACCGCGAGCGCGCCGGGCGAGCGCGGATCGCCGGCGCCGACAAAGCCTTCGGGCGCGATCATGATCGAATTCGCCGACGTGAACGGCCGCTGCGGAACGACCTTGTCGCCGCGCGCCTTGAGCGCCGCGAGCAGATCGTCGGAAATTCCCGGCTCGGCATAAACCTGGTCCGGCATCCATTGGTCGTGCAGGCGCGGCGCTGAAACCGCTTCCGCGATATCCATGCCGCGGTCGACGACATTGGCGATCACCTGCAGCACCGTGGTGATGATGCGGCTGCCGCCCGGCGAACCTGTAACCAGAAACGGCCTGCCGTCCTTGAGCACGATCGTCGGCGTCATCGACGACAACGGACGCTTGCCGGGGCCCGGCTCGTTGGCTTCGGCGCCGGTCAGGCCATAGGCGTTCGGCGCGTCTGGCTTGGCGGCGAAATCGTCGAGCTCGTTGTTGAGCACGATGCCGGTGCCATCCGCGACTAAACCGACGCCGTAACTGAAATTGAGCGTGTAAGTGTTAGCAACCGCGTTGCCGAAGCGATCGGCGACGGAGAAATGCGTCGTATTGCGGCCTTCCGGCTGCACGGTGGCGCCGGCGCGGATGTCGGCGGCCGGGGTGGCGCGCGCGGGATCGATGGTGGCGCGCCATTCGGCGGCGTAGCTCTTCGACGTCAGGTGCGCGACGGGATTTGCAACCTTGTCCGGGTCGCCGAGAAACAGCGCGCGATCGGCGTAGGCGCGCTTCATGGCTTCGATCATCAAATGAAGCCGCAGCGGCTCGTCGTCGTGGGCGAGATCGTAGCCCTCCAGGATGTTGAGCATCTCGATCAGCTCGACGCCGCCAGACGACGGCGGCGGCATCGAAACAAGCGCATAGCCGCGATAGGTGCCGCGCAGGGGCGCGCGCTCGGTCGCCTGGTAGTTTTTCAGATCATCGGCGGTCATGACGCCACCGGCCGCCTGTACAGCGGCGGCGATCTTTTGCGCGACCGGCCCCTCGTAGAACGCCCGCGGGCCTTGCCGCGCGATCGTTGCAAGCGTCTCGGCGAGGTCGCTCTGAACGAGCCGATCGCCGGGGTCGAGCGGGGCGCCGTCTGCTTTGAGAAAAATCTTCGCCGACGCCGGCCAGCGCGCCACCCGCGCATGCACGCTGGGCACCGATTCCTCCGTGTTGTCGGTGACGACGATGCCGTCTCGCGCCATTGCGATCGCCGGCGCGATCAAATCGGCCAGACTGAATTTCCCCGATCCGTATTTTTCCGCGGCCAGCGCGAGACCGGCCACCGTGCCCGGTACGCCGACGGCGAGCGCGGATTCGCGCGATTTCTGCGGATCGGCATTACCCGATGCATCGAGAAAGCTCCTGGTGTCGATGCCTTGCGGCGCGGTCTCGCGATAGTCGATGGCCGTGTCGCCCCCGCCGGCGAGGTGGATCACCATGAAGCCGCCGCCGCCGATATTGCCGGCGCGCGGATAGCTCACGGCGAGCGCAAAGCCAACCGCGACCGCGGCATCGATCGCATTGCCGCCCTTTTCGAGGATATCGGCGCCGACGCGCGCCGCGAGTGCTTCTTGCGCCACCACCATGCCGTTTTGAGCGACGACGCGCTGGGCATGAAGAATGTTGCTTTCCGCAACACGCTCGTCGGCGCACGCGGCGCGCGGCGACGCAAGAAGCCCGGCGAGCGCGAGGCAAACAAGGCCGCGCAGGACGATATCGTGGGAACGCATCGCTCGGATCGGCGCCTGACTTTACAACATCGACGGCAAGACGCGGTCGGGCGGGCGATGCCCGTCGAGGAAAGTCTTGATATTGACGATGACCTTCTCGCCCATGTCGACCCGGCCTTCGAGCGTGGCCGAAGCAAGGTGCGGCAGCAGGACGACCTTGCCGCTGCGGGCGAGTTTGATCAGCTTGGGATTCACCGCTGGCTCGTGCTCGAATACGTCGAGGCCGGCGCCGGCAATGTCGCCGGCCTCGATCAAGCGGGCCAGCGCATTCTCGTCGATCACTTCGCCGCGCGCGGTATTGACGATATAGGCTTCCGGGCGGATCAGCTTGAGCCGCCGCGCCGACAGCAGATGATACGTCGCCGGGGTGTGCGGACAGTTGATCGAGATAATGTCCATCCGCGCGAGCATTTGATCCAGGCTCTCCCAATAGGTCGCGTGCAACTCCTCCTCGATCTCGGGCGCAACGCGGCGGCGGTCGTGATAGTGGATTTTCAAGCCAAAGGCCTGTGCGCGGCGAGCGACCGCCTGACCGATGCGGCCAAGCCCGACGATGCCGAGGCGCTTGCCCCAGATGCGGTGACCCAGCATCCAGGTCGGGCTCCAGCCGGCCCATTCGCGATCGCCGGTGAGCACTTGGGCGCCCTCCGCGAGCCGACGCGGCACCGCGAGGATCAGCGCCATTGTCATGTCGGCGGTGTCTTCGGTGAGCACGCCCGGTGTATTGGTCACGGTAATGCCGCGCTGCACGGCCGTCGCCACGTCGATGTTATCGACGCCATTGCCGAAATTGGCGATGAGCTTCAATTGCTCGCCGGTTTGGCTGAGCACCGATCTGTCGATTTGATCGGTGACGGTGGGAACCAGGACGTCGGCGGTTTTTACAGCCTCGACCAGCTGCGCCTGGCTCATCGGCTTATCGTCGGGATTGAGGCGCGCGTCGAACAGTTCGCGCATGCGCATCTCGACGGCGTCGGGCAATCGACGGGTGACCACGACCAGCGGCTTTTTGCCCGTCGCCATTCGTTTCCTCTCGCGTCAGGAGCTTATAGGGAATTTCCACCAAGCAACCAATTCAGCCTGCAATTCAAAACTTTGCAACAGCCGTTTGCCCGGTTGGCCCGTTCAGGTCTCCTTAACCCCGCTCGCCGACACTAAGCCCGGGAGGCGGTTCTTTAAAATTTCTACCAGATGGCCGCGCTCCGACAAAGCGCGCCGGCAAGACCGGCGGGTTTCTAACGGCGATAACGGGAATCGGGCGATTTGCAATGGCGTTAGCGTACGACAGACCGACGATGTCGATCAGGGCCGTGATCGCAGCCCTGATTATGCTCGGTTGCGTCGCCGGCATCGCATCGGCGGGTAATGACCCGAACACGAGCGGATTGCCGGTCCCGCGTTTTGTCAGCCTCAAAGCCGATCGGGTCACCGTCCGCGGCGGCCCAGACAAAGCCCATGACGTCGCCTGGATCTATACCCGCGTCGGCTGGCCGGTCGAAATTACCGCCGAGTTCGAGAACTGGCGCCGCATCCGCGACTCCGACGGCTCCGAGGGCTGGGTCTATCATTCGCTGCTCTCAGGAAAGCGAATGGCTGCCGTGCAATTGAAGTCGAAAACCGCCCTGGCGGCGCTCTATCAAAAGCCGGACGCGGCAAGCCCCGTAGCGGCCGAGCTGCAAGTCGGCGTGCTCGGCGCGGTTAAGCGCTGCACCGGCACATGGTGCCAGATTTCCGGCGACGGCTTCGACGGTTGGATCGAGCAGAACGAGCTTTGGGGCGTCTACCCCGACGAGAAGATCGAGTAACCGCAAGCGGCCGCGACACGCCGTTAAGCGGCCGACCGCGCCAAATAACTCAGCCGAATTTTAAGCCGGAATAAACCGGCAGGCCAATACGCGAAAGCTCAGACCTGCTTGCGCCGCAGCCGTACGACCACGTCGATGCGGGCGATCTCGTAACCCTCCGGCGGAACAGGCGCCTTGCCGACAACGACGTCGCTTGAGGGAATGTCCATGAGTTCGTTCTGATCCTCGATGAAAAAATGATGGTGCATCGAGTTGTTGGTGTCGAAATAGGCCTTCGAGCCGTCCACCGCGACCTGGCGCAACAGCCCGACTTCCGTGAACTGATGGAGCGTATTGTATACGGTGGCAAGCGACACGGGTACTTTGGCGCGCGTCGCCTCTTCGTAGAGCATTTCCGCCGTCACATGCCGGTCGCCCTTAGCGAACAGAATCCAGCCAAGCGCCATGCGTTGCCGCGTCGGGCGCAGGCCGACATCGCGCAGCCTGGCTTTCACGTCATGCCAAGGACAGCCGGTGAGGTCGCCGCGCTTGGGTTGCGCCACCGGCTGATTGGCCAGTGCCGTCGGCATAAATGCGGTCGAAATCGGCTGTTTCATCGCGACTCCATGGCACTCCCGCGGGCGCGCACCGCCGCGAGACCGTTACCGGCGAAATCTTTATACGACCGCTCCAAATGCTGCAACCGCTGCTGCAGCGAGGGGGACGCCCTCTCACTATGCACTGCAGCATGATGGGGGTGCGTCTTTGCCGCACTATGCCAATATGTTAGGGAAACGATCGTCGGACGCAAGACGCCGAAGACTTAGGATCGGGGATTTAGGATCGCGGATGCAGCAACGCCGCTCGAATTTCGAATATGAGGACCTCCTCGCCTGCGGGAGAGGTGAGCTCTTTGCCGAAGGGCCGCAGCTGCCGCTGCCGCCGATGCTGATGTTCGACCGCATTTCCGAGATTGCGGAAGTGGGCGGCGAATACGGCAAGGGCCTCGTTCGCGCCGTACTCGACCTCAAGCCCGACCTCTGGTTCTTTCCTTGCCACTTCAAGGGCGACCCGGTGATGCCGGGCTGCCTCGGGCTGGACGCGTTGTGGCAGTTGCTCGGCTTCTTTCTCGGCTGGCTCGGCTCCTCCGGCAAGGGCCGGGCGCTTGGTATGGGCGAAATCAAATTCTCAGGACAGGTCCTGCCGACGATGAAACGGATCGTCTACGGCATCGATATCAAGCGGGTCATACGATCGAAACTCGTGCTCGGCATCGCCGACGGATGGCTCTCGGCGGACGGCTCGGTTATCTATCGCGCGCTTGATCTCAAGGTGGGGCTATTCCGCGAAGCGGAGCCGCAGCCGAACGGCGCATGAGTGGTCTTGCGGGATCACGATCCCGAACAGGGGCGGCGGTTTTTCGGATCTCATGCGCGAGTAGGCCTATGATCCACGAAACGGCTGCCGAACTCGAGCGGATCGTGCCCGGAACAAAAATCGGGTGGGCGAGGAAAACATGAAACGCGTGGTCGTCACCGGGATGGGTATCGTCTCGTCAATCGGCAACAATACGCAGGAAGTGCTCGCTTCGCTCCGCGAAGCGAAATCCGGCATCGTGCGCGCCGACAAATATGCCGAGCTCGGTTTTCGCTGCCAAGTGCACGGTGCCCCCACCCTCGATGCCAACGAAGCCATCGACCGCCGCGCCATGCGCTTTTTGGGCGGCGGCGCCGCTTGGAATCATGTCGCGATGGAGCAGGCCATCCGCGACGCCGGGCTCGAAGAGGCCGACGTCTCGAACGAACGGACCGGGATCATTATGGGATCCGGCGGGCCGTCGACGCGGACGATCGTCGAAAGCGCCGACATCACGCGCAGCAAAGGACCCAAGCGCGTCGGCCCCTTCGCCGTCCCGAAAGCGATGTCGTCGACCG
This sequence comes from Xanthobacteraceae bacterium, assembly GCA_035623195.1. GTDB lineage: Bacteria > Pseudomonadota > Alphaproteobacteria > Rhizobiales > Xanthobacteraceae > BOG-931. The sequence continues at coordinate 48,092 of DASPTX010000029.1, read as the reverse complement.
CGTCGGCGACGCTTGCGACTTGGTTCAAGATCAAGGGCGTCAACTATTCGATTTCATCGGCCTGCGCCACCTCGAACCATTGCATCGGCAATGCGTACGAAACGATTCAGGTCGGCAAGCAAGACGTGATCTTCGCCGGCGGCTGCGAGGAGCTCGATTGGACACTTTCGGTTTTGTTCGATGCGATGGGGGCGATGTCGTCGAACTTCAATCAAACGCCGGACAGGGCCTCACGCGCCTACGACGTCGATCGCGACGGCTTCGTGATCGCTGGCGGCGCCGGCGTCCTCGTGCTCGAGGAACTCGAACACGCCAAGGCGCGCGGCGCGAAAATCTACGCCGAAATTGCCGGCTACGGCGCGACGTCGGACGGCGCAGACATGGTGCAGCCGTCGGGCGAGGGCGCCATCCGCTGCATGAAAGTGGCGCTCGCGCCGGTAAAACCGCCGGTCGATTACATCAATCCGCACGCCACTTCCACTCCGATCGGGGATCTTAAGGAAATCGAGGCGATCCGCGAAGTCTTCGGCGCGAAGTGCCCGCCGATTTCGGCGACCAAATCGCTCACCGGTCACTCGCTCGGCGCCGCCGGCGTTCAGGAGGCGATCTATTCGCTCCTGATGATGAACTCGGGCTTCATCTGCGAAAGCGCCAATATCGAAAATCTCGATCCGGCCTTTGCCGACATGCCGATCGTGCGCCAGCGCAAGGATCAAGTGAAGCTCGGCTGCATACTGTCCAACTCCTTCGGTTTCGGCGGCACCAATGCCTCCGTGGTGTTTAAGCACGTGGACGCCTAACGCATGCCGGAACTGATGCAGGGTAAGCGCGGCCTGATCATGGGGGTCGCCAACGACCATTCGATCGCTTGGGGCATCGCCAAGACGCTGGCCGCGCATGACGCCAAACTTGCCTTCACGTATCAGGGCGACACGCTTGGCAAGCGGGTCAAGCCATTGGCGGCTTCGGTCGGCGCCGACCTCGTCTTGCCCTGCGACGTCGAGGATATCGCGTCGGTGGATGCGGTCTTTGCCGAGCTTGCCCGCAACTGGGGAACGCTCGATTTCCTCGTCCACGCGATTGCGTTTTCCGACAAGACCCAGCTTACCGGCCGCTATGCCGACACCACGCGCGACAATTTTCTGCGCACCATGTTGATCTCGTGTTTTTCCTTCACGGAGGTCGCGCGGCGCGCGGCCGCCATGATGCCCAATGGCGGCGCCTTGCTGACGCTGACCTATAATGGCGGCTTACGCGCCATGCCGAATTACAACGCCATGGGCGTCGCCAAGGCTGCGCTCGAAGCGTCAGTGCGCTATCTTGCCGTCGACTTCGGCACGGACCGCATTCGCGTCAACGCCATCTCATCTGGCCCGATCCGTACGCTCGCGGGCGCCGGCATCGGCGATGCGCGAGCGATGTTCGCTTTCCAGCAACGCCATTCGCCGCTCCACCGCGGCATCACCTTGGAGGAAATCGGCGGAGCGGCCCTCTATCTTTTGTCGGATCTTTCGACCGGCGTGACCGGCGAAATCCATTTCGTCGATTCCGGGTACAACGTCATCGCCATGCCGCATCCTGACGCGCTGCGGGCGGATCAGAAGCAGGCGGCGGAAAACGGCGGAAAGTAAGCCGTACTCGTCTTTCCTGGGCGCCGCGAAAACGGCGAACCCGGAATCCATAATCGCCGCCATCGCACGCTAAGGCTCCGCGCCACTACAATTTCGCCAAATGCGGCATCACTTCGGTCGCGAACAAATTCAGCGAGCGCAGTGCGTCGGCAAGCGACATCGTACCGAGGAAAAGATACGTCAGCAGATAGTTGACGCCGAGCTCCTTTACCTGCCGCTCGATCTCCCCGCGTACGGTCCGCGGCGAACCCGCAATCACGGTGCCATCGGCAAGGCAGGCCTCGAAATTCGCCCCGCGCGGAACGTTCAGGCGCGAGGTGAGCCCGGTTTCGCCGTGTTTGACCCGCAGCCAATTCAGATGGGCGAGATGAACGTCCATGGCCGGCTTGCCGAAGCGGTGCGCCTCGGCATCGGTGTCGGCGACGAAAATGTGCCGCTGCACGCCGATGGCCGCGCCGCCGCGAAATTCAGCTTTGGGCTGGACCGGCACGCCGCGTTTTTGCAAGGCGGCCTTATAGGCGTCGATATTGGCTTTCGCGACGGCAGGCGGTCCCAAAGTCACGAAGTGAAGGCCGTGCTCGCCGGCCCAAGTCGAACCGATCGCATTGGACGAGCCGTACCAGAACGGCGGATGCGGCTGTTGCAGGGGCCGCAGCGCGATCGGAACGTCCCGATAGGTGAAGTGCTCGCCGGCATAGTTCAGGAAATCGGTGCTTAGGCCGGCACTGATGCATTTGAAGGCGTCGACAAAGATTTCCCGCGACTGATCGTGCTCGACCTTGTGATATTTGAGCTCGTAGGGGGATACGCCGCGCCCGACGCCGACATCGAGCCGGCCATGGCTGAGATGATCGAGCATGGAGATTTCCTCGATCAGCCGCAGCGGCGAATAGAGCGGCAAGAGATAAACAAGCGGGCCTAGCCGTATGTGCTTGGTCGCGCGCGCGACGGCGCCGAGATAGACGCCCGGTACCGGCACCATATTCAGCGGCGTCGCGTGATGCTCGGCGACATGGAGACAATAGATGCCGGCCGCTTCCGCCGCTTCGACGAAACGCAGACGCTCGTCGAACAACCGCGCCAGCGGCCGATCGCCGTGCTCGACATGATCAAACAATCCGACCTGCATAATACATTCGCTCCTGAAGCCAATCTCCCGCGCCGAATTTGCAGCTGGAAATCTCAGCCGATTTTTGGCGGTAATCCAACGTGGCGGCCCATGCCGGCGCAATCCGCGTCGGTTTTGAGACCCGCCGCGCGGATGCCGTGGACGGCGAGTTCCTCGTCGCGATCTTCGGTATCGCCGGTCACTCCAACCGCGCCGATCACCTCGCCGCGATCGTTGCGGATCAGCATGCCGCCGCCTTCGGGAAAAATCTGGTCGCCGCTCGCGGCGATGAGGTAGCGCATGAAGATCGGGCGCTCTTGCGCTCGCTCGCGGACCAGCTTGGAGCCGCGGCCAAGCGACAGCGCCGCATAGGCCTTGCCGTAGGCCATCTCGAACCGGATCATCGAAGACCCGTCTTCCTTCTTGAAGGCCTTCACTTTGCAGCCCGGCTCCACCACGATCACGCTCAAGGGCCGGCAACTGAGCGCGCCGCCGCGCGCGACAATCGCATCGATAATGCGTTCGGCCTGATCGAGCGTAATGGCAGTCACCGCGCACCCCATCTATTGACGATGTTGTGCCACCTTCCGCGGCGTTATTCCATAGACGCCGATCGGCCATATTCGCTCCCCTTGCTTCCGGCGTCCGCGCGCGCCACATCTGCCCGATGCCGGAATTTCCTCCAATAGAGGTGGAGCGCCTCGTCAAGATCTATAAGACCGTTGCGGCGGTCGACGGGATTTCATTCACCCTTGCGCCGGGCTCGATCACCGCGCTCCTCGGCGGCAATGGGGCCGGCAAGACTACGACCATTGCCACGATCATGGGCCTCACCACGCCAACCTCCGGCCGGGTGAGTGTGCTCGGAGCGGAGATGCCGCGGCAGCGCTATCGCGTTTTGCAGCGGATGAATTTCGAAAGTCCTTACGTGGAAGTGCCGATGCGGCTTACGGTGCGGCAGAATCTGACGGTGTTCGGCAAGCTTTACGGAGTCGAAGATCTGCCGGAACGAATCGCAAGGCTTGGCCATGAGCTCGATCTCACCGACCTTCTCGATCGGCCCACCGGCAGGCTTTCGGCGGGGCAGAAAACGCGGGTGTCGCTTGCCAAAGCGCTTGTCAACAATCCGGACGTGTTGTTGCTCGACGAACCGACCGCGTCGCTCGATCCCGACACTGCGGACTGGGTGCGCAGCCACCTGGAAAGCTACTGCCGCGACCGGCATGCCACCGTGTTGCTCGCTTCGCACAACATGAGCGAAGTCGAGCGGCTGTGCGAACGCGTCATCATCATGAAGCGCGGCCGTATCGAGGACGACGATGCGCCGGCAAAGCTCTTGGCGCGTTACGGCCGCCGGACTCTGGAAGAGGTCTTTCTCGACGTCGCGCGCGGCAATGGTGGCGAGCTGCGGGAGGCCGCGCAATGAGCCGCCGCCACGAGACGGTGTTGGCGTTCTCGCCGCGCCGGGTGTCGGCCATGATGCTGCGCTATTGGTATCTCTTGCGCTCGTCCTGGCCGCGGCTCCTCGATCTCGTTTATTGGCCGACCGTACAGATGGTGACCTGGGGCTTTCTGCAATACTACGTCGCGAACAATGCCGGTTTCTTCGCGCGGGCGGGAGGAACGTTCATCGGCGCCGTGCTGTTGTGGGACATTTTGTTCCGCGGTCAGATCGGCTTCTCGGTCTCATTCCTCGAGGAGATGTGGTCGCGCAACATCGGCAACATCATGATGAGCCCGCTGCGGCCCTTCGAGCTGCTCGCCGCGCTTATGGTGATGAGCGTCGTTCGCCTGTCGGTCGGCGCGGTTCCGGTGACGTTCCTTGCGATCGCGTTTTTCGGTTTCAATTTGTACGGATTAGGCCTCGCGCTCGTGGCGTTCTTTTTCAATCTGATGCTCACGAGCTGGGCGATCGGGATTTTTGTTTCCGGCCTGATATTGCGCAACGGGATGGGCGCAGAAAATCTCGCGTGGTCGATCATGTTTTTGTTCATGCCGCTGACTTGCGTGTATTACCCGGTTACGACGCTGCCGGTCTGGCTGCAGCCGGTGGCATGGCTGCTGCCGCCGACCTATGTATTCGAAGGCATGCGCGCACTCATCATCGACAAGGTGTTCCGCCCCAACCTGATGATCGATGCGCTGGCGCTCAACGTCGTCCTATTCGCCGCCGGAATATTCGCATTTCTGAAACTTGTGGAAAGCGCGCGCCGCCACGGCGCATTGATGCAGACGGGCGAATAAGTTCCACAATTGGGGCAAATGCACGCCAGATGAGGCGCAAATGGTGGGAACGCGTTGATTCAGAAAAGGGAAAACCCAGATTTTAAGTTGACTGTATGACATACCACGGTCACAATGCTGCGCCGCAGCAAGCCGGGCGAGGAATAATGGCTATCGGGGAGTTTGGGGGCGCGCCTGCCGCGCCGGTGGGCAACGGCGTCCTGGTATCGACGCCCCTTTACTGGTTCTACGAAATGAGCCACGCCGCCTTGAACCCATCGCGGGCTTGGGCGGACGCGACGCGGCTGTTTTTTAAGAACCCCGCCAATCCGCTGTCCTATACCACGTTCGGGAAGTCCGTCGCCGCGGCCTGCGAATTGTTCGAACGCTCCACGCGGCGTTACGGCCGGCCGGAATGGGGCATCGATTCGACGCTCGTCGGCGGCGAGCGCGTGCCAGTGCATCTCTCCACCGTCTGGGAACGCCCGTTTTGCAAACTCATCCATTTCGAGCGCTCGTTCCAATATGCGCCGAAGCGTCCGCAGCCGAAGCTTCTCATCGTCGCGCCCATGTCCGGACACTATCCATCGCTGTTGCGCGGGACGGTCGCGGCCTTTTTGCCGAATCATGAGGTCTACATCACCGACTGGACGGATGCGCGAATGGTCCCGATGACGGAGGGGTCTTTCGATCTGGACGATTACATCGATTACTTGATTTCGATGCTGCACGCGCTCGGCGGCGATACGCATGTCGTGGCCGTATGCCAGCCGTCGGTTCCCGTGCTGGCGGCGGTCGCGCTTATGGAGGCGGATGAAGATCCCTACGTGCCGATCTCCATGACTTTGATGGGCGGACCGATCGATACGCGAATCAACCCGACCGCCGTGAATATGCTCGCCGAAAAACGCGGCATCGACTGGTTCCGCACCCATGTCATCACCAAGGTGCCGTTTCCGAATCCGGGCTTCATGCGCGATGTCTATCCCGGCTTCCTCCAGCTCAACGGCTTTGTCACCATGAACCTCGATCGTCACATCGAGGCGCATAAGCAATTGTTCCTCAATCTGGTGCGCGGCGACGGCGATTCGGCGCAGAAGCACAAGGAATTCTATGACGAATATCTCGCGGTCATGGACCTTGCCGCCGAATTTTATCTGCAGACCGTGGAAACAGTCTTCATTCGTCATGCGCTGCCGAAAGGCCAAATGACCCATCGCGGACGCCGCGTCGATCCCGCTGAAATAAAGCGCGTTGCGCTCTTCACGATCGAAGGCGAGCACGACGACATTTCGGGCATCGGCCAGACCGAGGCGGCGCATCGGCTCTGCGTCAACATTCCCCACGACCGCCAGGCGCATTGGCTACAGCCCGGCGTCGGACATTACGGCGTGTTCAACGGCTCACGTTTCCGCTCGGAAATCGCCCCGCGGATTTCCGATTTCGTCCTGTCGATGAGCCAGTCCCATCAAGCCATGCGCCGGCCCACGAGCGTTCGGCTGTTGGGCAGCGGCGCCGCCTTGCGCACCGCCTAATCTTAAGCCGAACACGGCTAAATCTCGCCACTAGCGTCTGCAATGTGGCAATATTGATCCGCGATTGGATTCGGGGGTGTCCCATGCCGACGCATGCGCTGCTCTATCGCCGCCCGAACGAGCCCCCGGCGATCGATATCGCCTTCGACGGCTCGGTGTACCCGGTTCGCCTGCGGCGACATCGCCAAGCGCGGCGCTATACGCTGCGAATTCAAGCCACGACCCGAGAAATTGTGCTCACTATTCCGCCGCGAGGCACGTTGCAGGAGGCGCGCAGCTTCGCGCAGAAGCACGGCGGTTGGATCGCCGCGCGACTCGGCCGTTTGCCGCAGGCGGTGCCGTTCGCCGACGGAGCTGCGTTGCCGTTGCGTGGCTTATCGCATCGAATCAGTCACCGTCCCGGACTGCGCGGCACGGTGTGGACGGAAACCGACGGCGATGGCGAACGACTTTTGTGCGTTGCCGGCCATGCTCCGCACATTGCGCGCCGGGTTGCCGACTTTCTGCAGCAAGAAGCCAAACGCGACCTGGAATCGGCCAGCCATCGGTTTGCGCGCGATCTCGGTCTCACCGTTCAGCGCGTCAGCGTGCGCGATCAATCGAGCCGTTGGGGCTCTTGTTCGACCACCGGGGTGCTATCGTTTTCGTGGCGGCTCATCTTGGCGCCGAGCCACGTGCTCGAATATCTGGCCGCGCACGAAGTGGCGCATCTTCTCGAAATGAACCATTCGGCGAGGTTCTGGCGCATCGTGCAGCGATTGTTTCCGGATCACGAAAGAGCCAAGGCTTGGCTCGACGCCCAAGGCGCCGATCTGCACCGTTACGGGATGTCGAATCAGGACGTCGGAGCTTAAGCCGGTGTACCGGTCGCGGTTGTACGCGGCGCCGATACACGCAGAACTGTTATCACATTCATTTGCACCGCATTTTCGCAGAGGAACTTTTCGCCGCCTTTTCGCGTAGCCTTGGCGTTTTGACGCAGCGGAAACACTAAACTGTGATCCGCGGTCGCATTGTATTCGTGACACGCGATCCTATGTTTAGACGAAGGCAAAGACCGGATGGCGCCCCATCCCCCGACACCCCCGCCGTTCGGTCGGATAAGCCTAATTTGAGGCAACAACTCGGGAACCCCAAGCTGCGTATCTGCTTGGGGTTCTTTCTTTTTTGGATGGCTGTTGGCCCCGCCCCGCTCGCGAGAGTTAGGGCATGATCCGGAAAAATGAAACCGGTTTTCCGAAAAAAGATCTTGCCTTATCAGATGCCCAGGGCCGTAGTCGATTCAACCGAAACGATTGCGCTCTAGTCCCTCGCGAGGTCACCGAGCATGCTTGCGGCCACCGAGAACTTCGACACGGTAAGGCCGGAGCCGGCAATTTCGCGGATCGCCAACTGCACTCGCTCGACGTCGCCTTTTCGTCCCGCAAGCCAAGCCTCGACGGCGCGGTCGCCGGATGCCCCCTCGGCGAGCATCGCCGCCGTGAGCGTGCGTTCGGCATCGCCGATCACGTCGCGCGCGCGCTCAAGCGCCAGGCGATCGAAATAGTCGACCACAGGTATGCCGGCGGCGGCCGCCATCAATCGATCGAGACGAAAGAACGCCGCGGCGGCGAAATAGGTGGCGGCGACCTCATCCATCGGCCTGCCGGTGCGGTCCGCCACCAGCACGATGTCGGGCGCTGAAATAAGCACGCGCAGCTTGGCTATGCGGTCGGCAAGTTCGCCGGGTACCGCAGCCGAGATGAGTTCCTGCCGACGCGCTTGCCGCGATACGCGAAGATCGTGCGACAGCGCCTCGTCGAGCGCCGCATCGACGGCAGCGATGCCGCCGCGATAATGCCCGACGACCTCGGCCAGCCCTCGCGCGTAATCGACGTTCCGCAAAAACCAGACCAGACGGTCGAGCAAAAGATCCTGGATTTCGGCGTAGAGATCGAGCTGCAGTTTTCCCGAAACCTTATTGTCGAGACCATCGATCGCGCCGTTGAGCGCCGTCAGGTCGTAACTGTCCCGCGCCGCGGCGAAGGCGCGGGCGATGGCGGGCGCGGAGGCGCCGGTCTGATCGGCGATGCGCACAATCAGCGACGGGCCGCCGCGATTGATCATTGAATTGGCCAGCTGCGTGGCGATGATCTCGCGCCGCAGGCGGTGGTGTTCCAGAGCATCGGGATAGCGCTCGCCGATCGGCTGCGGAAAATATCGTCCGAGCTCGCGAGCCAGGTAAGGATCGTCCGGCAACGCCGATTCGAGTAATTCGTCATGGAGACTAAGCTTGGCGTAAGCGAGCAGCACCGAAAGTTCCGGCCGGGTGAACGCCTGCAGATGCCGCCGGCGCTCGGCAAGCTGCATATCGTCCGGCAGATATTCGACCGCCCGGTCGAGCTGGCCGCGCCTTTCCAGCGTCTGCATGAGCCGCTGCAGGAAGCCGAAATCCTCCATGCCGCGCCGCTCGGCCAATGACAGCGCCAGCGTTTGCAAATAATTGTTGCGCAAGACAAGCCCGGCGACGTCGTTCGTCATTTGGGCTAGTAGCGCGTTACGGCCGGCCATCGTGAGGCGTGCGTCGCGCAGCGGGATACTCAAGGCGATCTTAATGTTGACTTCCATGTCGGAGGTATTCACGCCGGCGGAATTGTCGATCGCATCGCTGTTGAGCCGGACGCCGTGCAATGCCGCCTCGATGCGACCGCGTTGGGTCATGCCGAGATTGGCGCCCTCGCCGATTACCTTGCAGCGCAAATTCTTGGCCGCCACCCGGATGCCGTCATTGGCGCGGTCGCCGACCGCGTCGTCGGGCTCGTCCTGGGCGCGGACGAATGTACCGATGCCGCCGAAGAAAATGAGATCGACCTGCGCCTTGAGAATCGCGCGAATAAGCTCGTCAGGCGTCAGGTGTTCGCCGACACCGAACAATTTTTGCGCCTCGGCGGAAAGCCTGATGTCCTTCGCGGCGCGTGAGAAAACGCCGCCGCCCTTGGACAGGGTCGCCCTGTCGAAATCCTGCCAGCTCGATCGGGGCAGATCGAACAAGCGCTTTCGTTCGGCGAATGTCCGCGCCGGATCGGGATCGGGATCGACGAAAATATCGCGGTGATCGAAGGCCGCGACAAGCTTGATGGTCTTCTCGCGCAACATGCCGTTGCCAAAGACGTCGCCCGACATGTCGCCAATGCCGACAACCGCAAACGGCGCTGCCGCAATGTTGACGTCCATCTCCCGGAAATGGCGCTTGACGGACTCCCAGGCGCCGCGCGCGGTGATCGCGATCTTCTTATGGTCGTAGCCCGTCGAACCGCCCGAGGCGAAGGCGTCGCCGAGCCAGAAATCGTGCGCGGCCGCCAGCGCGTTGGCGGTATCGGAAAATGTCGCCGTGCCCTTGTCGGCGGCAACCACGAGATAAGGATCGTCGCCGTCATGGCGAACGACGTCCTGCGGCGGGATCACGCCCTTGGCGCCAACGCGGATATTGTCGCTGAGGTCGAGTAGCGTCGAAATAAATGTCCGGTATGTTGCAATGCCCTCCGCCTGGACGGCCTCGCGCGTTTTTCGGACCGGCGAAACCTTCGTGACGAAGCCGCCTTTGGCGCCGACCGGTACGATGACGGCGTTCTTGACGTTCTGCGCCTTGACGAGGCCGAGGATTTCGGTACGGAAATCCTGTGGCCGGTCCGACCAGCGAATGCCGCCGCGCGCCACCTTACCGAAGCGCAAATGCGCCGCTTCGAGGCGCGGCGCATAGACGAAGATTTCATAGAGCGGTCGCGGCGGCGGAATATCGCCGAGCTTACGGCTTGAAAATTTGATCGCGATGGTCGCTTTGACCCGGCCGTCGCGGTCAAGCTGGTAGAAATTCGTCCGCACCGCGGCTGTGACCGCGCTCACGAAGTGGCGAATGATGCGGTCTTCGTCCAGGCTTTGCACCCCTTGCAGCGCCGACTCGATCGCGGACAGAACGCCAGCTTCACGTTCGGCGCGCTGCTCGGTCGAAACCGCCAAATGCGGATCGAAACGCGCACGGTACAAATCGACGACTTGCGCGGCGATGGCCGGATGGTTGCGCAGTGTCGTCCACATATAATCCTGCGAATAGGCCACGCGAATTTGCCGCAGGAAGCGCGAAATGGCGCGGATGAGCGCGACCTCGCGCCAACCCAAGCCTGCCGTGAGCACCAAGGCGTTGTACCCGTCGTTCTCGGCCGCATTGCCCATGACGGCGATGAAACAGGCCTGCAGTTCGCTTTCGCGCAAAGCCAGTTCGATCGGCTGTCCGGAAGCGCTCTCAAGCTCCATATCGTGGAACCAGACCTCGGCTGCGTCGGCGGGCTCGATGTGATAGGTGCGTTCGTCGACGACGCGGAAGCCCATATGTTCGAGCGATGGCACGCGCTCGGACAGCGAAATGGGCCGGTTCAGGCTGAAGACTTTCAATCCGACGCGCGCGGGCGGCGCGCCCTCTGCACGGTAGAAGGTAACGAAGAACGGTTGCTCCGCCGTGAGTTTTTCAATCCCGCCGATATCGGCCGCGGCGATGGCCGGCGTGTAAATCTCGCGATAGTCGACCGGGAAGGCATCGCGATAGCGCGAAAAGAGCGAATGGCCGCGCACCGAATCGGGACCGCCGCCGAGCGCCTCGCGCAGTCCGTCCGTCCAGCTGCGAACGATGGCGTCGACGCCGTGCTCCAGCACTGCGCGGTCCGGATTTTCCAATGGCTCCTCGGAGCGCGCAATGATGTATTGGACGCGCACAAGAGTCCCTTCGGGGAAGAAAGGATGGTAGGCGCTCAGCCGTCCATTATAGGCCGAAACCAAATAGTTGCCGATCGCCATCCTGACCTGGGCGCTGTAACGCTCGCGCGGCACGTAAACCAGCACCGAGACATAGCGTTCGAACCGGTCGCGCCGCGGCAGCACGCGCACCCGTGGCCGCTCGCCAAGATGAAGGATGGTAACCGCGGATTGATAGAGCGTATCCTCGTCGATCTGAAACAATTCATCGCGCGGATAAGTTTCGAGCACATTGATCAGAGCCCTGCCCGAATGACTGGCCGGCGCGAAGCCGGCCCGGTGGACGATGCCGTCGATTTTTCGCCGCACGTATGGAATGCCGCGCACCGATTGCGTGTAAGCGGTCGATGTGAACAGGCCGCAGAAACGATGTTCGCCAACAAGCGCGCCCGCGGCATCGAACCGCTTCACGCCGATATAGTCGAGGTGCACGCGCCGGTGCACCCGGGAGCGCACTGCCGATTTGGTGACGATCAGGAGCTTCGGCTCCTGCAGAAACGCGCGGACGTCCTTGCTGACGACGAGCGGCTCGTTCCAGCGTCGCAACAGCCGCATGTCCCGCGACCGTAGCAAGCCGAGGCCGGTTTCGAATATCGGCGTCAGCACGCCTTCATTTTCGGCGAACACGTAGTCGCGGGCGCCAAGCAGCGTGAAATTGTCGTCGGCGAGCCATTGAAGAAACGCAATCGCTTCGGCGATCTCATCGACCGCAAGCGGTGGCGGATGTGCTATCAGCTCGGCAACGACGTCGCGTATGCGCGCAAGCATCGGTTGCCACTCCTGCACGCTAACGCGAACGTCGCCGAGGACGCCCCGTAACGCCTCGACGATCTCCGCCCGATGCGCGGCGTCTTCGGTTGCTTCCAAATGGAAGTGGATGAAGCTTTCGCGACGCGCACCCGCCGCAACCGTGTTTTCGAAGCCGACCAGTCGTCCCGCGCCGTCGCGCGCGACGATAAAGACCGGATGAACGAACAAGCGGATGTCGAGACCGCGCCGGTAGAGCTCGCTGGCCACCGAATCGACCAAAAACGGCATGTCGTCATTGACGATCTCAAGCACCGAAATGCCGCGCAGGTCCCTTGCCGGTTCCAAGCGAATCTTCGGAGCGCCGGGACTGCGCTCGGCCAGAAACGACCAGGATTGCTCCGCGGCGCCCGCGAGCTCGGCCGCGCTATAGCGCTGCAAATCCTCCGGCGCTGCGAGATCGAATAATCTGGCGACAAAATCGCGCGGAATGTCCGGCCTGCTCTGCGCTAACAGACGGCTCGCCGCGTCGATAAGCGCCGCGCCGGCCTGATCGTCGTTGCGGGAAATGTTGTTCATGTTCCCTCCGGCTCGCGCAGCCATTGACAATCATAGTCGCTCGAGACGGCACCCTGCTACCGGGACGTTCCGCACCGCGTCGCGTCGGATATAATTCTCCACCGACAGCGCGTCGGGACCGAACCGCAAGGGACCGTCATGGCCAAGCAAAACAACAAGCAAAATACCAAACACGCCGTTGCCGTCCCCCCCCAAAAGCGCCCGCGCGCCACGGCGAGTGACGATACGGAAATAACCGCGCTTAAGGTCAAGCCGGCTGCGTTTTCGCCAGAGATGGCCGCCTATTTCGCCAAATGCGAGGAAAAGCTGGGCTTCGTGCCCAATGTGCTCAAGGCCTATGCATTCGACATGGCCAAGCTGTCGGCCTTCGTCGCCATGTACAATGATCTGATGCTGACGCCCTCGGGCTTGAGCAAGCTCGAGCGTGAGATGATCGCGGTTGCGGTGTCGGCGCAGAACCGCTGCTATTATTGCCTTGTCGCCCACGGCGCGGCGGTGCGCCAACTGTCCGGCGATCCGGCGCTCGGCGAATTGATGGTGATGAACTATCGCGCGGCGCGACTATCGAGCCGCGAGCGCGCCATGCTCGATTTCGCCGTCAAACTCACGGCCGAGCCCTGGTCGATCGCGGAAGAGGATCGCGCGCATTTGCGTCGCGGCGGCTTTTCCGACCGCGACATTTGGGACATCGCCGCGGTTGCTAGCTTCTTCAACATGACCAACCGCGTGGCGTCGGCAACCGACATGCGGCCGAACAGCATTTATCACGGTCAAGCGCGGTGAGGCGTTCGCGGTCACCCATGCACCGATAGATCCCGAATGATCGCCTGCTTGCCGGTTAGCGGATTGCTTGGATCCCAGCCATAGTGCAACATCTCGAAGCGCATTGCGCGCGCATCGATCATGAGGAGCCGGCCGACCAGCCCCTCGCCGAAGCCGACGATCTCTCTAATCGTCTCAAGCGCCATCATCGATCCGACCACCCCGGCAAGCGCGCCGAGTACACCGGCCTCTGCGCAAGCGGGAACGGTGCCGGGCGGCGGGGGTTCGGGAAACAGGCAGCGGTATGTCGGATTGGGCGTACCGTCCGCTCCGCGCTCGGAAGCGCGGATCGTCGTCAGCGTACCGTCGAACGTGCCGAGCGCTGCGGTTATCAAAGGCTTCTTGGCGAAGTAACAGGCGTCGGACACCAGATAACGCGTGGCGAAATTGTCGGAACCGTCAGCCACGATGTCGTAGCCGTCGATCAGCGCGAGCGCGTTCTGCGCGGTGAGCCTGACATTGTGCGGTTGGACATTGACGTTCGGATTGAGCCGTCGAATAACGGCTGCGGCGCTATCGACTTTCGGCGCGCCGATGTCCGGCGTTGCGTGGATCACCTGCCGCTGCAGATTCGACAGCGCCACTATGTCGTCATCGACCACGCCGAGCGTGCCGACTCCGGCGGCGGCCAAGTAGAGCAGAACCGGCGCGCCGAGACCGCCGGCTCCGATCACCAGCACGCGGGAGCGCGCCAGCGCGGCTTGTCCCGGACCGCCGACTTCGCGCAGAACGATGTGGCGCGCATAGCGCTCGAGCTCGTCGGTGCTGAGCATGCCGGCAATATAAGCCGCAGCGGGACGCCCGGCGACTCGTGCTTCACTGTTGCATCCTGAAAGCGAGCCGTCATCGGGCCGGCAATATCGCGACGGCCTCAACCTCGAACAAAGCGCCGGGGCGCGCCAGTTCCGGCACGCCGATCGTGGTACTAGCCGGCGGCGAAGCTTTGTTCACGTACTTGTCCCGGATCTCGCGGAATAGCCCGATATTGGCGCCGATATCGACGATGTAGTTGTTGACTTTGACAACGTGTTCGAAGCCGGCGCCGACCGAGGCTAGAGCGGCCTTCAGGTTCTCGAACGCCATCTCGATCTGCTCACGGGCGTTGCCCCCCATTTTGCCGGACCGATCCATGCCGAGCTGGCCGGCAAAATAGACGGTGCGGCCCGGCCCGGTCACTTCCACGACGTGGCTGTAGCCTGGCGGCCTGGCGATGGTCTCTGGATTTGAGAAGCGGATATTGTCCGGCATGTTGGTTTTCCTGTCGTTTCACGGCGAAATACTGCTAGGCGGCCCCTACCGCGCCCGCGGAACTATTTGTTCTCGAATTTCGGCGGTCGCTTTTCGATGAAGGCCACCATGCCCTCCTTCTGGTCCCCCGTCGCGAACAAGGAATGGAAGACGCGACGCTCGAACAGCACCCCTTCGGCGAGCGACGTCTCGAACGCGCGATTGACCGCCTCTTTGGCCGCGAGCACCGCGGGCAGCGACATCGAGGCGATCGTCTCGGCGACCTTGACCGTTTCCTCTATCAGGCTTGACGGCGGCACGATCCGCGCCACGAGGCCGGAGCGCTCCGCCTCCGCCGCGTCCATCATGCGGCCGGTGAGGATGAGATCCATCGCCTTTGCCTTGCCGACCGCATGGGTGAGCCGCTGTGTGCCGCCGATGCCGGGAATAATGCCGAGCTTGATTTCCGGCTGACCGAATTTGGCGTTGTCGGCGGCGACGATCAGATCGCATTGCAGGGCAAGCTCGCAGCCGCCGCCGAGCGCAAATCCCGCCACGGCCGCGATCACCGGCTTGCGCGCCTCGGCGACGCGATGCCAAGCGGCGGCAAAATTGGCGAGAAAGACCTCGGTGAATTCCTTATTCGCCATCTCCTTGATATCGGCGCCGGCGGCAAAGGCCTTGTCCGAGCCGGTAATGACCATGCAGCCGATGCCGTCATCGGCCTCGAACGCGTCGATTGCGTGCGCGAGTTCGCGCATCACGGCGCTGTTGAGCGCGTTGAGCGCTTGTGGGCGGTTGAGCCGGATAAGCCCGACCCGCCCGCGCGTCTCGACAATGATGGTCTCGTACATGAATGCCTCGCAAATCTACTTTTGACATACCGGACAATAGAAGGTCGAGCGGCCGTTCTGCACGATGCGCCGGACGGTGCCACGGCAGCCCCTGGTCCGGCACGCCTCGCCGGCGCGATCGTAGACGCGGAAGCGGTGCTGGAACATGCCGAGATCGCCGTCGGTGAGCCGGTGATCGCGCAGCGACGAGCCGCCGACTTCGATCGCTTCGTTCAAGACCGCTTTAATCCCGTCGACCAACCGTTCGGCGTGCTCATTCGGCGTGCCGTTGCGGCCGGCGATCGTGCCGGCAAGCCGCCGCGGCGATAGATGCGAACGGTGCAGCGCCTCGCAAGCATAAATATTGCCGAGCCCCGCGACGACCCGCTGATCGAGCAAGGCGGCTTTGAGGCTTGTCTTCCTGCCTTTGCACGCGCGCGCCAGCATGGCGGCGTCGAACACGTTGCCAAGTGGCTCTGGACCGAGCCCGGCGAGAAGCGGTTCGGCCTCGAGTTTTGTCCGTGCGATGAGTTTCATTGAACCGAACCGACGCGGGTCGTTGAAAGTCACGCGTGTACCAGAGGACATATGGAACACGACGTGATCGTGCGCGGCGTGTTTTGCCCGCTCGTGATAATAGCGGCCGACATGCTTGTCCTTGCTGGAAGACACGCGAAACGATCCGGACATACCCAAATGCATGAGGAGAACGTCGCCCGAGGAAAGATCGACCAGAAGATATTTGGCGCGCCTGCCGATCCCCTTTACGGACTTGCCTTCCAGGCGTTGCGCAAAATCTTTCGGCAACGGCCAGCGCAAATCGCCGCGCCGAACCTCGACCCGGTTGATGCGTTCACCGTCCATCGCTTGCTCAAGGCCACGACGGACCGTCTCGACTTCAGGAAGTTCAGGCATTGTTGGCCCGGCGCCGCTTGCAACAGGGTTAATTTTTCGAACACATAGCCTCCCCGCGGCCGCCGCGCTATGGTTGTTCATCGAGGGAAGTGACGATGGCAGAGACCGGCCATTTCGGCGCGAGGCAGGTGCCGCTTGCGGCAAAGCAGGCGCTGGTCGACGACGTCTTTCACGGCGTGGCGCGGCGCTACGACCTGATGAACGATCTGATGTCGTTCGGGCTGCATCGCGCCTGGAAGAATGCGCTGGTGACGGCGCTCGATGCGCCCAGGCATGCGCCATTCGCGGTCCTCGATGTCGCCGGCGGCACCGGCGATATCGCCTTGCGGATCGTCGAAAGCGGTGGACCGCAGATCCAAGCCACGGTCTGCGATATCAACCCTGACATGCTCGAAGTCGGCCGCGAGCGGGCGGCAAGGCTTGCGACGAGGCTCGGGCGCGATCGATTCGTCGATTTCACCCGCGCCAATGCCGAGGCGCTGCCGTTTGCAGACCGCAGCTTCGACGCCGTGACGATCGCATTCGGCATTCGCAACGTGCCGCGCATCGAACCGGCGCTCGCGGAGGCCTATCGCGTGCTCAAGATCGGCGGCCGATTTCTTTGCCTCGAATTTTCCACCGTCGACGTTCCCGCGCTCGATACGCTCTATGACTTCTATTCGTTCAACGTCATTCCGGCGCTCGGCCGCATGGTCGTGGGCGATGCTGAATCGTACCGTTATCTGGTCGAATCGATTCGCCGCTTTCCAAAACCGCAGATCTTCGCCGCGATGATGCGCGCAGCAGGTTTCGCGCGCGTGTCCTTCGGGGCGATGAGCGGCGGCATCGTCGTGCTGCATTCCGGCTGGCGTTTGTGATCTCCGCACCCGCGCATCTCGTTCGTCTCGGCCGCGCCGGATTCGTTTTCGCTCGCGAAGGCGTTTTCGGCAGCATCGATCCGATGATGGCGCCGCCCGGAGCGCGGCCGCTGCTGCGGTTCGCGCGTTTGTTTGAGCGCCGCTCCAGCGGCCCGGCCGAGACGCGGCTGTCCGCGGCGCTGACGAAGCTCGGTCCGAGCTATGTCAAACTGGGTCAATTTCTGGCGACGCGGCCGGACGTCGTCGGAGCCGCTTTGGCGCGCGACCTTGAGAGCTTGCAGGATAAAATGCCGCCTTTTCCGCAAGCCGCGGCGGAAGCGGCGGTCGCCGCCTCGTTCGGCAAGCCGGTCGCGGCGGTCTTTGCGAGCTTCAGTCCGGCCGTTGCCGCCGCCTCGATCGCCCAGGTACATCGGGCGACAGTTGAGAGCGCGACCGGCCCGCGATCCGTCGCGGTGAAGGTCCTGCGCCCCGGCGTCGAGCGGCGTTTTCACGCCGATCTCGCTGCTTTCACCTTTGCGGCGCAACACGCTGAAAACGTCTCCGCCGAAGCGCGGCGGCTTCGTCTCGTCGAAGTCGTCGACACTTTGCGGCGGAGCGTGATGGTCGAAATGGATTTTCGCCTGGAAGCGGCGGCCCTTTCCGAGATGGCGGAGAACACCAAAGCCGATCCGGATTTTCGCGTACCGGCGGTCGACTGGGACCGCACCACCAAGGAGGTGCTGACGCTGGAATGGATCGAGGCGACGCGCCTGTCCGGCCGCGCCGCGCTGCAAGCCAAGGGCTTCGACCTGCCGCAACTCGCCAAGGCTCTCATCCAGACCTTCCTGCGGCATGCGCTGCGCGACGGTTTCTTTCACGCCGACATGCATCCGGGCAATCTTTTCGTCGACGACGATCGCCGGCTGATCGCGGTCGATTTTGGCATCATGGGCCGGCTCGGCGCCAAGGAACGGTTGTTCCTGGCGGAAATTCTGCACGGCTTCATTACCCGCGATTACTACCGGACCGCCGAAGTGCACTTCGAAGCGGGATATGTGCCGCCGCGACATTCCATCGAGGATTTCGCGCAGGCGATCCGCGCCATCGGCGAGCCGATCCATAACCGCACCGCCGAAGATATTTCGATGGCGCGGCTGTTGGCGCTTCTGTTCGAGGTCACCGGCCTATTCGATATGCGCACCCGCCCCGAATTGCTGTTGCTGCAAAAGACCATGGTGGTCGTCGAGGGCGTAGCGCGCTCGCTCGATCCCAAGCTCGATATGTGGAGCACGGCCGAGCCGGTCGTGGGCGAATGGCTGACGCGCCATCTCGGACCCGCCGGCAAGCTGGAAAACGTAGCCGTCGGCGCTGCCGAAGTCGGCCGCTTTGTCGGCAACGCGCCCGGACTCCTGACGCGCGGGGCGCGCGTCCTCGACCAGCTCGACGAGATCACCCGCGACGGGCTCGTGTTGTCGCCGCAGACCATCGCGGAACTGGACAAAACGGAGGCGCGCCGCAACCGCTGGACGGTGGCGGCGTTGTGGGTCATCGCGGCGCTCCTGCTTTGGATTGCGCTGGAACGATCGCATTGATTGCATTGCGATCAAATAAGGAATAAGTTCCTACAGCTAAAGAGGAAATGTTCTTGGCCAGTCTAACCGTTCGCCAGCTCGACGAAAGGCTCAAGAGGCTCCTGCGCTTGCGCGCCGCCCGTCACAGCCGATCCATGGAGGATGAGGTTCGGGTCATCCTGCGGCAGGCGGCGGAAGAGACCCGGCGCGAGGCGGAGGGAGCGTTGGCGCCTTCGCTGCGGCAAGAGCGCGAAAGCGCGACAGTCTCCGCCGCGGCCGGGCCGCGAATTGTCCTTGTCATCGGCGGCGGTATTGCCGCTTACAAATCGCTCGATTTGATCCGGCGTTTGCAGGAGCGCGGCGCGCATTTGCGCTGCATCCTCACGCCGGCCGCGCGCCACTTCGTGACCGAGCTTGCCGTCGGCGCCCTTGCCGGCGAGCGCGCCTATACCGATTTGTTCGATCCCCAGAGCGAGTTCGATGTCGGCCACATTCGCCTTGCGCGCGATACCGATCTCGTCGTTGTCGCGCCCGCCACTGCCGATCTCTTGGCGAAAATGGCCGGCGGTCATGCCGACGATCTTGCCACGGCCGTTCTGCTCGCGACCGACAAGCCGGTTCTGATCGCGCCGGCGATGAACCCGCGGATGTGGGCCGCCAAGACGACCGTACGGAACATAAATCAGCTTGTCGCCGACGGCGTTCATGTGGTCGGGCCCAATTCCGGCGAAATGGCCGAGCGGGGCGAAGCAGGCCTGGGACGCATGGCCGAGCCGTTGGAAATCGTCGCCGCCGTTGAGGGCCTTCTGCGCCGCGGCGCCGCGCTTGCCGGTAAACGCATTCTCGTCACTTCGGGACCGACGGTCGAGCCGATCGACCCGGTGCGTTTCATCGCCAACCGCTCGTCCGGCAAGCAAGGCCACGCTATCGCCGCGGCGGCGGCAGCAGCCGGCGGCAACGTGGTGCTGGTGAGCGGTCCTGTCAATCTCGCCGATCCTCCAGGCGTCGCCGTCGTCAAGGTCGAAACGGCCCGGCAAATGCTGCAAGCCGTCGAGACAGCATTGCCGGCCGACGCCGCAATATTCGCCGCCGCAGTCGCAGATTGGCGCACCGAAAGCGTCAGCGGCCGAAAAATCAAAAAACAGCAAGGCCGGGTTCCGGAACTCGCGCTGATCGAGAATCCCGATATTATGTCGACGATCGCCCATCGCAAATCCGACCGTCCGCGTCTTGTGATCGGCTTTGCCGCCGAAACCGAGGATATTGTCGCCAATGCGCGGACAAAGCTCGCCAAGAAAGGCTGCGACTGGATTGTCGCCAACGACGTTTCGCCCGAAAGCGGCGTCATGGGCGGGGACATTAATACGGTTCACTTGGTGACCGCGTCCGGGGTGGAATCCTGGCCGCCACAGGGCAAGGATGCGGTAGCTCGGATGCTCGTCGAGCGGATCGCCGCCGCGCTCCGCGGAGCCGAATCGTGACGGAAATTCGTCTTGTTCGTTTGCCCCATGGCGTGGGCCTGCCGTTGCCGGCCTATCAAAGCACGCAAGCGGCGGGACTCGACCTCGTCGCCGCTGTGCCGGCCGACGCGCCGATCGCAATCCCGCCAGGCGGGCGCGACATCATCCCGACCGGCATTGCGATCGCCCTGCCGTCCGGCCACGAGGGGCAAATCCGCCCGCGCTCGGGCATTGCGATCCGGCACGGCGTGACGGTACTGAACACGCCCGGAACGATCGACGCCGATTACCGGGGAGAAATACTGGTCGTTCTTATTAATCACGGCTCGGAAAACTTCGAAGTCAAACGGGGAATGCGCATCGCCCAGCTCGTCATTGCGCCAGTACAGCGTGCAAAACTGGTCGAAGCGGCCGGTCTCGACGCGACCGAGCGGAAAGCAGGCGGATTTGGCTCGACGGGAATGGCGACCACCGGCGGCCTCGATGAGGGCGGCGGCTAAGGCCGCCTTCGGCCGGCGGCGTGGCTCGCAAAATTATTACCTGTAGGGGTCGAACCAATCCCGGCCTCATGACGTTTCTACCGCTCCATGTCGCTCCTGCCGCGAAAAGCAGTTCTCGCCGTCGCTGCGGTCATTGATGTCGCATTGCAGGAGCATGGACAGCCGGTTTCCGCAAAAACGCTCGCCGCGCGCCACGGCCTGCCCCCGCGGCATCTCGAACCAATGCTGCAGGCGCTGGTTCGCTGCGGAATTCTAAAGGGTATTCGCGGACCTCACGGCGGTTACGAACTCGCACGCGAGCGGCGGCGCGTCACGGCCGACGACATTCTGCGCGCCGCGGGATCGGTCGAGGAAAACCATGAGCCGGATACCGGATCCGCGCTGTTGCAACGGATCGTGCTGCCGGCCCTGGCCGCCGCGGAGCATGAATTCGGCACTGCGCTCTCGCGCATTAACGTGGAAGACATGGCGCGCGACGCACAGGCGCTTATCGAGCCCGTGGAGAAACGTGCGGCGTTGAAGTAACGGGCGTTTCGGACCCGTTCACGATCTGGACTCTTTCGGCGCGAATCCGCTTGAGAGTAAAGTTGTGCGATTCGCGGGCCCGCCCGCGGCGGACCCGGCTGGGCCGGGAGGGCGGTTACGGCCGGCAGAGGCAAAGGGGCATGCCGGACACGATCCGGACGAGCCGAAGCCGCCTTGGGCGGCAACGGCAGAGAATTGGCCGATGGGTCGCAGCCATCGGAGCGGCGTCGCCTTCACCGGCGGGCGCGGCCGGACAACCATCGCTGACGCTTCAAGAGCTTGCGCTGAACGCGCATCGCGGCGTCGCCGCGCATGAAATCGTTTTCCTCGCGCTCATCACCGGGGTCGTTTTGTTCGCGGTCGTTACCGCAGTCATGCTAGTGCGTGCCCGGCGGCGCGTGGCCCGCCAGGAAGTCTGGTCACGCGATGAAACCACGAGACTGCATGAATCGATCGATCGCGCCAATGCGCTTCTGTTATCGGAGCCGCAGGTCGTCATAGACTGGCCGGTCGGCTGCGAAGCGCCCGGCATCGAAGGCGATCCGGCCGCAATCGGTCTGCCAGGCACGCAAGACCCGCTTCTGTTCGGGAGCTGGCTCGATGCCGGCAAAGCCAACGCGATAAAGCGCGCCATCGACGCATTGCGCGCGCGTGGCGAGCCCTTCGCAATGACGCTCACCACGATGACCGGGCATCCGATCGAAGCCCTGGGCCGCGCCGTCGGCGGCCACGCGATCCTTCGCTTGAAAGACGCCAGCGGCATCAAGCGCGAGCTGGCCGAGCTGCTGTCGCGTTACGACGACCTATCCGCAGACGTCGGATCGCTCCGTGCGCTCGTCGAAACGCTGCCGTCGCCGGTATGGACACGCAATGCCACCGGCCAACTGACTTTCGTCAACGCCGCCTATGCACGGGCGGTCGAAGCCAAAAGCGCCGTGGAAGCCGTCGAGCGCCGCTTGGAACTGCTCGATAACGCGGCTCGCGAAAGCGTCGCGCGGGCGCGGCTGGCGGGCAACACCTATACCGGCCGGCTTCGCACGGTTGTCGGCGGAGCGCGGCGAACCTTCGATGTGCTCGAATTTCATACCGAAGCCGGGAGCGCCGGCATTGGCGTCGATGCGACGGAAGTTGAAACGATGCGGAACGCGCTGGTTCGATTGGCCGACGCGCATCGTCGCACGCTCGACCAGCTTTCGACCGGCGTTGCGATATTCGACCTGCAGCAGCGGCTGACGTTCTATAACGACGCCTATCGCGCGCTGTGGGACCTCGATGCCGGTTTTCTCGACCAGCAGCCGACCGATTCCACCGTCATCGAAACCTTGCGCACGGCGCGCAAACTGCCGGAGGAACAGGATTTTCGGCAATGGAAGGCGCGGCTGCACGAGGCCTATCGCGCCATCGAGCCGAAAGATCACACCTGGCATCTGCCCGACGGGCGTACGCTACGGGTGGTGACGACGCCGAACCCCGACGGCGGCGTGACTTATTTGTTTCAAGACGTCACCGAGCGGCTCGACCTCGAGCGGCGTTTCGAAGAGTTGATCCGTATCCAGGGAGAGACGCTCGACAATCTCGCCGAAGGCGTCGCCGTTTTCGGCAGCGACGGGCGCTTGCGGCTGCACAATGCCGCGTTCGGCCGGATGTGGACGTTGCCGGCGCGACTGTTCGCCGAGCGCCCGCATATCGAGAAGATCTCGACGCTCTGCCAGCCGCTGCACGGCGACGCGCACGCTTGGCAGGCCTTGCGCGACGTCATTACCGCCATCGACAACCGCGAAGCGACCACCGGCCGGCTTGAACGTCAAGACGGCAGCGTCATCGATTGCACGACCGTACCGCTCCCGGACGGAGCGACTTTGGTGACCTTCCACGACGTCACCGACTCGGTCAATGTCGAGCGCGCGCTGCGCGAGCGCAATGAGGCGCTCGAAAACGCCGACAAAATCAAGATCGATTTTGTTCATCATGTGTCCTACGAGCTGCGGTCGCCGCTCACCAATATCATCGGCTTCGTCCACCTGCTGGGCGATCCGGCGACCGGTCCTTTGACCGAAAAGCAGCGCGAATATCTCGACTACATCACCGTTTCGACCAATACATTGCTTGCGCTCATCAATAACATTCTCGACCTAGCGACGATCGATGCCGGGCGCATGCAGCTCAACCTTGCGCCGATCGATATCCGCGAAACCATGGCGGCGGCGGCCGAGGGCGTGCAAGATCGGGTGGTGAGCCGGAGCCTGACGCTCGACATCAGAGCCGAGGCGAATATCGGCAGTTTTGTCGCGGACAAATTGCGCGTACGCCAAATCCTCTTCAACCTTCTGGCAAATGCCTTGAGTTTTTCGCCTCCCGGCGCGACGGTCACGTTGTTGGCCGAACGCCGTGCCGACGCCGTAGTCTTTTCCGTCACCGATATGGGTCCCGGAATCCCTTCGAATATGCTGGAAAAGGTCTTCGACTGGTTCGAGACGCATTCGCAAGGATCGCAGCATCGCGGCCCGGGAATTGGCCTTTCCTTGGTCCGTTCGTTCGTGGAATTGCACGGCGGCACGGTCACTATCGCTTCAGCCGTGGGACAAGGCACCACCGTCACCTGTACATTCCCACTCGCCGAAACCGCCAGGCTCGCCGCGGCGGGGTAGCGAGATTTACATGCTTCTGACCACTCGGGGCGGCGCAAGCTTCACGCTGATCTTGCCGGACGAAGTGGCGACCGAGCGATTTGCCGCCGACATCGCCGCCGCGCTCGAGCCCGGCGATCTCGTCACGCTGTCCGGCGATCTGGGCGCCGGCAAAACCACATTCGCCCGCGCGCTCATTCGCACGCTTGCCGGCGACGCCAGCGTCGAAGTGCCGAGCCCGACCTTCACTTTGGTGCAAATCTACGAGCTGCCGCGATTTACCCTCGTCCATGCCGACCTGTATCGGATATCGAGCGCAGCGGACCTCGCCGAGCTTGGCTTCGACGATCTACCCGATGGCGCGGTCGTTCTGATGGAATGGCCGGATCGCGCCGCCGGTTTCGTGCCGGCCGACCGGTTTGACATTGCCTTTACGGTCGCGCCCGCGCTTGGACCGCAGACTCGCCACGCCCGTTATACCGGCTATGGCACTTTCGCGGCGCGCGCCGAGCGCATTGCATTAATCCGCGCCTTTCTCGACGAGGCCGGCTTGGGCGAAACGCAACGGCGGCGCATGCAGGGCGATGCGTCCACGCGAATCTTCGAGCGACTCTCGTCGGAGGGCCAGACGGCCGTTTTCATGAATGCGCCCCGCCGCCCCGACGGTCCACCGGTGCGCAATGGCAAGCCCTACAGTGCGATCGCTCACCTTGCCGAAGATGTCGTGCCTTACGCCGCCATCGCCTCAGGCTTGCGCGGTCTCGGTCTGTCCGCGCCGCAAATCCTCCACGCCGATCTCGATCACGGGCTCATTGTAATGGAGGACCTCGGCGACGAGCGCATTGTCGGCGGCGATCCGCCGTTGCCCATCGAAGCGCGCTATGCCGAAGCGGTCGATCTTTTGGCGTTTCTGCATTCATGCGACCTGCCGCATAAGTTGCCGGTTCCGGGAACGCTCGACTACCGGCTTCCGCCCTATGACGTCGAGGCTTTTTTGATCGAGGCCGAACTCTTGCTCGATTGGTATCTCCCGCGCGCCCAGTCGCCCGCAACGGACGCCGCGCGCACCGATTTCGTTTCGGTGTGGCGTAGCGCGCTCGAACCGGCGATCGCGGCGCCGCCGACCTGGGTGTTGCGCGACTACCATTCGCCCAATCTGACTTGGCTGCCGCAACGCGACGGCATCGCCCGCATCGGTTTGCTTGATTTTCAGGATACGCTTCTCGGCCCGGCCGCCTATGACGTTGCCTCGCTGCTTCAAGATGCGCGCGTCGATGTCGCCGAAAACATGGAAATGGCGTTGCTCGGCCGCTACGCCCGAAAGCGCTTCGGCAACGATCCGCAATTTGACATGGGAAAGTTCACGCTGCTCTACGCCACGCTGGCGGCGCAACGCGCGACGAAGATTCTCGGTATCTTCGCCCGGCTGGATCGGCGTGACGGCAAGCCGCAATACCTGCGCCACATGCCGCGCCTTTGGAACTATCTGCGGCGGTCGCTGGCGCACCCGGCGCTCGCCCATTTGCGCGCCTGGTATGCCGCAAATGCGCCCGCTCCGGATGGTCTATGATGCCGCGATTCGGGCTGGGCTGGACGGGGCGAGCCAATGATGCCGAAAAGCGCGATCGTCTTGGCGGCGGGGCTGGGAACGCGCATGCGGTCGTATAACGGCCACCTGCCGAAACCGCTGGTTGCGGTCGGCGGCAAGTCTCTCATCGACTATGGCCTCGATCGGCTTGCCGACGCCGGGGTCGAGTGCGCGGTTGTCAACGTGCATCACCTCGCCGATGCCGTGGAGCGGCATCTGGCGGCGCGGCGGCGCCCGCGCATTATCATCTCCGACGAACGCGCAGGCCTGCTCGGCACCGGCGGCGGTATCGCCAAAGCCTTGCCGAAACTCGGCGCCGCGCCGTTTTTTTTGGTCAATTCCGACACGCTGTGGCTGGACGGCGCCAAACCCAATTTCGTGCGGCTCGCCGAACGCTTCGACGGTACGGCGACGGATGCGCTGTTATTGCTGGCGCCGACCGCGGGCAGTCTCGGCTATGAAGGCCGTGGCGACTATACGATGCTCGCCGACGGGCGCCTTAAGCGGCGCACCGGAGAGGAGTGGGCTCCGTTCATCTACGCCGGGGCGGCGATTCTTTCGCCCGCTTTGTTCGCCGGCGCGCCACAAGGCGCCTTTCCGCTCACGCATCTGTTCGACAGCGCCGCCGCCGACGGACGATTGTTCGGCTTGCCGCTGGACGGCGTTTGGATGCATGTCGGCACCCCGGAAGCGGTGACGGCCGCCGAAGCGGCGCTCGCGGCGATGGCTTAATCTCCGCTGGCGCAATTGCTTCAAATTGAATCGGTTGCGGCTCCAGGTTTTTGCCGAGGCACGATCTTGTCGGAAAACCGGTTTCCACTTTTCCGGATCATGCCTTAGATTGTCGCGGAATTTTTCGCGTCCCCAAACATGTCACCGCGCGTTTTCACCATTCCGGCGTCGGCGCCATTTCTGCCGACTCTGATCGAAGCTTTGCACGACGGCAGGCTCGGCCTCACCGCGACGAGCGATCCGCTGGCGCTTGCCGCGGCGACGATCTATCTGCCGACGCGCCGCGCCTGCCGGCTCATGCGCGATGCCTTCCTCGATGGACTTAAAGCTAACGGCGCGATCCTGCCGCGCATCGTTGCGATCGGCGATATCGACGAGGACGAGATCGCATTTGCCGAAGCCAGCGGCCCGGATTCGCTCGCGCTGCCGCCGCCGCTGAGCGGCATCGAGCGGCGGCTCCTGCTCACACAACTCGTGACCAAATGGTCGGAATCGCCGGAACTTCACGGCGGGAGCGGCGCACCGCTCGTCGCGCGGACGCCGGCGGCGGCGTGTGCGCTCGCCGACGACCTGGCGCGGCTTATGGACGACATGACGACCCGCAATGTGCCGTGGGACCGGCTCGATACGCTGGTGCCCGAGCAATTCGACACGTTCTGGCAGCTCACGCTGCGATTTCTGCAGATTGCGCGCCGGAGCTGGCCGGATGTTCTGCGTAAATGCGGCTTGATAGAGCCGGCCGAGCGCCGTGACGCCCTAATCAAAGCCGAAGCGGCGCGGCTTGCCGGCAAAGCCGCCGGGCCGGTCATCGTTGCGGGCTCGACCGGCTCGATTCCGGCAACGGCCGAGCTCATCGCAACGATTTCGCGCTTGCCCCACGGCGCCGTCGTGCTGCCCGGACTCGACACCGATCTCGACGAGGACACGTGGCGGCTGATCGCGGGCGACGACCGAAAAGGCATCGCCGCGGTGCCCGGGCATCCGCAATTTGCGCTGCAGGCGTTATTGGCGCGCATCGGGATCACGCGCGAGGGCGTTGTGCCCTTGGCGCAAGCGCGCGGGCGCGAACGGCTGATGTCCGAAGCCTTGCGGCCGGCCGCGGCCACGGAAAAGTGGCGGCAAATCGCATCCGATCCGGGGTTCGAAGCGCATGCCGACGAAGCGCTGCGGGCCCTGGCGATGATCGAAGCGGCGCATCCGGAAGAGGAAGCGCTGGCTGTCGCGGTTGCGCTGCGCGAAGCCGTGCAGGAGGACAAGACCGCGGCCTTGGTCACGGCGGATCGGGCGCTCGCCCGCCGCGTCGGGGCCGCGCTCGATCGGTGGGGCATCGCGGCGGAAGATTCCGCCGGCAATGCCCTAACCGATACGCCGGCCGGAACATTTGCGCGGCTTGCCGCCGCCGCAGCGCTCGACGGCACGCCGCCGGTGACTTTGCTCGCTTTGCTCAAGCACCCGCTGCTTCGCCTCGATCCGCGCCGACAGGGAATGGCGGTCGCTGCGCTTGAGCGCGCGATTCTGCGCGGACCGCGTCCGCGCCCGGGAACCGGCGGTTTGGCGCGCGCGCTCGAAAACCTGCGCGCGCTCCTTGAGAGATTTCGCCGTGGCGAGCGGATCGATCTGCATCCCTCCGACCCGCGCAGCCGATTGAGCGAGCGCGAAGTTGCCGGCGCGGTGGAGTTTGTAAGTCGGCTTACCGCCGCGATTGCGCCACTCGAAACCATGACTGACGCGTCGCATTCGCTTGCCGAATTTGCCGCCCGCCATCGCGCGGTGCTTGCCGCGCTGTCAAAAGACGGGGATCTTGAAGCCGCCTTTGCCGGTCCCGATGGAAAAAACCTCGCCGAGGCGCTCGACGAACTCTCGGGCAGCGATGCCGCGGCGCGCCTGCTGGTCGGCAAATCCGACTATGTGGAACTCTTCACTGCCGCGCTGGCGGGGCGCGTGGTGCGGCCGGAATTGTCGCGGGGTTTGCGCGTGCGCATTCTCGGCCGGCTCGAAGCGCGCCTGACCGAGAGCGACCGCGTCGTGCTCGCTGGCATGGTCGAAGGTTCGTGGCCGCCCGAAAGCAACACCGACGCCTGGCTGAGCCGGCCGATGCGACTTGCACTCGGTCTCGACCTGCCGGAACGGCGCGTCGGCCTTGCCGCGCACGACTTCGCGCAGCTCACCGGCGCGCGCGAGGTGGTGTTGAGCAAAGCCGCCAAGATCGAGGGCGCGCCAACGGTCACTTCGCGATTCATTCAGCGGATTGCCGCGGTCGCGGGCGCGCGCTGGCAAGAGGCCGTCACGCGCGGCGAGCGTTATTTGGCGTGGGCGCGCGAGCTTGATCGGCCCGAGACTGTCGCGCCGGCGCCCCAGCCCGCGCCGCGGCCGCCCCGCGCCGCGCGACCCAAAAGCCTTTCCGTCACCGAGATCGAGGATTGGCTGCGCGACCCTTATACGATTTACGCCAAGCACGTGCTTCGCCTGCGCCCGCTCGACGCGGTCGATACCGAGCCCGGCGCCGCCGAGCGCGGCAGCATCATTCACGCCGCAATCGGCGAATTCACGGAGCGCTTTGCCACGGAGCTGCCGGCCGATCCGATAGACGCGCTCCTCGCGCTCGGCCGGCCCCGTTTTGCCGCGCTCGATGATTTTCCGGAGGCGCGCGCCTTTTGGTGGCCGCGCTTTTTGCGCATCGCGCATTGGTTCGCGCGCTGGGAAGCGCAGCGCCGAGCCGCCGTCGCCTTGCTTGATGCCGAAATTCGCGGCGAGATCGATATTCCGCTCGGCGAGAGCACGTTCAAGCTGCGCGGCGTTGCCGATCGCATCGAGCGGCGCCACGACGGCCGATATGCGATTTTGGATTACAAAACCGGCAGCGCGCGCACCGAGAAGCAAGTGCGCACCGGGCTCGCGCCGCAGCTGACGCTGGAAGCCGCGATGCTGCGCAACGGCGGCTTTGCCGACATTGCGGCCGGCGGCTCGGTTGCCGAACTCGTCTATGTGCTGCTGAAAGGCGGAGAGCCCGCCGGCGAAACCAAAACCATCGCGTTCAAGGATGGCGCCACGCCGGACGACCAGGCCGATCGCGCGCTTGAAAAGTTGCGCGGTCTCGCGCGGCGGTTCGAGGACGAAACCACGCCGTACCGCTCGCTCGTCCATCCGATGTGGACGACGCGTTACGGCGACTACGATCATCTCGCTCGCGTCAAGGAATGGTCGAGCTCCGGCGGCGTCATCGACGACATCGCAGGTGGCGAATGAGAAACCCGGAAATCATTCCGCTCCAGGTCCGCGCCGTGCAGCGCGCGGTCGCCGATCCCGAGGTTTCCGCCTGGGTCGCCGCCAATGCCGGATCGGGCAAGACCCATGTTCTGGCGCAGCGCGTGATAAACCTCCTGCTCAGAGGCGTGGAGCCGGAAAAAATTCTTTGCATCACCTTCACCAAGGCTGCCGCCGCCAATATGGCAAAGCGCGTCTTCGACACGCTGGCGGAATGGACGGCGCTCGACGATGCGGCGCTCGACAATGCGATCCGCTGCCGGTCGGACATCGAACCCGATGCGGCGCGGCGCGCGTTGGCGCGGCGGCTGTTCGCCCGCGCCCTGGAAACCCCCGGCGGCCTCAAAATACAGACAATTCATGCGTTCTGTACGCAGCTCCTGCATCAATTTCCATTCGAGGCGAATGTCGCCGCGCGCTTTGCCGTCCTCGACGAGACCGAGCAAACGCAGCTTCTGGAGCAATTGACCTTCGGCGTGCTGCTCGAAGGCGCACGGGCGCCCGACGGCCATATCGGCCGCGCTTTGGCCCTCGCGCTGACCGCGGCAGCCGATCAGACGTTTCGCGAGGCGATCCGGACCGCGATCGGGGCGCGCGACGAAGTCGCGCGCTGGCTCATCGGCACCGGCAGCGTCGCCGCCGCGATCGCCGCCTTGTCGCGCGAGCTCGGCCTTGATCCATCGGAAACCCGCGACACCATCAAAGACAAGTTTTTTTCCGGCTCGCTCATCGCGGAGCGAGAGTGGCCCGCAGTGGCGGCGGCATTGGCGAAAGGCGGCAAAACCGACGCCGAACAAGCCCGCCGGTTCAGTTTGCTCTCGTCCCTGCCGCTCCCCGACCGCGTCGATGCGTATCTCGAGATCTTCTGCACCGCGGAGGGAACGCCGCGAAAATCGATCTTTTCCCAGGCGATCAAAGAGCCAAGCCTGACCGAACGGCTGGCCGCGGAACAGACGCGCGTCTGCGCGCTCCTGCAGCGGTTGCGCGCCGCGATCTGCCGCGATCGCTCGGCCGCCCTCATCACCATCGTTCACGACGTGCTGTATCGCTATCAAGGCGAAAAGGACCGCCGTGGCCTCGTCGACTACGACGGCTTGATCGATCAGACGCTTGCGCTTCTCAGCAATGTCGATGCCGCCTGGGTTCATTACAAGCTCGACTTCGGCATCGATCATCTTTTGATCGACGAAGCGCAGGACACCAGCAGCAAACAATGGCAGATCGTCCGGCAGCTCGTGGCCGAATTCACCGCCGGCGCCGGCGCTCGCCCCGGCACGCGGACGATTTTCGCGGTCGGCGACGAAAAGCAATCGATCTATTCGTTCCAGAATGCGGCCCCGAAGGAATTCGCCGAAATGCGGCGCTACTTCGAGCGCGCGCACCAAGGCGGCCGGCGCGCCTTCGTGTTTCGCGAATTCAAGCATTCGTTTCGTTCGGGAGAGAATATCCTCGCCGCCGTCGATGCCGTCTTCAAGGACAAGGCTATTGCCGCAAGTGTCTCGTCCGACACCGGCGGATTTCCGCCGCACCTGTCGCTGCCCGACGCGGCCCCCGGCTTTGTCGAAATCTGGGAACCGATCGAACCGGAGAAGGGCGCGGAAATCGAGGGTTGGGACGCACCCTTCGACCGGGTCGCCGAGACCAGCCCGCGGGTAAGACTGGCCCGCCGTATCGCCCGCACCGTGCGGCGGCTGATCGATCGCCGGGAACGCGTCGGTAATGAGCGCCGCGCCGTGCGCTATGGCGACTTTCTTATCCTGGTTCGCCAGCGCGGCGAATTGTTCGAGGCGATCATTCGCGCGTTGAAAAATGAGAATGTCGCGGTCGCGGGCGCCGACCGGCTGATCCTGACCGAGCATATCGCGGTCATGGATTTGATGGTGCTCGGGGATGCACTCCTTCTTTCGGAAGACGACCTTGCGCTTGCGACGGTGCTGCGCAGTCCGTTGTTCGGATTCAACGAGGGCGATTTGTTTGCCGTCGCCTTTAATCGCGGCGCGCTGTCGCTGCACGCCGCCCTTGTTGGCAAAGCCGGCGAAAGCCCGCAGTTTGCGCAAGCCGCCGCTCGGCTTGACGAGCTCTCCCGCCTCGCCAAGCGCGAAACGCCGTTTGCCTTCTACGCGCGCCTCCTCGGCGCCGGCGGCGGCAGGCGCCGTTTCCTGGAGCGCTTAGGTCCGGAGGCGAACGACGCGCTCGACGAGTTTCTCAATCTCGCGCTCGAATATGAGCGCCACGAGACGCCGTCGCTGCAAGGCTTTTTGGCGTGGCTGCGCCAGGCGCGCGTCGAGGTGAAACGCGACATGGAAATCGCACGCGACGAGGTGCGCGTCATGACGGTTCACGGCGCCAAGGGACTTGAAGCACCGATCGTCATTCTCGCCGACACGATGACGCCGCCGGCCGGACCGCGACAACCGCGGCTTTTGACGCTGCCCGGCGGGACCGTGATCTGGGCAGGACGCAAGGCCGACGATGCGCCGCGCGTCGCCGCGGCGCGACAGGCCGCGCTCGACGAAGCACGCGACGAATATCGCCGCCTCCTCTATGTCGCCATGACACGCGCCGAGGACCGGCTGATCGTCTGCGGCGCCGACGGCGAAAGAAAGCGCCCGGACGGCTGCTGGTACGATCTCATTCGGCGGGCGCTCGATCCCGATCTCGTCGAAGAGACTGACGGCGAGGAGAAAGTGCTGCGGTATCGCAAGACGACTGCACCTGCCGCGCTGGGCTCAGGGGAGGAGGATCCGGTAAAATCCGAACCGCCGGAATTTCCCTCCTGGCTGCGGCAAGTTGCGCCGCCACAGGCGCCGGCTGCCGCGCCGCTGTCGCCGTCGCTCGCTTTCGAGACGGAAATCGGCCGCGCCACGTCTGGCGCGCCTCGCGACCGGCGCAAAGCGCTGGAACGGGGCCGCATTGTGCACCGGCTGATGCAGTCCTTACCCGACGTCCCGTTAGAACGGCGCCAGCAAGTGCTGGAGCGCTATCTCGCCAGGGCCGCGAAGGATTTTTCCATCGATGAGCAAACCGAGATCGCGCGGCAGGTCTTCGCCGTTCTCGGCGATGAGAATTTCGCCGGCGTCTTCGCCTCGGGCAGCCGCGGGGAAGTGCCGATCGTTGGGCGCATTGCCGACCCGGACGGCGAGCCCGTTGCGGTCGCCGGACAGGCGGACCGGCTCGTCGTCGCGGCGGATGCCGTTATCGTGGTCGATTATAAGACCGACCGCATCGTGCCGGTCGGCCTCGAAGCCGTCCCGGCGGCCTATATCACGCAGCTTGCGCTCTATCGCGCGGTTCTCATGCCTCTTTATCCGGAGAAAAGCGTCCGCGCGGCGCTCCTTTTCAGCAATGCGCCTCTTCTCATTGAAATTCCCGCATCCGCCATGGCGGCGGCCCTGACAGCCGAGCTCGACAGGGCCTCAAAGAAGCGCCGTCACGCTCCGGTGAGCGCGGCTTGACGCCCGCGACGCACGTTCCTAGGTTCAAAACCCCTAAGCGCCGATTCTGCGCCCGACGCCCGAATAGAGAGGTTTTTCATGGTCGATAAGGTAACCGATGCCACGTTCGATCAGGACGTGCTCAAGGCGAGCGGTCCCGTAGTCGTTGACTTCTGGGCGGAATGGTGCGGCCCGTGCCGGATGATCGCCCCTGCGCTCGAGGAGATTTCCCATTCGCTCAACGGTAAAGTGAAGATCGTCAAGCTCAACGTCGACGAGAACCCGGGAACCGCCGCGAAATACGGCATCATGTCGATACCCACGCTGATGCTGTTCAAGAACGGCCAGCTGGCGTCGCGCCAAGTCGGGGCTCAGCCGAAGCAAAAGCTGGAACAGTGGATCACCGCCTCGGTGTAGTCTTTTCTTGTCGGCCATCCTGCTGGCGCCGCGCCGGACGCGCCGGCGCATTTCAGTTTCATCAATGCCGGAAATGCCGCGTCCCGGTGAAAACCATGGCGACACCGTGGGCGTCGGCTGCCGCGATCACCTCGTCGTCACGCATCGAGCCGCCGGGCTGAATCACGGCGGTCGCGCCGGCCTCTATCGCGACGAGAAGCCCATCGGCGAACGGAAAAAACGCGTCGGAAGCGACCACCGATCCTTTGGTTGCGGGTTCCTTGGCTCCGGCCTCTTGCGCAGCATCCTGCGCTTTGCGCGCTGCGATGCGCGCGGCATCGACCCGGCTCATCTGACCGGCGCCGATGCCGACCGTCGCCAAGTCTTTGGCATAGACGATCGTGTTCGATTTCACGTGCTTGGCGACCCGGAACGCGAACCTTAGGTCGCGTAGCTCGGCAGCGCCCGGCGCGCGCTTCGTCACCGGGCGCAGTTCCATATCGTCGACCACCGCGTTATCGCGGCTTTGCACCAGCAGGCCGCCGGCGACTGTCTTCGCCGTTAGTCCGTCGGCGCGCGGATCGGGCAAGCCGCCGGCGAGGAGAAGCCGCAGATTTTTCTTCGCCCCAACGAGCGCGATGGCTTCTTCGGTCGCATCGGGCGCGATGATCACTTCGGTGAAGATCTCGGTAATGGCCCGCGCGGCTTGTGCATCGAGCGTGCGATTGAGCGCGACAATGCCGCCGAATGCCGAGGTCCGGTCGCAAGCGAACGCCTTGCGATAGGCCTCCGTTAGGTTGCCGGCCTCGGCAACGCCACACGGATTGGCATGTTTGATGATCGCGCAGGCCGCCGTGCGGGCCGGATCGAATTCGGCGACGCATTCGTAGGCTGCGTCGGTGTCGTTGATATTGTTGTAGGAGAGCTGCTTGCCCTGCACCTGCCGCGCGGTGGCGACGCCAAACCGCAGATCGGGCGTGCGATAGAACGCGGCCGTTTGATGCGGGTTCTCGCCGTAGCGCAGCGGTTCAATGAGCCGGCCGCCGAAAGCGCGATAGGCCGGCGCGACGTCCTTGATTTCGCGCGCGAACCAGTTGGAAATCGCCGCGTCATAGGCGGCGGCGCGAGCATAGGCCTTAGCGGCGAGCCGGCGGCGCAACGTAAGCGTGGTGCTGCCAGCGTGTTTCGTGAGTTCCTCGATCAGCGGGGCGTAGTCGTCCGCATCGACCAACACGGCGACGGCGTCATGGTTTTTGGCGGCTGCGCGGATCATCGCCGGGCCGCCAATGTCGATGTTCTCGATGCAGGCGGCAAAATCGCCGCCGCCGCCAACGGTCGCCTCGAACGGATAAAGATTCACGACCAGAATATCGATCGCGCGGATGCGATGCGCACGCATGGCCTCGGCATGGCCGGGATTGTCGCGCACCGCCAATAATCCGCCATGCACCGCCGGATGCAGCGTCTTGACACGGTCGTCCATCATTTCGGGAAAGCCGGTCAGCTCGCTGACGTCGAGCACCTTCAATCCGGCATCGCTCAATATCTTGCGGGTGCCGCCGGTCGAAACCAATTCGATGCCGAAGCCCGCAAGCGCGCGCGCCAATTCCACGACACCCGTCTTATCGGAAACGGAAATCAGGGCCCGGGAGGCGCGGCGCAGATTGTCGGTCATCGCTCTTCTCTATTCCCTCCACGCGCTGCGCGGGAAGGATTTTTACAAAGGCAGCCTTCTCACAACGGCAGCTTCGGCGCCTCGTCATGCGGTCGCCGCGCCGCGGCGGCCCCCACTTGGGCTTGCTGCAAGCTCCATTGCACGCGCGAAGCGGTGCGGGCGTGGCCATAGATGACGATCTGCAGCGTCCGGCGCGGCCCTTCGCTACCGGCAAGATACACGCTTTCCTCCAGTTCCACGCGGTCGTGATGGGCGCTGAACACCCACGCTTCCTTACTCGGGCTCATCAGTATGACGCCGCGACCGTCGGTCAAGCGGGTCACTCTTACCGAAGGATGCAGATGAAATCGAATCGCGAATTCGTCGCGCGTGCTGCGCAGCTGGGGGTCGCCTTGCGCATCCAGGAAGATATCCTCGCCGTAGAGCCGCATCCCGTCGGGCGCGAGCATCAGGACGCGTTCATGGATTATGCCGAAGCGGCTGGCATAACCGTCGTGCGAGGCGCGCAGCAGGATCATATCGGGATTGTCGTCCCGGCTTACCGTCACATTGGCCGGTCCGCCCACGATCGGCGAGCCGCCGAGCATGCGGCGCAGGGCGGCCAATTCGACAAAACGCGCGGACGACATATTGTTGAAAGTGACGGTCGAGTGGGCGGGGGTGGCGCGCGCGAGCTGCCGCCAGGCATCGCGGCTTGCGGTGGGTACGCCGCAATTGACGATAATCAAGTTCTGTTTCGGCGAGGAGAATTCGAACGACAAGCAACCGGCATGCGCGTCCAGGCTCATTTCAATCGGCGGCGGGCGTCCGGTATCGACGATGGCCACGCCGCCGCCGGCTTCGAGCCGCTGGTAGCCCGAATAGGGCGCATTCGAGAAAGGCGCCCCGCGCGCCTCGTCATAGGCAAGCAGCGTCAAAAGAAGGTCGGCGGGCGTCGCGCCCATTCCGTTGAAATGCGCGAAGGTGCCTTCCGAATGACGGAAGAAGCGCAGCATCGGCATCATCCGATCGATGGCATTGAGGACGGCCTGCGGCGGCGCGATGTTTCGCGATGCAAAGGCCTGCCGTAGCGGCAATAGTTCGAGCAGAATTTCGATGATCGCACCGGGATCGCGGCTGATATGTCCGCCGTCGGGAAGGATTTGCTGCTCGATTTCACGTTTCAGGCGATCCGTTGTGGACTTGATATGCCGCGCCTCGCCGGCAATGCACAGCGAAGCATAACTGAGCGCGACGACGGCTTGCAGCCGCGCGACGCCGCGCCGCGCATCGCCCGCGGTGTGACGAAGATAACGGACCTGGCGCACCAGGCTGCGCAGATAGCGCCGATAGAAGCGCAAGTCGGCGTCCTGCAGGACCAAGGTCGATTGACTGAGCCAGGAGATAATGCGGCGCGACAGCACGTCCGGACGCCAGGCAACCGGATGCCATGAGCCTTGCAGCGTGATCCATTCGTCGACCAGTGCGCGCGCATTGGCGCGGGTGATGGCCGATTCGGCCGCGCGCAAGTGCCGAAGCCAGCCGAAGCTCAGCAACTCCGACGCCCATTCGTCGGATGGCGGTTCCATTTCGAAGATCGAGCGGCGGTCGCAAAGCACCACTTTTCCGGCAAAGGCAAAGCGTCCGGAATAAATCTCGTTCGCCCTGGTCGCATCGGCGGTGCGCAAATCCTGCGGCGCGATGAGAAGACGGTCGGCTTTGAGCGGTGCAACCGGCCAGCGCAAGAGCGGATGGCCATTGGCGCGGCCGGCAACACGCCGCAATGCGCCGCGAAGCAGGAGCCAAGACAGCTTCGCGTGGTTCGCGACTGCAACGCGCGACATCGGCTCCGTTCGCCTCTTTCTTGCGCAACTTCCCCGCGCGACCATAACGAAACGGCACCATCGCGGCCAATCGCGGAACAAGCTGCTGGTTTCGTTAAGCTTTTATCAGCCGAACGGCATAGAAACCATCGACCCCGGCGAAGCGCGAATCGCTGTCGGGAAAGTGGCAGGGCAATGTGCGCAGATCCCCCGACTTGCTGATCAACTCGTCGCGGCCGAAAACTTCGGCGGCTGTAACGGCTGCGCGGCGCATGCGCGGCTCGCGCGCGAGCAGGTCGGCGACCGCATTCTCATTCTCTTCGGGCTCGAGCGAACAGGTGCAATAGATGAGCGTGCCGCCCGGCTTGGTCAGCTCGACGGCGCGACCGAGCAAGCGGTGCTGCAGTCGCGATAATTTGACGATGTCGTCGCTGGTTTTAAGCCAGGGCACGTCGGGATGTCGCCGGATGGTGCCGGTCGAGGAGCATGGCGCGTCGAGAAGGACGGCATCGAACGGCTCCGCCGACCATTGCTCGATGTCGGCGCAAACGGTCTCGGCCTCGAGACTCAAACGCGTAAGATTGTCCCGCAGCCGTTGCAGCCGCGCCGGCGCGCGATCGACCGCCGTCACTTTTGCGCCCGCCAGTATAAGCTCTGCGGTCTTGCCGCCAGGCGCGGCGCAAAGATCGGCGACGCGGCAGTCGCGAATGTCGCCAAAGAGCCGCGCCGGCAGCGCCGCCGCGGCGTCCTGGACCCACCAGGCGCCCTCGGCAAAGCCGGGCAGCGCATCGACGGCGCCCGGCGCCACGACGCGCACCGACCCGGTCGCAAGCACGCGTCCGTCGAGTTTCGCCGCCCAGAATTCCGGATCGCTTTTCACCGTCACATCGAGCGCCGCTTCATGGCCGTTCGCCGCGGCGATCGCACGCGCGGTCGCCGCGCCATAAGCCGCCGTCCAGCGCGCCATCAGCCAATCCGGCGTGTCGAGCGCCACCGCATCGAGCGTCGCCAGGCGCGCGGCGCCTTCCCGCGTCACGCGCCGCAAAACGGCGTTGACCATGCCGGCAAAAGGCGCAGCCCGCGGGTCGGCCTGCGCGAGGCGCACCGCAAGATCGACTGCGGCATGGTCCGGCACATTGAGAAAGAGGATTTGCGCCGCGCCGAGAAGCAGCGCACTTTCAACGCGCGGCGCTTGCGGCGGCAGGCCGCGGTCGAGAAACATCGCGAGCAGACGCCGCAGCGTGCCGAGCCGACGTAGCACCACGCCGAGCAGCGCGCGTAAAAGCGCGCGATCGCGCTCCGCGAGTGCGGTCGCCGCTTTCGCGGATTCGAGAATTTCGTCCAGCGGGCGGCGCCGGCGCAAAACGCCTTGGAGACTATCTGCGGCGACAAGGCGCACCGCGAGGCCGGGCACATCGCCGGGTCGCGCCAGCCGCGCCGCGGGCTTGCGCGCTCCCTTCATCGTCAAAATCCCTCCTTGCGAATGGGGCAGGCCTACGCCAAGTCAATGGTTATGCCAACCGATCCCCAAAAGCCGCCCGCGCCCGAGGCGAGCGAAGAAGAAGCCGGCGAACGTCCGCTGCCGGACGCCGCCCGGCGCGCGCTCGCCGAAGCTGCGGCGCGCCGCGCCGAACGCGACGCAGCAAAGGCTCCATCGCCGAAAGAGATTTCCGGCCGCGAGGGTCTCGATCCAACGCGCTATGGCGACTGGGAAGTCAACGGGCTTGCGTCGGATTTCTGAGGATCAGATATATAGGGATCAGGAAATACCTGATCCCTGAACTCCTGACCCCCGTTTCTCACCTTGTAACCACCACGCGCGTGCCGATGCTGACGCGGCTGTAGAGGTCCATAATGTCTTCGTTGTACATGCGGATACAGCCGTGCGACACGAATCCGCCGATCGTACCCGGCGCATTGGTGCCGTGGATGGCGTATTCGCCACCGCCGGACAGCGTCATGGCCGCCGCGCCCATCGGGTTATGCGACGAGCCCCCCGGAACGACGCCCGGGAACGACCGATAATCGCGTCTGATCGATTCCGGAGCCGACCAAGCCGGCCTGATATATTTGCCGTCGATATAGGCGGTGCCGGACCACTGCATGCCGGCGCGGCCAACGCCGACCGGGTAGCGGATCGCTTCGCCCGGGCCGACGAAATAATAAAGACGGCGTTCGTTGGTGCGAATGACGATCGTTCCCGGCATATAGCTGTCCTTTACCGACACGATGTCGCCATGAGCCTGCGCCGGCTCGGCAGCAAAAGCGAATGTTGCGACGACGGCCGCAATGGCCGCCGAAAGCATGATCTTGACCCGCATTGTCATATTCCTTGTTGCTAAT
Source organism: Xanthobacteraceae bacterium (assembly GCA_035623195.1). GTDB lineage: Bacteria > Pseudomonadota > Alphaproteobacteria > Rhizobiales > Xanthobacteraceae > BOG-931. The sequence continues at coordinate 8,934 of DASPTX010000029.1, read as the reverse complement.
CGCCCATTCTGCCAATCGCCCCGCTCGATTCCCGCCGCCGACGACAGCGCCGTATTCTAGCCGAAACTGCCATTTTCCCAGCAGCGCAACGGCGGCAGGGTTAACGTTCTCGCGATTTTTTCCAAAAGGTGTGCCCTTCGCGCACCACTGCGCGAGTTCCGTTGCATGGCGGGAATCACATGCGCGACCGCGCCGGGACAGGAGCAAAGCAGTAACTCAACCGCGTTCGCCGGGAAGTGGCGAGTCAGGCGCTTCTCTTATTCTGGCGGTTGTGGACGAGATCGTCGACCACGGCCGGATCCGCAAGCGTCGAGGTGTCGCCGAGATTGCCGAATTCGTCCTCGGCGATCTTGCGCAGGATGCGGCGCATGATCTTGCCCGAGCGCGTCTTCGGCAATTGCGGTGCGAACTGGATCAAATCGGGCGAGGCAATCGGGCTGATTTCCTTGCGCACCCAGCCAACCAGTTCCTTACGCAACTCCTCGCTCGGATGCTCGCCGGCCATCAGCGTGACATAGGCATAAATGCCCTGGCCCTTGATATTGTGCGGGTAGCCGACGACGGCGGCTTCCGAGACTTTCGGATGGGCGACGAGCGCGGATTCGACCTCGGCCGTGCCGAGGCGATGACCGGCGACGTTGATGACGTCGTCGACGCGGCCGGTGATCCAGTAATAGCCGTCTTCGTCGCGCCGGCAGCCGTCGCCCGTGAAATATTTGCCGGGATAGGTGCTGAAATAAGTGTCAACGAAACGCTGATGATCGCCGTAAACGGTGCGCATCTGTCCCGGCCAGGAATCCGCGATGCACAGATTGCCGGTCGCCGCTCCTTCCAGCACTTTGCCTTCGGCATCGACGATCTGCGGCACGACGCCGAAAAATGGCAGTGTCGCCGACCCGGGTTTTAGCCTCGTCGCGCCTGGCAGCGGCGTGATCAAAATGCCGCCGGTTTCGGTCTGCCACCAGGTATCGACGATCGGACAGCGGTTGTCGCCGACCACGCGGTAGTACCATTCCCAGGCTTCTGGATTGATCGGTTCGCCGACCGTGCCGAGCAGGCCCAGCGATGCGCGTGAGGTCTTTTTCACCGGCGCATCGCCGGCCTGCATCAGCGCGCGGATCGCGGTCGGCGCGGTATAAAAAATGTTGACCTTATGTTTATCGATCACCTCCCAGAAGCGGGAGGTCGAGGGATAATTGGGCACGCCTTCGAACATCAGCGTGGTAGCGCCGTTGGCGAGCGGACCATAGACGATATAGCTGTGCCCGGTGACCCAGCCGACGTCGGCGGTGCACCAATAGATGTCGCCGTCGTGATAGTCGAAGACGTATTGGTGCGTCATCGCCGTATAGACGAGATAGCCAGCCGTGGTGTGCAGCACGCCTTTCGGCCGCCCGGTCGATCCGGATGTATAGAGAATGAAGAGCGGATCCTCCGCGTTCATCTCCTCGCACGGGCATTCCGCGGTCACCACGTCCTTGGCCTCGTGGTACCAAACGTCGCGCACCGGATCCATCTCGACCGGCGCGCCGGTATGCTTGACGACGATGACGTAATCGACGCCGCCGGCTTTGGCGATCGCGACATCGGTATTCGCTTTGAGCGGGATCTTGCGGCCGCCACGGACTCCTTCGTCCGTGGTGATGACGACGTTCGATCTACAGTCCTCGATGCGGCCGGCGAGCGAATCCGGCGAGAAGCCGCCGAACACGACGGAGTGAATCGCGCCGATACGGGCACAAGCGAGCATCGCATAGGCCGCTTCCGGAATCATCGGCATGTAGATGGTGACGCGATCGCCTTTCTTGACGTTGCGGTTGCGCAGGATGTTAGCGAAACGGCAGACCTCGTCGTGAAGCTCTTTATAAGTGATGTGTTTGGACTGCTTCGGATCGTCGCCTTCCCAAAGGATCGCCGTCTGGTTGCCGCGGCCATGCAGGTGGCGGTCGATACAATTGTAGGCGACGTTGGTGGTTCCGTCCTCGAACCATTTGATCGATACATTCGGCTTCTCGAAAGACGTGTTTTTGACCTTGGTGAAACGCTTCGTCCAATGGATGCGCTTTGCCTGTTCGGCCCAAAATCCATCCGGATCGGCGAGCGAGCGCTGGTACATTTTTTTGTATTCGGCTTCGTTGATGTAAGCGCGCTTGGTCCAATCGGCAGGCACATCATAAATCTTGTCGGACATATCGCTCTCCTACGCTTGCACGCAGCGCTGCGGCCAATAGGCGTTCTCCCGCTTCATTATGCGACGGCGCATCGATGCCGGACAAGGCGTCGGGCCGGCGCCTCATCGACACCCCGGGCCCGGAACGCCAAACAGTCGCACCGGACTAGACGCCGAAAAACCCGATCACTGCGCCCATCACCAGCAGAACGATCAGCCAGTTGCCGGCATCGATCAGCAAGAGCCGCCGATCCCGGCCGGAAAAAGCGTAATTCACCGTCATCGTGGTGAGAACGAAGCCGAACCACAGGAAGGCCCCGGAGATGACGCCGTTGCGAAGCGTCACTTGGCCGGCGCCGAGATGGCCGAGCACGCCGCCGAGCATCCAGGCGATGATAATGTCAACGACAAAAGCGTAAAGATAAGGCGCAACCGCGCGTTCTGGCGGTTCGCCGAGCGCCGCCGCATAATGTTTGCCAAGGCTCATATACCAGACGGCGCTGGCGAACCAGGCGAGCACCGCTGCAATCACGATGGCGAGATAATTGATTCCGGCAAAAGTCACGATGCACCCTCCCCCAATAGCTTTGGAGCCCATGTTACCCGAAGTCGCGACGCGATGGAGCGCCTATAGTCCACCCATCTTGGCGACGAGTTTCCATTCGCTCTCAGTCACGGGCTGGACCGAAAGGCGGGCATATTTCACGAGCGCCATGGCCTTGAGTTTCGGCTCCGCCTTAATCGCCGCGAGAGTAACGGGTTTGGGCAGAGGCTCGACCGCGCCGGTCGTTACGGCGACCCACGGCTCACCCTTCTTGGCGGTCGGATCGGGATAGGCTTCGCGCAGGATTTCGCCAATACCGACAATCTTCTTCTCATCGCCGGTGTGGTAGAAGAAGAACTTCTCCCCCTTCTTCATCTCCTTGAGATGCCGCCGCGCGGTGAAATTGCGCACTCCGCTCCACGGTTCGCCTTTGGCCCCGCGCTTCACCTGGTCGTCCCAGGAGAATTCTTCCGGCTCGGTCTTCAATAGCCAATACGCCATTTGAGGTTTCTCCCGCGGTGTCGTTAATTCACGCCTCTGATCTGAAGGGTCTCGTCATCAGCGACTCGATCGCCGCATCCACGCTCGTTTGCCCGGCAAGGAGCGCGGCGACCGCCGCGCAAATCGGCATATCGACCGACCGGTCACGTGCCATTTCGAGGAGCACGGGCGCCGTGAACACGCCCTCGGCAAGGCCGGCATGGATGGCGTCCGGTTTCTCGCCACGGCCGAGCTTGACGCCAAAGGTGAAATTGCGGGATTGCGGGCTCGAACAGGTGAGAAGAACGTCGCCGAGGCCGGAAAGGCCCATCATGGTCTCCGGCTTCGCGCCATAGGCTCGGCCGAAGCGAACGAGTTCGGCAAAGCCGCGCGTGGTCAGCGCTGCGAGCGCGCTTGCGCCGAGCCCGCGGCCGCTGACGACGCCGGCGGCGATGGCGAGCACGTTTTTCGCGGCGCCGCCGATCTCGACCCCGCGCACATCGTTCGAATGATAGGGGCGAAACGCCGCGGAGCCGACGGCATGCGCGAGCGCGACGGCAAGCTTATCGTCGGCCGCGGCGAGCGTGACGGCCGTCGGCATCCGGCGCGCCACATCGGCGGCAAAGCTCGGTCCGGATAAAATCGCCGGCGCCGCCATGCCGGCGCATTCGGCGATCACTTCGGTCATGAATTTTTTGGTGCGCCGCTCGATACCCTTGGCGCAGACGATCACCGGCGTCCGCTCCGCAAGCAACGGCGCCAATGCCGTTGCGACCGCGCGCACCGCCTGCGCCGGCACCACAAGCAGGATCGCCGCCGCGCGCGCGGCTTCCGCAAGCTCACCCGCAATCGCGATGCGCTCGTCGATGCGCATGCCGGGCAAAAACAGGCTTTCGCGATTCTTCTTCAGCTGTTCGGCATTGGCGCGATCGTGCTCCCACAGCGTGACGTTTCGCCCGGCGCGCACGCAGGTTAAGGCGAGCGCTGTGCCCCAAGCGCCCGCGCCGATGACCGCGATGTGATTGAACGCCATATTCTGCCGGGGCGATTGTGCTGCCAATTAGAGAGCCTCGCCGCGCAGCAGTTTGGGCACCTCGCCGACGAGACCCGCCGCCTCGCGAATGAATAGGCGCTTGAGACCGGGAAGACGGTCGACCAAGCCCAACCCGACGTCGCGGACAAACCGCAGCAGATCGGAGCGATTGGAGAACAGCCGGTTGAGGCCGTCGGTCGCAACCCCCATGGCCATCGTATCGAAGCGGCGCCAGCGCTGATACCGTTCGAGCACATCCGCCGCGCCCGGATCGAGCCCGAGCCGCGCGGCGTCGACAATAACCTCGGCGAGCGCCGCCACGTCCTTCAATCCCATATTGAGCCCTTGTCCCGCGATCGGATGAATCAAATGCGCGGCGTCGCCGACAAGCGCGATGCGTTCGGCGATGAACGAGCGGGCGACGAAAAAGCCGAGCGGATGGGCCCGCCGCTTGCCGACCGCTTTGATCTCGCCGAGATGCAATTTAAAGCGCCGTTCAAGCTCGGCGTGGAACGCGTCCTCGGGCAGCGCGATGATCCGTTCGGCTTCGAGCGTCGTTTCGGTCCACACGATCGAGGAATGGCGTCCCTTGAACGGCAGGATCGCAAACGGGCCGGCCGGCAGAAAGTGCTCCTCGGCGCGCCCGTGATGATCGCGCTCGTGCTCGACATTGATCACGATCGCCGACTGGCCGTAGTTCCAGCCGTGGGTGGCGATGCCGGCGCGGGTTCGAATCGACGATCGCGCGCCGTCCGCGGCGACCAGAAGGCGCGCGTTCATCGCCGTGCCGTCGCCAAGCTGCGCGTGGATGCCGTCGGACGCTGCATCGAAATCCGTAACCGCGGCGGCCCGCAGATCGGCACCCGTGTCTTGCGCTCTCTCTGCCAGCACGGCGACGAGCCGGCGATTGTCGACCATATGGGCGAACGGCTCGCCGGGTTCGATTTCGCCTTCGAAAGTAAGAAAGGTTGGCCGCACCGCGTCGCCGAGACGGCTATCGGTAACCACCATGTCGAGGATGGGCTGCGCCTCGCCGGCGACGCGATCCCAAACGCCGATCGTTTCGAACAGCCGCCGTGCCGCCGCGACGATCGCCGAGGCCCGCTCGTCATCGGCATGGCTCTTTCCCAGGCTCGGGTCCGCCACGGTCACCGCGAATGCCGGGCCGAGCGCCTGGCGCAGCGCTACGGCAAGCGTGAGTCCGGCGAATCCGCCCCCGGCGATCAGGACATCGGTATCGTACTGGGCGTCGCGACGCGGCATGGTGCAGAATCCGTATGACAACCGCACGCGGCTGCCATTATCAATTCCATTCTAGCAGATTTGCTCCTCACTGTGGCCACGGCCGGGCCGGACCGCCCGCCGAACGATCCGGAGGATAATATGGTTTCCGCCGTTCAGGAGCTGGTCGAAATTCTTAATCTCGAACCGCTCGAACTGAATTTGTTTCGCGGGCGCTCGCCGCAATCGCGCTGGCAACGGGTCTTCGGCGGGCAAGTCATCGGCCAGGCGCTGGTGGCCGCCTGCCGCACCGTGGACGACGTGACGGCCCGGCCGCCGCATTCGCTGCATGCTTATTTTCTCATCGGCGGCGATCCAAAAGTGCCGATCATCTACGAGGTGGACCGCATCCGCGACGGCCGCAGCTTCACCACCCGCCGCGTGGTCGCGATTCAGCACGGCAACGCCATCTTTTCCATGTCGGTGTCATTCCACGTCGACGAGCCGGGACTGTCGCATCAATTTGCAATGCCCGATGTGCCGAAACCCGACGCCTTGCCGAGCGAAGCGGAATTCAAGGAGCGGGTCTGGCCGCTGATGCCGGAGGCGGTACGGCGCTATTACGAGCGCGAGCGGCCGATCGAATTGCGGCCGGTCGAGTACACCCGCTATATCGGCGAGAAGCCGCAAGACGGCCGCTTCCACGTCTGGGTCCGCGCCACCGGCCGGCTGCCCGACGAGCCTGCCATCCATCAATGCGTTCTCGCTTATGCCTCCGACATGACGTTACTCGACGCCGCGCTCATTGCGCATGGTCGCACCGTTTTCAGCGACGACATCATGGCGGCAAGCCTCGATCACGCTTTGTGGTTTCATCGTCCGTTCCGCGCCGACGAATGGCTGCTATACGCCCAGGACAGCCCCAATCTCGCAGGTTCCCGCGGCTTCGCCCGCGGGCTCATCTTTTCGAGCGACGGCAGATTGGTCGCGTCGGTCGCTCAGGAGGGGCTGTTGCGCCAGCGGCGCGGTGGCGGCGCGTGATCGAAAACCGGCCGCGGGCGGGGTGAACGGACCGGCAAAACCTGCTAAGTCCCTGCAGCCGAGTAAAGGCCAGAACGACAGCCCCATGCAGGCCATGCGAGCACAGTGAGGACGTCCATGTACGCCAATCTTGAACTTTTCATCGACGGAAAATGGCTCGGCGGCAACGGCCGTCGCGGCGAAGACGTGATCAATCCGGCAACCGAAAAGCCGCTCGCCCATTTGCCGCATGCCAGCCAAGCCGATCTCGATGCCGCGCTCGAGGCCGCCAAGAAAGGCTTCGCTATTTGGCGCGCGACCTCCGCCTACGATCGCGCCAAGATCATGCGCAAAGCCGCCGACCTGATGCGCGAACGCTACGACGCGATCTCGAAAATTCTGGTCCAGGAGCAGGGCAAGGTCTATCCCGAGGCGCGTGCCGAAGTGATCACCTCCGCCGACATCATCGAGTGGTACGCCGAGGAAGGCCGCCGCGCCTATGGCCGCATCGTGCCGGGCCGCGGCAAGGGCATTCGCCAGATCGTGGTACAGGAACCGGTCGGCATCGTCGCCGCGTTCACGCCGTGGAATTTTCCGACGCTGACGCCGGCGCGCAAGATCGGCGGCGCGCTCGCCGCCGGCTGTTCTCTGATCCTCAAGGCGTCGGAGGAGACGCCCGGCGCGTGCGTCGAGCTGGTGCGCTGCTTCGCCGATGCGGGGCTGCCCGCCGGCGTGCTTAACCTCGTCTTCGGCGTTCCGGCCGAAATCTCCGAGCATCTCATCGCCAAGGACGATGTGCGGAAGATTTCGTTCACCGGCTCGATTCCGGTGGGCAAGCATCTCGCCGCGCTCGCCGCCAAGGGCATGAAGCGCGCCACCATGGAGCTCGGCGGCCATTCTCCCGTGGTGGTCTTCGCCGACGCCGATCCGGAAAAATCCGCCGAAACAATCGCGGCGTTCAAATACCGCAACGCCGGCCAGGTCTGCATTTCGCCGACGCGGTTCTACGTGCAGGAGCCGGTCTATGGCCGTTTCCTCGCGCGGTTCACCGAATATGCCAAGTCGATCAAGGTCGGCGACGGTCTCGAAAAGGGCATCACCATGGGGCCGATGGCGAATGCGCGCCGGATCGACACGATGGAAGCGTTCGTCAACGACGCCAAGGACCACGGCGGCAAGATCGTCGCCGGCGGCAGTCGCCGCGGCAATCAGGGTTATTTCTTCGAGCCGACGGTCATCACCGACGTTCCGGACGACTGCAAGATCATGACGCAAGAACCGTTCGGCCCGGTGGCGCCGGTCGTTGCGTTCAAGACCTTCGACGAGGTCGTCGAACGCGCCAATTCGCTGCCTTACGGGCTTGCGTCCTATGCGTTCACGAATTCGGCGCAGACCGCGATCAATATCGCCGACGCGCTGCAATCCGGCATGGTTGGCGTCAACTCGATCGCTATCTCCACACCGGAGACGCCGTTCGGCGGCATCAAGGAATCCGGCTACGACAGCGAAGGCGGCATCGAAGGGCTCGCCGCTTATCTGAACACGAAGTTCATTTCGCAGGCGTAGCCGCTTCGCATATGAGACTGACGGCAGCGCGCGAGCAGCGCGCCGCCCAACGGGCGGCGCGTGCTGATCGAACGTTAGTAGCACGGCCGATATGGGTAATACCCACACGCCGGACGACCGTAGCCGTAGTAGTTATAGAGTCCGTAACCGACGGCGCCCGCCGCTGCGGCGCCATAGTAGGCACGCCGATTGACCCGGCGATTGACGCCGGCGACGCTCATCGGCGTCAGCGGGTGCCCAAGCCGGGCACTCGCCGTATCAACGGACAGCGACGGCGCTTTGGCCGGCGACCAGTGAACCGACACTGGAGCTGCGCAAAACAGCGCAGCGGCAGCGGCGATACCAAGCGCAGTCAATGTCTTCATGCTGCTACTCCTTCATACCCAGCCCGGGCTATCAAAATAGAGTAGCGGCGCGGCGCGCCATTGATGCAAATCAATGGCCGCCACAATCCGATCGTGAACACCCAAGGAATAAGAAAGGGCGAAGAGACGCGGGAACGACGAATTAAGGCAGAGCTCGATATGCCCGCCTTAATTTGCTTGTCCCGATCTAATTGCCTGTTCCGTTCCGCGGCATCGCAACGCGCGTCAATTCTGGGCGGTTCCTCGCTGTCGTCTTTCAACGACATCTTCTCCTTCACCTCAATGATTTTCGCCTTCCCACGCTTTTTCTACTCATCGTTCGGCATGATGGTATGCGGGTGCTTCAAATTGAGCGTGGCGCGGTAGCGAGCGATTTGCAAATTTCTCACTTGCATTCGACGCACAAAAATCAATTGAAGACGAAAATTTCTCACCTTCTAAAAAGATTTTTAGATGAAATCTAATTCGAATTCCTTCATTTCATCCGACTGCCATGTCAGCGTTCTAGTGTTCTGATTCCCTCTCAATTTTCCGC
>DASPTX010000028.1:0-2159 GCA_035623195.1 Xanthobacteraceae bacterium | reverse complement strand
TATGACGAGGCACGCGACGCGCTCGCGCTCGACCTGATCGAGGCTTGCGTGGCGCGCGGGGTGCCGCTGTTTGGAATCTGCCGCGGCTTTCAGGAAATGAATGTCGCGTTCGGCGGCTCGCTGCATCCGGAAATCCGCGAGCTGCCCGGGCGCATGAACCATCGCGCGCCGCGGCTTGCCAACGGCGAGTTGCATCCCGATGTCGAAGTCGTTTTCGCCGAGCGCCACGAGGTCCGTCTTACGCCCGGCGGCGTCTTTGCAAAATTGCTCGGCGCCGAATGTATTCGCGTCAATTCGCTGCACGGCCAGGGTATTCTCGAACCGGGTAAACGCATCGTGGTCGAGGGCATCGCGGAGGATGGAACGATCGAGGCCATCCGCATCGCCGATGCACCAGGTTTTGCACTCGGCGTGCAATGGCACGCCGAACACGAAGCGCAGGGCAATCCGGTCAATCGCAAATTGTTCGAGGCCTTCGGCGCCGCATTGGTGGACTATCGGCGGGCGCGTTGAAGCTTGCCTGATCGCATCTTTTATTCAGTTGCCGTTTTTGCCATCTGTTGCAGCCTGCCCGCTAACTGGCGCAACTGCCATTTGCCTGCGAGGGCGGCGGCTTTGGTCCAGGTCGGTTTTTGGTTTGCAAGCTTCGGCAACGGCGCTTGCTTGTCCATGGTGGCGATCGCGCGGTAGAGCCGCAGATCCTCGGCCTGCCGGGCAAAGCGCCCGGTTTTGAGGATCGCGGCAAGGCTGCCGTAGCGGCGCAGCAAGGCGGCCGCACCCACGGCGCCAACGCCGGGCGCGCCCGGCAGCTTGTCCGACGGATCGCCGCGCAGCGCGATGAAGTCCGGCACCTGCTTCGGCTCGACGCCGTAGCGCTCGCGCACTTGCGCGGGGCCGATGCGTGCCATCTCGCCAGCCCGCAGTGGATAGAGAATCGTCGTTTTTGGCGAGGCGAGCTGAAACGCGTCGCGGTCGCCGCTGGCGACCAGAACGGTGCCGCCGCGGCGCTCTTCGGCGGCGGCCGCAGCGCCGAGGAAATCGTCGGCCTCGTAGCCGGCGCGCTTAGCATTGGCGAAGCCGCAGGCGGTGACGAATGTCGGAATGAGAGCAAGCTGCTCGACCAAGTCGTCATCGAATTCGCGTCCGCTCTGATAGGCCTCAAATGCCTGATGCCGATAGGTCGGTGCCTCCAACGTGTCCCAACCGACCAGCACGGCGCGCGGGCGCTCGGTGCGATAGAGCTGCAACAGCCGATTGGCGAAGCCGAGGATGGCACCGGCGGGCCGGCCGTGGTCGCGCAAGATGTTCTTGGGCAGCGCGTGGTAGGCGCGATGCGCGAAGGAATCGCCGTCGATGACCAGAAGTGGCCGCCTTGATTTCATTTCTTTCCATTTTTCGGAATTTTTCGGGAGCTTCTATATTTTGCGAAATGATCCTCGGTGCTTGGTTTGCGCCCAGTTCTTGACGAAGTCCCCGCCCTCCTCCCATTAATCGCCCCTCTGGATGGGGTTCGACAGCCCGGCCGGTGTCGAGCGGCAAACGGGAAGCGTTTCCGCGATAAACGGGATTAGCGGAAATTTGCGGAATGCGGATTCGGCCAGCTGAATTGCCCCAGCTCACCTCAGCCGGGCCCCTTATCGGTGTGTTTGTCAAGGCCGTTTCGACTGGAAAAAGCCTGGCAAGTACTTTGGCGATCTTTCGATCGAACAATGACTTAGCGACGTCCGCCATAGTCATTACCCCGCGGTTAAGATTCCCATAAGTATGGCGTGGTTCGATGCCTGGCATGGCACGAACATGTAGCACTTGTCAGCACTTGAAACGTCCCGAGATCGACCGTCGGCTCGCCGCCGGCGAGCCGACGGTGCAGCTTGCGCGCGACTATGAGCTCAACCCCTCCAGTCTCTACCGGCACCGGACCAACTGCCTCGGACTTGGCTCGTCGAGCGCCATTATGAAAGAAGCGGCGCGCGGCACGGCCGCCGCGGCCCTTCTGCCAAGCAAAGAAACTCTGAGCAGCGCTTATTTCGAGCTGCGTGATCGCATTGATCAGATCGTGGCGCAGGCCCAAGCAGAGGGCTCGTTGACGGTCGCCGTCTCTGGACTGAACTCGCTGCGGCAAACGCTCGACAGTTTGGCGCGGCTCGCTGGCCATGTCG
>DASPTX010000027.1:0-47666 GCA_035623195.1 Xanthobacteraceae bacterium | reverse complement strand
GAATATCGCTTCGCCGATTTCGGGTCTTGGAGCACCAGTTTTCCGTTCGTAGCAGTCGCACCGGTAAATAATAATACGTACCGGTTCAGCAACGCCGTACAAACGCAGCTCGGAATGCTTGGCCTTGCCTATAAGTTCTAGCTTTAGGGGACTGCGATACCGTTTCAGGGCAGGGCGCGCCGGTAATTGCATCATGATGGTGGCGGTCTTGCTGCTGCGCGGCTATTTGGCTTTGATGCGTTCTCTAATCCAAACCGCCAAGGCCTGTTCATCGATATTGCCCTGGGCCAAATCCAACCAGGTCGTCACGGCTACGGCGTCATCGGCCACGAGTTCATAGCCGTTCAGTTCAAGAAACAACTCTGTAGCGACGAGGGATACGCGCTTGTTGCCGTCTATGAAGGGATGATTTGACACCAATCCGTGACCGAGGACCGCCGCTAAGAGTGCAATGTCGGGATTGTCTCCAAAGGAAAGATAATTTAGGGGTCTGTGGAGAGCAGCATCGAGCAGGCCCGGATCTCGCAAACCCAAGGAGCCGCCGTGCTCTGCGACCTGCTCTTCGTGAATCGCAAGCACGACGGCTAGGGCGGGCCAGATATACTCCATATAAAGACTTGATTATCGCGCCAGTTCGCGAAGGGCGTTCCTGCGCTTTTTCATGATCTTTCTGGCCAGGGACATCTGCGTCTCGAACTCTTTGCTATAAGGGGTAAGGCGGTACCCCTCCGCAGATGTCGTCAAAAAGACGGTATCGCCCTCGTCCACATGGAGGGCGTCAAGCGTCACCTGGGGGAAGATGACCCCCACGGAATTGCCGATTTTTCGAAGCTTGAGAGCGACCATGGAACTATCCCCTTTTGTTATAATTGATGTTATAACATCTATCCTTACTTATTCGTTCCCGCAAGGGCCTGAATCGCAAAAATCGACGGCCGTGGATAGGGGCGTGGATAGAGTTTCCGCCCCCTAAAAACCTAATTATTTCAATACGATTTGGCCGAAGCGTTGTCCTACCGCGCGCTTGCCGACGAAATCAGGCGAGCGGCTTAGGGGGCGCGAGACCAAGCTCCTCTTGGCCGAGCGCCCGCCGGCGGATCATCCCGAGCCATTGCCATGAATCGCGCCGCGCATCCCAACCGCGGCCAAGAATTCCTGCCGCGTTTCGGCGTGATCGCGAAACACGCCGAGCATCCGGCTCGTCACCATGGTGACGCCGGGCTTATGCACGCCGCGCGTGGTCATGCATTGATGCGTCGCTTCGGTGACGACGGCGACGCCGTGCGGCTTTAGGACGGCATCGAGACAGGACGCGATTTCGGCGGTCATCTTTTCCTGGATTTGCAGGCGGCGCGCATAGACCTCGACCAGCCGCGCCAATTTGGAAATGCCGACGACGCGGTTGCGCGGCAGGTAGCCGATATGCACGCGGCCGATGATCGGCGCCATGTGATGTTCGCAATGCGACTCGAAACGGATGTCGCGCAACACCACGACTTCGTCGTAACCGCCGGTTTCCTCGAAGGTGCGCTTGAGATAGTCGCGCGGATTGTCGTTATAGCCGGCGAACCATTCCTCATAGGCCCGGACGACCCGGCCCGGCGTGGCGAGAAGCCCCTCGCGATTGGGGTCGTCGCCCGCCCACCGGATCAGCGTGCGCACCGCCTCTTCGGCCTCCGCACGCGACGGCCGCGCCGACCGGCCTGCACCGGCGGACTTGCCGCGTTCCGTCTTGGTATCGACAGCTTTGTCCATGAAATCTACTCCGAAATTCTACTCCGAACTGCGCTCCGGCCGAGCCCACGCCAATCCGATTAAGTTAATGCGCCAACCGTTACCTTAACAAAGCATCAACCCTTCCTCCAATCGCGCCCTTCCCCAGCACGCCGCAGCCCACTATGGCAAGTAATGGGCAAGAATTCTTGGTCAAGGTTCCTTTAAGCAAGCGTCTTTGGGCGGCTTTCATTGGGCGCCTTTCCTTGGCCAAAACTCTACGAACGCACCGATAAACCGGACCCGACGCGGCTTTCACAGAGCGCCGTTTTTGCGCCCAACGGACATGGCACTATGCAGCGTCGCGCCAATCTGCCGCCATCCGCCATCGTGACGCGCCGGTTGTGGTCGCTCGTGGTCCGCGCCGCAGTCGTGACCGTCATGTCGTTTGGGATCGCCTTCGGTTTCATCTCGGGAACGATGGCGGACCGCGATTACGATGCCAATGCGTTCGCGATTGGGGTAGCCGCCTTGTTCGGCGCGGCGTGCGGCACTTTGGGCATTCTGATTTCACGCATCCGCCAGATGAAGCACGAGCTCCGCACGCTCGAAACGCGGCTCGACGCGGCCGAAGACCGCAATTGGGAATTAAGGGAAGCGCAAGAGCGGGCCACGAGCTTTTTCGAGGCGCAAGGCGACGTCATCGTGCGGCGCGATGGCAAAGGCGCGATTACTTACGCTAATGACGCGTTCTGCGCGCTTGTCGGCGTCTCCCGCGAGAAGCTTTTGGGCAACACGATCGCGCCGCCGGTGGAGATCCAAGGCGCGACGAAGCTTCTTCCCGACGGAACGCGCATGCACGACCAGAAAATCGCGGCGCCCGAGGGCGCGCGCTGGATCGCTTGGCGTGAAGTCATCGTGCGCGCCGACGGCGACAGTGAATTGCAAAGCGTCGGCCGCGATGTCACCGACCGTGTTCTTGCCGAACGGGCGCTGGCCGATGCGCGCGACCAGGCGGAGGCGGCGAATCGCGCCAAATCGCGCTTCCTGGCCATGGTCTCGCACGAAATCCGCACACCGCTCAACGGCCTTCTTGGCATGGCCGACCTTCTTGGCGACACGCCGCTGGCGCCGGAACAGGCGACCTATTTGCGGGCGATGAAAACCTCAGGCGCCACACTGCTTTCATTCATCGAAGAACTTCTGGACCTGGCGAAAATCGAAGCCGGCCGCCTCGATCTCATCGTGGCGCCATTCGCGCTTGCCGGCTTCGTCGAGGAGACCGTCGAACTCTTGGGCCCGCGCGCCCAGGCCAAGGGCCTTGAAATCTGCAGCTATGTCGACGAGCGGCTGCCGTCGCGCGTGCTCGGCGACGCGACGCGGCTGCGGCAAGTGCTGTTCAACCTCGCCAGCAACGCCATCAAGTTCACCGCAGAAGGCGGCGTTTCGATTCTTGTCGAGCCCGCAGCCGAAATGGACCAGATCGCCATCGCCGTGCGCGACACCGGCATGGGCATCGCCGCCGAAGATCAGGACCGCATTTTTCAAGAATTCGAGCAAGCCGACGCCGGGCCGACACGACAATTCGACGGCATCGGCCTCGGACTGACGATTTCAAAACACATTGTCGAAGGCATGGGAGGCACGATCGACGTTACGAGCGCGCCGGGCCAAGGATCGACGTTCCGCGTGACCGTGCCGCTGACGCGCGCCGAGGATGCCGACGAAAAGACGCTTACGGTTCCCGATCTCGCCGGGCAGCATATCCTCATCGTCGCGCCGGCCGCGATCGAAGCCTCGCTTTTGGCGCGGCGGCTCCAGCGCTGGGGCGCGCGCCCGACGATCGTGCCGGATGAGAACGTGGCCGCCGCGCTTTTGCCAGAGCAGCCTTGGACCACGATCCTCGTCGACCACGCGCTCGGCATGCAAGCGAGCGCGGCTTGCATGCGTTTTGCCGCCGCGATCGCGCGGCGTCTCGTCATGGTGACGCCGGCCGCACGCGGCGAACTGACGGCGCTCAAGGAGGCCGGCTTCACCGGCTATCTGATCAAACCGGTCCGCGCCGCCTCTCTCGCCGCGCGGTTCTTAATCGCCGACGGCTTCGACAGCGGCGCGCCCGGCGAGACGGCCGAGGCGCAAGGCAGCGCGCCGGGCAACGGCCTCTCAATCCTGTGCGTCGAAGACAACGAAATCAACGCGCTTCTCGTCCGCGCGATGTTGGAGAAGCTCGGCCACCGGCCGACTCTGGCGGCAGGCGCCGCCGCCGCGATCGAATGCTGGCGCGCCGCGCGTGAAGCCGGCATGCCGTTCGACCGCGTGCTGATGGACGTGCACATGCCCGGCATGGACGGGCTTGAAGCGGCGCGCCGCATTCGGACCTTCGAAGCCGAGGCAGGCACCCCGCATACGCCGATCATCGCGCTCACCGCGAGTGCCTCCGGCGAGGATCGCGCGGCGTGTCTCGCCGCCGGGATGGACGACTTTCTGGTCAAGCCGCTCGATCGCGAGCGGCTCGTGGCGGCGCTTGTCGATGCACCGAAGACGACGCGCGCGGCCTAGCGCGGCCTTTTGCCTACAGCCGGCGCAGCGCAACCTGTTCGACTTCGTGGTTTTCGCTTTTTTTCAGAATGAGATCGGCGCGCGGCCGTGTCGGCAAGATATTTTCGCGCAGATTGACCAGATTGATCCGATTCCAGATCGCAGTCGCGGTCTCGATCGCCTCGCTGTCGGACAAGCGCGCGTATCGGTGGAAGTATGATTTCGGGTCGGCAAACGCCGTGCCGCGCAGCGTCAGGAAGCGGGTGACGTACCACGTCAGCAGCACATCCTCGTCGGCATCGAGATAAACCGAAAAATCGAAGAAATCCGATACGAACGGAATAGCCTTGCCGTCTTTGGGCAACCGCCCGGTCTGCAACACGTTCAATCCCTCGACGATCAGGATATCCGGCCGGTCGATCTCGATCCATTGATTGGGGATGATGTCGTAGATGAGATGCGAATAGACCGGCGCGCGCACCGGCCGCCGCCCGGCCTTGATATCGGACAGAAAGCGCAACAACGCGGGCAGATCGTAGCTTTCCGGGAAGCCCTTCTTTTCCATCAGGCCTTCGCGCTCGAGCACGGCGTTGGGAAAGAGAAATCCGTCGGTGGTGAGGAGATCGACCTTGGGCACATTGGGCCAGCGGGTAAGCAAGGCCTGCAAAACGCGCGCCGTGGTCGATTTACCGACCGCGACCGATCCGCCCACGCCGATGATGTAAGGCATCTTGGCGTCTTCGGTGCCGAGGAATCCTTGCTGGGCGCGAAACAGCCGTTGGGTGGCCGCCACGTAGAGCGAGAGCAGCCGCGACAGCGGCAGATAGATTTCTTCTATTTCGGACATGTCGAGCCGGTCGTGCATCGAACGCAGCCGGGTCACTTCGGCCGCCTCGAGCGTCATCGGCGTGTCCGCGCGAAGCGTCGCCCATTCGGCGCGCGAGAACACGCGATAGGGCGAAACGTCCTGTTCGGTGCGCTGCTCCATCGAGATGCTCTTTTAGCCGTTCTTGCGCGCAGCCTTTTCCGCAAGGCCCGACTGGCGCGTGCGCCCGGCAAGTTCGGCCTCGACCTCATCGAGCGATATGCTGCGGGCATGCAGCACGACCAGGAGGTGATAAAGCACGTCGGCCGCTTCGCCCACCAGCCGGCTCCGATCCTCGCCGACCGCAGCGATGGCGGCCTCGACGGCCTCCTCGCCAAATTTTTTCGCGCATTGGTTAATACCCCGGTCGAGCAGACGGCGCGTGTAGGAGACCTCCGCGCTTTCGCGGGCGCGTTCCTGCACGCGCTTTTCTAGATCGCGGATCGTGAATGTCGGCATCGCCAAATCCTTAACGCAAATTCTTGCTGCAAGTCCTTGCCGCAAGCCCTTATCGCAGGCTCTTCGGACCGCACGTCCTTCCCTGCGCGTTCCATATCATCTCCCTCGCCGAGCGTGGAGGGGCAGATTACGGATCGAGCCGGACGGCAAGGCCCGCCCGAGCCATATATTGTTTGGCCTCGCGGACGGAATGCTCGCCGAAATGAAAAATCGAGGCGGCGAGCACGGCGCTGGCGTGTCCGTCGCGGACGCCTTCGACGAAGTGATCGAGATTACCGACGCCGCCTGACGCGATGACCGGCACCGAAACCGCATCCGCGACTGCCCGCGTCAGTGCGATATCGAAGCCCTGACGCGTTCCATCGCGGTCCATTGAGGTTAATAAAATCTCGCCGGCGCCGAGCGTCACCACCTCGCGCGCATAGGCGACCGCGTCGAGGCCGGTCGGGTTACGCCCGCCATGGGTGAAGATTTCCCAACGCTTCGGCTCGCCCGGCTTCGCGACCTGCTTGGCGTCGATCGCAACGACGATGCATTGGTCGCCGAATTTTTCGGCGGCCTCCTTAACGAAGCCGCGGCGCGCCACCGCCGCGGTATTGATCGACACTTTGTCGGCGCCGGAGCTCAACAGCGCGCGGATGTCGTCGATGGCCCGGATGCCACCGCCGACGGTGAGCGGCATGAAGCAGGCCTCGGCGGTGCGCCGCACGACGTCGAGCATGATGCCGCGGTTTTCGTGACTCGCGGTTATGTCGAGAAAGGTAAGCTCGTCGGCGCCGGCTTCGTCATAGGCGACGGATGCCGCGACCGGATCGCCGGCATCGCGCAGATTGACGAAATTGATGCCCTTGACGACTCGGCCATCCTTCACATCGAGACAAGGAATGACGCGGACCTTGAACATTTTCAGGCCGTCGCCCGCGCATCGCGCAGAAGCGCCAGCGCCGCCGCGGGATCGAGCCGCCCGTCATAGAGCGCCCGGCCGGCGATCGCGCCCGCAAGTTTCTGCGCGCGCGGAGCGATGAGCGCGCGCACATCCGCGAGCGCGGCGAGGCCCCCCGAGGCGATCACCGGCACCGAAATTTTCTCGGCGAGCGCAATGGTGGCGTCGAGATTGAGTCCTTTGAGCATGCCGTCGCGATTGACATCGGTATAGACGATTGCGGCGATGCCGGCGTCTTCGAAGCGGCGGGCGATTTCGACGCCCTCGAGGGTGGAGGTTTTCGCCCAGCCTTCCACGGCGACCTTGCCGTTACGGGCGTCGAGCGCGACAGCGACGCGGCCCGGAGCGGCGCGCGCGGCGTCTTTCACCAGCGCGGGATCGCGCACCGCCGCGGTGCCCACGATCACGCGCGCGACGCCGCGACCGAGCCAAGCGTCGATGGTCGCGCGATTGCGGATGCCGCCGCCAAGCTGCACGGGAATTTGCACCGCGCCCAGGATTCGATCGACCGCGGCGGCATTCATCGGCTTGCCGGCGAAGGCGCCGTCGAGGTCGACGATATGGAGATATTCGAACCCCTGCTGCTCGAAGACACGCGCTTGCGCCGCCGGATCGCTGTTGAAAACCGTCGCGCGCGCCATGTCGCCTTGACGAAGGCGCACCGCCTCGCCGTTCTTCAGATCGATGGCGGGAAACAGGATCACGGCTTCCACTTCAGGAAATTTGCAATCAGCGCCAGGCCGAGCTTTTGGCTTTTCTCTGGGTGAAATTGCGTGCCGACGATATTGTCGCGCCCGACCACCGCAGTGACGGCGCCGCCATAATCCGCTTGCGCGACGAGGTCGCTCCGCCGGGACGGATTGAGCGCAAAGGAGTGGACAAAATAAGCGTGCAATCCTTGCGGCCCAAGCGTCAGCCCGTCGAGCAGCGGGTGCGGCCGCACCACGTTGAGCGTATTCCAGCCCATGTGCGGAATTTTCAGTTCCGGATCGGCCGGCACAATCCGATCGACTTCGCCGTCGATCCAGCCGAGGCCCTGGGTTACTTCATATTCGCGCCCGCGCCGGGCGAGAAGCTGCATGCCGACGCAGATGCCGATGAAAGGATGTCCGTTGCGCCGCACCGCCTGTTCGAGCGCCTCGACCATGCCTGGCACGGCATCCAGTCCGCGCCGGCAATCGGCGAAAGCGCCGACGCCGGGCAGCACGACCCGGTCGGCGCGCGCCACAACATCGGGATCGCCCGTCACCACGATCGGCTGATCCAACCCGGCATCGTGCGCCGCGCGTTCGAAGGCCTTCCCGGCCGAATGCAAATTGCCGGAACCATAATCGACGATGGCGACGCTCACGGCTGCCCTCCCGGTTCCGGAAACAGTCCGATCACTCCGGAAGGCTCGCCACGCGGCGGGTCCGGCGGCATTGGCGGAGTCGATGAAGAAGCCGAAGCGCGCGGCGAGGCGGGGCGCTGCGCCGAAGCTTGCCGCACCCAGGCATCGAAGAAACGCCGCTCGGCCTCTTCCGCATCATGGCCGCTGACCACGCCGACATTGCGCCAGCCGCGGCGGGAAAGCGTAAAGCGCCGCAGCGTACCGGCTTCCAGCCCGGCGAAGAGCGAGATCAACACGCTGACCAGCACGATGCTCAGCGCCGAGGCGCCGAGCACGCGCAACGCCGCGTCGATTCCCGCCGAGAGCAAGAGATAGATCGTCAGCACCAGCCACAAATGGTGCCGCAACATCCACAACGGCGTCAGCAGAAACGCCCACCAAGAGAAGCCGTCGCGCACGAAGACGAAACGATCCGTGGCCGCCAAGCTTTCAGCCGCCAAGCCGTTCACAGCCAAGCCGTTCACAGCCAAGCCGTTCAAGCCTGCGGCGGTCCGCAGCGGCGGTTGGTGCACTGTAAAGACGGACATCGACAGATCTTTCAAACTGCGTTTTGGTTCGGCTCGCGCCGTTGCGGATCATCCACCGGTGGTATTCGATGAGGCGTGATTTTTTCGGAAAGCCGGTCTCCACTTTTCCGGATCATGCCCTAGTTGCCGAGCGTGCCCTTGGTTGAGGGAACCTCGTTCGCCGCGCGCGGATCGATGGCGATTGCAGCACGCAACGCGCGTGCCAGACCCTTGAAGCAGGATTCGGCAATATGATGGTCGTTACCGCCGTAGAGGGTGGCGACGTGCAACGTCACGCCCGCATTCATCGCGAAGGCCTGAAACCATTCCTGCACCAGCTCGGTATCGAACGGCCCAATTTTGGCCCGCACGAATTTGACGTCAAAGACCAGGAACGGCCGCCCCGAAATGTCGAGCGCGACGCGCGTAAGCGCCTCGTCCATGGGCAGGTGCACATCGGCATAGCGCGTGATGCCTTTCATGTCGCCAAGCGCCTGTTTCAAGGCTTGGCCGAGCGCAATGCCGACATCCTCGGTCGTGTGATGGTGATCGACATGCAGGTCACCCTTGGCTTTGACGCGGATGTCGATGCGCGCATGTCGCGCCAGCAAATCGAGCATATGATCGAGAAAGCCGATGCCGGTCGCGACCGACGACACGCCGGCGCCGTCGAGATCGACGGCGACCTCGACTTCGGTTTCCTTGGTTTTGCGGGCAATCGCGCCCTTGCGCATTTTGCTCTCCACGGCTCGCTGGCGGGCTTTTATCAGGGCCGTGTCCAACCCGCCACTGGCGGGATCGCGCAATTGCATTGCCGGCGGCCAACTCTTAAATCATGCCTTGAGTAAGAGCTTTCCAGCCCGGGTCGGCAGGTCGAGCCGTCTTGTCCGTTTATCGCATTCAGGTCGTCGAGTTCAGGTCATCGAGCCCGGTTTATCCAAGCCCATGGTATCTACAGAAGCGGGCCAAGCCGGCCCTTGGCACGGCACGACGATCCTGACGGTTCGCAAAGGCGGGCTGGTCGCCATCGGCGGCGACGGACAGGTCTCGATCGGCCAGACCATCATCAAGTCTAACGCCAAGAAAGTGCGCCGGCTCGGTGGCGGCGCGGTCATCGGCGGGTTCGCCGGCGCCACGGCGGACGCTTTCACGCTGTTCGAGCGGCTCGAATCCAAGCTCGAACAATATCCAGGTCAATTGACGCGCGCAGCCGTCGAACTTGCCAAGGATTGGCGCACCGACCGGTACCTGCGCCGGCTCGAAGCCATGATGATCGTCGCCGACAAGGACGTGTCGCTGGTTTTGACCGGCACCGGCGATGTGCTCGAACCCGAGGCAGGGGTGGTCGGCATCGGCTCCGGCGGCAACTACGCGCTCGCGGCGGCGCGGGCGCTCTTGGAAGGGCCCCTCGACGCGGAGGCTATCGTGCGCCGCTCGCTCGATATCGCCGCCGAGATCTGCGTGTACACCAATCGCAATGTGACGATAGAGACGTTGAGAACGTGACCGACTTCTCTCCCCGCGAAATCGTATCCGAACTCGACCGGTTCATCGTCGGCCAGGCGGACGCCAAGCGCGCAGTCGCCATCGCGCTGCGCAATCGCTGGCGCCGTCTGCAACTCGACGAACGGCTGCGCGAGGAGGTCCTGCCGAAGAACATATTGATGATCGGCCCTACCGGGGTCGGCAAAACCGAAATTTCCCGCCGCCTTGCCAGGCTCGCCGGAGCGCCGTTCCTCAAGGTCGAAGCGACGAAATTCACCGAGGTCGGCTATGTCGGCCGCGATGTCGAGCAAATCGTCCGCGACTTGGTCGAGGTCGCGATTGCCATGACTCGCGAGAAAAAACGCAAGGACGTACAGGCGCGCGCGCAACAGGCGGCGGAAAACCGCGTCCTCGACGCGTTGGTGGGCGCCAATGCGAGCTCTTCGACCAAGGAGGCATTCCGTAGGAAATTGCGGGCCGCCGAGCTCAACGACAAAGAGATCGACATCGAGGTCCAGGCCGCGGGCAGCGGTCTGCCGCTGTTCGATATTCCAGGCATGCCGGGCGCGCAGATGGGCGCCATCTCGATTGGCGATATTTTCGGCAAGCTGGGCGGCGGACGCACGAAAACGAGACGCGTCACGGTGGCGGATTCCTACGACATCCTCATCAACGAAGAATCCGACAAACTGCTCGACACCGAGCAGTTGACGCAGGACGCCATCAAGGTCGTCGAGAACAATGGCATCGTCTTTCTCGACGAAATTGACAAGATTTGCGCGCGCGAAGGCCGCATCGGCGCCGACGTTTCGCGCGAAGGCGTGCAGCGCGACCTGTTGCCTTTGATCGAGGGCACCATCGTCGCCACCAAGCACGGCTCGGTGAAGACCGACCACATCCTGTTCATCGCCTCGGGCGCCTTTCATATTTCGAAACCTTCCGATTTGCTGCCCGAACTGCAAGGTCGATTGCCGATACGCGTCGAGCTCAAACCGCTGACGCGCGACGACTTCCGCCGCATCCTGACCGAACCGGAAGCTTCGCTGATCAAGCAATACATCGCGCTGATGGCGACCGAAGGAGTCAATCTGGAATTTTCGCAGGACGCGATCGATGCCGTCGCCGACGTCGCCGTGGCGGTGAATTCAAGCGTGGAAAATATCGGAGCGCGGCGGCTGCAGACCGTGATGGAACGCGTCCTCGACGATATCTCCTTCGGCGCTCCCGACCGATCGGGAGAAACGGTTAAGATCGATGCCGCTTACGTGCACAAACACGTCGGCGATCTCGCCAAGAACGCGGACCTCAGCCGATTTATTTTATGAGCCGGGCGACGGCTGGCCGTTCATCCGACGGCGGGCATTTTCGCGACGCCCTGCTGTTCGCGAGCGATTTCGCGGATCGTCGCCATCCATTTCTCGACTTGAGCGAGCATGCGCAGCTCGGAAGCGCCATTGCGCCTAGCGACGGACATTGCCGGTGTAGCGAGACTCTCGGACATGATTGGCGATCCCCCGTCAATTTGCGTAGCGCCGGTTCTCGCACGGTAATTTGACCGATTCTTGCGCTTCTTGGGGCTTTCTAAAAATCAGGGTTAATGAAAGGTCTCATTCCACGCCACAATTACCGCTGGGCTTTCGACGTGTGCGCCCGCCTACGCATGCGCAAATAAAGCGCTCCTTGGCCGCCATGGCTTGGATGCGCCTCTTCGAAACTGACGACAAAACGGCGGAACTCCGGCAACGAAAGCCAGATCGGCACGTTCCGCCGCAGCACGCCGCGTCCGCTTATCGTTTCGGGCGCAAATTTGCCGGCGCCTTTGCCCGTCACCACCAGCACAAGCCTCGCATCGTTCGCTTGCGCGCGATGCAAGAAACGAACGAGCGCGGCATGCGCTTCGCTTTGAGTCATGCCGTGTAAATCGATACGCGCATCGATCGTGTCGCGGCCGCGCGCGACGCGCTGCCGCAGCCGGCGGTCGAACGGCGCCAGCGGCGGCGGCTTTATCGGCTGCGGCGATTGCCGCGGCGTTTCCTGCCGCGCCGACTTGACGGACGGCGCAATGGCGCCGGCATCGTTTTCTTCGCCGGCGGAGCGCTCCCGTTGCAGCGGCGTGACCGCGCGTGCGAAACCCTTCCACAGCGCATGCTCGTCATCGCTCAGGCGGCGCCTGCTCATGGCTTGCGCCGCGATTTGGACTTCGCTTTCGGCGGCGCGGCGCCGACAGCGCCCGAGCTGGGCGCGAGTGCAGGCTTTTCTTCGGGCAACGGCACGCCATCAACCGTCGGATCGACCGCGGTCGGATCCTCCATGCTGCTGTAGCTCAAGCCGAACGTGCTCGGCCGCGCCTCCGGGAGCGGCGTATCGCGGCCGGCCTCCACCGGATCGAGCTCGCGCGGGATAAGCATCACGAACTCGCCGGGATTCTTGATGCGGCCGGCAATACGCGCGGCCTCGTCGCCGACGCCGAAATAAATGTCCGCCCGCGCCGGGCCGACGATCGCCGAACCAGTGTCCTGTGCGATGACGAGCCGTTCGAACTTCGTCGGTGTCTTCTGGTTCGCGATCGGCAGCTCAGCATCGATGAAAAAGGGCGTTCCGTATACGTGCAGCGCCCGATCGATCGCGATCGAGCGGCCGGGCATGAGCGGCGCGCCCTCGCCGCCGACGGCTTCCTCCTCGGTGGCAAGGTCGGTGATGCGAAAGAAAACATACGATTTGTTTTGCCGCCGCGCCGCTTTGGCTTGCTCCGGATTAGCCTCCATCCAATCGCGGATGCTTTGCATCGACACTTGGTCTTTATTCATGAGTTTTTGATCGATAAGAACGCGGCCGACTGGCGTATAGGGCCAGCCGTTATGAGAATCGTAATTGACGCGCAGGATCGTTCCGTCTTCCAGCCTGATGCGCGCCGAACCTTGAATTTGCGCGAACAAGACATCGACCTGATCGTGCAGATAGCAGATTTCCAAATGCCAACCGTCCAGTGCACCGTCCTCGATCTCGCCCCGCGTGTAATAGGGCACGATCTTGCGGCGGCCGATACGGCGGCCGACCAGCACGCCCTTGCTCGGAAACGCATCTCCTAATTTGCGCCGGCCAGAGACGACGAGATTGGGCGGGCGGCGATACAGCGGCGCCGTGAAGTTCCCGGTGGGAAAGCGCGACCCCGCTATGATGGGTTCGTAATAACCGGTGAGAAAACCGTCGGTGTCGCCGAGCTTGTTGATCCGGACCGGGCGGAAGTGATCTTCAAAGAATTTTCGCGCGCCGGCTTCGTCGAGCGGAATGGCCGCACGCGCCCGTTCGCAGACGTCCCGCAATGCGACGGCAATCGCCGTCAATTCGCGACCGTTGCGGTGCCTGGCGTCGAGCGTACGGCAACTTGCCAGAAACGCTGCGAAAGCCGCGGCGTGATCGTCATTCGCCCATCCCTCCATGTCCGACCAGTCGACCGGCTCATATTGCGTATCCGGGAATTCGATCGGTGCGCCGCCGCCGCTCTGGCCAAACGCCGCCCCCGCGGCACCGCATAAGCCGGCAAATAGGGCGGCGACACGAAGGCCTCGGCGCGGCGCCCAACGCGACCTTATTGCACGCATCATTGCCCGGCTTCGGTCGCGATGACTTTCCAGTTGGGGTCGCGCGAAGAGACGTCGCGCGCGAAGGTCCAGACATCCGTAACGTCGGTGACCCCGTCGGCATTGCCGTCGATCACGGTGCCGGCTCGATCACGCGTGGCGGAAACCAGTTTGGAGGCAAAACGCACCGTAATCTGCGCCGTAGTCCGGTTGCGCAGCTCAGCCGCAGTGATGGTGGAAGCGTCGATTGAAACAAAGCGCGTTTCGGCGGTGTCATTGCGGCGCTCTCGCTCGGTAATCGCCGCGTCGAATCCGTCGAACACTTCGCGTGACAGCAAACTTCGCAGCTGACGGCGATCCCCACTGGCGAACGCCGTCACGATCATTTCGTAGGCAGTGCGCGCGCCGGTGATGAAATGCTTGGCATCGAAGCTCGGATCCGCAGCCGATATCGCGTCGAGGCCGGCGGCAACGGCCGAGCCGCTCTCGGCAATATCCTTCCAGCGTTCGGCCGGCGGGGGAGCGGCAGCTTCGCTCGGGCGGGCTGCGGCGTCGGATGTGCGCGGCGGCAGCGTCACAACCTTGTCGCCAGCCGGGCTGCGCACGGCATCGCGCGCCGAGTAGGGGTCATAGGGGGGTCGCTCGCGGCCGGTGCGCTGGCCTAATACGCTACGCAGGCGCAAGAAGATAAACACCGCGAGCGCCAGGAAAATGATGGTGTAGATATCGAACACGTCGGGCATTCTCTCGACATCGCGCTCAACGAGGCACTTTATTTCCGGGAGCGGTTGGAATCGCCCGAATCGCGGCAGCGCACGACCGGGTTCCCCGCTCTATGTAGGCACGCAAGTAAAGCCATCCAGTGGCCATTCATCGTTATTTTTATACCGTGCCCAGCGAAAGATTAGACGATCGTCGCGCCCAGGCCAACAATGGATGCTCGCACTTCTGTCATAAACACCAAGGCGGTCCAGCAAGAAGACGTGAGTTTTAAGCCTATAGGCTTAGAGCCTCTTATAGAGCCTCCTGGCCTTCCGCCACCGCGGCGGCGATGCGACGGGGGCAGGCGCCATTGTTCCCGTCGTCTCGCCGTGTTAGCCAAGCCGGCCTGGAGCGCAATCGTTTCAAGCTGAAACGATTGCGGCTCTAGATGTTTGATGGGGCATGATCTTTTCGGAACACCAGTTTCCATCCCGGACCAAGTCCGGGATGGGCTTTTTCCGGATCATGCCCTAGCGCGGAGACAACGATGTCGACGACGAATGGCAGCCCTACGCCGCAAGCTTCCCAGCCGCAAATGCCCGTTCCGCAGATCGGCGTCCTAGGGCAATATGTGAAGGACTTCTCGTTCGAAAACCCGAATGCGCCACGCTCGCTGACGCCGAGCCCACAACAGCCGGCCATCCAGATCAACGTCGGCGTCGACGCAGCGCCGCTACCCGACAACAATATCGAAGTCACGCTGCGACTGGAAGGCAAGGCGGAAACGCAAGGCTTTCTGCTGTTCAGCTTCGAACTGGTTTATTCCGGCCTGTTTCGCATTCTCAACGTGCCGCCCGACAGCGTCCAGCCGGTCGTATTAATTGAATGCCCGCGTCTTTTATTTCCGTTCGCGCGAGAAATCGTCGCCACGGCGACGCGCAACGGCGGCTTCCCGCCGCTAATGCTCGAACCGGTCGATTTCGCGGCACTCTACCGCGATCGCATGGCTACAGCGCAGCCGGCGGCTTCGCCGCTCAACATTAGCTGAGGTAGTCGCGCCAAATTGCGTTTTCGCCAAGGCTCTCGATGAACCGGCGATGCGCCTCAAACTCATCCGCCGTCAGCCGCGGCGCCAGCGGCACGGGGCGCTCGCGCAACACAACGATCTCACCGGCGGCATGAACCGACGCGGCGGACTGCGACAGAACAAGCTGCGCCTGGCGAGCGCCGATGAGCTCGACATAGACCTCGGCTAAAAGCTCTGCGTCGAGCAGCGCGCCGTGCTTGGTGCGTCGCGAATTGTCGACCGCATAGCGCACGCATAAATCGTCGAGCCTGTTCGCCGCTCCGGGATGCTTGCGGCGCGCCAGAAGCAGCGTATCGATCATGCGCTCGCGGCTCACCGCAGGCTGACCCGCGCGTTCCAATTCGGCGTTGAGGAACGCGAGATCGAACATCGCATTATGCGCCACCAGCTGCGCGTCGCCGAGAAAATCCACGAGCTCTTGCGCTCGGTGGCCGAATAGCGGCTTATCCTTGAGGAAGTCGATCGTCAGGCCGTGAATCTCGAGAGCCTGTTCGGGCATTTCGCGTTCCGGATTAAAATAGCCGTGGAACATCTTACCCGTCGGGAACCGGTTGACGAGTTCGATGCAGCCAATCTCGACCAGGCGGTCGCCTTCCAGCGGATCGAGCCCGGTGGTCTCGGTATCGAAGACAATTTCGCGCATCGTTTCGCCGACCGGTGCGAATCACCGTCGCGCCATTTTAGCGGCCCTTTGCAAAATGTCCCGAATCTGCGCGCGGGTATGGTCGAAGCCTTGTGAACTATCCACGACGAAATCGGCCCGGCGGCGCTTTTCGACATCCGGCATTTGCTTGGCGAGCAGTGCGGCCAGCTTCTCATCCGTCATGCCGGGACGTTCCAGGGCCCGTTTGCGCTGGACCTCCGGGGGCGCCGAAACCACCACCACGGCATCGCACCGCGATTGGGCGGCGGTTTCGAACAACAGCGGAATATCGACCACCGCGACCGGTACGCCGCGCGTTTGCGCCTCGGCTAGGAACCTTTCCCGCGACGCGGTGACAAGCGGATGGATGATCGCCTCAAGGCGCGCGAGCGCCGTCCTGTCGTGAAGAACCATCGCGGCGAGCTTGTTGCGATCGACCTTGCCCCCGGATGTCGATCCCGGAAACGCCGCTTCGATCAACGGCGCGGCTTCACCCTCGTAAAGAGCGTGAACCACGGCGTCGGAATCGTGCACCGGCACGCCACACTCGGCAAAAAACTTGGCCGCAGTCGATTTTCCCATACCGAGCGACCCGGTCAGGCAAAGCACGAATGGCCGCTCGGCGCTCATCGCGCGAGGCATCCTCTGCGCCGCAAAAAATCCAACGCTTGCATCAGCGGCAGACCAAGAACCGTGAAATAGTCGCCTTCGATGCGTTCGAACAATTGTACGCCAAGGCCTTCGATCTGATAGGCGCCTATAGTCGCAATGACGGCCTCCCCAAGCGCGTCAAGATAGAATTCGAGAAACTGGTCGGAGAAGACGCGCATGATCATGCGGACCACGGCGACGTGTTCGAACAGCACCGTGCCGTCCTGCACGAATGCGATGGCCGAATGCAATTCGTGGCTACGGCCGCGCATCGCGCGCAACTGTGCGCGCGCGGCATCGCGGTCTTCCGGTTTGGCAAAGCGTTGATCGCCGAGCGCAAGCGTCTGATCCGCGCCGAGCGTCAGGCGGCCGTGATGAAGTTTCGCCACGGCGCCCGCTTTTTCCCGCGCCAAGAGCGCCGCCACCGCGCCGGCGGATTGGGGCACTGCCGCCGCCTCCAAAGCGCGCTCGTCGAGATCGGCCGGACGGGCTTCGACCGGCACGCCGGCCGCGGCCAGCAGCTTTTGCCGTATGCTGCTTCGCGACGCCAGCACCAGCGGCTCTTTAGCGAGCCATAGCGGCGCCGGCATCTCACAACGCCCGTTGCCGGCGGCGTTCGCCAAGATGGGCCAGCACCGCCGCGGCCGTCTCTTCGATCGATCGGCGTGTCACATCGATTAGCGGCCAATTGTGTTTGGCGCAGAGCTGGCGCGAAGCGGCAACTTCCTCGGCCACGGCCTGACGGTCGATATATCGATCGTCGTCGCGGTGAGCCTTGAGCCCGAGCAGTCGATTTTGCCGGATCTGCACGATCCGCTCCGGCGTGGCGTATAAGCCGACCACCAAAGGATGGCGCAACCCTTCCACGCGGCTGGGCAAGGGCACGCCAGGCACCAGCGGCACATTCGCGGTTTTGACCCCACGATTGGCGAGGTAGATCGACGTGGGCGTCTTCGACGTTCGCGATACCCCGACGAGCACGACGTCGGCCTCTTCAAGATCGTCGATCTGCTGTCCGTCATCATGCAGCATCGTATAATTGAGTGCGTCGATGCGACGGAAATATTCCGCATTAAGCGTGTGCTGCGCACCGACCTTATGCGTCGATTCGGCGCCTAAATAGGCGTGAAACAGATGCAACACAGGACCCAAAATCGACAGGCACGGCAGACCGAGCGCGCGGCATTTTTCTTCCAGACGATCGACCAGGCTTTCCTCAAGCAGAGTGTATAATACGATCCCCGGCGATTCCTCGATCTCCGCCAATGCGCGATCGAGCTGCTTCTGGGTGCGGACCAGCGGATGGACGTGCTCGACTGGCATAATTTTCGCGTATTGCGCAGCGGCGGCGCGCGCGACGGTGATCAACGTTTCACCGGTCGCATCGGAAATGAGATGAAGATGGAAGTATCCTGCCGCTTGCGTCATAGCCCGCCGAAATCGACTGAAGAAGCTGTTGATACCTGGGGAGAAGGCCACGGCTTTTGCCATCGCGCAAGCGTGACAGATGAATAACCACCGACGCCGTCCACACCTGTTGGTTATCGATGATCGATGACCATAACCGGACCGGGCACCGTTGAAATGTGGACATGGACTTAAACTCCAATCCGGATCTGCCGCAAAATTCGCGCCGAACCGAAGGTCCGCACGGTTTTTCCGTACTCAGCCCTATCGCCCCCGGCATATGGGGATATGTGGATAATCCGTGGATGAAATGTGAAGGCCAATCTATGAGTCCAATCAACTGTTCAAGCACTACAACAGATTCTAAGAATCTATTTTATTGAGCAATGACAAGCATTGGGATTGTCCTGTGATCAAACCGGTCATCCGCGTCTTGCAAGGCGAGCGCCAGGCTGTTCCGCCAATTTGGCTGATGCGCCAAGCCGGCAGGTACCTGCCGGAATATCGTGCTATCCGCCAAACAACCGATAATTTCCTTGATCTATGCTTCGATCCCAAATTGGCGGCCGAGGTGACGTTGCAGCCGATTCGAAGATTCGTATTCGATGCTGCAATCCTTTTTTCCGATATTTTGGTCGTTCCTCATGCGCTGGGCCAGCGTGTTTCATTTGCACAGGCCGGTGGGCCGCGGCTCGATGCGATCAGTGATACGGCTGGTTTGCGCCGATTGCGCCGAGAGCTCGATCAGGCGGCACTTGCCCCGGTTTACGAGACGATCGAGCGTGTCAAAAAAGAGCTGCCGGGTCGCGTTGCGCTGCTTGGATTTTGCGGCGCTCCATGGACGCTTGCGACCTACATGATCGCGGGAATGGGAACGGCCGATCAGCTTCCCGCCCGCGAGTTTGCTTATCGTTATCCGGTCGCCTTTGCGGCTTTAATAGATACTTTGATCGAGGCATCGGCAGCCTATTTGATTCGGCAGTTCGAAGCTGGAGCCGATGCCGTGCAGATTTTCGATACCTGGGCGGGCGTATTGGCGCCGGATGGATTTGACAGCTACTGCATCGAGCCCTGTCGTCGAATCGTTGCCAAGGTGCGAGAGAAGATCCCGGCAGCCAAGATTATCGGGTTTCCCCGCGGAGCCGGCACAAAGCTTAAAAAATATGCGGCGACGGTCGCCGTCGATGCGGTTGGGCTCGACTGGACAATCGATTTCGCCTTTGCCCGCGATGAAATTCAAAGCCGCCGGCCGGTTCAAGGCAATCTCGACCCGCTAGCGCTTCTGGCTGGCGGAACGGCGCTCGATCGTGCCGTCGATCGAATTCTCGAAAACTTTGCGGCCGGACCGTTTATCTTCAATCTCGGCCATGGCGTATTGCCCGATACGCCGGTTGCCAATGTCGAGCGCCTAGTAGCGCGGGTGCGGTCCTCAACCTGAAAGCCAAGCCTGTCGTGATGTATACATGGATCAAGGCATTCCACATCATTGCCGTCATCGCCTGGATGGCCGGGATGCTCTATTTGCCGCGGCTGTTCGTCTACCACTGCGCGGCAGGAAAGGGCTCGGTGCAGTCGGAAACCTTCAAGACGATGGAGCGGCGTCTTTTGCGGGTCATTATCAACCCGGCGATGGTCGCGACGTGGTTGTTAGGCCTTTGGCTCGCCTGGAACGGACCTGATTCTCGGCATGGATGGTTCGCTTCGGGATGGTTTGAGGCCAAGCTGGTCCTTGTTCTTGCACTTTCGGCGCTGCACGGCTTTTTTGCCCGCTGGGTTAAGGATTTCGCCCTCGACCGCAACCGGCATTCTGCGAAATTTTATCGAATTATCAATGAATTACCCTTTATCATTGTGATCGCTGTCGTCATCCTTGCGGTGGTGAAACCGTTCTGAGCGGAACGCGTTGCTTATGCAAAGTTCGTTTCGGCTCTTGCTTGCAGTGCGGTCTTTTCTTATCTTGAGCCCATCCCACCCAACGTAGGCGGATGCAGTCGCGTTCCGGCTCCAGCAAACTGGAGCCACGTTTGCATCAGGGCGGGGGCCCATTGCCCCTTTTAGCCCAAGACCTGCGATCCTTTCTGCCGCCAGCGACGCCGCGACTGAATTCCGCCGCTGGCCCAATTTCCACAGGACATTTCTATGCGGGAAATGAAACTCCAAGAACTCAAGACCAAGACTCCGGCGGAGCTGGTTTCCTTTGCGGAAGAGCTCGAGGTCGAGAACGCCTCGACCATGCGCAAGCAGGAGCTGATGTTCGGCATCCTGAAACAATTATCCGCGCGCGAGACCGACATTGTCGGCGAAGGCGTCGTCGAAGTTCTCCCCGACGGCTTCGGCTTTTTGCGATCGCCGGAAGCAAACTACCTGCCTGGTCCGGACGATATTTACGTTTCGCCATCGCAGATCCGGCGCTTCGGGCTGCGCACCGGGGATACGATCGACGGCCACATCCGCAGCCCCAAGGAAGGCGAGCGGTATTTCGCGCTTCTCAAAGTCAATTCGCTGAATTTCGAAGACCCCGAGAAAGCGCGCCACAAAGTCAATTTCGACAATCTGACGCCGCTTTATCCCGACGAGTGGCTGAAAATGGAATACGAGGATCCGACCAAGAAGGACCTCTCGGCGCGCGTCATCGACATTGTGGCGCCGGTCGGCAAAGGCCAGCGCGCGCTGATCGTGTCGCCGCCGCGTACCGGTAAGACGGTACTTTTGCAAAACATCGCGCATTCCATCACCCATAACCATCCGGAATGCTATCTGATCGTGCTCTTGATCGACGAGCGTCCGGAGGAAGTCACGGACATGCAGCGCTCCGTGAAGGGCGAGGTGATCTCGTCCACGTTCGATGAGCCTGCGGTTCGCCACGTTCAAGTGGCCGAGATGGTCATCGAAAAGGCAAAGCGCCTGGTCGAACACGGCCGCGACGTGGTCATCCTGCTCGATTCGATTACGCGGCTTGGCCGCGC
Source organism: Xanthobacteraceae bacterium (assembly GCA_035623195.1). Classification (GTDB taxonomy): domain Bacteria; phylum Pseudomonadota; class Alphaproteobacteria; order Rhizobiales; family Xanthobacteraceae; genus BOG-931. The sequence goes on along the minus strand of DASPTX010000027.1, from coordinate 26,730 downwards.
CTACAACACCGTGGTGCCGTCTTCGGGCAAAGTGCTGACCGGCGGCGTCGACGCCAATGCCTTGCAGCGCCCGAAGCGCTTCTTCGGGGCCGCGCGCAATATCGAAGAAGGTGGCTCGTTGACGATCATCGCCACCGCGCTGATCGATACGGGCAGCCGCATGGATGAAGTGATCTTCGAGGAGTTCAAAGGTACCGGCAATTCGGAACTTATTCTCGACCGCAAAGTCGCCGACAAGCGCACCTTCCCTGCCATGGATATCACCCGCTCCGGCACGCGCAAGGAAGAGCTCTTGGTGCCGCCCGATCAGCTCAAGAAAATGTACGTGCTGCGGCGCATCCTTAATCCGATGGGAACGATGGATGCAATCGACTTCCTGCTCGACAAGCTGCGCAATACCAAGAACAACGCCGAGTTCTTCGATTCGATGAATACGTAAAGTCGGCTACCCGTTCTCGCGGCGAAGCGGCGACTTGGCGTCAGGATGGCGCGACAGCGGTGTCGCGCGGCTTTGGAGCGCAAGATCGGGATCGATAAAACACAGGCCGCGCTTGCCGACCGAGCTTTCACAGTCGGTTGCGGTCGTGTAACCGCACTCGACGACAGCATTGTTTCCGCTCGCATAGCCGCACTATTTCTCGGCTTTCGCTCCGCCTGCCGACAGCGCCATCAGTGCCGCCGCCAAAATCAACCGACTGCCCCGCATGATTTTCTCTCCGTGCCGTGCGCCGGCAAACGGTAAAGCACAAATCGCAGCGGATCGAACCCGACGGTCAAGAATGTCGCACTGTCTCGATCGCAGGTGCCACGGCCGCGGGATCTGTGACCGGCAGCGAACACGTTTCCCCGACGCAGACGAAGGCCTGCGGCTCGCGTGCGGCGGCAAGTTTGTCGCGCGCCGGATGTGAGGGCGGCAGCGCGTCGGCCGAGCGGGCGTGAAGCACGATGCGATCGAGCGGCGGCACCCGGTGTGCCGCCGCGAGCAACGCGTCCGCGGCAGCGCCCTGCCCGGCGATCACGATCTCGGCGCCGCGCAAGCGCAGATCGACGACATTGAGAATCGCCATGTGCATGTAGAGATTTTCCGCCGCGAACGGCGCGATCGCAGCGATCAGTCTATCGGCTTTGTCGCGCCAGACGTCATCGCCGGCCAAAACCGCGAGCCGTATCAGGTTTTGCGCGGCAACCGCGTTGTGGTTGGGCGTCGCGTCATCCGTGGTCGTCGCGGGGCGGATGACAAGCCCCTCGGCGTCGGCCGCGGTGAGATAGTAGGTGCCGGTTTGCGCGTCGGCGTAGTCGCGGTCGAGCGCGTGCTGCCAGGCGAGCGCGCGATCGAGAAAGGCGCGCTTGCCTGTCGCTTCGTAAAGCGCCAGCGCGGCGCGGATCATGGCGCAGAAGTCGGAGGCGAGACCTGGAAATTTGAGTTTGCCCTCGCGCCAGGAATGGCCGAGACGGTCGCCGCGCCCCATGGTCCGGACGATGCAATCGAAGGCGCGCTCCGCCATTTCGAGCCAGGACGGTTCGTCCAGCATCAACGCGGCATCGGCCAGCGCTGCGATCATGAGGCCGTTCCAGTCGGCCAGCACTTTGTCGTCGAGCCCGGGACGCACGCGCATGGCGCGCGCCGATAGGAGCTTTTCGCGCAGTGCGGCAAGCCGCGCTTCCTCGGCCGCGCTTGCGGCGGGCGCCCGGAGCCGATTGAGAATATTGTGGCCTTCGAAATTGCCGGCCGGCGTGACGTCGTAGCATCGCGCAAAGAACTCGCCGTCTTCGATGCCGAGTTGTCGGATCAGCTCATCGTAGGACCAGACGTAAAATTTTCCTTCTTCGCCTTCCGAATCGGCGTCGAGTGACGCCGCGAACGCGCCGTCCGCCGTCGTCATTTCGCGTTGCAGCCAGGCGACAGTTTCGCGGGTGCGCGCCCGATAAAGCGCTTTACCGGTGCGCTGGTGCGCGATCGCCAGGAGTTCGAGAAGCTGCGCATTGTCGTAGAGCATTTTTTCGAAATGCGGCACGAGCCAGCGCTCGTCCACCGAATAGCGCGCAAAGCCGCCGCCGAGATGGTCATAGATGCCGCCGTCGCAGATATGGTCGAGCGTGATTTCGACGGCCGCAAAATAACGCGGATCGCCGGTGCGCAAGCCGGCGCGCCAAAGGAGCTCGAACAAGGCGGCTTGCGGAAATTTCGGCGCACCGCGCGTGCCGCCATTGACCGGATCGATGATGCCCGCGAGTTGCCGCGCGGCCTTGTCGAGTTCGGCAAGGCCGATCGTGGCGACGCCGGCGGGCCGCGCCGCGGCGGCAAGCCGCTCCATTAAGGCTGCGCGGTTCCGCTCGATCTTGGCCGGCTCCTCGCGAAACAGCCGCGCGATTTCGCGCAAGACATCGACGAAGGCCGGCTTGCCGTAGCGCGGCGTCTTAGGGAAATAAGTGCCTCCCCAAATCGGCTCGCCATTAGGCGTCAGAAACATCGTCAGCGGCCAGCCGCCGTGTTCGCCGAGGTGATGCAGCGCCGCCATATAGATCTGATCGATATCCGGCCGTTCCTCGCGATCGACTTTGACGTTGACGAAGAGCTCGTTCATGACGCGCGCGGTGGCTTCGTCCTCGAAGCTCTCGTGCGCCATGACATGGCACCAATGGCAGGCGGCATAGCCGACCGAGAGCAGAATGGGCCTTTTGCTGCGCTTGGCCTCCGCCAGCGCTTTGGGTCCCCATGGCCACCAATCGACTGGATTGTCCTTGTGCTGAAGGAGATAAGGACTGGTTTCCTCAGCGAGACGGTTCCGGTGTGCGGTTGCTGCATTCGGCGACGGCGTTGACATGGATACACCGTAGCAAGTAGCCCGCCTGGCGCGAAGCCATGGGGCGTAAGGGCGTCAAGACCGAAGCAAAGACCGAACCAAGACTGAGGCAAAAGCGTGCTGTGACGGATCGTTCCACCATTTTCGCCTTGTCTTCCGGACGGCCGCCGGCGGCGATCGCCGTGGTGCGCATATCGGGCCCGCAGACGCGGCTTGCGCTCGAAAAGCTTACCGGTCGTGTGCCCGAGCCGCGCAAAGCGGCGCTCGTGCGGGTGCGCGCGCCGGCGAATGGAGAGACCATCGACGAGGGCTTCGCGCTTTGGTTCCCGGCCCCCCGCAGCGAGACCGGCGAGGACATGGCGGAGCTGCAGCTTCATGGCGGTCACGCCGTGATCGCCGGCGTGCTCGATGCGCTCGGCGGGATCGACGGCTGCCGGCTGGCGCAGCCAGGCGAATTCACTCGCCGCGCTTTTGAAAACGGCAAGCTCGACCTCACCGCGGTAGAAGGCCTCGGCGATCTCATTGCGGCGGAGACGCCGGCGCAGCGCCGGCAGGCGTTCCGCCAGCTCAAGGGTCTGGTCGGCGATCGCGCCGAGAATTGGCGGCAGCGCTTGATCGAGGCGCTGGCGCTCGTCGAAGCGCGCATCGATTTTTCCGACGAGGCCGACGTGCCGGAAAACTTGATTGCGCCTGCCGTTCAAATCGCCAAAGGCCTGCGCGATGAAATTGCGGCGGCGCTCGCCGACCGGCATCGCGGCGAGCGATTGCGCGACGGCCTCGTGGCCGCGATCGCCGGGCCCCCCAATGCCGGGAAATCGACGCTGTTCAATCGGCTGGCGCGGCGCGAAGCGGCTATCGTATCGCCCTATGCAGGCACCACGCGCGATATCCTCGAAGTGCATCTCGATCTTGACGGCTATCCGGTCACGCTTCTCGACACGGCGGGAATTCGCGACAGCGCAGAGCCTGTGGAACTGGAAGGGGTCCGTCGTGCTCGCGAGCGCGCCGCTTCGGCCGATTTGGTGCTGTGGGTCACTGACCTATCTGCCGGGCCATTGAGCGAGGAGGTTCCACCGACGGCCAAAGACTCGCCGGTCTGGCTTATCAAAAACAAGATCGATTTGGTCGAAGATCGGAGGGCCACGGCGACCGAGGAACGGCGGACTAAGAGCGAATACGAGTTCACTTTTTCCGTATCGGCGGCGCGAGGCGAGGGCGTCGATGTGCTTGTGTCGGCGCTGTCGCGTTTCGCCGGTGACTGCTTGGCAGGCGCGGAAGCGTCGCTAGTTACGCGCGCCCGTCATCGCCGGGCGCTTGAGGAAACAGTCGCGGCGATCGACTGTGCCTTGGCCGAAAGCGCGACTAAAGATCCGCGCGAGGAATTGATCGCCGAAGAATTACGCCGGGCGGCCACGAGCCTCGGACGATTAACGGGCCGCGTCGATGTCGAGGAGGTTTTGGACGCAATCTTTCGCGACTTCTGTATTGGTAAATGAATGGTTAAGTGAACGGCTACGAGGGCATGACCCGAAAGGCATGCCGCGCGGCCATGTTTCACGTGAAACACGGCAGCTTTTGACCGCCGATTTGGCCTTCACTAAAACGGCTGCGATTTGGAAGAGTCCGATGGACGATCGCTTCGATGTAATTGTGGTGGGAGGCGGACATGCGGGCTGCGAAGCGGCAGCGGCCGCAGCCCGCATGGGCGCGCGGACTGTTCTCGTCACCCAGCGCTTTAGCAGCGTCGGCGCCATGTCGTGCAACCCATCCATCGGCGGTCTGGGCAAGGGCCATCTGGTCCGCGAGATCGATGCGCTCGACGGTCTGATGGGCCGTGTGGCCGATGCTGCCGGAATTCAATTTCGCATGCTCAACCGCCGCAAGGGACCTGCGGTGCGCGGCCCGCGCGCCCAAGCCGACCGCAGGCTCTACGCGGCGGCCATGCAAAGTGCGATTCGCAGCATTGCCAATCTCGCGGTCATCGAAGCCGAGGTTGACGATCTGCTCGGCGATGGCCGGGCAGAGGGCGTTCGGCTTTCGGACGGACAGATGCTTGCCGCACGCGCCGTGGTCCTTACCACAGGCACATTCCTGCGCGGGCTCATCCATATCGGGGAACGCCAGATTCCAGCCGGACGAATGGGCGAGGCGCCAGCGCTCGGTCTTTCCCGCACGCTTGAGTGCGCCGGCTTCGAACTCGGCCGGCTCAAGACCGGCACGCCGGCCAGACTTGACGGCACGACGATCGACTGGAGGAGCATCGAAATGCAGCCAGGCGACGATCCGCCCGAGCCGTTCTCGATGCTGACCCAGCGCATCACCAATGTTCAGGTCCAGTGCGGCATCACCCGCACGACGCCGGCGACGCACGATGTCATTCGCGCCAACGTGCACCGCTCGCCGATGTATTCAGGCCAGATCAAAAGCCGCGGCCCGCGTTATTGCCCGTCCATCGAAGACAAGATCGTGCGCTTCGGCGAGCGCGACGGGCATCAGATTTTTCTCGAACCCGAGGGGCTCGACGACACAACCGTCTATCCCAACGGGATTTCGACGTCGTTGCCCGAGGAGGTGCAGGCGGCGCTGATCGCGACCATTCCCGGTCTCGAACGTGCGCGCCTGATCCGGCCGGGCTATGCCATCGAATACGATTACGTCGATCCGCGAGAACTTCATCCATCGCTCGAAACGAAGCGGTTGTGTGGCCTGTTCCTCGCCGGCCAGATCAACGGGACCACCGGCTACGAAGAGGCCGCCGCGCAAGGTCTCGTGGCCGGACTCAATGCAGCCGCCTGCGCCGGCGGCGCTGTACCGATCTTATTCGACCGGGCCGAAGGCTATCTCGGGGTGATGATCGACGATCTGGTCACACGCGGGGTCAGCGAGCCTTATCGCATGTTTACCTCGCGCGCGGAGTACCGCCTGACGCTGCGGGCGGACAACGCCGACCAGCGGCTGACGGGCAGGGGCATCGCTCTCGGCTGCGTAGGAACGGCGCGTGCGGAAATTTTCCGCGCCAAGACGACGGCGCTGGATGGCGCACACCGCTTGGCCCGGAAAAAGACGCTGACGCCGAATGAGGCCGCGCAAAAGGGTCTTGCCTTGCGCAAGGACGGACAGCGCCGCTGCGCTTTCGAGTTGTTGTCTTTTCCCGAAATCACCGTCGCTGGTCTGGCGAGGATCTGGCCCGAATTCGGTATGCTCGACTCGAGGATTGCCGCGCAGCTTGAGATCGATGCGAAATATCACGTCTATCTCAGCCGGCAGGCGGCCGATGTGCAGTCTTATCGCCGCGACGAGAGTCTCGTTCTTGATGCGGACATCGATTATGCGACCCTGCCGGGACTATCGAACGAAGTCCGACAAAAGCTTGAGCTTCACCGTCCGCGGACCATCGGACAGGCCAGCCGGATCGACGGCATCACGCCCGCCGCGCTGACGCTTTTGGTCGCGCATATGCGTCGGCCTCGCCGCAACTTGGCGAGCAAGTCGGCAGCAAGTCGATCCGCAAGTGGCGCCGCCTGACCTCTCGGCGGACCGCGCTCGCGCGCTAGAGCTGCTGTCTGTTTCACGTGAAACAGCCGATCGCCTGGATCGATTCGTTGCGCTCCTTCTTGATTGGCAGAGCCGCATTAATCTCATCGCAGCGTCAACACTGCCGGTACTGTGGACGCGCCACATTGCCGATTCATTGCAGCTCCTTGCGCTCGCGCCGGAAGCCCGCCGCTGGGCCGATCTCGGTTCCGGCGCGGGCTTCCCCGGTCTGGTGATTGCCTGCGCGCTTGCCGATTCGCTTCCGGCGGAAGTTCACCTTGTCGAAAGCAATAAAAAGAAAGCCGCGTTCCTGCGCGAAGCCGTCCGCGTCACCGGCGCTGCCGCGATCGTGCATGCGCAGAGGTCCGACGATTTCATCAAGAGTTTCGATCGGCCGCTCGATGTCGTGACGGCCCGCGCGCTCGCGCCGCTGCCTGAACTTTTGAAAATCGCTTATCCTCTGTTGAAAAGGGGCGCCAAGGGCCTGTTTCCGAAGGGTCAAGATGTGGATGGCGAATTGACCGAGGCCGCTAAATGTTGGACCATTCAAGCCTCTTTAGTTCCGAGTCGAACGGATCCAAGGTCACGCGTTGTTGTGATTCGGCACGCAGAGCCTAAGTAGCCGAGGCGCTGCGCTACTTGTAGTTGCATCACGTACCTACGGTTGTGAAAGTGCCGCGCTATGAATGAAGCCGCTCAAACTCTGTCGGACGTCCTTGCCGCTTCAACGTCCAATCCGGCGCCTCTGATGCAGCCGGCGAAACGGATGCGCGTGCTTGCCGTCGCCAACCAGAAAGGCGGCGTCGGCAAAACGACAACGGCCATCAATCTCGGCACCGCGCTCGCCGCGATCGGCGAGGATGTTCTAATCGTCGATCTCGATCCGCAAGGAAACGCGTCGACAGGGCTCGGCATCGATCGCCGCAATCGGCGTTATTCGACGTACGACGTGCTGACCGCGCAAGCCGCCTTACGCGACGCGATCGTGCCCACGGCGGTGCCTCGGCTCTACCTCGCGCCGTCTACGCTCGATCTTTCCGGACTTGAGCTGGAAATCGGTCAAGCGCGCGATCGCGCTTATCGTTTGCGCGGAGCGCTCGGCCGACTCAATGCGGACGGAGCGGTGAAATTCACCTACGTGCTGGTGGATTGTCCGCCGTCGCTTAATCTCCTGACGGTGAATGCGATGGCCGCGGCGAACGCTATTCTCGTGCCGCTGCAATGCGAATTCTTCGCGCTCGAAGGTTTGTCGCAACTGCTCAAGACGGTCGAATCCGTGCGCGCGCAACTCAATCCGGATCTCACCATCCACGGCGTGGTGCTGACGATGTACGATGCGCGCAACAATCTGTCGGCGCAGGTCGTCGCCGACGTGCGCGAATTCATGGGTGCCAAAGTCTACGAGACGATCGTGCCGCGGAATGTCCGCGTCTCGGAAGCGCCGTCCTACGGCAAGCCGGTCCTGGTTTACGACCTCAAATGCAGCGGCAGCGAAGCCTATTTGCGGCTCGCGACCGAGGTGATCCAGCGGGAGCGAAAGTATGCGCTGGGTGAGTCGCTAAGATGAGCGCCAATCTGGGAAAGCCGGCGACGGCGGAAGACGCGACGCGGTCGCGCCTGGGACGCGGCCTCGCCGCCTTGATCGGCGAAATGGCGGCCGAGACGTCCGTCGAGCGGCCGCGCGGCCAGCGCCGCTTGCCGACCGGCGCGCTCCAGCCCAATGCGCGCAATCCGCGCCGCGCCTTTCCCAATGCCGAGCTTGACGAACTCGCCGCTTCGCTGCGTGAGCGCGGTATCATCCAGCCGATCGTGGCGCGGCCGGTGCGCGGGTCGGCGGAGACTTACGAAATTATCGCTGGCGAACGCCGCTGGCGCGCGGCGCAGCGAGCCGGATTGCACGAAGTGCCCGTCGTCGTCATCGAAGCCACCGACGCCGAGGCGCTTCAACTTGCGATCATCGAGAACGTGCAGCGCGCCGACCTCAACGCCCTCGAAGAAGCGGAGGGCTATCGCGCTTTGATGGAGGAATTCGGCAATAGCCAAGACGAGATCGCAAAAATCATCGGCAAAAGCCGCAGCCACGTCGCCAATACGCTGCGCCTTTTGAAGCTTCCCGAAACGGTGAAGTCCTACATTTCCTCGGGCCAGCTTTCCGCCGGTCATGCGCGGATGCTGATCGGACAGCCGAATGCGGAAAAGCTTGCTGAGGACATCGTCGCCCGTGGCCTCAATGTGCGCCAAGTCGAGGCAATGGCGCGGCATGCTACGGATAAAGACGGCAAGGCGCGCGGCCATGCCCGCGCCTCGCGTCGTAACGCCGCGAAAGGCGCGAATTTGACCGCGCTCGAAAAGCGCCTATCCGATGCGCTCGGTCTTGCGGTCAGCATTGATGAAGGAAAACGCGGCGGGGTTCTAAGCATCCGCTATCGCAATCTCGATCAGCTTGACGAAGTGCTGCGCCGGCTGGAAAAAAGATAGCGCTTTTTCATCGCCATCGAGCGACGCGAGAAAAAGCAAAAGCCGGCCACCGGAACCGGCTTTTTTAATTCTTCAGCGATTAGGGCATGATCCAGATAAGTGGAAACCGGTTTTCCGAAAAAGATCGTGCCTCATGAAATAACCAGAGCCGCGATCGATTCAATCTGAAGCGATCCTGCTCTAGTGATGCCGGTGGGCTGTAGGAGGAGGCAGACCATCCGTCCAGGCATCGTGCGGAAGCGCCGCATCGACGAGCCAGCCGCCGATGAACGGAAGAACACAGTCGGCCATGCCCACATAGGCTTCGCGCGGCGTCAGCGGACGATTCAACACGACCGTCCCGACCATCGGGTAAACCACCGCGCAACCGTATGAGGTTGCCGCCCAGGCGCTGATGAAAACGCCGTCGCCGATATGGCCGTGATGATGAGCCGTTGCCGCAAATGAAGCCGCAGTCGACGCGGTGCCAACGCCGATGCCAACGGCGGTTAGGCGCGGATCCTGACCGTGGGACAACCACGACCATAGCGCATTCCACCCATTGTCCTGAGCGCGAGCAGCCTGCGGCTGTAGCCCGATCAGCAAGACCAGGGCCAGCGCAGCGAGGAAAGACCGCTTCATTGTGATAACCCCCTCCATATCAGCCTGCTAGGAATGCCGGGATGGGGAGCAGTCGCGATATGGTTAACGCGCATGGTGGATGACCCGCGGCGTGCTGTCGAGGCTTCGAGCCAATAAACCGGCGATAAACCGTGTGATTTCCGGCTACTGTGTTTATTCGGCAACCATTTTCTCAAAAATGGCAGCCACCGAGGCGCTCTCACAACCAGCCTGGCGCGTTACTGAATCAATAATTCATTTACAAAGGTCACTCGGCCGCTGTCCGCCCGGCCGCCGAACCGAATCGCCGCTCTATGTAGTCGACGACGATCTTCTGAAAATCGGCGGCTAATGTCGGCCCCCGCAGCGTCATGGCCTTCTTGCCGTCGATGAAGACCGGCGCCGTCGGCTGCTCACCGGTACCCGGCAGCGAAATGCCGATGTCGGCGTGCTTTGATTCGCCGGGACCGTTGACGATGCAGCCCATCACCGCGACGTTGAGTCCTTCGACGCCGGGATAGCGCGCCTTCCACTCCGGCATCGATTCGCGAATGAAGCTCTGAATATTGGCGGCGAGCTCCTGGAAGGTGGTCGAAGTGGTACGACCGCAGCCCGGACAAGCGGCGACCAGCGGCACGAAGGTTCGCAAGCCGATCGTCTGCAATAATTCCTGTGCGACCTTGACCTCGAGCGTGCGATCGCCATTTGGCTCCGGCGTAAGCGAAATGCGAATCGTGTCGCCGATGCCTTGCTGTAATAAAACGCCCATCGCCGCCGAAGAAGCGACGATGCCCTTCGAGCCCATACCGGCCTCCGTCAAGCCAAGATGCAAGGCGTAATCGCAGCGCCGCGCCAATTCGCTGTAGACCGCAATGAGATCCTGCACGGCCGACACTTTGGCGGAGAGAATGATTTTCGAGCGCGGCAGTCCGATCTCCTCCGCGCGTTCGGCCGACAACAGCGCCGATTGCACCATCGCTTCGCGCGTGACGTCGCGAGCGTCCACCGGCCGATTGGAACGCGCATTTTCGTCCATCAGATGGGTGAGCAACTCCTGGTCGAGCGAGCCCCAATTGGCGCCGATACGGACCGGCTTGTTGTGTCGGATCGCCGTTTCGACGATGGCGCCGAACTGGCGGTCTTTTTTCTCCTTAAAGCCCACATTGCCGGGATTGATTCGATACTTATCGAGCGCCTCCGCGCAGGCGGGGTGGTCGGCGAGGAGCTTATGTCCGATGTAGTGAAAATCGCCGACGATCGGCACGTCGACATTCATTTTGCCGAGCCGCTCCTTGATATGCGGCACGGCCGCCGCCGCCTCGTCGCGATCGACCGTGATGCGCACGATCTCCGATCCCGCGCGCGCCAACGCCGCCACTTGTTTCGCCGTCGCTTCGGCGTCCGCGGTATCGGTATTGGTCATCGACTGCACGACGATCGGCGCGCCGCCGCCGACCGTCACATGGCCGACTTTCACGCCGACGGTATGGTGCCTTTCGGCCGGACGGGGAAACTCCATCATTGGCAAGTTCCTAAGCTAATCAAGGGGTTAGAATGCGCGCCTGCGCTAGGCGAGGGCGCCGCCGAGCCGTATGGCGCTATGGATATAGCGTCACCGGGGCCTGTTGACGAGGAGGAGGCCAGCGGCAACCGAGGTCACCGCGACGGCGAAGGCCGGCGTCAGCGGTTCGTCGAGCACAATGTGACCGGCCGCCACGCCAAAAAGCGGCGTTAGGAATGTGAACACCGACAGCCTCGTCGCGGAATAACGCACGACTAGAACGAACCAGATGGTGAAGGTAATGCTCACCACCCAGATGGTCTGATAGGCGAATGCCCCGAGCGCTACGGCCGAGGGTGCGTCGGCGATATGCTCGCCGAACAGGACGGCGCCCGCGCCGAGCAAAGGCGCGGAAACGACAAGCTGGTAGAGAAGGGTTTTTTCGGCGCTGACGCGATTGAGCGCGCTCGCCTTGATGGTCAGCGTGGTTGCCGCCCATGCGGCAGCGGCGCCGATCAGCATGATATCGCCGAAAACCTGCCGCGAATCGTTCGCAGGCGTCGGCAGCCCGAAAGCGATGACAATGCCCAAGAACGAGAGCAGCAAGCCAAGCCACTGTGTGGCGCGAAAGTGATCGCCCGGTATGAGCCAGCGTGATCCGATGACGACAAAGAACGGCGCGAGATAAAGAAACAAAACGCCGCGCGTTGCAGTGGTCCAGAGCAGGCCGCGATAGATCAAGAGAAACTCGAGCGCGAACAGAATGCCCGCCAGGATACCGGCTTTGAGCGTGCCGTCGCGCTTGAACAAGGCAATGCCGCGTGCGCGCGTCCATAGTCCAACCAGAAGCGCCGCGATCAACGAGCGCGCCGAGGATTGGATCAGGGGCGGGATGTCGTAAATTGCAAGCTTGATGGCGACGTTGTTGAAGCCCCAGCTCAAGCAAAGTCCGATCGTCACTGCAATGGCAGTCGCATCGAGCGGACGGGACGACGGAGGGGATGTCACTGCGGCTTATTTCGATTGCATTTAAGTTATCGTTCGCGGCAATGCGAGCAGATGCCGACGATTTCGATCACGGGACTCTCCGGTGAAAATCCAGCGGCGCGCGACGAGGCTTTGAGCGTTCCGGCGGCGCCGAGCGGGACGGCGGCTCGACGGCAAAGCTTGCAGGACTTGCCGCCGCAGCGGACGGCCATGGTTCGTGATCCGGCGCCGGAAAGATTGCACGCCACATGATTTGCCGAACTCGATTTGCGGGGATCGTTTTTGCCATTAGCGGGTAGGGTTTTCCGGCACTTTAGCGGATCGTGCAGGGATCGCGAAAAGGTGAGAGGCGCCGCGCAGTTTTATGTTGCACCGCAACAAGAAGCAGCCCAGATTCCCGGCCGCCGGGATGGAATTTACCCGGCGTCGCAAGGAACTGGGGACTCACATGTTGAAGGGAAAGTCCGCGCTGGTGACTGGTTCGACCTCGGGTATCGGCCTTGGCATCGCACGCGCGCTTGCAGCGCAAGGCGCCAATGTCACGATCAACGGCTTTGGCGACAAGAATGCAATCGAAAAGGAGCGCGCCGCCATCGAGGCGGACTTCAAGGTGAAGGCCGTCTACTCGGCCGCCGACATGACCAAGCCGTCCGAGATCGCCGAGATGGTCCGCGCTAGCGAGAAGACGTTCGGCACGCTTGACGTGCTCGTCAACAATGCCGGCATCCAGTTCGTCGCGCCGATCGAAGACTTTCCAGTTGAGAAATGGGACCAGATTATCGCGATCAATCTGTCTTCCGCCTTTCATACGATCCGCGCCGCGGTACCGGGGATGAAGTCGCGCAAATGGGGCCGCATCATCAATACCGCCTCGGCGCATTCGCTCGTCGCCTCGCCGTTTAAGGTCGCTTACGTCTCCGCAAAGCACGGACTTGCCGGATTGACCAAGACGGTGGCGCTCGAACTCGCTACCTTTGGCGTCACCTGCAACTGCATCAGCCCCGGCTATGTTTGGACTCCGTTGGTCGAAAAACAGATTCCCGATACCGCAAAGGCCCGCGGCATGACCGAAGAGCAGGTCAAACGCGATGTCTTGTTGGCGGCGCAGCCGACGAAGGAATTCGTCACCGTTGAGGAGGTCGCCGACCTCGCCGTCTATCTTTGCTCCGATTCCGCCAAAGCGATCACGGGCGCAAACTTGTCGATCGATGGCGGTTGGACGGCTGAATGAATTTTTCAAAGCGGTGGCACATGTAACGCCGCCGTCATCGTCATTCGCGACAAAAAACGAACGATTCAGTAGCGAAAATACCGGGTGATTTCGGCATTGCTATTCTGGCCGCTCGATGTGCGATTGCACGGGACGGGATTTAAGCGAGCTTGAGAATGAAGAAGCTTCTGAACACGTTGTTGCCTTCGCGCGCGGCGGACCAAAAGGGCTCCACGAAGACTAAACGCATCAATCTTGCGCTGCAAGGAGGCGGCGCGCACGGCGCGTTCACCTGGGGCGTGCTTGATCACCTCTTGAGCGACGAGCGGCTGAGCATCGAGGGAATCTCGGGCACTTCGGCGGGGGCCATCAATGCCGTGATGCTGGCTGACGGTCTTTGCAGAGGCGGGCGCGAGGAAGCCCAAAAGCGGCTTGCCGAGTTCTGGCGTTCGGCATCGAGCACCGGCAATCTACCGGCGCTGCAGCGCGCGGTTATAGAGCGCATCTTGTCGTTCACGCCGCTTGAAGGCACGCCGGTGCAGGCCTGGTTCGATACGCTGTCGCGCTATTTTTCGCCCTATGACGTCAATCCGCTCAACATCAATCCGTTGAAGGACTTGATCGAGCGATTTGTCGATTTCGACAAGCTGCGCGCCGACAGCAATTTGCAGCTTTTTGTCTCCGCAACCAACGTGCAGACGGGCCGGGTGCGGATTTTCCCGCGCGATCGCATCACTGTGAACGCGGTCATGGCGTCGGCCTGCCTCCCGCTGCTGTTCCGCGCCGTCGAAATCGACGGCGTGCCCTATTGGGACGGCGGTTATCTCGGCAATCCGGTCATCTTTCCGTTTTTCCGCACCACGACGACGGAAGACGTGCTCGTCGTTCAGATCAATCCCCTGTTCCGGCAAGCGACGCCGATGTCGTCCAGCGAGATCATGAATCGCATCAACGAGATCACATTCAACTCCTCGCTGATCGGCGAATATCGCGCTATCGAATTCGTCGCCCGATTGATCGACCAAGGCAAGCTGCCGCGCGGCACCGGTCCGGGACAATACCGGCGCATCAACGTCCACCGCATCGTGCTCGACCGTTTCGGCACTCACTTCGATTCGTTCAGCAGGCTATCCAACGATTACGACTTCTTCGACATGCTTCACGTCAGCGGTAAACGCGCGGCGCGTCGTTTTCTCGACCAGCATTTCGACGATATCGGCGTGAAGAGCACCGTCGATCTGCGCGCGGAGGCGCAAGCCGAATGGGCGTGATATATTATCCTTCATGTGCGCGACGACGTCAGTTTCCCCGCCGCTTCTCACCGCCGAGGTCGGGTCGACGCGGCTTGAAATCTGCGTCGCCGATATCACGACGCTTGCAGTCGATGCCGTGGTCAATGCGGCGAACCGGAGCCTGCTTGGCGGCGGCGGGGTCGATGGGGCCATCCACCGCGCCGCCGGACCGGATCTGCTGGCGGAATGCCGGTCGCTTGGCGCCTGCGAAACCGGATCGGCAAAAATTACCCGCGGCTATCGGTTACCGGCAAAGCACGTCATCCATGCCGTGGGACCAGTCTGGCGGGGCGGAAGCGCGCGCGAGGAAGAGTTGCTGGCATCGTGCTATCGCTGCGCTATCGACCTCGCTGCCGCGCACCGGCTCGCATCCTTGGCGTTTCCCGCGATATCGACGGGAGTCTACGGTTTCCCGGCGGACCGCGCTGCGCGGATTGCGGTCGGCACGGTCGCCGGCGAGCTCGCGGCGTCGCAGCGCGGCATCGGACGCATCGTGTTCTGTTGCTTTGCGCAGAGCGCCGCCGACCATCACATCGCGGCTTTTGCGGAGCTTGGCCTAGTCTGAATCCAAGGCTGGATCGCTTTAGGAGTCCGCTGTCCTGATCCCAGCGCAATGCTGGGACTCAAGATTTCCCTAGTAAAAAGTCATAAGTTCGCTTATATTAAGTATGTACTTTTACCCGGTCGGATGCCATGCTGCCACGTTCCCTGAATAGAGAATTTGCTTTTTCTATCAATGACGTAGCTCGCATGCTACGCACCTATGCCGACTATAGAGCCGCGCAATTTGGGATCACGCGCGCCCAATGGGTCGTTTTGGTCAGGCTCGACCGCTTCGAGGGTCTCAAACAGTCTGAGCTTGCTGACATGCTCGACCTGCAACCGATCACGCTGACCCGCCTGCTGGACCGGCTCTGCCGTTCAGGGCTCATCGAACGCCGGCCCGATCCGAACGACCGCCGCGCCAACCGGCTCTATCTCACCGCCAGCGCGCGTCCGCTGCTCGAACGGCTCGGCGATCTCGGCGACGAATTGATGGCGACTGCGCTCGCGGGCGTGGAACGCGAGAGCATCGAGCGAATGGTGGTGCAACTTGCCACCGTGAAGGAGAACTTGCGCCAGGCCATTGCCCAGCGGGCCCCGGCTCCCGCGGGAGAACAGCGCCATGGTTGATACGATCCTGAAATTGGTTCCGGCCGAGGCTGCGGTGAAGCCGCGCTTATCGCCCTTTGTCGCCACGCTCCGCCGGCGCAAGCGCATCCTTTTAATGGTGGTCCTGCCACTCGCCGCGTTCCTGGTCGGCGGATTTTCGTACGTCGCCGGCGGCCGCTATGTGTCGACCGACGATGCCTATGTGCACGCGGCGAAGCTCATGGTGTCCACCGATGTTTCCGGCATCGTCAGCTCTGTCGATGTACACGAAGGTCAACCCGTCAAAGCCGGCGACGTTCTATTCCGTCTCGATCCGAAGCAGTTTCAGATCGCGCTCGACAACGCCAATGGGAACTTGGCGCAGACCGCGCTCAACATCCAGGCCATGAAGCAAGACTACACGCGCATGCGAAACGACGTCGCCGCGGAGGCGGCGCAGGTCGAGTTGGATCAGACCACCTTCGCTCGCGATGCGGCGCTCTTGCGCAGCGCCACCGTTTCGCAGTCGAGCTACGATCAGGCGCGCTACACGCTCGATGCCGACAAGGCAAAACTGCAGGCGCTTGAGGAACAGTCGCGCGTTCAGCTCGCGCGGCTCGGCGGCAATGCCGACATCCCCGTGGAGCAGCATCCGCAATATTTGCAGGCCAAGGCACAAGTCGATGAGGCGCAGCGTCAGCTCGACCATACGATCGTGCGCGCGCCATTCGACGGCGTGGTGACGCAAGTCGATACGCTGCAGCCCGGCACTTATCTCGTCGCGCAGACTGCGGCGCTGACCAATACCGGCGCGGTCGGTTTGGTTGGAACAAACGACATCTGGGTCGATGCCAATATGAAGGAAACCGATCTCACTCACGTGAAGCCTGGCGACCACGTCGACGTCTTTGTCGACACCTATCCGGGCCACGTTTGGTCGGGCACCGTGCAAAGCATTGCGCCCGCGGCAGGTTCGGAATTTTCCATCCTGCCGGCGCAGAATTCGAGCGGCAACTGGGTTAAGGTCGTGCAGCGCATCCCCGTTCGGGTGCAGGTCGATCCCAATTCCGAAAAGCTGCCGCTGCGGGCCGGCATGAGCGCCACGGTCGAGATCGATACCGGCCATCGGCGCGGTTTCTCCAGCCTGCTCTAATCCGGCACGACCACGGCGATGCTTGCAAAAACCGATCAGCCAAACGGCGGCTTCCGAGCCATTGTCAGCGCCTGCACGGTGCTGGCGACGCTGATGCAAGCGCTCGACACGACAATCGCCAATGTGGCGCTTCCCTATATGCAAGGCTCGTTCGCTGCGGCGCCGGATCAGATCACTTGGGTACTGACATCCTACATTGTCGCCGCGGCGATCATGACCGCACCGATCGGTTGGTTGTCCGCTCGCTTCGGACGCAAGACGCTGTTCATCGCCTGCTTGGCCGGTTTCACCTTCGCCTCAGTCCTCTGCGGTCTTGCCGAAAGCCTTGACCAGATGGTGATGTTCCGCTTGCTGCAAGGCGCCTTCGGCGCCGGCCTCGTGCCGTTGTCGCAAGCGACCATGCTCGATCTTTTTCCGTTGGAACAGCGCGGCTCCGCCATGGCGCTATGGGGCGTGGGCGTGATGGTCGGCCCGATTCTCGGTCCGACATTGGGCGGCTATCTGACCGACGTCTACGATTGGCGCTGGGTGTTTTTCATCAATGTGCCGTTCGGCATCCTCGGCATCGCGGGTCTTGCGTTGTTCCTCCGCGAGCGGAACGGCAACGCGGCAATGAAATTCGATTGGATCGGCTTTGCCGCGCTTAGCCTCGGCCTTGGCGCGCTGCAGCTCGTGCTCGACCGTGGCGAAGTGAAAGACTGGTTCGGCTCGACCGAGATCGTCGTTGAGGCGGCGCTCGCGGCGCTCGGGCTTTATCTCTTCGTCGTCCACCTGGCGATGGCCAAACGGCCGTTCATTCCGCCTCGGATCCTTCGCGATCTGAATTTCAGCATCGGTCTATTGGTCATGTTCGCCGTCGGCATGGTCCTGCTGGCGAGCTCGGCGCTACTCGCCCCCTATCTGCAGACCTTGGGCCATTATCCCGTCGCTGAAGCCGGCCTATTGATGGCGCCGCGCGGGGCCGGAACGATGATCGCCATGCTGGCCGCCGGCCGACTGGTCAACCGCATCGATCCCCGGCTGTTGATGTTCGCGGGCTTCGTCTTGCTCGCCGAATCGGCGCGGGAGATGGTGGGTTGGACGCCAGATATCGGGCCCTGGTCGCTTACCATCACGACTTTGATCCAAGGCGCGGGACTGGGCCTGGTTTTCACGCCGCTCCAGGTCGTCGCCTTTGCGACCCTGCCGCCCGAATTGCGCACCGATGGCACAGCTCTGTTCAGTCTGGTCCGCAATGTCGGAAGCTCGATTGGCGTCTCGGTCGCATCCTTCCTGCTCGCGCAAAACACGCAAATCGAGCACGCCGCGCTTGCCGGCAATGTGACGCCGTTCAATCGCATGCTGCAATCCGGTGGCGCTTATCTCTATTGGAACAGCGCCACGCAGGCGGGCTTGAGCGCTTTGAACGACGAGATTACGCGCCAGGCCTCGATCATCGCCTATATGGACGATTTCAAGCTTATGCTCATAGTTAGCGCGCCGGCAATGGTCTTGCTCTTCTTGATGCGCCGGCCGGGCGGCAGGCCAGCGGGCGCGCCGAGCCCCATCGTCATCGCCGACTAAAAACAGAGCGGCGCCCGAAGGCGCCGCTCGAAAAGCTTCCACCGCGATCAAACGAGATCGAAGCGGTCGAGGTTCATCACCTTAGTCCACGCCGCCACGAAGTCTTTGACAAACTTCTCCTTCGCGTCCGCGCACGCATAAACCTCCGCAAGCGCCCGAAGCTGGGAGTGCGAACCGAAAATCAGGTCGACACGGGTGCCGGTCCACTTGACCTCGTTCGTCTTGCAGTCGCGCCCCTCGTAAACGCCTTCGGAGCCGGCGGACGGCTGCCACCGCGTGTTCATGTCGAGTAGATTGACGAAGAAGTCGTTCGTCAGCGTTTCGGGCCGCGCGGTGAAGACGCCGCGCGTGGACTTTCCGACGTTTGCGCCCAGCACACGCAGGCCGCCGATCAGAACCGTCATCTCGGGCGCCGTCAGCGTCAGCAATTGCGCCCGATCCACCAACAGCTCCTCAGCCGACATCAGCTGCTTACCGCGCAGATAGTTGCGGAACCCGTCTGCGGTCGGCTCGAGCGGGGCGAAGGAGTGCGCGTCGGTTTGCTCCTGCGACGCGTCCATGCGCCCCGGGGCGAATGGAACCTTCACGTCGATCCCGGCGGCCTTTGCGGCTTTCTCGATCGCCGCACCGCCGCCAAGAACGATTAGATCGGCAAGCGAGACCTTCTTTCCACCGGACTGTGAAGCGTTGAACTCGTTTTGGATCGCTTCGAACGTCTGCAGTGCCTTCGCCAACTGCGCCGGCTGGTTGACGTCCCAATCCTTCTGCGGCGCGAGACGAATGCGCGCGCCGTTGGCTCCGCCCCGCTTATCGGAGCCGCGGAACGTCGATGCCGACGCCCAGGCCGTCGAGACCAGCTGGGATACGGACAGCCCGGACGCGAGAATCTTGGCCTTCAGTGCGGCAATATCCTGATCCCCGATCAGCGGATGATTGACGGCGGGGATCGGGTCTTGCCACTTCAGCTCTTCCTTCGGAACGAGCGGGCCGAGGTAACGCGCGATCGGACCCATGTCGCGGTGCGTGAGCTTAAACCACGCACGCGCGAATGCGTCCGCGAATTGATCCGGATTCTCGTAGAAGCGCCTCGAAATCTTTTCATAAGCCGGATCGAACCGCAACGAGAGGTCCGTGGTCAGCATCGTCGGCACGTGCCGCTTCGACGCATCGTAAGCGTCCGGAATTGTTGCCGCACCGTTTTTCGCCTTCCACTGATAGGCGCCGGCCGGGCTCTTGGTCAGCTCCCATTCGTAGCCGAACAGGTTCGAGAAGAAATTGTTGCTCCACTTCGTCGGCGTTGAGGACCAGATAACTTCCGGGCCGCCGGTGATCGCATCGGCCCCTTTGCCCGTGCCGAATTTGCTCCTCCAGCCGAGGCCCTGCTCCTCGATGCCGGCGGCTTCCGGCGCCGGACCCACCAGTGACGCGGCGCCGGCGCCGTGGGTTTTGCCGAAGGTATGACCGCCGGCAATGAGCGCGACCGTTTCTTCATCGTCCATCGCCATGCGCGCAAACGTCTCACGGATATCCCGCGCCGCGGCGACCGGATCCGGTTTGCCGTTCGGCCCTTCCGGATTGACGTAGATCAGACCCATCTGTACGGCGGCGAGCGGATTTTGCAGGTCGCGGTCGCCGCTGTAGCGTTCGTCCGCCAGCCACTTACCTTCGGGGCCCCAGTAGACGTCCTGTTCGGGCTCCCAAACATCCTCGCGTCCGCCGCCGAAACCGAACGTCTTGAAACACATCGATTCAAGCGCAACGTTGCCAGCGAGAATCATCAGGTCGGCCCAGGAGATTTTCCGGCCGTATTTCTGCTTGATCGGCCAGAGCAGCCGGCGCGCTTTGTCGAGGTTTGCGTTGTCCGGCCAGCTGTTGAGCGGCGCGAAGCGCTGTTGGCCGTCTCCGCCGCCGCCGCGGCCGTCGCCGATGCGATAGGTGCCTGCGCTATGCCACGCCATCCGAATGAACAGCGGTCCGTAATGGCCATAGTCGGCCGCCCACCAATCCTGCGAGTCCGTCATCAAGGCCTGAAGGTCTTTGATCACGGCGTTAAGGTCGAGGCTCTTGAATTCCTTGGCGTAGTCGAACGCCTCGCCCATCGGGTCCGACAACGGGGAGTGCTGGTGGAGAACCTGAACGTTCACCTGGTTCGGCCACCAGTCTCGGTTCGACTGGGCTGCGGTCGTGTGCATGACCGGGCACTTGCCGGCGCTCTTGTCGTCAGTCTTCGCGTCCATCTTTCTCTCCGATCGCGTTCTGTGATTTTCTTCGCGTTGTTCCGTGTAGGATCATTATGATTTCTGGGAGCCGCTATCGACGATGTCCCAATTGCTCCGCCGTCCGGAGCCGCAGAGCGGCGCGACCGCCATACCGCTGGCGATCGTCAATATGGGTCGCTCCGCGATTATAACGCGGCCACCATGACCGAAGCTCACGATCAGGTCTAATCGTATTGGCTGAGACTCTCGATAAGATTTGCTTATCGATCATGGATGACCCTGCGACAGCTTGTACCTCGATGCGCGCTGTACAGCGGCCGCTGCCGTGTTCCGAAACAGCGTCGCGCGGTTTATTCCGCCGCGCCGCCAGCCGCCGCCTCATGCGGCTCGCTTCCTTCGGCCTTCTGCTTGGCCTCCAGATCCTCGCCGGTTTGCTGATCGACAGCCTTCATCGACAAGCGGACTTTGCCGCGTTCGTCGAAGCCGAGCAGCTTCACCTTGACCTTGTCGCCTTCCTTGACCACGTCGATGGTTTTCTGCACCCGCCGCGGCGCGAGCTGGCTGATGTGCACCAGTCCGTCCTTGGCGCCAAAGAAATTCACGAAGGCGCCAAAGTCCATGACTTTGACGACAGTGCCCTCGTAGATGTGGCCGACCTCAGGCTCCGACGCGATCGACTTGATCCAATTGATCGCCGCCTTGATCGAATCCGCCTTGGCGGAAGCGACCTTGACGGTGCCATCGTCGGAAATATCGATTTTGGCGCCGGTCTTCTCCACGATTTCCCGGATGACTTTGCCGCCCGAACCGATGACTTCGCGAATCTTATCGACGGGAATCGAGAAGACCTCGATGCGCGGGGCATATTCGCCGAGCTCGGCGCGCGCCGAGGTGATCGCGCCGCTCATTTCACCGAGGATGTGCATTCGGCCCTCCTTGGCCTGGGCCAGCGCGATACGCATGATCTCTTCGGTGATGCCGGAGATTTTGATGTCCATCTGCAGCGAGGTGACGCCGCGTTCGGTTCCGGCGACTTTGAAGTCCATGTCACCGAGATGGTCCTCGTCGCCGAGAATGTCGGAAAGAACGGCGAAGCGCTCCTGTTCCTTGATCAATCCCATCGCGATGCCCGCGGTCGGCCGCTTAAGCGGCACGCCGGCATCCATGAGCGACAGCGAGGTGCCGCACACCGTCGCCATCGACGATGAGCCGTTGGACTCAGTGATCTCGGAAACCACACGGATCGTGTAGGGGAATTCGGTATGCGGCGGCAGCACGGGATGGATCGCCCGCCAGGCAAGCTTGCCGTGACCGATCTCGCGCCGTCCCGGTGCGCCGAGCCGGCCGGTCTCGCCGACCGAGAACGGTGGGAAATTGTAGTGCAGCAGGAAGGTTTCCTTGTAGGTGCCCTGCAAGGCGTCGATGAACTGTTCGTCTTCGCCGGTGCCGAGTGTGGCTACCACCAAGGCCTGCGTCTCGCCGCGGGTGAATAGGGCCGAGCCGTGCGTACGCGGCAATACCCCGACTTCGCAAACGATGGGGCGGACCGTCTTTACGTCGCGGCCGTCGATGCGCCTGCCGGTATCGAGAATATTCCAGCGCACAATCTTGGCTTCGAGCTCCTTGAAGACGCCGGCGACCTGCAATTGCGGATATTTCGGGTTCTCGACGTCCGGTGGGCAGAAATGACCCATGACGCGCTCTTTGGCGGCGTCGAGCGCCTTGTGGCGCTGCATTTTGTCGGGAATGGCATAGGCGGCGCGAAGGTCTTTCTCGATCAAGCCGAGCATCTCTTTTTCGAGCGCCTCATTGTCGGGCAAGGTGAGCTCGCGCGGCTCCTTGGCCGCCTTCTCGGCGAGCTTGATGATGGCGTCGATCACCGGCTGGAAATGCCGATGGCCGAACATCACCGCGCCGAGCATGATGTCTTCGGACAGCTCTTTGGCTTCCGACTCCACCATCAGCACGGCGTCTTGCGTACCCGCGACGACGAGGTCGAGCTGGCTTTCGCTCATTTCGTCGATTTGCGGATTGAGCACATATTCGTCGTTGATAAAGCCGACGCGTGCGGCGCCGATCGGCCCCATGAACGGCACGCCCGACAGCGTCAGCGCGGCCGAGGCCGCAACCATCGCCAAGATGTCGGGATCGTTTTCCAGATCGTGCGACAGCACGGTCACGATCACCTGGGTGTCGCACCGCCAGCCATCGGCGAATAGCGGCCGCACCGGGCGGTCGATGAGGCGGGAAACCAGAGTTTCCTTTTCGGTGGGGCGCGCTTCGCGCTTGAAATAGCCGCCGGGAATGCGCCCCGCAGCGTAATATTTTTCCTGATAATTGCAGGTAAGCGGAAGGAAATCGATTCCTTCCTTAGGCTGCTTGGCCGCGACAACTGTCGCGAGGACTGAAGTGTCGCCGTAAGAGGCGTAGACCGCCCCATCGGCTTGACGCGCGAGTCTACCGGTCTCTAGCGTGAGTTGGCGGCCACCCCAGTCAAGTTGCACACGATGAATGTTGAACATTGCGATTGTCTTTCATGGTTTTCGCGAAAGTGCGAAAGCCATAAGCAAGACGGCGAGAGGCTGTCGACGCGACACTGCTGCAGTGCCTGTTCAGCATCTGGCGATCCTGCCATGGCCTTCGGACCTTCCTTAAGATAGGGACGGGTAATAACCCATTCCAACGAATCGGCAGCTTTGCTGCCGGCAACGGCGGGCGCACCGTGCGCGCCGCCGAACGCGCGGATTATCCGCACGCAAGCTTTCAACGCCGAATTCCCAGTCGCTCTATAAGTCCCTTGTAGCGACCGTCGTCCGTGCGCCGGAGATAGTCGAGAATCTGACGCCGCTGCGAGACGAGCTTCAAAAGCCCGCGCCGCGAGTGGTTGTCCTTGACGTGAGTCTTGAAGTGTTCCGTCAAATTGTTGATCCGCTCCGACAACAGCGCGACCTGCACTTCGGGCGAACCGGTATCGCCGGATTTAACGGCATATGTCTTGACAAGCTCCGCTTTACGCGCAGTGGTTATCGACATCGTCACCGACCTTTTTGTTTGCCGGCACGACCAACGATGCCGGTTAAATTAAACACGCGGCGGGGAACGATTTCACCCCGTTCGGCCTCGGCAATCGCGACGAGCTGACCGCTCGAAGCGACTTGAACCATGCCGCGGATGATGGAAGCGTCCCGTCCGCGCAACAATACGGCCTGACCCCTCTGGAGCCTTGCCGCGTCTGCCGGGCTCACGGCCAGCGCCGGGATGTCGTCCAGCGCGGTCTCGATCGGCAGAAGCGTATCGGCGAAGTATCCCTCGCCGGAGGCCGCTCTATGGCACAAAGACTGGACCTGTTCCAGGGGGATCATGTCGGCCTCGCCGAAGGGCCCCACACGGCTCCGCCGCAGGGCGCAAACATGGCCGAATACGCCGAGCACCCGTCCGAAGTCCCGGGCGAGGGCGCGGACATAGGTTCCCTTGCCGCATTCCGCCGCAAGAGTGGCATGATCCCGATCGGGGATTTCTAGAAGTTCCAGGCGGTGGATCGTGACTTGCCGCGGCGCGGGCTCGACCGTTTCGCCGTCGCGGGCCAAATCATAGGCCCGTTCGCCGCCGATCTTGACGGCGGAAAAGCGCGGCGGCACTTGCTCGATTGTGCCGGTGAAGCCGCCCAACAGGGCCTCGATTGCCGCGCGGTCGGGACGCTCGTCGCTCGTTGCAACGACGCGGCCTTCGGCATCGTCGGTATCGCGTTCCTCGCCCCAGCGGACGGTAAAGCGATAGGTCTTTCGGCTGTCCACCACGAACGGCACCGTCTTGGTCGCCTCGCCGAACGCGATCGGCAGGCATCCCGAAGCCAAGGGATCGAGCGTGCCCGCGTGACCGGCGCGCTTGGCGGCGAACAGATGCTTGATGACGGAAACGGCGTGAGTGGATGTCATGCCGACGGGTTTGTCGAGCACCAGCCAGCCATGGACGTCACGCTTGCGTTTCTTCGGCACCCGCGTCGCGGGTTTGCTCACACATTCGACCCCGGGCGGAGCAATCGGCGCGTTTGTCGTTTGTAAACCATAATCCGCGCCAGCCGCGCATTGTTCGGCGGCCGTGGTCGCGACGGAAGAGACGGCATTCGGCGAAACGCTCTTTGCGCCGTTTATCATCGGTCTTTCTCGTCGGCTAGATCGCGCCGGACCCCAGGCGTTCGCAAAAGCTTCTCGATCCGTTCCGCCTCGGCGAATCGATCGTCGATTCGAAATCTGATTTCAGGTGCAAACTTTAGGTTAACGCGCCGCGCGATCTCGCCGCGCATATATCGTTTGTTGCGTTCCAGGGCATCCAGCACCTGCTTCTCGTCGCGACCGCCGAGCGGCATGATGTAGATGGTCGCCAATCGCAGATCGGCGGCCATGCGCACTTCCGGAACCGTGATCATGTGCCCCTCGATCACCGGATCGTGGATTTCGCCACGCGACAGCATGTCGGCGAGCTCGTGGCGGATGAGTTCGCCGACGCGCAATTGGCGCTGCGAGGCTCCGACCGATTGATCGCGGTGTTGGTTACGACTCATTTTTTGCCGAATTCGCGCTTATCATGCCCGTTTCCTGCCGCCGGGCATCTTTTTTCTTCCGCGAACAAGAGCGCCTTTCCAGCAAGGGTCGGATGGCCGAGAACGGTCCTGTCCCGACTAAAGCGTCCGTTGCACGCTCTCGACCCGGTAGCACTCGATGACGTCGCCGACTTTCATGTCCTGGTAGTTTTCAAAAGCCATGCCGCATTCCTGGCCGGCAACGACTTCACGGGCGTCGTCCTTGAAGCGCTTGAGCTGCGACAGCTTGCCTTGGTGCACGACGACGCTGTCGCGGATGAGCCGCACATTGGCGCCGCGTTCGACGGTACCGTCGGTCACGCGACAGCCGGCGACATTGCCGACCTTCGATACTTTGAAGATTTCGAGAATGACGGCATTGCCGAGCATCGTTTCGCGCAAGGTCGGCGCCAGCAATCCCGACATCGCCTTTTTCACGTCGTCGACGAGATTGTAGATGATGTCGTAATAACGGATTTCGATGCCGGCCTGCTCGGCGGCCTCGCGCGCCTCCTTGTGGGCGCGGACATTGAAGCCGATGACAGCCGCGTTGGAAGCTTCCGCGAGTGTGATATCGGATTCGGTAATGCCGCCGACGCCGGCGAAGATAAGGCGCGCGCCAACCTCGTCGGTGGAAAGCTTTTCGAGAGCTCCGACGATCGCTTCGATCGATCCCTGCATGTCGGCCTTGATCACCAGCGGAAATTCCTTGCGGCCGGCGGTCTTGAGCTGATTCATCATCTGCTCGAGCGAGCCGCGCATGCCGGTCTGCCGCGCCGCCATCTTTTCCCGCTTTTGCCGGGCGCGATAGTCGGTGATTTCGCGGGCGCGCGCCTCCGACTGGAGGACGGCGAAGCGATCGCCGGCTTCCGGCGTGCCGTTGAAGCCCAACACCTCGACCGGCATTGACGGGCCGGCGGCGACGACCGAATGGCCGCTGTCCGACATCAGCGCGCGCACGCGGCCCCATTCGGTGCCGGCGACGACGATGTCGCCGGGCCGGAGCGTGCCGCGCTGCACCAGCACCGTCGCCATCGGCCCGCGCCCGCGGTCGAGCCGCGCCTCGATCACGGTGCCTTCGGCCGCACGGTTGGGGTTGGCCTTGAGCTCCAGGACTTCGGCCTGCAGCGCGATCGTGTCGAGCAGCTTGTCGAGATTGGTCTTTTGCTTCGCCGATACTTCGATCTCGAGAACCTCGCCGCCGAGCGATTCGACCTGGATTGCATGCTGCAGCAATTCCGTGCGCACGCGCTCGGGCTTGGCGTCGGGCTTGTCGATTTTGTTGATGGCGACGATGATCGGCACCTTCGCCGCCTGGGCGTGGTGTATGGCCTCGACGGTCTGCGGCATGACACCGTCGTCGGCCGCGACCACCAGCACGACGATGTCCGTGACCTTGGCGCCGCGGGCGCGCATGGCAGTGAAGGCGGCGTGGCCGGGCGTGTCGATGAAGGTGATGCGTTGCCCGCCCTTCAAGACGACCTGATAAGCGCCGATATGCTGCGTGATGCCGCCCGCCTCGCCCGAGACGACGTCGGTCGAGCGCAAGGCATCGAGCAGCGAGGTCTTGCCGTGGTCGACGTGGCCCATGATGGTCACGACCGGCGGGCGCGGTTGCAGCTTGTCGTCAGTGTCGACGATGCCGCTCAGGCCCTCCTCGACGTCCGATTCCGCCACGC
>DASPTX010000026.1:0-2983 GCA_035623195.1 Xanthobacteraceae bacterium | reverse complement strand
CCGCAATTCCGCCGGCGGTGACGGCCGAGGACAGGCTCAACGCCGGCATCACCCGCATGGCATTGCCAGCGTCCTACGCGCCGAAATCGAAATACCGGGTGTTCTAGGCGCTGATTCTTGCGGGCGGGGAGGGGGGCGGGGTTAGGCGCGTAGCCCGGATAGAGAACTGCTAAGAAGATCTCGAACCTGCTTCGGCGCGATGTGCTTCCGCACTGGGGTACGAAGAGTGTTCACGTGACAGCCACCAGGGCCAGCACGGCACCGACGATGCCGACCATAACAATATCGAAATAACTTTGACGATGGGTTGCCCCGCAACCCGCAAGCAAGGTTACGACCGCACCGTTGTGGGGCAGAATATCGAGCGTACCGGACCCGATCACAGCGACGCGATGCATCAGCGCAGGACTGAGGCCGGTTTCTGTCGCGATGGTCACATAAGTCTGGCCGAGGGCAATTCGCTGACAAGTCTGCCTCCGAAAAACGAGATCTGCGATGATGGAATGAAGGGCGATTCGCGCAAAGCCACGTTTCAAAAAATTCCTTCTTCGGCTCGAAGAGCCGAAAGATCAGCTCGAACCTGCATTTGGTATCGGTCGGAATTCAGTTGGCTTCCTTGCCTGCCGGCGCGGTCGGGGCAAACTAGCTGTCGATCGATCCGTCGGCGTTCGTCGCGAGCCCGGGAACCTGCGAGGAGCGGCTTGGACGCGCCTCTGGTTCCCCGCTAGTCCGCCATCGCGGCGCGCTTCTGCTTCGCTTCGCGCTGCCGCTCCTGCGTCTCTTCACTTGCCGCATCCGGTCCCGGCAGGAGATCGATGACGATCCGATCGATAACGCCAGTGAAGTTGAACGGGCTATCGTAGTCGGCGCTGACGGGCGTGCCCTTGTTGAAACCGACGTCCGCCGTCTCGTCGAGCGCAATGAGAAGGCCCTGCGTCTCGTCGACTCGGCCCTCCGCCACCTTTTCACCGTTGACGAAGATGCGGCCCGTGCCGCCCTTGCCGACGCCACCTCCGTCGTAGGCGAAGTCGAACTGCAGTGTCGACTTGTCGGCAGGAAGCGGATTGGACGCCGCGATCTTGTAACGCCTGAGCCCTAGGAAATTGTACTCGAACGTCAGCTTGCCGCCTTTCGCATACAGGCTCCACCCGCCGAATCTTCCGCCCTGAGCGATGATCACTCCTTCGGCGCCGGCTGCCGGCGCCTGGACGCTGGCCGCGATCGTAAAGGATGAGTTTTTGAGGTTGATGAAAGCGTTCTCCCCCACGCTCATGCCGGGATACAACGTCAGCGACGTTCGGCCTTCCATGAGGTCGGGGCGTCCGGCGATTCTCGGATCGAACCTCTCGATGGTGCGGTCGTCGATCGGCAGGACATGATTTGCGATCGCCTCCCTTATGAAGAGTTCCTGCATCTGCCTGACCTTTTCCGGGTTGGAGGCGGCAAGGTCATGCGCGAGGCTAAAATCGGTGCGCGTATCGTAAAGCTCCCAGACGTCGTCGGCGAGCTTGCATCGCGGAACGAACTCCCAGGGCGCACGATGAATCGCGCCCGCAAGCCAGCCGTCGTGATAAATCGCGCGATTGCCGGCGATCTCGAAGTACTGCGTCAGGTGCCGATCGGCGGCTTTTGGCTCGTCGAACGAATAGACCATGCTGACTCCCTGGATGGGAGTCTGCTCGACGCCGTTGACGCTTTTCGGATGAGGCAGTCCCGCGGCCTCGAGGATCGTTGGCGCCACGTCGATGACGTGGTGCCATTGCGAGCGCACTTCATTCTTTGACGCAATACCTTTCGGCCAGTGGACGACGAGGCCGTTCCGCGTCCCGCCGTAACTGGAGGCGATCTGTTTCGTCCAGGTAAAGGGCGTGTCTCCCGCCACGGCCCATCCCGCCGCATAGTGGGCATAAGTGCTGGGACCGCCAAGTTCATCGATATGCCCGAGCAGGAAATCGAGATCCTCGGTGACGCCGTTGAAGTACGTGCACTCGTTGAAGAGCCCGTTCATTCCGCCTTCGGCCGACGCGCCGTTGTCGCCGATGACGTAAAAAATCAGAGTGTTTTCGAGCTGGCCGAGCTCGTCAATGGCGGCGACAAGCCGGCCGATTTCGGTGTCGGCGTATTCGCCGAAACCGGCGAACACCTCCATTTGCCTCGCAAACAGGCGTCGCTCGTCGTCGCTGAGCGCCGTCCAATCCTTGATTTCCTTGGGCTTCGGAGCAAGGATCGTGTCGGGCGGAACGACGCCGAGGGCCTTCTGACGTGCAAGGGTCTCCTCGCGCAGCTTGTCCCAGCCCTGATCGAACTTGCCCTTGTACTTGTCGATCCATTCCTTCGACACGTGGTGCGGCGCATGCATCGCGCCCGGCGCAAAATAAACGAAGAAAGGCTTGTCGGGCGTGAGCGACTTTTCCGTGCGGACCCAGTTGATCGCTCGGTTCGTCATGTCGGTCATGAAATGGTAGTTCGCCTCTTGCGGCGGTTCGACCGGCGTCATGTCCTGGTACAACGTCGGATGCCACTGGTTGGTCTCGCCGCCGATGAAACCATAAAAATGATCGAACCCTGACCGCGTCGGCCAGCGGTCGGTGGGTCCTGAAACGCTCAACTCCCAGGCGGCCGTCTCGTGGCTCTTGCCGAACGCCGCCGTTGCGTAGCCGTTGAGCCGCAAGGTCTCCGCGAGGGGAGCGACCGAATTTGGCCGCTGCCCCGTGTTGCCCGGAAAGGCCGTCGCCACCTCCGTAATGCCGCCCATATTATTCATGTGGTGGTTGCGCCCTGTAAGAAGCGCGGCGCGGGTCGGCGAGCAAAGAGCGGTCGTGTGGAATTCGTTGTAGCGGAGCCCGCTTTTGGCCAGCGCGTCGACGGTCGGCATGTGGATCGGGCCGCCAAATGCGCTCGACTGGCCGAAACCCATGTCGTCGAGGAGGATGATCAGCACGTTGGGCGCCCGAGCGGGCGCCTTCACACGGAAATTCGCAGG
>DASPTX010000025.1:0-6511 GCA_035623195.1 Xanthobacteraceae bacterium | reverse complement strand
CGCCCCCGCTTCGCCGCTTGTCCGCCAAGCCCTTGCCGACAGGCCGCCGCAGTGCAGCTTGCAGTGCTTCATGGAATATATCGGCGCGCTTGGTTCCGCCGGGGTCGGGAGAAACGACGCTCAGTTTCTCATCCGTCAGCGTCCTGACGTAGTCGATGAATAACGGGGCGGCTGTCAGGGCCACGGTTGGACGGCGAAAAGCATTCTCGAATGCCGCCGGATTGTGCACGTCCAGGGTGACGACGGCATCGGTCCCCACGGCTTCAAACGTGCCCGCCACATATCGCGTGGTCACCGGATCGTTGGGTTTTGTGCGCCTGTCCTTACGAGCGTAACAAAGATACGGCACAAAGGCGGTCACACGCGCGGCGCCGGCGTCTTTGAGAGCGCCGATGAAAAACAGGAGCCGGCACAGTCTGTCGTTGGTGCTCTGCTCGGGTCCGCCGTGCAAGTTCTGCAGCACATAGACATCGGCGCCGCGCACGCTTTCGAGGGGACGCGTCTTGTGCTCGCCGTCTTCGAACTCGCGTTCTTCGTGCGCCGCTAAAGGCCGGTTGAGCGCATCTGCAATCGCTGCGCCGAGCGCCGCGCTTGCATGCAAGGCAAACAGGCATAATCGTCGATCCGTCATGGTCGGACTTTATCATGCACGACGGGATTTCGCGGCGCTGCAGCGAGCGGTGATTATTTTCGACACCGAGCGTCCTAAGCGGCGCGCGAAGGAAGCGGCCAAAGCGCCCTGATGTCCGCCGGCAGGGCATGATGAACTTGCGCGACTTCGCCGGGGGTAAGCTTTTCGGACAGAAGCGCGAACACGGCGCTGACGGCCTCGGGTGTGAACATAATTGGATCGTTTTTAAAGGCGTTGTCGATGCGCGCGATGAAGTCCGCCTTGCTGCGTTTCTTTACCGGCGTTGTGGCCGGCCGCCAGTGCTCATAGTAGACGCCGCGCAGCAGTTCGGGCAGTTGGGCGCCAAAGCCGGCCGCATCGTCGACCATCAGCCAGTCGCGAATCGCTTGCAGCACGGTTCGCAGCAGACGATAAGAACGGTGTTTGTTCTCCCACCCAAGTCGCTCGTCGAGATCGTTGATCCAGATGTGTGTGAGCTGAACCGTATGCTCGATGCTCTCAAGACCTGTCGCGCTCATGGCACTCTCCGGCATAGACATTGAAAGACAATAATTTGAAGCGTCGGCACGCGAGAGCTTTGACTTAGATCAATACGAGGGCTGCTCACATGGCAGGCTCTTTGGTCTCCTTGATGCGCCGGCCTGAAAATCGCTTGAGAATGTCGATCACTTCTTCGTCCGAAACCTGGCTGAAATCTCCGTAGTAAGCGCCGATAGCGCCGAAAAACTCGTAGTTTTCGAGGCAGACGATATCGTCGGCCTCGTCACGCAGCTCGGCGATCGTGCTCGTCGGAGCGACCGGCACCGCAAGAACGAGTTTTTTTGGATTGCGCGCGCGGGTGGCGCGCAGCGCCGCTTTTGTCGTCGCGCCGGTTGCAATACCGTCGTCGATCACGATAGTCGTGCGGCCGGCGATCTCGATCCGCTCCTGGCTGCCCAGATAGCGCCGCCGCCGCCGCTCTATTTCAGCAAGCTCGCCGTCGCAGATCGCTTTGAAAGTGGCTTCGTCGATATTTGCAAGCCGGATCACATCTTCATTGCGTACGATGGTCGTTGTGCCGCCGTCCACGACGGCCCCCATGGCCAGTTCGGGTTGAAAAGGTACGCCGATCTTACGCACGAGAATTAAGTCAAGCGGCGCATCGAGCGCGGCACAGACTTCACCTGCAATAGGCACGCCACCGCGCGGCAGCGCGAGAACCACCGGCTGCTGACTCTTGTAGCCGGCAAGCGCCTTGGCGAGCTTGCGGCCGGCATGCGACCGATCCCTGAACGGCATGGATGTGCCCGTTTCACTTGCCTCCAAAAAGGCGCAATCAAAATAACGCATCCGGGCTTGCGGCCTTTGCGCCAGATCAAAGAATCACGGTGGATTCGCCTGTCGTGGGGGGTGTGGTTGTACCGCGTCGTCGCCGACCGTCACCCTGGCTTTGAGGCCTCATCTGGGTTAAAATTTTTTTCTTCCAGGGTCGGGTTAGCCATGTCGCTTGGTGGGCAGAGGGCTAAGTCCCAGAACGCGCGCGAGCATTTCCGCGTCGTGCTCGTGAAACCGTCGCATTACGACGACGATGGTTACGTGATTCGATGGTTCCGTTCGCCGATGCCGGCGAATTCATTAGCAAGCGTTTACAGTCTCGTCGACGACTGCGCGCAACGAAAGGTCCTCGGGCCCGATATTTTCATCGACGTTGTCGCTATCGATGAAACGAATACACGCGTGCCGATCGATCGCATTATCGCGGATATGCGCGCCAACGACAATTTCGGCTTGGTCGGCCTCGTCGGCGTGCAATCGAACCAATATCCGCGGTCGCTTCACATCGCAAAACCGCTGCGCGCCGCCGGCATCCCCGTGATCATCGGGGGATTTCACGTGTCCGGCATGATGGCGATGTTTCCCGCCGTGATGGACGACCTGCAGCAAGCCCTCGATATGGGCGTCACGTTGTTTGCCGGCGAAGCCGAAGGCCGGATGGAACAAGTCGTGCGCGATGCCGCCGCCGGCACGCTCAAGCCGATCTATAATTTCATTAACGATTTGCCCGCGTTGGAAGAAGCGGTGACGCCGTTCTTGCCAGGCAATTCCGTGCGCAAGACCATCGGCAATGTGACGACCTTCGATGCCGGGCGCGGCTGCCCATTCCAATGCTCGTTCTGTACGATCATCAACGTTCAGGGCCGCAAATCGCGCCGGCGCAGTCCTGACGACGTCGAACGTATCCTGCGCAAGAATTACGAACAGGGCATCGATCGATTTTTCATCACCGACGACAATTTTGCCCGCAACAAGGACTGGGAACCGATCTTCGACCGTATTATCAAGCTTCGCGAGGAAGACGGCATGGACGTGCGCTTCCTGATTCAGGTCGATACGCTGTGCCACAAAATTCCGAATTTTGTCGCCAAGGCGAAGCGAGCGGGCGTCACCCGCATTTTCATCGGCCTCGAAAACATCAATCCCGACAATCTCCTCGCGGCCAAAAAACGCCAGAACAAGATTACCGAATACCGCAACATGCTGCTGGCATGGAAAGCGGTCGGCATCTGGACCTATGCCGGCTACATTCTCGGCTTTCCCAACGACACGCCCGAATCGGCGCGACGCGACATCGAGATCATCAAGAAGGAAATGCCTCTCGATGTTCTGGAATTCTTCTTTCTTACGCCGCTGCCGGGTTCCGAAGACCATAAACTGCTATGGTCGAAGGGTTTGCCGCTCGATCCCGATCTCAACAAATACGATCTCGAACACGCGCTCGTGCCGCATGGCAATATGAGCAAGGCGGAATGGGAGAAGCTCTATCGGGATGCGTGGGACATTTATTACACGCCGGAGCATATCGAGACGATTCTGCGCCGCGCCCAAGCCTGCGGGATCAATATCTGGCGGCTGGCGCAAATTATCCTTTGGTTTGCCGCATCGCTGACGGTGGAGCGGGTGCATCCGCTTCAGGGCGGTTTCTTTAGGCTCAAGAACCGGCACGAACGCCGCCCCGAACTGCCGATCGAGCCGATATGGAAATTCTATCCGCAACTTGCCTTCGACTTCTCGCTCAAACACGCGCGCATCGCCCGTAAGGCGTGGCAGATTTTCCATATCTATCGCCGCGTTGCCGCCGACGCCCATCTTGCCTACAGCGATCAGGCGATGAAGCCGGTGACCGAGGAAGAGACGCAAACGCTCGAACTATTTACCCACAACGAATCCGCGCGCGAGGCGGTTGATCACGCCAGAAAAATCAAAACGCTAACCGCCAAGGCCGGTATGCCCCCGGCCGCCGAATCCGCAGCTTGATTCCTTGAAGGATCCGTACGCCCGAAATGCGCCGTTCGCGCCGAGTTACATTGCTTTCAGCCCGGCATCACTCGATGACGCGATTCGCGGCCGCAAGAATTGAGGGCGGGATGCTTAGGCCAAGCGATTTCGCCGTCTTGAGGTTGACGGCGAGCTCGAATTTAGCCGGCTGTTGAACCGGAAGGTCCGCAGGTTTGGCACCTTCCAGTATGCGTCCGAGATAATTTCCCTGCTGTCGGTCCATTTCATCAAGGCTGGGGCCGTAACTGATTAGTCCACCGTCGACCGCGAAATTCGACTCATAATAGATTACAGGAATTCTATAACGCGCGGCCGCCTCGACTAGGCTGCGGCCGAGGACGTCGAAGACGGGATCTTCGCCAACAAGCACGGCATTGACATTGTCCTTGCGAGCGGCGGCGAAAGCGGTATCTATTTCCTCTGCACGACCGGCCGTAAGGATGCTGAGGCGTAGTCCCGAGGCCTCTGCCGCATGCTCGGCATAGTTCTTGTGCGACGCGGCGCTTTGGCTCTTTGGATTGATGAGCAAGCCAATCTTCGCCATCGCGGGAATAAGTTCGCGGAGCAACTCGATTTTTTTTGGCGTAAGCGAATCGAACAACAGCGTGACGCCCGTGATATTGCCTTCCGGCCAGTCGAAGCTCTGGACCAGGTGAAATTCAACCGGGTCGACGGTAAGGCGAAAGACGATCGGAATTGTCGAGGTTGCCTCCTTTGCCGCGAGTGCGGCGGCTAATCCTGAAGCTGCGATGGCATTGGCGCCCTCGTTTACGAGATCGGCGGCCAATTGCGGCAATCGGTTATAGTCGCCGTCGCTCCAGCGGTACGTGATACGAACGTTGACACCGTCGATAAATCCGCGCTCCTTCAAGCCTTCACGGACGGCGGCAACCGTACCGCTCTCCGCGGTTTCTCCTTTGCTGCTTAGATAGCCTATGAGCGGAGTGATCGTTCGCTGGGCGCGCGCAACGAGGGGCCACGCGGCCGCCGTGCCAAGAAGCTTGAGGATTTGGCGCCGCCTCAATCGTCGCTCCCGGTTTCGACTGCGAAAGCTGATTTGATCGCAAAGTTAGCATGCGAGGCGGTTGCGGCCTATGCGGCAAATGCCTTTTTCTCAGAGTGGATCGAGAGCGTCGCGGGCGTGCAGAGTTCATAGCTCTTGGCCGGGCTAGAGTTCGCGATGTTGATTCTTCCCGCGTTCCGGCTTGTCGCCCTCGACAGTCAGGCTGGCAGCGGTGACCTCGCCGTCGGTGACGTAATGGTTGACGCGACCGGCCGGCAAATGCTGTTGGGCCCGATACGACATGACGTCCTTGATCACGCCTTTTCCGTTCAGTTCCGCGATAATGTAATCGCGCTCGACGTTCGTGTCCGAATCGGTGGCATGCGTGACCTGGAACGTAAGCCGAGTGAGGGAGAATCCAGTGTCTCTGGTGCCGGCTCCGACCCAAAGGACTGGCTCATCGAGACGCGGGCAATCCGTATTGCGCCAGAACCGGCCTGTTCCGATGGTGCCTTCGGCACGCTCGAGGCTTAGAGCCCAAAAGCGAATGTGGTGACGCTTGCGGGGACTATTGTCGATTGCCCTTTGGAATCCGATGTCTTGGCCGCGTCCGAATAAATAAAGCGTGCTGAAGGGCGCGGTCGGATAAGGCGAATTGAATACAAACGCACGAACCATGCGCCACGAACTCGCAAGATTCAGCGGGTCGGCCTGCGCCCAACCCGTAATCGAAAAAGCCGCATGAAGCTGCTGCAGCGTTCCGATCAGCAGGACATTGACGGGGTCGCCCGGCAGCCCATCGCCGGTCGTGGTGTAGCGCGGTACGCGCCGGCGATGAAGAATTTTAAGGCTCATGCGCACGGTATAGGGAAGGATGACATAGGCCGCGATCGCGTATGTGAGTCCGAGCGCGAGTATCCACGGCAGGCGGCGGTCGGCAATTTTGAACACAACGAATACGATCAGCCAGACGCTGACGACCCCCAGCACTACGACGAGCAGACGCTGCAAACAACGCTTCAGTAATCTCGGCATTGGATCGTCGCCCGGTGGACCAGCCCTTACATCCGACCCCATTCGTCTGCGTCGTTGATCTATGTCAACGAGGCTGCATCCGATCGCTGCACCGCCGACGCTTCTCGTGCCCTTTCGTTTGATCTAAATCAAGGCAACCGCCGGTTTGAGCCTGAATCTATTTCCATGCGCGTTTATTGGGCGGCAATTGTTGCGATAATGGCAATCTTCGGTCCGACCGCTTTGGCATGGGCCGATGATGTTCCTAATCTGCACGTGGAGCAGGTTTGCCGCGGCATCGTCAGTCAGTCAACGGACCCTCTCGCCGGCGGCGAGCCTACCGTCGGGTTCGATCAATGCATGGAGGCCGAGCGCCAAGACCGGGAGCAATTGCAGAAGGAGTGGCCGACATTCTCGGCCGACGACAAGAAACATTGCGTCGCAGAATCGCAAATGGGCGGAGAGTCGAGCTATACGGAACTCATGACCTGCCTCGAAATGGCGCGTGACGTGAGAACCTTGGGGTCTTCGGCGCCGTCCGACCGTAC
>DASPTX010000024.1:0-3885 GCA_035623195.1 Xanthobacteraceae bacterium | reverse complement strand
GCGCTTGCCGCAGCCGGGACGCCAATTGAGCGTAGCTTGCATAGGGCGCGAAACGCCAGGGCTCGGACCACTCCTCGCGCGCGAACTCAATAATGTCGGTGATGGCGGGATGGTGCCGCAGCAGCGCGGCGATTGCCGGATTGATCAGCCAATCCAAACGCGCCGCCGGATAACGCCGCCGCAATTTATTCAAGACCGGAATCGTGTGGACGACGTCGCCGACAGCCGACAGTTTTATCAGGAGAATTTTCCGAAAGTCCCGATTCCAAAGATCCCGGTTGCGGGGACCTTGGCCCCTAAGATCCGCTGGAGATAGCGCCAAAAAACATCTCCGTCCAAAAACGATCAGGCAGACGTCGGCTACCCTCGCCGTGGCAAAGCCCCACCGGATTTCCAATGGTCATATCAAGCTATGCGTGGCCCGGCATGACCATGCGCAGCAAGCGCTTGAATGAGGCCGAGGTATGGTGTCTCAGCATGGCGATTTGCCGATTGCCTTGCGACGTGAGCCAATTGAATTGAACAACGCGGCGCTCGCCGGCAAAGGACTTGTGACCGTGCCAGGAATTGTCGCTCCGTTTGAATGCAAGCAGTGTGCCTCCTACCGGCGGCACTTCCGCGATGCAGTCGTCGATGTCATTGGCCGAACGCAGCAAACGCAGCCGGCCCCCGGCGTCGCCCCACTTTTCATTCATATAGATCAAGACGGTTATGATTTTGCTTGTGGAGTCGGTGTGAATCTTGCCGTCCTTGGCATCGCACATCCCTCGAACTGTCGTGATGGTCGGACGGCTCGATAGATCGATCCCGAATTTTTCCTCGAACGCCTCGCGAAACTCGTCACTGTTTAGTTCATCCAACAGGGTGCTAAACGCCGAGCCGAAGGTCAGCTCATCGGTCGGAAAGCTTCCGGAAGACGAAATCTTCGGATAGTCGGCGTTGATCTCGGCCAACGCGGCGGGTCCGATGAACCGTTCCACAATCAGATGCTCGAACGGTTCCCTGACAAGCGGCGTTGCGCGGAAGGCTTTGATCCCGAGATATTTGAGCACTACCGATCTCCCCATCCAATCGACAGACGCGGAAAATATCGCGCGGTCATGGGAAAATCCATATTCTTGGCCGTGTCGCGGTTTTTTGCGCGTTTTCAGGCACTTGCCAACGCTCGCGTGAGCGGGCTGGCTCAGGATTTCTCTTCCCGCCGCAACGGTTCGCTTGGCGGCGGCGCCCAGTTCCGCAATGCCTCATAGCGCTTGGCGTAGCGGTAATAAGTCCCTTCGAAATTGCCGAAGGCGATCACGAAGCCAGCCCAGCCGTCGATAAATCCGCGCTTGACAAAGTAGTGCTTGAGAAACGCCCATAGCCCGTGGCCGAGCGCGCTCACCATGGACACGCGCTTATTGGCGAGTTTCGCCGCGCCGAGCGAAGAATAGCGGTTTGCCTTCCCGAGCACTTCTTCCAAATTACGGAACGGAAACTGCCAGATCGCATTCGTAAGCGTGCCCAGAGGCTTGCCGGTGAGGACTTGGTAGCCTTCGTGCACGGGCTCGAGCGTGTAGCGCACGCTGCCTTTGCGGAAGAGTTGCGGCTGGCGGAAGTTCGGATACCAGCCGGAACCTTTGATCCAGCGACCCATCATGAAACTGCGGCGCGGCACCCGATAGACGTCGCAGGGGGGCGCGTCCGCCAGCAGACTGAGAATCTCGTCCCGCACCGGCGCGGTGCAGCGCTCATCGGCGTCGAGACTGAAAATCCAGTCGCCGCGGCAAGCTTCGATAGCGCGATTGCGTAAATCGCCGAAACCTTTGAACGGCAGCTGAACGACTCGCGCGCCCAACGACGTCGCGATCTCCGCCGTGCGATCGGTACTGTTGGAGTCGACGACGACGATTTCGTCGGCCCATAGCACGCTTTCGACCGCGGCCTTGATTTTCTCCGCTTCATTATAGGTGAGGATGTAGGCCGAGATTGTTTGCATGATCGAACAATTATAGGAGTGAATGCCGCGGTCCGCGCTTTGGGCGATGTTTTTCTCTAATGGTTAGCACCGGCGGCCCGTTAACGGCTGAAGATTGCGACCGAACTCCCCCTCTTGGGGTCATATATCGGTTTTTAGCCGCCGGCGCTTCTGCTTTCGCCATGGTATCGGCTCCAAATCGATATAGCGAACGTTTACCGAGCGCCGGGATTTTTGCTTGGCCATGCCGAGAACGGGGTATGATGAACGGCTGTTTGGCGTCTCAACGTGCGGCGTATCATGAAGAAATTATTGATCGTGTCGATCGTGGCAACTGCCACGGCGTTGGGTGGGTTCCAAGCGCGGGCGGGGTCGGGCGCCGAAAACTTCACGCCCGCCGGCTACGCGCTGCCAGCCGTATACTACGCCGCCGGCTATGCTGCCGCCTGTCCTTTTGGATCTTTCTACGCTTGCCACTACGGCGCGCTCGGCGGCCGCTATTGTGGGTGCTGGCTCGGCGGCGATCATCCCGCCTGTCCTTACGGCTACTCTTTTGCCTGCGGTTACGGCCCGTATGGCAGCGCCTATTGCGCTTGCTATTGACCGATAGCGCAGCGCCAGCGACCCGACGCGTCACGAAGAAGCCATCGACTGCGTCGATCCCGGCGGCTTTTTCCGGGTCATGCCCCAAGTTCATAGATTCAGCTGATAGCTCGCCGGCACCCAGCGATAGCCGCCGCCCGCTTGATCGACGAAGCCGAGGCCCGGAAAAGGCATATGGAAGCCGGCCACGAACAGCTTTTCCGTCGCGGCCATGGACAGAATCCGCCGGCGCGCGGCGACGGCCTTGTCTTTGTCGTCATCGACGTCGAGATGCCAATGCGGCCTCTGGATCGCCATCACGTAGTGGACACAGCTGTCGGTCCAGATCAGAAGGCGCTTGCCCTCGCTTTCGACGTGATAGGCCAGCATGCCGGGAGAATGTCCGGCCGCATCAATCGCCTGGATTCCTGGTGCAATCTCCTCGCCGGGCTTGACGAAACTTGAGCGGTCGGCCAGAGGCAGCGCAAGTTTCACAAACAATTCGCGGTTGAATTTGCGCGCTTCGCGCACGTTTTCACCGCGCTTCCAGAAATCGAACTCGGTCGCGCCGAAGACGTAGCGGGCCTTGGGGAACGTCGGTTGCCCGCCTTCCGCCAAGCCGCCGATATGGTCGGGATGACCGTGAGTAATAACGACAACATCGACGTCCGCCGGCCGGTAGCCGGCTTGGGCGAGCCGCGTGACCAATTCGCTGTCGGACAGCCGGTCGCGCAGCTGCTCGTATTCGCGCCGAAGCCTCCCATTGCCGGTATCGAACAATATGAGCTGCTTGCCGGTATTGATTAGGGTCGGGATGAATGGATGCTCATAGCGGTCGGGGTCAATGTTATTGGCCAGGCAAAGATCGCGCGCTTCGTCGGCGCCGCGCTCCGGCCCGAAACTGGGGTGGAGTCCGTGGCGAATCACTTTGCCGTCGAGGATGTTGGTGATTTCAAAATTTCCGAATTTAAATCGATAAATGGCAGGCTGCATTGCACCTTGCATTGTCGCCGACACGCGATCTCCTCCTATCGATAAATGCCACTGTCGCAAGGGTTCGCATCTTATCTTCACGACACACCGATGCCAGCCCTGCGGTGGCACTGTTGTGGGCGATGAAAGCATTCTCTAGATTGGGCGGGCAACGATTATTCACGAGGGAACGCATCATGCACCTCTCCAACGAAAGTATTTTGGTCATCCTGTTTGTCGGCATTGTCGCGGGATGGCTTGCCGGCAGGGTGATGGAAGGCGGCGGTTTCGGGCTTATCGGCGATTTGATCGTTGGGTTGGTCGGTGCATTTATCGGCGATTGGCTATTGCCGCGGCTTGGAATTCATCTCGGA
>DASPTX010000023.1:0-28132 GCA_035623195.1 Xanthobacteraceae bacterium | reverse complement strand
CTGCACACTTATCCGCACGACTACAAAGTGATTTTCGTCGGCGACGCCTCGATGTCGCCGTACGAGATCGTTGCACCGGGCGGGTCGGTCGAGCATTTCAACGAAGAAGCGGGCCGCGTCTGGATGGAGCGCGTCGCGGCGACCTACCCGTCCTGCGTCTGGCTCAATCCGGTGCCGGAACGCGAATGGGAGACCACTGCCTCGATCCGCTTGATGCGCCAGCTTCTCGCCGGGCGAATGTATCCGCTGACGATCGAAGGCCTGGACGCCGCGATGCGGGAATTGGGGCGATAAATTCGCCGTGTTCCGTGCTCAATGCGCGGCTCGACGACAAACACTGGGGAGGCGCATGGCGACCGATACTCAAACGACCGAAAACAGTCCCGCCGGCACCGTGATAGTGCGCGAAACCCGGCGCGGCGTCTTCCAGCAGGAGATCATTGCCGGCTCGCACCGCCTGCTTGCCGACGAGCCGGTCAATGTAGGCGGGCTCGACAGCGGCCCCGGCCCCTACGGCCTCCTTCTTGCCGCCCTCGGCGCCTGCACGTCGATGACGTTGCGGCTTTACGCCGACCGCAAAAAGCTTCCGTTGGCGCGGACGCAAGTCCGGCTGCGTCACAGCAGGATCTATGCGAGCGATTGCGCCGACTGCGAAACCAAGGAGGGTATGCTCGACCGCATCGAACGCGTCATCACGCTGGAAGGCGAACTGGATGCCGAAGCGCGCAAACGGCTTATGGAAATCGCCGACAAATGTCCGGTCCATCGCACGCTCAAATCGGAGATCGATATCCGGACGACGGAAGGATGAAAATTACACGCGCGAGGATTGCCGAATCCGCGCTCTCGCTTCGCTTATGACCTCCGCGATCGCGACATCGTTTCCCGGCGCCATGATGTGAACGCCGGCGACACCGTGAATGCCCGCAAGCTCCTCGATCAATTCGACACAGATACGCGCGCCTTCGCGCGCGGGATCGGTCGTCTTCTCCAGCCGCGCGATAAAGGCATCGGGGATGATGGTGCCGTAGAGGTGGGTCTTCATCCATTGCGCCGACTTGGCGGAGCGCAACGGATTGACGCCGATAAGAAGCGCGAGGTCTTTTGTCACGCCGGCCTTTTCGAGTACGCCGACATAGCGGCGTACGATCGCCGCATCCATGCAGAACTGCGTTTGCACGAATTGTGCGCCCGATTTGATCTTGGCAAGGAGCGCGTTCGGCTGCCAGCCCTCCGGCGGATCGAACGGCATGTCGGCGGCGCCAATGAAGAAGTCGGCATGGCCCGCGGCTTTGCGCCCCGTCGGCAGCGTGCCTTCGTCACGCAGCCGGCGCGCGGTCTCGATCAGCGTGCGCGAATCGATATCGAAGACCGGCTTGGTGTCCGGCTGGTCGCCGGCCTTGGGATCGTCGCCGGTCAGGAGCAGCAGGTTGTGGATGCCCAAAGCCGCCGCGCCCATCATCTCGCCCTGCAGCGCAATACGGTTCTTGTCGCGGCAGGTCATCTGCAAGATCGGCTGGAAGCCGGCCGCCACAAGGAGGCCGGCGGCCGCCAAAGCACTCATATGCGCGCGCGCGCCGGCCCCGTCGGTGACGTTGATGGCGTCGGCCAGGCCCTTCAACGGCGCCGCTTTTTGCAAGAGTTCGTGCGCGTCGCATGACACCGGCGGCACGATCTCCGCGGTCATGGCAAAGCGCCCCTGGCGTAGGCGGTCCTTAAGCGTGCCGGGGAGGGGGGATCTGCTGCTTTGGTCGTTCATCGGGTGCACGGTGCCGCAAGAGCGCTTATATGCTTTAAGCCCATAGATCAAATCCGCTTTTAAACCCCGGCTTTCCTGGACAGGGAAGCACCGTCTCGTTAGAGAGTTGCCCCGATATGACCGGCGTCAACGAGATCAGATCGACCTTCCTCGACTTCTTCGCGCGCGAGGGGCACGAAATCGTGCCCTCCTCGCCGCTCGTGCCGCGCAACGATCCGACATTGATGTTCACCAATGCCGGCATGGTGCAGTTCAAGAACGTCTTTACCGGGCTGGAGAGGCGTCCCTATTCGCGGGCGGTGACCGTCCAGAAATGCGTGCGCGCCGGCGGCAAGCACAACGATCTCGACAATGTCGGCTATACCGCGCGCCACCATACGTTTTTTGAGATGCTCGGCAATTTCTCCTTCGGCGACTATTTCAAGGAGCGGGCGATCGAGCTTGCTTGGCGGTTGGTGACGAAAGAGTTCGGCGTGCCGGCGGAACGCCTGCTCGCCACCGTCTACGTCGACGACGATGAGGCCTTCGCGCTTTGGCGCAAAATCACCGGCTTGCCGGAAAAGAAAATCCTGCGCATTTCCGGCAGCGATAATTTCTGGGCCATGGGCGACACCGGGCCGTGCGGCCCCTGCGCGGAAATTTTTTACGACCACGGCGATCACATCTGGGGCGGCCCGCCGGGCACCCCGGAAGCTGA
Source organism: Xanthobacteraceae bacterium (assembly GCA_035623195.1). GTDB lineage: Bacteria > Pseudomonadota > Alphaproteobacteria > Rhizobiales > Xanthobacteraceae > BOG-931. The sequence goes on along the minus strand of DASPTX010000023.1, from coordinate 25,676 downwards.
GGGCGATCGCTTCGTCGAGATCTGGAACCTCGTATTCATGCAATACGAGCAGCTCCCCGACGGCAGGCGCGTCGACCTGCCGCGGCCTTCGATCGATACCGGGTTGGGTCTCGAGCGCATGGCGGCCGCGCTGCAGGGCACGTACGACAATTACGAGATCGATCTGTTTGCCGCGCTGATCGAGGCCGTTGCCGATCTGACCGGCGTCGATCCGCGGGGCGAGCGCAAAGCCTCGCATCGCGTCATCGCCGATCATCTCCGCGCCAGCGCCTTTCTGATCGCGGACGGCGTGTTGCCCTCCAATGAAGGCCGCGGCTACGTGCTTCGACGCATCATGCGCCGCGCCATGCGGCACGCCGAGCTTCTCGGCGTCATGGAGCCGCTGATGTGGCGGGTTGTGCCGGTGCTGGTGCGCGAAATGGGTCAGGCCTATCCCGAGCTCATTCGCGCGGACGCGCTCGTCACCGAGACATTGAAGCTCGAGGAAATCCGCTTTCGCCGCACGCTCGAGCGCGGACTTGCGATTCTCGACGAAGCGAGCAAATCGCTCAAGAAAGGCGACATGTTTGACGGCGAGACCGCGTTCACGTTGTACGACACCTACGGCTTTCCGCTCGACCTGACGCAGGATGCGCTCAAGCCGCGCGGCATCGGCGTCGATATCGCATCTTTCACCGACGCCATGGACCGCCAGCGGCAGAAGGCGCGCGCATCCTGGGCCGGCTCGGGTGAGGCGGCGGACGAAGCGGTCTGGTTCGCCTTGCGCGAAAAAGTCGGTGCAACCGAATTTCTCGGCTACGAGACCGAAAGCGCCGAGGGCGTGGTCTCGGCCATCGTGCGCGACGGCAAGGAAGTTGTTTCGCTGAAGAAGGGCGAGAGCGGCGTCGTCGTGCTCAATCAGACGCCGTTCTACGGCGAATCGGGCGGCCAAGTCGGCGATACCGGCGTCATGACGGGGGACGGCGTTCGTTTCAAGGTAACGGATACCAAAAAACACGCCGGCGACGTATTTGCTCATGTCGGAACGGTCGAGGCGGGTGTGGTTAAAGCCGGTACCGCGCTGGCGCTCGAGGTGGATCACGCGCGGCGCGGTGCAATCCGCAAAAACCATTCGGCGACGCATCTTCTGCACGAAGCGCTGCGGCAGGTGCTCGGTGATCACGTCGCGCAGAAGGGATCGCTCGTGGCGCCTGACCGACTGCGCTTCGACTTCTCCCATCCCAAACCCATGAGCGGCGAGGAGATCGAGCGCGTCGAGGATGTCGCCAACGAAATCGTGCTGCAGAACGCTCCAGTGGTGACGCGGCTATTGAGCCGCGACGACGCCATCGACTCCGGCGCGCGGGCTCTGTTCGGCGAAAAATACGGCGACGAGGTGCGCGTGGTCGCGATGGGCCAGAATCCTTCAACATCGAGCGGCGGCAACACCGCGGGCTGGTCGGTCGAATTGTGCGGCGGCACTCACGTCAATCGCACCGGCGATATCGGCATCATCTCGCTCATCGCAGAAGGCGGCGTCTCGTCGGGCGTGCGCCGGATCGAAGCGCTCACCGGAAAAGCGGCGCGCATCAACGCCAACAATCTGGCGCGTCTTGCCAAGACCGCCGCGGCCGAATTGCGCGTGCCAATCGAGGAAATGCCGAGCCGCGTCACGGCGCTGATCGACGAACGAAAGCGGCTGGAATGCGATCTGTCCGATGCGAAGAAGAAGCTCGCTATGGGCGGCGCGATGGCTGGCGGGCAGGGCCGCGGCGAAAAGGGCGAATCCGCTGACGGCGTGCGCAAGATCGGCGATGTGAAATTGCTCGCGCGTGCGGTACAAGGAATTGACCTGAAAGACTTGCGCAGCCTCGCCGACGACGGCAAGAAAAAAGTCGGTTCCGGCGTTGTGGCGATCGTCGGCGTCAGCGGAGACGGCAAAGCTGGGATCGTGGTCGGAGTCACCGACGATCTCGTAGCGCGCTTTAATGCCGTCGATCTCGTGCGCAAAGGTGCCGAGGCGTTGGGCGGTAAAGGCGGCGGCGGTCGTCCCGACATGGCGCAGGCCGGCGGTCCGGACGGATCGAAGGCGACCGCAGCTCTTGCCGCCATCGAGGCGGCGCTCGGCGGGTAGCTACAATCGCAACGAGGTCACAAGTCAGCAGCGGAACGCCGATGGCAGAAATCTATTTCACCAGCCATCTGCGAAATATCGTTCCGGGTGGTCCGCTTTCGGCGGCGGGGGCCACCGTCGGCGAAGCGTTGCTTAATGTTCTTGCCGGGCAACCGCACGCACGCGCCTATGTGCTCGACGATCGTAGCAAACTGCGCAAGCATGTTTGCATTTTCGCCGACGGCAAGCGGTTGCATTGCGACTCGGCGCTCGCACAGCCTATCGGTCCCGATAGCAAGCTCTACGTGATGCAAGCGTTGTCGGGCGGCTGATCGCTTAAAGTTCAGCGGAGAAGTCATGGGCGATCATATGAGCGATCATCTGTTGATAGCGACCCGCAAAGGCTTGTTTGCGTTGGAGCGCAAACGGTCCGGCTGGACGTCCAACTTGATCGGTTTCGAAGGCGTTGCCGTGACCAATGTCTTGCCGGCTGACGGGTTGATCTATGCCGCCCTCAAGCACGGCCATTTCGGTCCTAAACTCCACCGGTCGGACGATAGCGGGCAAACATGGCGCGAGATCGCGGCGCCCGTCTTTCCTGCCGATGCCGCCGAAGCGCCCTCGCTGTTTCAAATCTGGACAATCGAAACTGGCGGTCGAGAGCATCCCGGCCGGCTCTGGATCGGCGCCATTCCAGCAGGCCTGTTCCGCTCCGACGACCGTGGCGAAAGCTGGCGGCTCGTCTCCTCGCTGTGGAACGTGCCTGAACGTGCGCGATGGTTCGGCGGCGGTTACGACGCCGCCGGCATCCACAGCGTCTCGCCCGATCCGCGCGATTCAAATCGCGTATTCATCGCAATTTCCTGCGGCGGGGTCTGGGAAAGCCGCGATAGCGGCGGCAAATGGTCGGTGCTCGGCAAAGGACTGTTCGCGCCCTATGTGCCGCCGGAGCAAGCCGAAGACAGCGCGATCCAAGACCCGCACCGCGTCGCGCGCTGCACCGCGGCGCCTGACGTGTTGTGGATGCAGCACCATGCCGGCATTTATCGCTCAGCCGATGCCGGCGCGCATTGGACCCGGCTTTCGCCGCCCACCGACGATTTCGGCTTTGCGGTAGCGGCAGATCCGCGTTCGGCACAGACCGCATGGTTCGTTCCCGCGATAAAGGATGAGGTTCGCATGCCTCGCGATGGCGCGTTGTGCGTGACCCGGACGGACGACGGCGGCAATAGCTGGGAAATTATGCGGCACGGCCTGCCGCAGCGCGACGCGTACGACCTTATCTATCGGCACGGCTTGGACGTGGACGACAGCGGCGAACGGCTCGCGATGGGTTCGACGACCGGAGCGTTGTGGACGAGCGACGACGGCGGCCGGAGCTGGGAGCTGGTTAGCGCGCATCTGCCGCCGATCTATGCAGTACGTTTTGTCTGAAACTGACCCTAAAGCTGGACGACCATGCCGTCCTCGGCGGTCTCGTAGCGAAGCTCGCCACGACGCGCCAGCATGTCGTTGCTCATATGGGTGAGAATCAGTCGTTTCGGACGAATTTGGTCGAGGTGGCGTTCCAATGCGCTGAGCGTCATGTGCGTGGCGATCGGCTTATCCCGCGTATAGGCCTCGCAAATGAAAAGGTCGGCATTGCGGCCGACATCGATCAGCGCATCCGTCCATTGTGAATCGCCGGAATAGGCGACAACCTTGCCCTCGGCTTCGATCCGAAGTCCAAGGCACGGGCCGGCACGGTCATCGTGCAAAACGTGGGATGGCGTAACCCGCATGGGACCAACGTCGTTGCGCCGGCCGATTTCAAGTTCGCGAAGCGTCAACGGAAACGACCATTGCATCGTCTGCGTGCCCGGGAATGCACTCTCCATCAGCCCGCCATAGCGAGACTTGAGGCTCGGCGGCCCCACGATGGTGAGTCCGCCCTGGCGCTTGAGGACATAATTGGCCTCAAGGATGAATGACGGGAGACCGCCCACATGGTCGGCGTGAAAATGCGTGATCAGGATGGTGCCGATGTCATTGCGGCTTATCGCGAGCTTGTTCATCGCAACGAGTGAAGTTCCGCCGCAATCGATAAGCGCGTTGATGTCTCTTCCGACCAGATGAAAGCACGTGTTGAATCGTCCGCCTGAGCCGAAGGCATCGCCGCAACCGACGAATTGGAAGTGCATGAAAATTCCTCAATTCACGCGGACGGCCCGCATCGCAAGCCGGATGAGATTTCCGCTGGCTAGAAGGTTTTGCTCAGGGCGGCAATGACGTCTGTGATCGGTATCACAGGAAAAAAGAAAGTCTCCCACAACGATGAACGAGTGCAAGGTATTGTTATTTATGTCTTTTTTGCTTCTGAGAGCATCCGGTTGATGGTTCACGATTGCTATCGCGCACGCCGCGGAAGCTCGGTAACATAGTAGTTGATGCAGGGGCGCCGCCATGCTGGTAACACAAAGCGGCGCATCTTATTCGGGCGTTCGGGCCTAGGGGGATTTTTCGGTGCAGCTTCGACGAGTTGACGACGGCCGCATGCTTGGAGCGCTGGCTTTGGCCTTCGTGCTCTCCGGCTGCGCCAATGTCGACTTCGAAAACAAGGATGCCTGGTTCGCCAAGCCCTTCCAAGCCGTCAGCGGCAATGCCGGCTACACATTCTCCGAGCTGCAAGAGTCAAAAGACCGCGCTAAGCCGATCACAGCCAGCGATCTTGTCGACAGCAATGGCGCCTGCCCCGCGCCCGCGGCGCAGCCGTCGCCCTCTACCGGGCCGGCCAACCAGGCCGCCGGCGGCCCGCCCGCTGCGGACCCCAATTCGTTCCTCGGCGGTGGCGTTGCGCTTGGCATGAGCGAGTGCGACGTCGTGTACCGCGCGGGGCAGCCAAACTCGGTTCAGTTGGGTAAGAATCCAAACGGCGACCGCACGGCGGTCTTGACGTTCAATGCCGGGCCGCGACCGGGCATCTATCATTTCGAACACGGCGCTCTCATGGAAATCGAAGGCGTTCCGGCGCCACCCGCCGCGCCGAAGATCGCGAAAAAGAAGCCGGTCAGTCCAAGCAAGCAAAAGCAGGCCGCGACGGACTAACCACCAAGCTCGTATTTCAACAGCTCGGCAAAAACCGCCCCGGCCTCTTCGCGAGGACAGGGCGTTAATCGACCACGCGCGGCACGAACACGCGATCAATAGCACCGGTTCACCCAGCGCAGCACCGGCCCGTAGGGCGTGTAGGCCGGTAAGCCCAGCTGTGATATCCCCCGTGCCAGCCGGGATGCCCCCACCAGGCGGATGCGCTGGTGGGCGCGAGGGCGGCCGCGCCGAGCGTCGCCGCGGCGGCGATGGCCAAAATCGTCTTGCGCAGCATTTGCGATCTCCTTGATGTGACGCTTTCGCACCTTCTGGCGGCAGGTCTACCTGCCGTTTGTTCAAGCAATCTAGCGGCGAGCAACTGAACCCGCGCTGAGGACCGGATTTATTGTCGATTTATCAAACTGAACGGACGATCGCGGCGGCATTCACCGCATATTCATTGCTTACCATTCATCCGCTTGCGGCGGCTGTAAGCGATGTTTATAAGCCGCGCATCTTGCGCTTTCACAAATCTTCAAGGATGAATTGATGGCGATCGAACGTACGTTTTCGATCATCAAGCCCGATGCGACCGCCCGTAACCTGACGGGCGCCGTCAACGCAATGATCGAAAAAGCGGGTTTGCGCATCGTGGCGCAAAAGCGCATTAAAATGACTCGTGAGCAGGCGGAGACTTTCTATGCCATTCATCGCGAGCGGCCCTTTTTCGGCGAGCTCGTCCAGTTCATGACTTCGGGACCCGTGGTCGTGCAGGTGCTCGAAGGTGAAAATGCCGTCGCGGCTTACCGCGACATCATGGGCGCTACCGATCCGGCCAAAGCCGCGCCCTGCACAATTCGCAAATTGCACGCCAAGTCGATCGGCGAGAATTCCGTTCACGGCTCCGATGCCGCCGAAACCGCGGTGACGGAAATCGCGCAGTTCTTTGCCGGGAACGAGATCGTCGGCTAAGGCTACGGACCTTGGCTTCACTCACTGAATTTTTTGATTCTACATTGTGGCGCGATTGGATCGACGCGGGAGTCGGTCAGTTCGGTCATGCCGCTTTTTGGCTCGCCGTCGGCCAGATTATCTTCGTCAACGCCGTGCTGTCCGGCGACAACGCCGTCGTCATTGCCATGGCCTGCCGCGGATTGCCGCCGCCCCAGCGTCGCTGGGGACTGGTCATCGGCGTCGGCGTCGCCGCGATCCTGCGCATCGTTTTCACGGCAGTCCTGGCGCGCCTTATGGCGCTTGCCTATCTCAAGCTGATCGGTGGCGCGGCGCTTTTATATATCGCAGCCAAGCTCCTCGTGGCCGAGGGGCCCGACAGGAACAAAATCGAGGCGGCAGCGCATTTGTGGCGCGTGGTGATGCTCGTCGTGGCCGCCGATATCGTTATGAGCTTCGACAATATCGTCGCGATCGCGGCAATCGCACGGGGCGACTTTCTGTTGCTCGCGATCGGTCTCGCCGCATCGATTCCGCTTCTGGTCGTGGGCGCGGCGCTCATCGCGGCGGTGCTCGATCGTTTTCCGGTTTTTGTATGGGGCGGCGCCGCGCTACTCGGCTGGATCGCCGGGCAGACGATCATGACCGATCCGGCGCTCGCTGCGCACTTGGCCGCTCTGTTTGGCCCTACATCGGCGCAGCAACTTGAATTCGCCGGCTCGGTCTCGGGCGCGTTTTTGGCGATCGCGGCCGGCGGATTGTGGCAGCGCCTGCACCAATCGAATGCTCGGCCGCGCGCCGCCGGAAGCGGGACGGCGGTTTAACAGCACGATGTTTGACTAAAAATCTCGCCAATATCGGCGAGGCAGCGACAACGTGCAGCCTTGGTTGCGCCGCATTTCTCCGGCTTGCTTTGCATGCAATCGGATTTTGGCCTTCCGGCCGGTGCTGCCTTGCCGATGATATCGCCTTGGACTTCCCCGCTTCGGACTCTTCCCCAAAATCTTGCTTGTGGCGCGCGCCGTGGAAATGCACTTGCCGTGCAATCTCTGCGACGGCGTCTTCGCTGACATCTGGAATGATTTAGGAGACAGACGATGCAGAAAGGCACCGTCAAGTGGTTTAATCCGACCAAGGGCTACGGGTTCATCAAGCCGTCCACCGGCGACAAGGATGTGTTCGTTCACATCTCCGCCGTCGAGCGCGCCGGCTTGCGCACACTCAACGAGGGCCAAACGGTGGAATACGAACTCGTTACGAACCGCGGCCGAACTTCGGCGGAAAATCTCAAAGTTGCGTGAACCAGACCGGCATCGTCCGGTTCTCGTAGCCCCCGGTCTCGCATCGGGGGTTTTTTATTGCGAAAGCGGATGGACAACAGTCAGCGCGCGCTTGCTGGGTCGCGAGTGGACGCGAATCTTGCGCGGCCGTCCGCAACCATCCGCAAGGCTTCCGGATAAATCCGGTGCTCGATCGCAAGGACACGCGCGGCCAGCGTTTCCTCGGTATCGTCTTGTAAAACGGCAACTGATTCCTGCCTGATGATCGGCCCCGAATCGGTCTCTTCGACGACGAAATGGACGGTGGCGCCGTGCTGCGCAGCGCCGGCTTCGAGCGCGCGGCGGTGGGTGTGAAGCCCCTTGAACTGTGGCAAGAGCGCCGGATGGATGTTGAGGATGCGGCCGCGCCAGCGGCCGATGAACCAGGACGTTAGCAGGCGCATGAAGCCGGCGAGGCAAATAAGATCGACCCGGTGCCGCCGAAGCTCGTCGTCGAGTGCGCGTTCGAAGGCTGCACGATCCTCGCCGAACGAAAGGTTGTCGATCACGACGGTCGCTACGCCCGCTTCCCGCGCCCGCTTTAGCCCGGCGGCGTCGGCCCGATTCGATAGGACGAGAACGATCTCCGCCGGATAATCCTTGGCGCTCGCCGCCTCGATCAGCGCCATCATGTTCGAGCCGCGCCCGGAAATCAGCACGGCCACGCGCTTCCTGGTCATCGCGCTTGCCATGACAGATCGAGATGTCCGACAAAGTTGACGCGGCTTGCGTCCGCCGCCGCGACTACTTCGCCGAACGCGACCACCGTCTCGCCGTTGTCCGTTAAAACTTTGGTCACGGCATCGGCGCTGCCGCGGTCGAGCACGGCGACCATTCCGATGCCGCAATTGAACGTGCGCAGCATTTCGCGTTCGGCGACCTTACCGGCAGACGCGAGCCATTTGAACACCGGCAAGACGGGTACGCGATCGAGACTCAAAGCAACGCCGAGATGCGGCGGTAATACCCGCGGGATGTTTTCGATGAAGCCGCCGCCAGTGATGTGCGCGAGCGCTTTGACCGCTGTAGTCGCGCGGATCGCGGCAAGGCAAGAGCGGACATAGAGCCGGGTCGGCGTCAGGAGCGCTTCGCCCAGGCTTCGCGAGGGGTCGAATGGCGCGGGACGATCCCAGGTCAATCCGGCGTCGGCGGCAATCTTGCGGACCAGTGAAAAACCGTTCGAATGCACGCCGCTTGAGGCAAGACCCACCACGATGTCGCCTGCCGCGATGTCGCCGCCCGGCAAGATTTCGTTTCGTCCGACCGCGCCGACAGCAAATCCCGCGAGGTCGTAATCGTCGCCTTGGTAGACTCCCGGCATTTCCGCCGTCTCGCCGCCGATTAGTGCGCAACCGGATTCGCGGCAAGCCGCCGCGATGCCTTTGACCACGACCGCCCCGAGCGCGGGGTCGAGTTTGCCGCAAGCGAAATAGTCGAGAAAGAACAGCGGTTCCGCGCCTTGCACGACGAGGTCGTTGACCGACATGGCGACCAGATCGATGCCGATCGTGTCGTGCCGGGAGGATTCAATCGCAATTTTGACCTTCGTGCCGACGCCGTCGGTCGCCGCGACGAGTATCGGATCGGAGAGACCGGCCGCCTTGAGATCGAAAAGCCCGCCGAAGCCGCCGATTTCGGCGCCGGCGCCGGACCTTGCCGTGGCCCGTACCAGAGGCTTGATCAATTCCACCATGCGGTTGCCGGCATCGATGTCGACACCGGCGGCCGCGTAGCGCGTATCATCCACGAAAATCACCAATACGGACAGGCGGTTTCGCCCGCCTGGGAAGCTTTGCTCGCGCCTCCTACGTCGGAATCGCCGGGTGTGCAAGCGCGCCTGCGCCGCTATAGTGCCGTCCCATCACGATGATGCGCAAGGAATCGGATATATCCAACGCGGCCGACGGCCCGTAAATCTCGTCTGGGACCGGCCGGTATACAAATGCGCGCTGCAGGCTGAGGAACGGCTTGAGCATACCTAATCTTATCACTTTGGGACGGATATTGTTGGTGCCGATCGTGGTCTGGGCGATCACGCTGGGCGAGATGCGCGTTGCGTTCCTGTTGTTTCTGGCGGCAGGAATAAGCGACGCCGTCGACGGCTTCCTCGCCAAGCGCTTTCAGATGAAGAGCGAACTCGGCGCGTATCTCGATCCCTTGGCCGACAAAGCGCTGATCGTTTCGATCTATGTGTCGCTCGGAATTGTCGGTGTGCTGCCGATTTTTCTCGTTATCCTTGTCGTGTCGCGCGATATCATGATCATCGGCGCCTTCCTGCTGGCGTGGCTGGTGGGCCGGCCGATGCCGGTCAGGCCGCTCCTTGTCTCGAAGGCCAATACCGTGGCGCAGATCCTCCTCGTTGTGCTGGTCTTGGCCGAACGAGCCTTCAGCTTCGATTTCACGCCCCTCGCGCAACTCATGATGGCCGTTGTCGCGGTCCTCACACTCGTCTCGATCGCTTTCTATTTGGCTGAATGGGTCCGCCACATGAACTCGGTCGGCGCCGGGCACTAGTTCCTTTAGGCAGCGTTAGGCAGCGCTACCTCACCGGTTCGTTCTACAATGGCAAGCGGCCCTCTCGATGCGGCATGTCTTCACGGGGTGGCTGAGATAATATGTCTTCGCACCCAATGCCTGCGGACCCGATTTCCACTCACCCACGTCAGCTTGCGCTCGCGCTCGATCACGCGGAAAGCTTCGCGCGCGAAGATTTCTTGACCGGTTCCGGCAATGAAGCCGCGCTCGCGCTTGTGGATTCCTGGCCCGATTGGCCGTCGCGCGCGGTCGCGCTGGTCGGGCCGGAAGGATCGGGCAAGACCCATTTGGCGACAATCTGGGCTTCAGCTGCCGGTGCGCGCGTGGTCTCGGCGCGGAGCATTGGTGCATTCGATATTCCGGCCATGTTGGCGACGGGCGCATTGGTGATAGAGGACGCCGGCGCGGCGACGGACGAGCGTGCACTGTTCCACTTGATCAATCTCGCCCGCGAGGAGGCGGCTTTTCTGCTCTTCACCGCGCGAACCGCGCCTTCGGCCTGGCCGATTTCGATTCCGGATGTCGCGTCCCGTCTGCGCGCCATGCCCACGGCGACCCTGCAGGCGCCCGATGACGCAATGTTACGCGGCGTGATGGTAAAGCTCGCCGCAGACCGCCAGCTCGTCCTGCCCGAGAGCGTCGTCAGTTATCTCTTAACCCATATTGAAAGATCGTTCGCGGCAGCGCGCGCGGCGGTGACCGCGCTGGACGAAGAGGCCTTGCGGCAAGGGCGGCCGCCAAGCCGCGCTTTGGCGGCCGAAATATTCCGCGACGGCGCGTGAACGAACCCTGTGTAACGCCTCGCTCGGATTTTGATTGTTTTTCGCGATCGATCCGGCTGGGCTTGACGGAACGGCCCAGCCCGCCGCCTTATGTCTGGCGGCACATGCATCGACGGCATATTCATTGAATTGTAACGAAAGTGGCCAATGTAGCTTTGGACGAATACGGATCGGCAATGGCTGAAAGCGCTCAAGTTTCTGTCTCATCTAAGGAATCTGCCGCGATGCGGCGGCTCGAAGCGCCGCGGGCGGTGCAGGAGGCGTCTCCGCGCCATCCGGAATCCGATCTCGCCACGAGCCCGGAGCGTTTTATCAACCGTGAATTGTCATGGCTAAATTTCAACCGGCGTGTCCTTGAGGAATCGGCCAATCGGCGAAATCCGCTCCTGGAGCGGCTCAAATTCCTGGCGATTTCGGCGAACAATCTCGATGAGTTTTTCATGGTGCGCGTCGCCGGCCTTGGCGCGCAAGTGCGCGAAGGGATCAGCAGCAGAAGTCCGGAAGGTCTCACTCCGGCCGAGCAGCTCGTCCGCATCGCCGAAGCCGTCGCTGTCCTCGTGCAAGACCAACAGGCACAATGGCGCGCGCTGCGGGCCGAACTCGGGGACGCCGGAATCGTGCTCGTTGACGGTCCTGACGTGACACGAAGCGAGAAGGCGTGGCTGGAGGATTATTTTCTCGCTCACGTCTTTCCGCTCCTCACGCCGCTCGCTATCGATCCGGCCCACCCCTTTCCGTTCATTCCCAATCTCGGATTCACCATCGCGTTGCAGCTGGCGCGAGCCAAGGACGGCAAGGCGATGAACGCGCTCATTCGCGTGCCGAACCGCATCGAACGTTTCGTGCGGTTGCCGCAGGCGCGCGAAGGCGGCGAAGCGCGGCTGATTTCGATCGAGGGCGTCACCAGCTTGTTCATCGCCAAGCTCTTTCCCGGCTATACGGTGAAAGGACTAGGCGCATTTCGCGTCACGCGCGATTCCGAAGTCGAAATCCTGGAAGAAGCGGAAGATCTGGTGCGGCTTTTCGAAACCGCGCTCAAGCGGCGGCGGCGCGGTTCGGTCATCAGGCTCGACATTGAAGCAAGCATGCCGGTCGAATTACGGCGTTTCGTGCAACGCGCGCTCGGCGTTTCCGACGACAGCGTCTTTAGCGTCGACGGCGTGCTGGCGCTGAACGAGATGGGTCAAATTGCTAATCTCAACCGGCCCGATCTCGAATTCGAACCTTATACGCCGCGCTATCCCGGCCGGGTGCGCGATCATGGCGGCGACTGTCTGGCCGCGATCCGGCAGAAGGACTTCATCATCCATCACCCGTTCGAATCCTTCGACGTTGTCGTCGATTTCCTGCAGCAGGCTGCGCGCGATCCCGACGTGGTCGCGATTAAGCAAACGCTGTATCGCACTTCGGCGGACTCGCCGATCATCAAGGCGCTGGCGGAGGCCGCCGAAGGCGGCAAATCGGTTACCGCGCTGGTGGAGCTGAAAGCGCGCTTCGACGAGGAGGCCAATATCCGCTGGGCGCGCGACCTCGAACGCGCCGGCGCGCAGGTCGTATTCGGCTTCATCGAGCTGAAAACGCACGCCAAGCTGTCGCTCGTGGTGCGGCGCGAAGGCGCCGCGCTCGCCTCCTATATTCATGTCGGCACCGGCAACTATCACCCGGTGACCGCGCGCATTTATACCGACCTGTCGTTTTTCACTTGCGATCCCATCATCGCGCGCGACGTCGCACGCATCTTCAACTTCGTCACCGGTTATGCCGAACCTGCGGAGCTCGAGCGCATGGCGGTCTCGCCGGTATCGCTGCGCAAACGCATTCACGAACATATCGAGGAGGAGATTGCGCACGCTAAAGCGGGCCGGCCCGCCTCGATCTGGATGAAAATGAATGCGCTGGTCGATCCCGACATTATCGATGCGCTCTACCGCGCCTCGAGCGCCGGTGTGCCGATCGATCTCGTCGTCCGCGGCATTTGCTGCCTGCGGCCCGGCGTTCCTGGGCTGTCCGACAATATCCGCGTCAAATCCATTGTCGGCCGTTTCCTCGAACACGGCCGTATCTATTGCTTCGGTTCCGGCCACGGCCTGCCGCACCCGAAGGCGGCGGTCTACATTTCCTCCGCCGACATGATGCCGCGCAATCTCGACCGCCGCGTCGAGGCGCTGTGCCCGATTCTCAATCCGACCGTGCACGAACAGGTGCTTGATCAGATTGTGGTCGCGAACCTCAAGGACAACGAACAGAGCTGGCAGCTTCTTGGCGACGGATCCTCCGCGCGAATCGAGCCGGCCTCCGGCGAGGAAAGCTTCAACTGCACCACCTATTTCATGACGAATCCGAGTCTGTCCGGCCGTGGCAAGTCGCCCAAAGACTCGATTCCGCGCTTGCGGCACCGGCCGGAACCACTGTGAACGGCTCGCGAATCGCGTAGGGTGCGCCCGCTATATCGATTGTCCAGGCGAAGACAGAAAATTCATTCGAGTCCATTGTTCGCGTTCATGCGGTTACGCCTCTCGGTTGTTCGATTCATGGTTATTTGATCGATGCCTCGCGCCATCTCCGACGCCCAGGGACGTCTTGACCACGGCCCGCCGATTGCCGTCATCGACATCGGCTCGAATTCCGTGCGGCTTGTCGTCTTTGAGGGACTAACGCGCAGTCCGACCGAGCTATTCAACGAAAAGGCGCTTTGCGGGCTCGGCCGCGAGGTTCAATCGACAAAACTGCTCGCCGCCGACGCGGTTCAACACGCACTCGCAACGCTCAAGCGTTTTCGCGCGCTGTGCGAGACGATGAAAGTGAAGAAAATCCTGGCGATCGCTACGGCCGCGGTGCGCGACGCCAAGAACGGCGGCGCGTTCATCAAGCTTGCCGAGCGCACCATCGGGGCCGAGATCGAGGTGCTGTCCGGCGGGCGCGAGGCCGAACTCACCGCGCTCGGCGTGATCTCGGGCGTGCATCACGCCGACGGCGTCGTCGGCGATCTCGGCGGCGGCTCGCTTGAGCTCGTCGACGTGCGCGGCACGCGGGAGCGGCACGGCGTCACCCGCCCGCTTGGCGGACTGGCGCTCGCCGATATCTCGGCAAAGTCGATCAAAAAGGCGGAGAAATTCGTCAAGAAATCGCTGAGCGGCCTGCCGGTGCTCAAGGTCTGCGAGGGGCGTTCGTTCTACGCGGTCGGCGGCACGTGGCGCTCGCTTGCCCGCTTGCACATGTGGCAGACCGGCTACCCGCTCCATGTCATGCACGGTTACGCGATCCGCGCCGATGAGGCGCTGGAATTTGCGCGCCTCGTCCACCGCGTCGACGTCGATACGCTTGCCAATATCGAAGTGGTGGCGAACGCACGCCGGCCGCTGTTGCCCTACGCTGCGCTCGTCCTCGAACATATTCTGCGCGCCGGCAGGCCGCGTCAGGTCGTGTTCTCGGCGCTCGGCATTCGCGAGGGCTTGCTCTATTCGCTGCTCAAGAAAAAAGAGAAGGAAAAAGACGCGCTGATCGAGGCGGCGCGGCACCTCAATCTGCTTCGCTCGCGCTCGCCGCGTCACGGCGAAGAGCTGATCGTATGGACCGACCGCTTCATGGCCACCTCGGGCCTCGAAGAAACCGGCGAGGAGCGCCGTTTGCGTCACGCCGCGTGCCTACTGGCTGATATCGGCTGGCGCGCGCATCCCGATTACCGCGGCGAGCAGTCGCTCAATATCATCGCTCACGGCGGCTTTTCCGGCATCGATCACCAGGGCCGCGCCTATTTGGCTCTTGCCGTGTTCTTTCGCCATGTCGGGCTGGTCATGGACGACGAGCTTTCGCCGCGGCTGCGGGAACTCGTCTCGACGCGGCTCCTCGACCGCGCGCGTGTGCTGGGCGCGGCGCTGCGGCTCGCTTACGTCGTGTCTGCGGCAATGCCTGGCGTTCTTCCCGAGACCTCGCTCGCGATCGAGCGCCACCGCCTGGCGCTGCGCCTGCCGGGCGAATTCGGCGCGCTCGCCGGTGAGCGCGTGCTCAACCGGTTGCGCTCGCTGGCGCGGCTGATCGGCCGCGAACCGGTGATGCTGATGGGCTGATTTTCGGTTCGAAGGGTCCGAGCGTCTTATGCTTGGGAATGCGCCGAATTTTGCAGAAGCGATTTCTCCAACATGATGTGAATGCCCTTGGAGCCGTTGACCACCTGCGTGACGCGCAGATCGGCCGCCAGGCTACATAGCGTATAGGCGTCCTCGCGCGTGAGTCCGGTGCGGGCGCAAATGAACTTGATCATGTCGCGCAGCGCGATCACCACGGCGTCGTCAAGGTCGGGATCGAAAGCCATGGTGATGAAATGCGTCGGCGTTTCCGCCATCGGCCATTCCAACGCCATATCATCTCGCACGTGCAGTTCGAAGGTGCCGATCAGCCCCGTCTCGATGGCGGTGATGCACACTTCGCCGTCGCCTTGGACGCCGTGACCGTCGCCGACCGAGAACATCGCGCCGTCGACGTAAATCGGCAGATAGAGCGTGGTGCCGGTAACGAGCTCCTTATTATCCATGTTGCCGCCGTTGCGGCGCGGCGGCGGCGAGCCGATCGGTCCCCACGCCGGCGGTGGCGCCACGACCATAACGCCGAAGAAGGGTCTCAGCGGCAGTTCCAACCCCCACGGCAGCCGCCCGACCATGCGGGTGCGATCGAGCGGAATATGGATGATGCGCGTGCGTTCGAAGTCATCCGGGAGCGCGCCGGCGAGCGGGCGAATGGTATTGTAGCCCCAGTCATAATGGAGATCGATCGCCTTGATGCGGACCTCCAGGACCTGTCCGGCCTTGGCGCCGCGCACCGCGACCGGTCCGGTCATCATGTGCGGACCCAGTTTCTGCGGCACGCCGGCGTGAATCGCGGGCAATGCCGGCGGCACGATCAGACCGGATTCCGGCTTCGGCATCGCCTCGGGTGGGCCTGAAACTGTAGAGATGACGACTTCGTCGCCGGGCTCTATCGTCACAAGAGGCTTGAGCGCAGCGTCGAAAAAGCCCCAATGCACAGTATCCGGTGCCGCATCCAGGCGATGGCTCCGCATCAAAGCGCCTTTCGATTCAGAGATTCAAAGTTACGCGCGGCCTTCGTAGCCTATTGTCGGGCGCAGCTTCAATTGTGAAAAGCCGACCTAGTCACGATCGGCGGCGGCGAAGAAGGGAAGGTTTCAGTTCAGAGGTTCAAATATCCCTGCACGCCCGCCATAGGAAAAACACATCCGATCCGGGGGCATGCCGGCACACATAACCACCCTAGAAGTCCGCCGTGACAGCGCTGCGAAATTGCGGTCGATCAGCGCGTGTCAATGAACTGCACCCCGTTGAAACCGCCGTACCAAGCGTCACAGAACGCTACCAGCGCCAGGCCGAGTCCCAGTCCCGCTGCGACCGCTAAGGCAAAGAGAAGCCGCTGATGATGTTTGGCTGTTGCTGGTTCGGTCATTACGCGCGCCGATGTTCGCTGCGGGGCGACCCCGGAACAGGGTGTCGGGGGATGGGGTGTCCGGGGCCGCGTGCAATACCGGGTGGTTGGGGATAAAAACCCGGTTGCGACATGATTTGGAGACAGCGCCACGGCAGCCGTCTATTGCACATTGATTGAGTCAATCCATACGGTCGTATAGTCCCGCCGAGAAGGGATGAAGCAAAGGCGGATAGCGGCGAACTTTCCGAAGTTGCCGAACCTACTGCACAAGCATTGATTTTCACGTCAACATCGCCAAACGCGAATAATCACTATCGTCATGCGGCCTAGCGGCGGCGAGTCCGTGGAACCGCTAAACTCGCGAAGGATCGTCCCAAGCGAGTGCGAGAATTTTCGGCGCTAAGCAGACATTCCGAGCGCTGTACGGGATGTATGCTTTAGGCGGCGCGACATGCGCCTGTGTTCAATCGATGTCCGACATCGGTGGACGCGCTTTCGATGTCCGTTAAGTGCCAAAAGCAGAAATTTCGCAAAGCCAATTGACCTTAGTCAAAGTGCGGGACCTTCCGCAGGACTACGTCCAAATGACATTTGGATTGAGGGACCGTGTCGATAGGCCGCTTGTAGAGGAGAGGACCATGGCGCATCGGCTTCGTATGGCTCTTCCTTTGCCACAACTGTTGCAGTTTTCGTGCCAGGCATGATCTCGAAGCGCGGGTCGAAGTCGACCATGGTCGAAGCCACCTGCTTCAAAATGCCGGCGTCGCCATCCACCTTTGCGGTTCCGTCTGCAATCTGAGCTTGCCGCGTGGAAGTTGTTTGAACAATTCGGTTGACATCGCGCGGATGACGCCGCGGCTGTTGTGCTCTGGAGAGCCGCCTTTTGCCCCATATTGGACATTCCCGATCCCCCAGCCGACCCACTTCCAACCACCGGGTCTGCTTCGTTACGATGCCTCGCCCTAGCCAAGGGGGAGGTCATGCGACGGCGCGCATTCATCACGTTGGCCGGTGCCGCGATCGTCGTGTCGCCGCTTCACTTGCGGGCGCAACAACCCGCACGGATACGGCGCATCGGCGTTCTGCTGCCCTTCAATAACGAGAATGATGGTGCAGTGCGACAGCTCTGGCCTGCGTTCGCGCAACGGCTCGCTGAACTTGGCTGGGTCGAAGGACGAAACATCCAGTACGATGTGCATTTCACCACTCAAAACAACGAGAAAATCCGCGTAGGTGCCGCAGAACTCGTGGCGACTGCGCCGGAGTTGATCGTCGTTTGGTCCAATCCAGGTCTGGCGGCAATAAAGGAGGCGACGCAGAGCGTCCCCGTGGTTTTCGCACTGGTGGGTGACCCAGTGGGAAGCGGCTTAGTGGCGAGCCTGGCACGTCCGGGTGGGAATATAACTGGCTTTCAGAATTTCGAGCCCACCGCCAGCGGAAAGTGGCTCGAGCTTCTGAAGGAGATCGCGCCCGGGCTGCGTCGCGTGGGCCTCGTCTACAATCAGAACATCCCAGCCAATGTTGATTTTCTGCGCGTGGCGCAGGGTCTAGCAGCTTCAGTCGGTGTGACGGTAAAACCAACTGAACTGCACGATGCCGCTGACATTGATCGCGTTCTTGCTGAATTTGCGCAAGAGCCAAATGGCGGTCTTATCGTGACGCCCAATCCGCTCAATGCAAGGAACAACCAAACGATTATTGAAGCGGGCTGCACGGTTGCATTTACCGGCGATCTATCCGTTCCGTCTGGATGCTGAAAAAGGAGGCTTGGTCTCATACGCATTCGATACAATCGAGCAGCAGCGTGGCGTTGCGAGCTACGTCGATCGCATCCTGAAGGGCGAAAAGCCAGCGGATCTGCCCGTACAAGCGCCGACCAAGTATGAGCTCGTGATCAATCTTAAGACTGCTAAGGCGCTAGGTCTGGACGTGCCTGATAAGCTTCAGCAGCTTGCTGACGAGGTGATCGAATGACTAGCTGATGTCCCACGAAGCAGACATCGTCTGACGTCCACTTCATGTCCGCTTTTGAGGGGAAAGCGGACATGCCGCTTAGCGACCGGGATGTCCGCTTGAGACCCATAACCAGACATCAAGCAACCGATTTTGCTGACGCACCTATGATCCGTCGCTTCGACTCAGACCAGCGAGGGCGGCTATTGATTCAGGTCAATGACGACAGGCGGCAGTCCGTACATGTGAGCACGCGAGGCCCATGCATCCAGAGGGAAAATGAGAACCCATCATCACGTCATAGCTTGGATGACGCTGGCGATGATTACTGCCCCCGTCACCCCCAGCAGCGCACAAGTGCTGAGCGGTCCGCCGGCGAATCCTGCATTCAAATTCTCCACGCCTTTGCCATCCGACGTTGCGGCGCCCGATACGGTCGAGACCAGATTCGGCACGTTGCGGTTTTTCGATGGTGTCCCGGACGTGACAAGCACGGAGAAGATTTACGACAACCTGGATTTTCAGCGCGCCGTTCAGGCCTACCTTTTGGCTTTGCCGGTGGTGAACCAAGTGGCGAATCGCAACGCCATCCTTGCATTGGGGCCGGCGAATACGACGGTCCCGATCTGGGAAACGATGGTCGACTCCCGCACGGTCGAGCTGACTGCTAACGACAACACGCCATACACTTGGTTGTGGATCGACCTGCATAACGGCCCGTTGGTGATTGAAGCGCCCCCGAAGGTGCTCGGTCTCGCAGACGACATCTGGTACCACTGGAACGGCGATATTGGCTTCACCGGGCCGGATCACGGCGAGGGTGGCAAATTTCTTTTTCTGCCGCCCGGATACAAAAGCGAAGTGCCTCAGGGCTACTTTGTCATGCGCCCGGGTTCCTACAGCGTCTGGACAGGGTGGCGAAGCTTCCTGGTCGATGGGAGCCCGAAACCCGGCGTCGAGATGACCAAAAAGACCATGAAGATCTACCCGCTTTCGCAGGCATCCAATCCGCCCAAGCTGAATTTCATCGATATGTCCGGCAAGCCGTTCAACATGGTTGCGCCGGCGGATTTTAGATTCTGGGAGATGCTGAACCAGGCCGTGCAGGACGAGCCGACCGAGACGGTCGACGCAACGACGCTCGGCTTCTGGGCCTCGGTCGGCATCCAGAAGGGCAAACCCTTCGCTCCTGACGAACGAATGAAGAAGATTCTGACCGAAGCGGCCGCGGTTGGCGATGCGACCGGGCGCGCCCTGGGTTACCGAGTGCGGCAGAAAGAAGCCTACTATTGCGACGACCGCAATTGGAAGCGACCGTTTATTGGCGGCTACAAGTTCGAATGGCAGCCAGGCGTCGCTAACCTGAGCGCGAGCGCGATGTTCTTCTTTGTGGCGACAGGCGTAACGCCGGCTATGGATACGCAGATCGTTGGAGAGGGCTCAGCCTATCCTTGGACGGCGGTCGACGCCGACAACAACCCGTTGGATGGCGGCAAGACCTACAAACTGCACCTGCCGCCGAACATCCCGGTCAAGACGTTCTGGTCAGTGATTGTTTACGACACTCAGTTCCGCTCGATGGTGCAGACAGACCAGCAGTATCCGAGCGTCAGCAGCCAGAGCAAGGCACTCCACGTCAATGCCGACGGCTCAGTGGATGTGTATTTCGGCCCGAAGCCACCTCCGGGTGAGGAAAACAACTGGGTGCAAACAATACCGGGCAAGGGCTGGTTCACTCTCCTGCGCCTCTACGGGCCGTTGGAGCCATGGTTCAAGCAAACTTGGCGACCGGACAACATCGCTTTGGTGCAGTGACCGGTTGAACTCACCACCCAAAGCGGACATCGGAGTGTCACGCCTAAGGATCCAACATGCTAGCTTGGGCCGATAGTGTGCTCGGTGCCGAGCCTCGGAGTGGCGCGCGTGAGGCGACGTGAATTCATCCGGATAATTGGCGGTGCGGCGACCGCTTGGCCAATCGCAGCGCGTGCGCAACTGACCCACTCAGTGCCGAAGATTGGCTGGATCAAAATTCAAGGCCCACTGCACACGCCTGAACAATTGCAGGCGTTCCGAGAAGGTATGCGGGCGCTCGGGATGATCGAAGGGCGGGATTTTGTACTTGAAGAGCGATATGCAGACGGCGATGAAACTCGGCTGCAGAGCCTTGCAGCAGAGCTAATTGCCTTAGGAGTAAACGTCATATTGGCAACCAGCCAACCTTCAATCGCCGCAGCTTGGCGGGTAACAAAAAGCGTGCCGGTGATTGGACGAATGGTGGACGACCCAGTCACAGATGGCATGGCGCAATCGCTGGCTCAGCCAGGTGGTAATGTCACCGGCGTCTACACGATGACAGAGGAGATGAACCCGAAGCGATTGGCCTTACTTAAAGAAGTGGCACCCGCGGCGCGCCGTGTCGGCGTGTTGTTGCGCCAGGATTTTCCAAGTGAAGGCATTGCGAAACGTGATTGGCAAAATGAAGAATTGGCGGCTCATCAACTCGAACTTGAACTGTTTGCTTTGAATGTTCGCACGGCAGATGAGGTTACGACAGCGTTTGATCAGGCATCGGCAAATGGTGTGCAGGGCATGGTAACCTTCCGTAATCCGACGGTCGTGACCTATCTGGAGCTAATTGCAGGCCTATCGCGAAAGCGTCGCTTGCCCGCAGTGTTCGACGCGCGCGAATACGTCGAGGCCGGTGGGTTAATGTCTTACGGACCGAATATTGACAGAACCTATCGCCAGCTCGCTACCTATGCATACAAATTGTTGCATGGAACGCCTGTCAGTAATTTGCCGATTGAACAGCCCACTACTTTCGAACTGGTCATTAACAAGCGCACTGCTAACGATATCGGTATCTCTGTACCCTCAAGTCTTCTGACGCGTGCGGATAAAGTCATCGAATAAACGACGTGCCGCCATCGTAGTCTGCTTTGGCACTTAGCGGACGTACTAATCTTGCTGACGCATGTCTGCTTTCGGAGGTAAAGCGGACATCGTCACCGCACATAAGTGGAGTGGCCGTCGCGAAATTTTTCGCGACCTCGTGCCTACTCGGCGATGTGCTCGCCTGATCCACCAAACTCTGCCGGAAAATCTTTAAACTTCGGGAGCCCATCTCGCATGGGCAGAACGGTCTCTGCATAGTTGACGTGGACCCCCGGTGTGCACTGGAGCGTCGGCAGGGTAGCGGCGAAAACATCGACTAAGCCGAGCGGAGGATGATTGGTCATCAGATGACCACCGCATTTTTTGCAATATTGGCGCCGACTGACTGGGGTCTTTTGATACATGCCGACATGTTCTGCACCGGCCGTGATCCGCGCCGCATCAGGTTTCCAAAGCGTGAAAGCATTGACCGGTCCCCCGGACCACGAACGGCATGATCTACAATGGCAATACCCCATACCTTCCGGCTCTCCGGAGACTTCGACCTTCACGGCACCGCAAAAGCATTCCCCATAATGAGTTGCCATAGGCGCGCACCTCCCGTCTGCTGATATCGATGCTATGGCAAATGCGTAGGCCTTTCCAGCGAGGTGGTTGAATAGCCCTATTTTTCTGCAATGCACTTGGTCCGCTGTGGCATAAAACGGACATACCTGACGCGCTCAGCGATGTCCGTTTTCGGGGGTAAAGCAGACATTGATTGGACATTTCGAAATGTCCGCTTATGACCCCAAAGCGGACATGGGCGGGCTCACTCCCGCATATAAAGACCGCGTCAACTCCGAGGTGTTTTGGTCAGGAGAGGCGGTAGTGAGGACTGGGAGGAGGGCGCCGCCGGCGACAGTACGAATGTCAGCCAAACGTTCCAGCCAGCCGGCCTGTTTTCGTTGTCGAACTCGCCATAGCCCTTCAAGTTCAGATATCCCTGCATACCGGCGACAGGAAAAATATATCCGATCTGCGGCCCGACGCCGATGACGCGGGATTCGAAGGGACATAGCACCGGGGCGCAGCCGCTGTCTGGCGTAAGCTGCTCGTAGAAATATCCGACCAGACCGACCATCAATTGTTTGGACAAAAACTGCGACGCGCCCCAATCGAGATGGGAGTCGATGCCGCTCGTATAGCCCGTCGATTGATTCTGGAAGTTTCCCGTAAATCCCAACACCGCCGAGAATTCATGACCGGTCTTTTGATCGAAATAGGTGTAGCCGACGCCGCCGTCGATGGCGCCATGGCCGAGGCCGATATTCGCCAGATTGCTCGAACTGTACAGGCCTACCGGAATGTCGCCGGTCAGATAGACCATGTAATTGTTGACGCCGGCATTCCAGCGATCGGCGAATTGCGGAATGAGGTCGGTAAAGCCCATCGTGTCTTGCTGAAGCGCAACGGATTTTGTGATGGAGATCGGAGTAGGTAGAAATGCGGTGGCGGTCCCCGTCGCGTTCAAGGATGTGTTGTTGTTGCCGTAGCCGAAAAGGAGGGTGGCGGATGCTTGTCCGCCCAAGAACGGGGTGGCGAACACGTAGGTTGGAGCGACAAACCCGAGGGTTGCGTCAGCGTGAACATTGGCACTGCCGGTGATGCTAACCGGGAATTTGGGTATTTGTCCGATCGAGACTTCACGCGCCACGGCGGCATTGCCGCTGGCTGAAACGTCGGTGTTGTAGAAGATCGACGTCAGCGACCATCCAGGCTGCTGCGGAACGGCGGCCAAGCTGCCGAAAAATCCAGGAATCCAGAAACTCGTGCCGTCCTCGTCGGCGAAGGAGATGTTTGTTGAGCACGCAACGGCTGCGAACGCGAACAATGCCGTGGCGAGGCAAAACCACGCGCGCGACAGGGCAGGGGATTTTCTACCTGTTAGCACGCTGGATGGTCTCATAAGCACCCCCGATTTTGCCGTCTGCTCACGTGAATCGCGCCAGCAGCTTAGCCAGCCAAAATCGGCATGGCAGTGGAATTCCCCTCGACTTCCATCGCCATAATGCGATTTTAGGAGCGGCGTGACTTCCCGATCACAGTGAAGCTAAGGCTTTGAGTTGTTTACTCCATTGGATCGAATCGAACGATCTAATGCACGAAGCGCTCGCTCAAACTATCAGTAGTTGTGTCCGAGTGTGTCGTTCGCGAACAGAGCCCGGTTCGGTACGGTCCAGATTGTGATGGAACCGAGGCACGTGGTCTGCGTTTTTGCAGTAACTCTTTGAACATTTGCATGAACTTACTGGCGGCGGCGTTCGACTAACACTAAGAGTGTCGCTCGGTGCGACGGCTGCGGCGGTGCTTCGCGTAAGGCCGTAAGTCTGTGCAGGAAATGTTTGCGTTTCGCATGGGCTCGAACCGTCGGTCGATCCATCCTGCCGCAATCCCGCACAGCGGGTCTGAAGCCGCGAGCGACGGCCCAACCAATCGCAAATCGAGAGTCCACGGAAGGTCCGCAACGGCGGCTCGCGTCTTGGCGCGTCCTGCGCGGCCTAACTCGGTTTTCGATCCGTCATCAGAACAGGGAGAGAAAGATGTCCAGTCAAGACAACGGCGGTAATTCGAATCTAAAACAAACCGCGCTCAACCGCCGTAACATGTTGCTTGGCGGCACCACGCTCGCCGCCGCATCGGCGATTGCAACAAGTCATCCGGTTCAGGTGGCGCAGGCGCAGCAACCGGCCGCGCTTTCGGGCAAGAAGCCGAACATCCTCGTCATCTTCGGCGACGATATCGGTCAGTCCAACATCAGCGCCTACACGTTCGGCCTGATGGGCTATCGCACGCCGAATATCGACCGCATCGCCAAAGAAGGCCTGATGTTCACCGATTACTACGCCGAGCAGAGTTGCACGGCGGGGCGGTCGTCGTTCATTACCGGCCAGTCAGTTATACGTACGGGTCTATCCAAGGTCGGTGTTCCCGGCGCCACGGTCGGCATACAGCCGGAAGACATCACCATCGCCGAAGCGCTCAAACCGCTCGGCTATGCCACCGGCCAGTTCGGCAAGAATCATCTCGGCGACCGCAATGAATATCTACCGACGGTGCACGGCTTCGACGAGTTCTTCGGTAACCTCTATCACCTCAATGCCGAAGAGGAGCCCGAGGACCCCGACTATCCGAAGGACCCGGCGTTCAAAGCGAAGTTCGGTCCACGCGGCGTTATTAGAAGCAAGGCCACCAATGTCGACGATCCGACCATCGATCCGCGCTTCGGCAAGGTCGGCAAGCAGACCATCGAAGACACCGGCCCGCTCACCAAAAAGCGGATGGAAACGATCGACGACGAGACAACAGATGCGGCCATCGACTTCATCAAGCGGCAGGTGCAGGCCAACAAACCGTTCTTTGTCTGGATGAATACGACGCGCATGCATCTTTACACGCATGTGCGCCCGTCGATGCGCGGCCAGAGCGGGATGCCTGACAATGAATATGCCGACGGCATGATCGAGCACGACGGCGACGTCGGCAAACTGCTCAAGACGCTGGATGACCTCGGCATCGCCAACGACACCATCGTCCTCTATACCACCGACAACGGCCCGCACATGAACTCGTGGCCCGATGCGGCCATGACGCCATTCCGCAGCGAGAAGGACACGAACTGGGAAGGCGCGTTCCGCGTGCCGGCAATGATCCGGTGGCCGGGCCACATCAAGCCGGGCAGTATCTCCAACGATATCTTCGGCAGCCACGATTGGTTCCCAACGCTGCTCGCAGCCGCAGGCGACGGCGGCGTGAAGGACCGCTTGCTGCAAGGCTGGAAGATCGGCGACCGTACTTATCGGGTGCACCTCGACGGCTACAATCAGCTCGCCTACTTGACCGGTCAGCAAGATCACTCCGAGCGGAAAGGATTTATCTATTTCGACGACGACGCTCAGCTCGTCGCGATCCGGTTCAATAATTGGAAGCTCGTCTTCTTCGAGCAGAAGACGCCCGGCACGCTCGACATCTGGGGTGAGCCGTTCACGGCGCGGCGACTGCCGCTGTTCTTCAATCTGCGCATGGACCCGTATGAACGCGCGCAGATCACGTCGAACGAGTACTACGCGTGGACGCTGCATAAGGCCTATCTGGCCTACGGAGCGCAAGCGATTGCCGCGGCATTCGTCGATTCGCTCAAGGAATATCCGCCGCGGCAGAGGCCGCAGAGCTTCAATCTCGACCAGATCATGGAGCAGCTTAATCATCCGGCGGAGAGCGACTAAAGTCGCTCAGATTACGCCGGCTGGGCGACAATGCCGCCGGCGCATTCCACTAAATTTGTATCGAGTTCTGTTCAAAGGCCTCCGGCCTAGAAACGTTAATTTCAAACGCCGCTGGAATTGGCCGGTATCGTTTGCTTAGCTCGATATGAGAACGAGACGCGCTGGTCGCGGCATTTGAAATCGACGACTAGAACCAGTTCGCTGATCATGCAGTCGTGTATTCGTTTCGCTTAATGAGTAGAACCTATCTCAAAATTGTCTGAAGAGGATAACGAGGCAGGCGAGCTGGACGAAGCCGAGGAAGTTTTGAGTGTGGAATTCCCAGCGGACGAGTATGCGGCGCTGCCATTGTATCCAGGCGAAGAAACGCTCGACGAGC
>DASPTX010000022.1:0-108882 GCA_035623195.1 Xanthobacteraceae bacterium | reverse complement strand
TCGGCGACGGCATGCTGCCGCATCCCGGTCTCGAACAGATCATCGAGACTTATTACAGCTATGCGCTCACCGCCTCGATGCGGCTGACCGCCGACTACCAGTTCATCAACAACCCCGGCTACAACACCGACCGCGGGCCGGTGAATGTGTTTTCCGGGCGCATTCATTGGCAGTTCTAGGGCATGATCCCGAAAAGTGGATACCGGTTTTCGGAAAAGATCATGCCAAACAACAAGCTAAAGCGAAATGCCGATTCAACAAAAATCAATTCGCTTTAGAGAGCTTTCGCGCGTAATTGTAAGTTAAGACCCGCGATGCCGCGCGAGCACTTCGCGTACCGCCTCGACGAGCTTGTCCTCCGGCACCGAGCGCTGCGCCTGCGCCTGTTTCTGCAAATGCTCGTCGCGGCCTTTTTCCAGCTTGGCGAGCTCGGCGCCGACGATCAGGTCCTTGATCGTGACTTCGCCCCTGGCTTTCTCGTCGGAGCCCTGGATGACGACGCAAGGCGAATTGCGCCGGTCGGCATATTTCATCTGCGGCGCGAATTTGCCCGCGCCCAAATAAAGCTCGGCGCGAATGCCGGCGTTGCGAAGCTTGGCGACCATCGCCTGGTAGTCGGCGATGCGGTCGCGGTCGAACACCGTGACGACAACCGGTCCGCGTTCGGTCTTCAAATCGACTTTGCCGAGATATTCGAGCGCGGCCAGAAGCCGCGACACGCCGATGGAAAAGCCGGTTGCCGGCACCGGCTCGTTACGAAACCGCGAGATCAATCCGTCATAGCGTCCGCCAGCCGCCACTGACCCGAAGCGCGGCGCGCCGTCCTTGCTCTCGGTCGAGAAGGTCAAATCCACTTCGAAGACGGGCCCGGTGTAATATTCGAGGCCGCGGACGACGGAAGGGTCGATCACGACTCGGCCGTCGCCGTAGCCGGCCGCCCGTGTTAGCTGACTAATTTGTTTTAGGTCTTCCAATCCTTCCTGACCCGTGGGGCCTAATTCGACGCGCTCCGCGATCCACTTAATTGCCTCGTCGCCGCGAAATTCGGGATGTTCAATCGTGTCTCTTCGATATTCTGGATAGCCAGGATTTGCGGACGCGGAAAAACCCAAATATCGCATCACATTATCTGCTTGACCTTGGCTTAGCTCTGCACCCCTGGTGAAGTCGCCGCTTTCGTCCTTTCTTCCCGTAGTTAGCAGCTGAAACACTGCCGTGGGGCCTAGTCGGTCGAGCTTATCTACGGCTCGCAGTACAACCATCCGCCTACTAGCATTTTTGTCGCCGCCAAGATTAAGAGACTCGAGTAGACCGTCTAGAACCTTCCGAGTATTGATCTTCACCACATAGCTGCCGCGCGGAATACCGAGCGCTTCCATCGTGTCGGCGGCCATCATACACAGTTCGGCATCGGCCGCCGGCGAAGACGAGCCCACCGTGTCGGCGTCGAACTGCATGAATTGGCGAAAGCGGCCGGGGCCGGGCTTTTCGTTGCGATAGACCTGACCGACGCGGTAGGAGCGGTACGGTTTCGCCAGCGTATCGAAATTCTCCGCGACATAGCGGGCCAGCGGCGCGGTGAGATCGTAGCGCAGCGACAGCCATTGCTCGTCGTCGTCCTGGAACGAGAAGACGCCTTCGTTCGGCCGATCCTGGTCGGGCAGGAATTTGCCGAGCGCGTCGGTATATTCGATGGCCGGCGTCTCGACCGGTTCGAAACCGTAAAGCTCGTAGACGGCGCGGATTTTTTCGATCATCTGCCGCGTCGCAGCGATCTCGCCGGGCGTGCGGTCTGCAAACCCGCGCGGCAGGCGCGCCTTGAGCTTATTCGATTTTTCCGGCTTCTCCGCCAATTTGTCTGTCATGTCGGGGTGGTAGCAGTCGCGCCACGGAGCGGCAAGCGATAGGATGCCCGACGCCCGGCCCGCGCCGGCACAATACCGGAGAATGAAATGGCGCAAACGCGCGTTGCAGCGGCGAGCGTGCCCAACGATCTGGAGTCCTTCTGGCTGCCGTTCACGCCGAACCGCGGATTCAAGCGCGCGCCGCGACTGATCGTGCGGGCCAAGGACATGCACTATTACACGGCCGGCAGCGGCGGCCCCGTGCTCGACGGCACGGCGGGATTGTGGTGCACCAATGCCGGTCATAACCGCGATCCGATCGTCGCGGCGATTGCGCGCCGGGCGGAGGAACTCGATTATTCACCGGCGTTCCAGTTCGCGCATCCGGCGGCGTTCGAACTCGCCAGTCGGCTCGCCGCGCTCGCACCGGGCGACCTCAATCGCGTCTTCTTCTGCAATTCGGGATCGGAAGCGGTCGATACCGCGCTCAAGATCGCGCTGGCTTATCATTACGTGCGCGGGGAGGGGACGCGCACGCGCTTGATCGGACGGGAGCGCGGCTATCACGGCGTCGGCTTCGGCGGCATTTCAGTCGGCGGCATCGTCAATAATCGCAAATTCTTTGGTTCGCTTCTGGCCGGCGTCGATCATCTGCCGGCGACCTACAGCCGCGAGCACCAGGCCTTCACCAAGGGCGAGCCGGAATGGGGCGCGCATCTGGCCGACGAGCTTGAGCGGCTGGTCACGTTGCACGATGCATCGAGCATCGCCGCCGTCATCGTCGAACCGATGGCCGGCTCGACCGGCGTACTGCCGCCGCCGCAAGGCTATTTGCCGCGGCTGCGCGCGATCTGCGACCGGCACGGCATTCTCTTGATTTTCGATGAAGTGATCACCGGCTTCGGCCGGCTCGGCTATGCCTTCGCCGCCGAGCGCTATGGCGTGGTGCCGGACCTGATCGCTTTTGCCAAAGGCGTCACCTCAGGCGCGGTGCCCATGGGCGGGGTGATTGCTAGCGATCGCATCTACGAAACATTCATGCGCGGCCCCGAGCACATCATCGAATTATTCCACGGCTATACCTATTCGGCGCATCCGCTCGCTTGCGCCGCGGGTCTGGCCACGCTCGACCTCTACCGCGACGAAAAACTGTTCGCGCGAGCAAAGGCGCTCGAGCCGCGCTTTGCCGAGGCGGCGATGACGCTCAAGGGCCTGCCGAACGTGCTCGATATCCGCACCGTCGGGCTTGCCGTGGGCATCGACCTTGCCTCGCGCGCCGGCGCATTCGGGCTGCGCGCCTACGAGGCCATGGAGCGCGCGTTCCGGGACGAGGCGCTGATGATCCGCATCGCCGGGGATACGATCGCGTTGTCGCCGCCCTTGATCGTCTCCGAGGCGCAGATCGGAGAAATGTTCGAGAAAGTTGCACGTGTGATCAAGGCAGTGGCGTAGCGTGTCATTCCGGGGCCGAGCATTAGCGAGGACCCGGAATTCCTATTCGCAGGCGCCGGCAATATAGCCTCCGAATTTGCCGCTTCGCGGCGATCCGGAATGACCATCCGCTAATTTCTACTGCGGCTTCAGAATCGCCCAGCCGACACGGACCGTACCGTCGCCGCGGCGCATCGGCAGGTCGAATGGGGCGCCGAGTTCGGCGCCGGGAGCGATCGCGGCAAAGGCCGCCGGCACCTTTGCGGGGTCGCTTTGCGTCCATACTAGCACCGCGCCTTTGTCGCGCAGATCGGCAAGATCGATCCAGGGCGCACGCGCCGGCAATCCGTCGATCAGGACCCGCGGCTGATCCGGCGAATAGTGCGAAAGATTGCCGCCATCCCACATTGAGCCGATCACGTAACGCAACGGCGCGCCGGTCGCTGCGTGGAAGCGCGCGGTCAATGTCTCGCCGAGTTTGTCGCCGGGAAACAGCACGGCGCGGTAGCGGTGATCGAGATAGGGCAGCACCGTGTAATTGACGGCGAAAGCCACGACGAAAATCGCAAACACCGCGCCCCAGGTTGCGACAATCCACGTCAGCCGCGCGCTATCGAGATTGGCGCGCGCAGCCATGACGAGCCACAGCCCGAGGAAGAGCCAGAGCGGATAGCCCCACATGGCGACGGCGCCGCGCCCGCTCGCGGCGGAGAGCGCGGTCATTGCCAGCGCCGGGCCGAAGGCCAAGAACGTGACGATGCGCCGGTCGAACGGATCGCCGGAACTTATTTTCCCATCGCGCGGCCGGAATAAGGGCGCCGCGATCGCGAATGACGGCGGCAGGAAGAAGATCTGGCTACCGAGGAATAAAGCAGGATGCAGAATATGGTCGAACCATCCGCGCGCCGGTGGGGCGCGGTGACTGGCATAGGCGAAGGGAAGGAAGTCGGTTTGAAACAGCCATACGATGTGAGGCGCGGCGATCAAGAACGCGACGGCTAGTCCGACATAGGGCCCGGGCGTAACCCAGGCGCGGCGAGCTTGCCGGTCGAGCAGCATGAACAGGGCGTAAGGCGCCGCCAGCACCACGACAAAATATTTCGCCCACAGCGCGGCGCCGAAGGAAAAGCCCAAGAGCACCCAGGACCCGAGCCGCCCGTGCTTGAGCGCGGCGTGGAAGGCAAAACCCGCCAGCGCCCAAAACGGCAGCTGGATGACGTCGTGATTGAATTTGACCGCCGTGTACTGGAAGTAATGCAAGCCGTCGATGACAAGGACGGCGACGAGCGCGCCTGCCGCACCGACGAGCGACCGCGCCAGCGCAAAAACAGCGGCGAATGCGATGAGGACCGCGATCTGCGCCGTGGCGTAGTAGGCGATGTCGGCGCCGAAAACACGATGCACGGCTTCGATCAGCCACCACGGCAAGGGCGGCAGCTTGTCATAGCCGAGCTGCCATTCGCGGCCGTAGACGAGGGCCTCGATCAGATCGAGCGGTAGATTGGCGTAAACGAGCGCGGGGAGGACGGTCCAGACCGCAAAATGCACGGCCAAGAAGCAGCCGAAGGCGGCTTGTGGCCGGCGCTCGATCCAGCGGATCAAGCCGGCGGCTGGTGACGAGGAGGTCGACAATGGCACGGCCGCGCTAAGCGTTTCGGGCATCTCTTTAACCGCGTTTAACCCTTTGCCTTATAAAAGCACGCCGCGCCGTGCGCCACGTTTAGAATGTGGAATCTACGGACTTGCCGCCCGGTCACGCTTGTGGACACTGGGTGTGCGCGGTCAGCAAAGAGGGGGTCACTCGCGCCATGTTGCGCATCAGTGCCGTCTTCATCGCCGTTTGCATGATGCTCATCGCCGGCGCGGCCGGTCTTGCGGTTTATTTACGGTTCGGCTTCACCGGCGCCGAATCTGCCCTGGTGGCGCTCGGCACGCTGACCGGGCTCGCCGTCTACAATACCATCGCCGCTCGCAAGCGCGACCGGGTTGAAACCAGCAACCAGCTCGCAAATCTTGCGCGCGGTTCGGGCGATTTGGCGCATCAGCTTGCCGAATTCAGCCTTCGTTTGAATACGATGGAAGCCAAGGTAGACACGGTGGTCGACCGCGCTCTTGCGACCGCTCAGCCGCTTGCAGCCGAGCTCGAGGAGCTCTCCGCCATGGTCCGGCAGCTTGCCGGCTCGGCGGCAGCGCCCGAGGCGCCGCCGCGCGAGGACGATGTGGCGCGCAGCGGTCCGGCCGAAAATCGTTCGGTCGGCGCCGCGCCGCAGGCGAGCGCGCCGGGCAATGCGCCGATGAACGCGCCTGGGCTCGCGCGCTTGCCGTTCACCGCGCCCACTGCTCGCGCCACGGCTGATCGCAAAACCTCTCCGTTCGCCGGGCTTGGCCGCGACGCCATCATTGCCGCAATCCGAACCGCCATCGATACCGGCAGTGTCGAACTTTACCTTCAGCCGGTCGTGACGCTGCCGCAGCGGAAGCTGCGTTTTTACGAAGCGCTGTCGCGGCTCAAAACCGGCAACGGCGCTGTCGTCGCGGCGGGCGATTTTCTCCCCTATGCCGAAGCCGGCTTGCTCGTGCCGAGGCTCGACAGTTTTGCCGTGTCGCGATGCGTGCAAATCGTGCGGCGTCTGCTTTTGAAAAATCGCGATATCGGCCTGTTCTGCAACCTGTCGGCGGCGACGCTCGCCGATCCCGGCTTCGCCAAGTTGCTCGAACTGATGGACGCCAACCGCGCCATCGCGTCGGCGCTGGTCTTCGAATTCACTCAGAGCGCGGTGCGCGCCATGGGACCGATCGAACATGCAGGCCTCGCCGCGCTCGCCGAACGCGGCTTCCGCTTCTCGATGGACAATCTCACCGACCTCCGCGTCAATGCGCGCGAGCTGAACGAGCGCGGCTTCCGTTTCGTCAAGGCGCCGGCGCGGCTGTTCTTCAATCGATTGGGCGCCGTTTCGTCCGACATTCAGCCGGCCGAATTTTCCGACCTGTTGGGACGGTTTGGTATGGACCTGATCGCGGATCGTATCGAACACGAAACCACGGTGGTCGATTTGCTCGATTACGATGTCCGTTTCGGCCAAGGCATCTTGTTTTCACCGCCGCGACCGATGCGCGCGGATGCTTTCCAAGCGGCTGACGGCAAGGAGGCGGAACAGAACGCGCCGAAGGTTGCGCAGGACAATGCCGATGGGCCGCAGCCGCAAGCGCCCGCCCATGCCGGCGGCGTGGTCGAGCCGGCCGCCGAGCTTATTCCGCTCGCGCGCGCCATTATGCGACATAGCTGACCATCTCAGCCGTGGCCGATTTCATCGAACATCTGGCGCCGCTGGCGCGCGAGTACGACGCCGTGCTGTGCGACGTCTGGGGCGTGGTGCACAACGGCCTGGCGGCCTTTCCCGCCGCCTGTGACGCGCTGATGCGCTTTCGCGCCGCCGGCGGCACCGCTGTCCTCGTCACCAATGCGCCGCGCTCCGGCGCCGCCGTGTCGCGCATTCTCGACCGTTTGAAAGTCCCGCGCGAAGCCTATGACGCCATCACGAGCTCGGGCGACGTGACGCGCGGCATCGTCGAGACGCGGCTTGCCGAGACCGTGTTCCACCTCGGCCCCGAACGCGATCTTTCGATCTTCGCCGGCCTCGACGTGAAATTCGCGCCGCCGGAAACCGCAGACTATGTCGTTTGCTCGGGGTTGTTCGACGACACGACGGAGACGCCGGACAATTATCGCGGCATGCTGGCGGCGCTGCGCGCGCGTTCGCTGTTGATGGTCTGCGCCAATCCCGACATTGTCGTCGAACGCGGCGACACGCTGGTCTATTGCGCCGGAGCGCTGGCCGACGCCTATGCCATACTCGGCGGCAAGGTGCTCTATTGCGGCAAGCCGCATGCTCCGATCTACGAACTCGCGCTAACCACCGCGGCGCGTTTGCGCGGCAAGACGCCGGCGCGCGATCGGGTGCTCGCCATCGGCGATTCAGTGCGCACGGATCTCAAAGGCGCCGCCGCCTTCGGCCTCGATTGCA
Source organism: Xanthobacteraceae bacterium (assembly GCA_035623195.1). Lineage (GTDB taxonomy): Bacteria > Pseudomonadota > Alphaproteobacteria > Rhizobiales > Xanthobacteraceae > BOG-931. Next base: position 101,582 of record DASPTX010000022.1, on the reverse strand, counting down.
TGTTCGTCACCTCGGGCATTCACGCCGAACAATTTGGTTCACGCGAGACGCCCGATCTCGGCGCGCTCAATGCGCTGTTCGCCGAATCCGGCGTTGCGCCACGCGCCGTGATGCGCGAATTGACGTGGTGAGTAAGCGATCCGCCGCGGGTCAGTGACTGGTCGGCTCGCCGTTTGAGGCCGGCTCCGGCGTCGCGCTCGAGGCCGGGTTCGGAGCGTCGCTTGCGGCCGGTTTCGGCGCCTCGCTCGAGACCGGCTCCGGCGTTTCGCTCAAAGCCGGTTTTGGCGCCACCCTCTGGCCGAGATAGCGCGGGACCACAATGCGCTCGCCTTCGCTCAATGCGGCACTCTCCGACTTCTGATTGACCTGGGCGAGGGCCCAGAGCGGGACATGGTACTCCGCCGCAAGCGTTTGCAGCGTCTCGCCGGCATGGGCCGAGACCGGCACGCCCGAATCCCAAAGTTCGATTGGACCGGTGGCCGAAAAGACGATGTGCAGCGGCACGGCTTCACCCTCGCCGCGCAGACTCATCGACCTGATTTTGGCGGCCAAGAGTTCCTGGATGCGGCTGAATTTGTCCAGATTGACGTGGATGATTTCGCTGCGGTCTTTAAGATTGTAGCTGGCGTAATGGCCGTGGAAGCCGCGGGCGGGCGCGAGGTCGCCACCGCCCAGGATATTGGACGACTGGAACAGGTTGATATAGCGCTCGACATTCGCCGGGATCCTGCCGGCAGCGCGCGTGGGATCATACGTGATGAGCAGGCTGACCGGCACATGCGCGGCGCCAAGCGCCTCGGCGAATTGAACGGCGGAATCGCCCCCGATCGAATGACCGACAACCGCGATCGGCTTCGGGTCGCGGCGGTAATCGCTGATGGCTTGATCAGCTACGCTGCGCCAGCTCATGTGGGAGTTGGTGCTGGCAGCGATGCCGCTGCGATTGACGCGCTGCGCCAGCTCATCCATGCCCCAATCGATCGCGGCGATCAGACCGTAAAACAGATAAGCGCGTCCGCGCACATGCTCGGCGCCGGTTGATTGCTGGGCTTGGCCGCTGGTGACGAGCCCCATCACGACCAGGACAGCCGCCAGGATGGCGGCGATATGTTTCGATTGAACCATGCGCCTTAAGGTTCGTCCGATGACACCGCAAAGAGCCGCCCGATCGCCGATCGCGACGGCTGGAACGGAATGGTCTTTAGAGACGACGTGTTGCAGAGACGAATCCCCCGTGACTCGTCATGTTTCTTAAAGCCGCGAATTGCCTGATTTGCCCTGATACCGTACCCATCATGCCGCCAATAGTGGGGTGAAATTGTGGCTTGCATTTTCGCGGGAAATTTTGCCAGACGGCAGCGACGATTAGGATCGCGATTGCTAAACTGAGCCCATGAAATTCCTTGCGAGATTAGCGACCGGCCAGATCGCCCTTTGGTGCGCCTTCTGGCTGATTGGAACGCCGCTCGTTCTGCTTTGGGATGTGAGCGGGCTGTGCACTGCCGTCGGCTGCGGCATTCAGGAGCCGACGATCGAGGGGTTCTTGTTGGTCTTATTCACGCTCACGAGCATCGCCATACCCTTTGCCTCGGTCGCCGTCTGGCGCAGCGCATCCAAATATCCGCGGCGGGTTTGGTGGCAAACGGCTGTCGCAATCGGCGCGAAATTGTGCGCCGTGTTTTCGGCGCTGCTGGCGGCGATCGGTTTAGCGGTGATCCTCTATATGGCCTTTATCTTCATTTATGCGACCATGGATCGCTATTGATTTTGCGCAACGCCGCTCGAATGTCGCGGGACGATTCTGAAGAGAACGGGCGTCTGGAAAGGTGGCGTCAGCGCCCGGTGGACGGCGCGCACTCGTTCTTTTCGGCGAAGACCGCCTCGATCTTGGCTTTCAGCGTCTGCGCGTTGAATGGCTTGACGATGTAATTGTTCACGCCGGCTTTTTTCGCGGCAATGACGTTCTCGGTCTTGGATTCGGCCGTCACCATGATGAACGGCGTATTTTCCAGTTCCGGATTGGCGCGCACGCGGCGCAGCAGATCGAATCCGGTTATCGGCTCCATGTTCCAATCGGAGATCACAAGCCCGTAGCGCTTGGCGCTCATCTTCTTGAGCGCGGAGGCGCCGTCGGCGGCGTCGTCGACATCGAGAAAGCCGAGCTGGCGCAGGAGATTGCGGATGATGCGCACCATCGTGCCGTAATCGTCTACGACAAGCACGGGCATCGTCGGATCGAGCGCCATCGCTGTCCCTTTTGCTCGCTAACGCGGAGCGGCGGCCGACTGGCGTGTCGGTGCGGTCTGGATCGAAGCCTGGACGCTTCGAGCCTGCAACGGATCGGACGAAAGCTACATCGGGTGTTTGAACATGGGGTTAAGCGGATTGGCGCGGCGCTCCGTCGGTCAGGATGCTTGACTTTGCCGCCCTCGCGACCGCAATTCCTGCGCTCACGATCCGATCCAAGCTCCGGGCCACACTCGGGGAATCTCGCCGGGCGTGGTTTTATTAACCATAGCGATTGCGATGCCAAGCAAGACCTTTTACGTCGTGCGTGATTTGGCGCCCGCCGGCGCACTGCGCGGGGCGATCGTTGCCATCGGCAATTTCGACGGCGTGCACCGCGGCCATAAGGCGGTCATTGCCGCCGCGCTTAAGCGGGCGCACTCGTTCGGCAAGCCCGCCGCCGCGCTTACCTTCGACCCGCATCCGCGCGCCTTCTTTAATCCCGGCGAGCCGCTGTTCCGTTTGACCGACGAAGCTGCGAAATTGCGGCTCCTTGCCGCGACCGGACTCGACGGCGCGATCGTACTGACCTTCGACGAGGCCTTGGCGAAATTGAGCGCGGAAGATTTCGTCAGCCGCGTCCTGGTGGAACGCTTCGCCATCAGCGGGGCGGCGATCGGCTTCAACTTTCACTTCGGCGCCAACCGCGCCGGGTCGCCCGGCCTTCTCGCCGCCGAGGGCGAGAAGCGCGGCTTCGCCGTCGACGTCGTTCCGCCGCTCGAAGATCGCGGCCGCCCGGTTTCGTCCGAGCCGATCCGGCGCGCGCTGGCCGCGGGGCGCCTCGACGACGCGGCGGAATTGCTCGGTCATCCGTGGTTTATTTCAGGCTCCGTTATCCACGGCGACAAGCGCGGACGCGAGCTGGGATTCCCGACGGCCAACCTCAAGCTCGACCCGGCTTGCGCGCTGCGTCACGGCATCTACGCCGTGCGCGTCGGTGTCGGCGGACGGCGCTATGACGGGGTGGCGAGCTTCGGCCGGCGGCCGACATTCGACAACGGCGCTGTGCTGCTCGAAATTTTTCTGTTCGATTTTGACGGCGACCTCTATGGCGCAAGCCTCGATGTCGCCTTCATCGCCTGGCTGCGCGACGAAGCGACCTTTGCGTCGGCCAAGGAACTGGTGCGACAGATGGAGGACGACAGCCGGCGCGCCCGCGAGGCCTTGGCGCGCTCTGGCGATGCATTCCCGCCGATTTGAGATCATTTCGCGGCCCAGGCCGGCCGCGGCTTGCGGCGGAGACCCTTTTCGCCCCGCACCCGGCTTGTTAGAAGGCGCGATGACTCTTGCTGAGCTCGGCTCTTGAAAGCTGGCGATGACCGACCCTAAAGCGCGCGACTACAGCGAAACGCTGTTTCTCCCCAAGACCGATTTTCCGATGCGCGCCGGCTTGCCGCAAAGGGAGCCGCAGATTCTTGCGCGCTGGCAGGAGTCCGATCTCTACGGACGCCTTCGCGCGGCGGCAAAGGGAAGGCCGCGTTTCGTCCTTCACGACGGCCCGCCTTATGCCAACGGCAATATTCATATCGGCCACGCGCTCAACAAGATTCTCAAGGATGTCGTAACGCGCAGCCAGCAGATGCTCGGCTACGATTCCAATTACGTGCCGGGCTGGGACTGCCATGGCCTGCCGATCGAGTGGAAAATCGAGGAAGAGAATTATCGCGCCAAGGGTAGGCCGAAGCCGGATCTGTCCGATCCCGCGGCCTTGGTTGAATTCCGCCGCGAATGCAGGCGCTTTGCCGAGCACTGGATCAAAGTCCAGCGCGCGGAATTTGAGCGCCTCGGCGTCGTCGGCGACTGGGCGCATCCCTACACGACGATGGATTATTTCGCCGAAGCGCAGATCGCCCGCGAACTGATGAAATTCGCCGCCAACGGCACGCTCTATCGCGGATCGAAGCCGGTGATGTGGTCGGTGGTGGAGAAGACCGCGCTCGCCGAAGCGGAGGTCGAGTACGAGGACTATGTTTCGGACCAGGTGTGGGTGAAATTTCCGGTGCGCGCTGCAATTTCGAAGGGCGCCCCCCTGTCGAACATCAATGCCGATATCAATGAATTGGCAAAAGCGAAAGCGGCTATTGTGGTTTGGACGACCACACCCTGGACATTACCAGGCAACCGCGCCATCGCCTATTCGCCAAAAATCGAATACGGATTGTATCAAGTTGCCGATGCGCCTGCGGGCAATTGGGCAAAGCCCGGCGACCATTTTATCCTTGCCGATAAGTTGGCGATCGACGTCATGCGGCAAGCGCGCGTGACTGCCTATAAAAGGTTGCGGGCTGTTCCGAGAGACACGCTTGCCGAAATCACATGCTCGCATCCGCTTGCGAATTTTGATCCTCGCTACGGTTTTGTCGTGCCGCTTCTGCCCGGCGATCACGTGACCGAAGACACCGGCACCGGCTTCGTCCACACGGCGCCGGGACATGGCCGCGAGGATTTCGACGTGTGGACCGCGAACGCGCCGAAACTCGCCGAACGCGGGGTCAACACGACCATCCCCTATACCGTCGACGCCGACGGCTGCTTCACCGATCATGCACCCGGCTTTGCCGGCAAACGCGTTCTCACAGACAAAGGCGAAAAAGGCGACGCCAACGAGGCGGTGATCGAGGCGTTGATCGACGCCGGCATGCTGATCGCACGCGGCCGGCTCAAACATCAATATCCGCATTCCTGGCGGTCAAAAAAGCCGGTGATCTTTCGCAACACGCCGCAATGGTTCATTGCGATGGACAAGGACATCGACAGACACCGCGATACGCTCCGTCATCGCGCGTTGGCAGCGATAAAGGCGACGCGCTGGGTTCCCGCCCAAGGCGAGAACCGCATCACCGGAATGATCGAAAGCCGCCCCGATTGGGTGATTTCGCGCCAGCGCGCCTGGGGCGTGCCGATCACGCTTTTCATCAGGGAAAAACCGGACGGCTCGGTCGATATGCTCAACGACCCGGAGGTGAACGTTCGTATCATCGAGGCATTCGAACGCGAAGGCGCCGACGCCTGGTACAAGCTCGGCGCGCGCGAGCGTTTCCTCGGCAAGCTCGCCCGGGACGGCTGGCAGAAGGTCGACGATATTCTCGATGTCTGGTTCGACTCAGGCTCCACCCACGCATTCGTACTCGAAGATCCGCGGCATTTTCCGAGCCTCGCCCATATCAAACGCAAGGCGGACGGCGGCGACGAGGCCGTGATGTATCTGGAAGGCTCCGACCAGCATCGCGGCTGGTTTCAATCCTCGCTGCTGGAGAGCTGCGGCACGCGCGGCCGCGCGCCCTTCGACATCGTGCTGACTCACGGCTTCGTCCTCGACGAGGACGGGCGAAAGATGTCGAAATCGCTTGGCAACGTCACCGCGCCGCAGGACGTGATTAAGGATGCCGGCGCCGACATTCTGCGGATGTGGGTTTGCGCCGCCGACTATGCCGACGATTTGCGTATCGGTCCAGAAATCCTCAAAACGACCGTCGATACCTACCGCAAGCTACGCAACACATTACGCTGGATGCTCGGCAATCTGGCGCACTTTCACACTACCGACCGCATCGCGCCCGAAGCGATGCCGGAACTCGAGCGGCTAATGCTGCACCGGCTCGCCGAACTCGATCCGCTGATCCGCCAAGCTTACGCCGACTTCGACTACAAGCGCATCTTCGCGGCGCTCAACGCCCTCATGACGGTCGATCTGTCGGCGTTTTATTTCGACATCCGAAAGGACGTGCTCTATTGCGATCCTTATTCGTCGACGACGCGCAAAGCATGCCTCACCGTCCTCGATCACCTGTTCCGCGCCACGGTGTGCTGGCTCGCGCCGATGCTCTGCTTTACCGCCGAGGAGGCCTGGCTCGCGCGCGAGCCTGCCGCGCAGTCCGTGCACCTTGAGCCTTTCCCCTCCATACCGGCCGGCTGGCGCAACGACGCGCTCGCGGAAAAATGGCGGAAGTTGCGCAATATCCGCCGCGTCGTCACCGGCGCGCTAGAGATCGAACGGGCGCAGAAACGTATCGGCTCGGCGCTCGAGGCGCATCCCATCGTCCATGTCGCCGACCCGGATTTGTTCGCCGCGGCGGTGGAGGCCGATCTTGCTGAGCTATGCATCACCTCGGGGGCGGTTCTGGTCGAGGGCGAAGGCCCGCCCGAGGCCTTCCGGCTGCCGGACGTGGCCGGCGTTGCGGTCGTTCCGCGTTTGGCGGAAGGGCGCAAATGCGCGCGGTCCTGGAAAATCTCGCCGGCCGTGGGGCTTGATCCGCAATTTCCCGACGTCACCCCGCGCGATGCTCAGGCGCTGCGCGAGTGGGAAGCGACGCGCAAGGCGGCGGAGTAGGGGGTACAATTGAGCGATGCAGCGCCCGGCAGTCCGGCGGCTTCGTATCTGTGGGGACGCCTGAGCGCGTTTGGACTGGCGGTCGCGGCCGCGACCTGCTTGATCGACCAGGCGTCGAAATTCTGGCTCATCTCCCATTTCGATCTTGCCAGCCGTGGCGATGTCCCGCTCACGCCTTTTGTCGATCTGGTCCTGACCTGGAACACCGGAATCAGCTACGGTCTGTTTGCGCAGCAGGGGCCGATCGGCGAATGGGCGCTGTTTGGCTTCAAACTCGCAGCCGTCATCTTCATGTGGATCTGGCTGACGCGGGCAACCTCGCGGCTGACCGCGGCGGCGCTGGGACTTATCATCGGCGGTGCGGTGGGCAACGCCGCCGACCGGCTGCATTGGCCGGGAGTGATGGATTTCGTGCTATTCCATATCGAGACATCAGGCTTTCAATTCCGCTGGTACGTGTTCAATTTGGCCGATGTGGCGATTGTTGCGGGTGTGGTGGCGCTGCTGTATGAATCCTTCTTGCGCGGGGGCGCCGCAAAAGCGCCCTGATCGCGCCTATAAGCTGGTAGCGTCCGGAGAAGGTGCGTCGCGAAAAAACCGACGCCGGACTTGGGTTTAGTCGGGGTTTTGGTCGGGGTTACTCTATTATATCGGCACCATTGGTGCCGCTCATCGGGTGCCGCCCATGGTTCTGCCTGGGCTTGACGCTTGGGGTAAGGCTATGCCGCCAGATCGGGTTGTCGACTGCACGTTGAATGGCAACCATCGCGTCGGGATGCGGCTTGCGCGCGCCGCAGTTGGCGTTTCATTCGCCGTGCTGTCGATCTGCGCGCAAAGCTCCATTGCCCGGGCCGGTGACTACGATGATCCCTCCGGCCAGACCTTTGGATCTCAGGTACTCAAAGCGATCGGCCTGCCCGATCCCGACCATCCACAATACGAGATCAATTACAGCGAACGCTCGCCGTTGGTGGTGCCGCCGAATCGCAATTTGCCAGCGCCGATGTCGTCCAATCAGCTGCCCGCGCCCAACTGGCCGCAGGACCCGGACGTTAGAAAGCGTCAAGCGACCAAGCAGCAGGTGCACGTCGAGGGCGACCGCGTTATCGACGAGGGGCGTCCTCTTCGGCCGGACGAACTCGTACCCAAGCAGAGCCGGGATTCCGCTGCAGCTACTAACGGCATCGATCCGGGTCACAAAAGCAGCGCCTTCAGCTTCGATTGGTTCAAGAAGGAAGAATACGGAACGTTTACAGGTGAGCCGGCGCGAGCCAGCCTGACCGACCCGCCGCCCGGCTATCAGACGCCGTCCCCGGATCAGCCGTACGGTATTCCGCCGGAGCGCAAGACCGCCAAGCCTCAGACGCTCGGCGAGCGCATGGAGCCGGTGCGATAGAGAGCCCATGCGATAAACCGAGGCGCCGCCACTACCTGTTACAGACCTGTCGCGCGCTTGCCTTGGACGAATCTCTGGCGTGCTCCAGTCTCGGGGAAATGTCCGCTCGTCGAGGATAAGCTGAGTTCCGCTCGGAATGCGCGCTCGCTGGAGGTGGTGCCGTGGCTAGAATCCTGATGCTCTTTCTCGCGCTGGCCGGCGCGGTCGCAAGCGCCGGGCATGCGGCGGCTGCGGCCGACGTGAGCCATTTCACATTATCCAACGGGCTTGAAGTCGTCGTGGTGCCCGATCACCGCGCGCCGGTGGTCACCCACATGATCTGGTACAAAGTCGGCTCCGCGGACGAGACGCCCGGCAAATCCGGCCTCGCGCATTTCCTCGAACATTTGATGTTCAAAGGCACCGAGAAAAATCCCGGCGACGCTTTCTCGCGCGACGTCATCGCGATCGGCGGCCAGGAGAACGCTTTCACCACCAGCGACTATACCGCCTTCTACCAGCGCGTGCCGCGCGACCGCCTCAAGGAAATGATGGCGCTGGAGGCCGACCGCATCACCGGACTTGTGCTCACCGACGGCGTGGTGCGGCTTGAGCTCAACGTCGTGCTCGAAGAACAAAACATGCGGATTGCAAACAATCCCGGTGCGCGCCTGGGTGAACAGATGGATGCCGCGCTCTATCTCAACCATCCCTATGGGCGGCCGGTCATCGGCTGGCGCCAGGAAATCGAAAAGCTCGATCGAGACGATGCGCTGGCGTTTTATCGCCGCTTCTATAGTCCGAACAACGCCATCGTCGTCGTCGCCGGCGACGTTACCGCCGAGGAAGTCAAAGCCGATGCCGAAGCTACTTACGGCAAGGTGCCCGACCGCGCCGATGCCAATCCGCGGCTACGGCCGAAGGAGCCGGCGCAGGAGGCGCCGCGCACCGTGACGCTTGCCGATATTCGCGTCGAGCAGCCGGGCCTTAGCCGTTACTATCTCGTTCCGTCGGAGACCACCGCAAAACCCGGCGAGAGCGAAGCGCTCGACGTGCTCGCACACGTGCTCGGTAGCGGCGACAATTGCCGCCTTTATCGCAGCTTGGTGCTTGACAAAGGCATCGCGCTCAACGCCAGCGCCGACTATTCCGGCACCGCGCTCGATTACGGGAAGTTCGGTCTCTATGCTGCGCCGAAGCCTGGTGTGTCGCTTCACGAGGTCGAAGCCGGTATCGACTCCGTTCTTGCCGACGTCATCGACCACGGCGTCACCGCCGACGAGCTTGACCGCGCCAAGACCCGGCTCATTGCCGATGCCGTCTACGCCGAGGACAACCAGGCGAGCCTAGCGCGGTGGTACGGTTCGGCACTCGCGACGGGCCAGACGGTGGAAGACGTGCGCAACTGGCCGGACCGCATTCGCGCCGTCAGCGCCGATGCCGTACAGCAAGCCGCTCGCGCCTGGCTCGACCGCCGCCGGTCGGTAACGGGTTATCTCGTCAAAAGCCTGCAGCCTGAGGAGAAGCGCTCGTGATCGCTATTGCACCCGCTCGGCCCCGCAACAGACCAGGCGGCGCCGATGCGCGACCGTTAATGCGTAGCCTGGCGCGCTCCGCGGCTGCGGTCGCGGTAGCGTGGCTCGTCTTCGCGGCACCCGCGCCGGCAGGGGCGACGACGATCGAGAGCGTGGTCAGTCCGGGCGGCATCAAAGCCTGGCTCGTGCGCGAGCCAGCGGTGCCTCTGATCACCGTCGAATTCGCGTTTTCCGGCGGAGCCGTCCAGGATCCGCTGGGAAAAGCCGGCACCGCCAACCTCACCGCCGCGTTGCTCGGCTCCGGCGCGGGCGATCTGGATTCGACCGCGTTCTCCGATCGGCTCGAACGCAAAGCGATCGAGATGGGATTTAGCGCGCAGCGCGACACGATCCGCGGCTCGATGCGCACGCTGACCGAGAATCGCGATGAGGCGTTCGATCTATTGCGACTCGCTCTGACCGCGCCGCGCTTCGATGCCAAGGACGTTGAGGTCGATCGCGCGCAAATTCTCTCGTCGCTGCGTCGCGAGACAACAAATCCCGGCGATATCGCCAGCCGGCGCTGGTGGGAAACGGCCTTCGAAGGCCATCCTTACGGGCGGCCGGTTAACGGCACGACGGAGACGCTGCCGAACATCGCCATCGACGATCTGAGAGCCTATGCGCACCGGGTGCTGGCGCGGCGGAACCTTAAGATCGCCGTGGTCGGCGACATCGATGCCGAGACGCTAAAGCCGCTGCTCGATCGCGTATTCGGCGCACTGCCGGAAATGCCCGATTTGATGCCGGTTGCAAACGCCGTACCCCAGGGGCTTGGACGCCGCATCGACGTAAGCCTCGACGTGCCACAGACCGTCGTCGATTTCGGCGGGCCCGGAATTGCGCGCAGCGATCCCGACTTCATGGCGGCTTATCTCGTCAATCATATTCTCGGCGACGGTTCGTCGGATTCGCGGCTCTATCGGGAAGTCCGCGAAAAGCGCGGGCTTGCCTATTCCGTGTCGGATAGCCTGGTGTGGCTCGATCACGCGGCGCTGTTTATCGGCGGTACCGCGACGCGCGCCGACCGGGCCGGCGAGACCGTCGATCTCATCGAAAACGAAATCCGCCGGCTCGCCGATACCGGCCCCACCGCGGCGGAACTCGCCGAGGCCAAGAATTATCTCAATAGTTCGTTTGCGCTCAATCTCGATACGTCGGTCAAGATCGCCGCCTTCATGGTGCAATTGCAGCTCGACGACCTCGGCACCGATTATTTCACCAAGCGCCCCGAGATGATCAATGCCGTGACGCTCGCGGACGCGCAGCGCGTGGCCAAACGGCTGCTCGATAAAGGTTTGCTGGTTACCGTGGTCGGCAAACCCCACGGCGTCGCCGCCAGCACGGCGAACTAGGGCATCGGTGGTGATTAGCCGCGGCCGGTCGGCAGTCCGTCGTGCCGATCAGCGGGCCGCGATGTGGTTGGCACGGATCACGTCGCCCCAAAGCTCGATCTCGCGTTTGAGCAGCGCACCCGCCGCTTCGGGCGTCTCTTCCTCGGGCGGGTATTCGCCCATCCCGCCGTCGGCATAGGTTTGCCGCACTTTGGGATCCGCGAGCGCGACGCGCAGCGCGCTGTTGAGTTTGTCGATGATCGGGCGCGGCGTCCCGGCCGGCGCCAGCAGCATGTGCCAAAAATCCACATCGAGCTTTTTGTAGCCGAGCTCACCCATCGTCTTCAGCTCCGGCAGGGCGGCGAATCGCTTGCGGCCGATCAGCGCGTAGGCTTTGAGCTTGCCGGACTTGACGAGCGGCCCGGCGACCACGGCCGATATCGGCCCTAAATCCACTTGCCCGGCCAACAGGTCGACGAGCGCCGGACCTGCGCCACGATAGGGGACTTGAGTGACCTTGACGCCCAGTTCCTGGAAGATCAACACCTCGGCGAGATGACCGAAGGAGCCAACGCCGGGATGTCCAACCTTGATTGTCTGGTTCGACGTTTTCATCCAGCGCAACAGCTCGTCGAAATTGTTCGCCGGCAGCGTCGGGCGGCCGGCGAGCGTATTCGTGGTGGTATTGACGAGGCCGATGGGGACAAAATCCTTCTCTGCGTCGAACGTGCGATCCGGATAAAGCGTCATGCCCGCGGCCAGCGCATCCTGGTGCAGGATGATGGTGTAGCCGTCAGGCTCGGCGCGGGCGGCCTTGGCGGCCGCAATCATCCCGCCGGCGCCGCCGATATTTTCGATCACGATAGGTTGGCCGAGCGCCTTCTGCATGGCGTCCTGGATGATGCGCGCGGTGGCGTCATCGGCGCCACCGGGCGGGAACGCCACGATCATGGTGACGGGCCGATCGGGATAGGTCTGCGCCGAGGCGGGGACTGCCGCCAAAGTGGCTGCGACAACAAAAGCGGCCGAAAACGCACGGGCAAAAATCATTTTATCCTCCCCTGCGGCGCTTCATGTTTTTGTTCGGACACGCCGATTATTGATGGCTTGGCGAGGATGTTCAGCCTTTCCCTGTTCCGCCGCAAGGCCAATGAAAGGCGTGCGACTTTGCGTCCGCCGACGGGCGGTCCGGCCATTCACGTCCGTTTGGGTTAGGCTCGCCTTTCACGGGAGGCGGGCGGCGCGCGTAATCGCTTGAAGCTGAATCGATTGCCGCTCCGATTTTGATGGGGCGTGATCTTTTCGGAAAGCGGGTCTCCACCCCGGATCAAGTCCGGGGCAGGCTTTTTCCGGATCATGCCCTTGTTCGGATTTAACCGGAGCGTGATCCAGGCTACGCTTTCACCATGATCCGCATAAGCCCGACCATCACGCTCGACGAGCGCGAAATCGCCGAGGAATTCATTCGCGCCTCGGGACCGGGTGGACAGAACGTCAACAAGGTTGCGAGCGCGGTCCAGCTTCGCTTCGACGCACGCCATTCGCCGTCGCTGCCGGCGGACGTGCGCACGAGGTTGGAAAGCCTGGCCGGTTCGCGATTGACACGCGACGGAGTCATTATCATCACGGCGCAGCGGCATCGGACGCAAATGCGCAATCGGCAGGATGCGCTCGATCGTCTCATCGATCTTGTTCGCCGCGCGGCGCGACCTCCGGTGAGGCGGCGGCCGACCAAGCCCACGGCGGCGTCGCGCGAGCGCCGCATCGAAGGCAAAAAGCGCCGTGCCGGGATCAAGCGGCTGCGGCGCGCCAAGCCGGCCTTCGATTAAACCGATTGGGACGGCTCACTGTTTCAGGTCGCGCTTCACAAAGACTCACTGTGTCAAAGTCTCATTGTCCCAACGCGCTATATTGCGCGCTCTCCAGCGCAACCAAGCCGCCGCCAAGGGCGGCGATGCCGAGAACCATCATGATGATGGCATAGACAAAGAACGATTTGCTTGGCGCCCCTTGCGATCCTTCTGGCGTCCCTTGCGCACGTTGCCGGCGGTGCGCCACGAACAGCGCGCAGCCGATGACGTAGACGAGGATGCCGAAGACGGCGAGGATCGCCCCAGGCAAGTACCGGCCCATCATCGACTCCACGATATTCAGTCCAATTTTTTTCGCTGGATTCTTACTTAAATCCCGCTGCCGCCTTCCTGTCACGCTTTCCTGCCAGGCGCGTTGCAGCGGTGCAAAGCCCGTTCTGTCGGCTAGGCCAGCGTAGGCGGAATGCCCAATCCAGGCTACCGTGGACGCCGAATCGCGATCCAGGCCTTCGATTATGCCCATCCGGCAACTCAGCGAAGCCGTCGTCAATCGCATCGCCGCCGGCGAGGTGGTCGAACGGCCGGCGAGCGTGGTCAAGGAACTTGTGGAAAACGCGCTCGATGCCGGTGCGCGCCGCATCGACATTGTCACCGATGGCGGCGGCCGCCGGCTCATTCGCGTCACCGACGACGGCGAGGGCATGACGCGCGCCGATCTGACGCTTGCGGTCGAGCGGCACGCCACATCGAAGCTTCCCGACGACGATCTCGTTTTAATCCGCACGTTGGGGTTTCGCGGCGAAGCCTTGCCATCGGTCGGCGCGGTGGCACGGCTTTCGATCGTCACTCGCCACGCCGGCGAGCCGCATGCCTGGTCGATCGAGGTCGATGCCGGAATCAAATCCGACGTCAAACCGGCGGCGCTCGGGCAGGGCACGCGCGTCGAGGTGCGTGATCTCTTTTATGTGACGCCGGCCCGCTTGAAATTCCTCAAACTCGACCGCACCGAGGACGAAGCCGTGCGCGAAATGGTCCGCCGGCTCGCCATGAGCCGACCGGATGTGGCGTTCACACTCACCGGCGAGGAGCGCGCGCCGTTCAGTTTTGCCGCCGCCTTGCCGGGCGCCGCCGGCCGTCTCGCGCGGCTCGGCGATGTGCTCGGCACCGATTTCCGCGCCAACGCCGTCGAGCTTTTGGCGGAACGCGAGGGCGTGACGATCGAAGGCTTTGCCGCGCTGCCGACTTTGACCCGCGCCAATTCGCTCGGCCAATATCTCTTCGTCAACGGCCGTCCGGTCCGCGACAAGCTTTTGATCGGCGCAATCCGCGCGGCCTATGCCGATTATCTGCCGCGCGACCGTCATCCCTTGGTCGCGTTGTTCGTTTCGCTGCCGCCGCGCGAGGTTGACGTCAACGTTCATCCCGCCAAGGCCGAGGTACGCTTCCGCAATGCCGGATTGGTCCGCGCGCTAATCGTGCACGCGCTCAAAACGGCATTATCGCGCCACGCCACCCGCGCGGCGACGACCGGCGGCGCCGCGACCCTCGCCGCGTTCCGCACCGCATCCTTGCCGGCGAGCCGCGGCGATGCCTGGCGGCGCTCGGCCATGCGCATGCGCGTTTTGGGGCGGCCCTTTGCGCCACCGCCCGGCGGTTTTGCCGAGGCGGCGCAACCGGCTTTCGACGTCGGCGCTCCGGCCGCCGAGTTACGCGCCGATTTGGACACCGCCTCTGGCGATCGGGCTGTAGGCGAAGCGCCGCCGGACGAACCTCTCGATCACCCGCTTGGCGCGGCGCGCGCCCAAATCCACGAGACCTATATCGTGGCGCAGACGCGCGACGGGCTCGTCATCATCGATCAGCATGCCGCGCATGAGCGCATCGTTTACGAGCGGCTCAAGGCCGCGATCGACAAGGCCGGCGTGGCCAGGCAGATCCTTCTCATTCCAGAAATCGTCGAGCTCGGCGAGGCCGACGTCGAACGGCTCGTCGCGCGCGCCACCGAACTTTCGCGCTATGGCCTCGTCTTGGAGGCGTTCGGTCCCGGCGCGGTGGCACTGCGTGAAACGCCGTCGCTCCTCGGGGAGATCGACGGGGCCGCGCTGGTGCGCGATCTCGCCGAGCATCTCGGCGAATGGGACGAGACGCTGCCGCTCGAGCGGCGCCTGATGCACGTTGCTTCCTCGATGGCCTGTCACGGCTCGGTGCGCGCCGGCCGCCGGCTCAAGGCGGAGGAGATGAACGCGCTCCTTCGCGAGATGGAGGCGACGCCGAATTCGGGCCAGTGCAATCACGGTCGGCCGACCTATGTCGAATTGAAACTTGCCGACATCGAACGGCTGTTCGGCAGGCGCTAGGGCATGATCCGAAAAAGCGGGAACCGGTTTTCCGAAAAGATCATGCCCAATCAAATATCTAGAGCCGCAATCGATCCAACTTGAAACGATTGCGCCCTGGCAGTCGCGCTTGTTCGAAGTTAGCCCCGCCGTGCGGATCAGCGTCCGGCAAACCGGCAGATAATCAATTCCGTATCGTCGTAGACGCGCCGTTCGAGCTCCGAAAAGCCTTCCGGCGCGGCAAAACCCGATTTGGCGGCTTCCTCGATCACGACCAAAGCATCAGGCGCCAACCAGCCGCCATCGCGCGCCGCGGCGAGCGCTGCGGCAGCAAGATTGCGCCCATAGGGCGGATCGGCAAAGCCAAGCGAGAACGGTGCGACCGGATGAGCAGTGCCGAGCTTCGTTGCGTCACGGCGGAAAATGCGGCTGACGCCGCCGAGTCCGAGCGCTGCGACGTTTTCGCGGATGAGCGCGCGCGCTTCCGCGCTTGCATCGACGAACAGCGCGAAGGCGGCGCCCCGCGACAGCGCCTCGATGCCGAGCGCGCCGGTGCCGGCGAACAGGTCGAGCACGCGCGCTCCTTCGATCGGATTTCCGTAAGCGTGCACCAGAATGTTGAAAAGCGACTCGCGGAGCCGGTCGGCAGTGGGACGGATCGCTTTCGATTTCGGACCGGCCAGCGCGTGCCCGCGCAAGCGTCCGCCGACGACACGCATCAGCGCCCGCCTCGCGGCCGCGGCGGACTTGGTCGTCCGGGATTTGGTCGTTGGGCCCTTGGACCAGCGGCGCGATCCGGCGCGCGGCGGTGGCGTGGTGCGCGCTTGCGGTGAAGGCGAGGCTCGTCCGTTCGAGACCAGTCTTGCCGCGGCGCTTGCGACACCGCCGGCCGGCCGTAGCGTTCGACCGCGACGGGCCTGCCCTTGCGGTCGGTCAGGACCTCGGCGCGGGCTTCGCCGGCCGGAGGCTGGCGCTCCGGCTTATCGCGGCGGGAGCCGCGAAATATGCGACGCAGCTTTTTGGCCGGACGGTCTTCCTCATGCGCGCGCCAGGCATGCGCGGAGGAATTGCGTTTTTTGGGTTTTCCGTTTGCCGGCTTGGGAGTCGGCCTTGGCGGCGCTGCGCGCTGCTGCGCATCGTCGCGCTCGCGCGATGGGCGGGGCGGCGCGCGCGCCGCGGAAAAATCCGCACCGCAAAGCCTGACGAGCTTTTCGCCGAGCTGTTCGCGTAAGACGCGCGTACGGACTTCTTCGATCGCGCCTTCGGCGAGCTCGCCGAGCTGGAACGGGCCGAACGAGACGCGGATGAGCCGGGTAACCGTCAGGCCGAGATGGCTCAGCACATTGCGCACCTCGCGGTTTTTGCCTTCGCGAATGGCGAGACTGAGCCAAACGTTGCTGCCTTGCACGCGATCGAGCGACGCTTCGATGGGACCATAATGGATGCCGCTGATCGTTATGCCGGCGCGCAATTCATCGAGGCGCGCTTGCGCGATCGATCCATGTGCGCGCACGCGGTAGCGCCGCAGCCAGCCGGTCGCCGGCAATTCCAACACGCGCGCCAGCGCGCCGTCATTGGTGAGAAGCAACAGGCCCTCGGTATTGAAATCGAGCCGGCCGACGCTAATCAGGCGCGGCAGATCGCGCGGCAAGCTTTCGAAAATCGTCGGCCGGCCTTGTGGGTCGGCGTGCGTCGTCATCAGCCCGCGCGGCTTGTGGTAGAGGAACAGGCGCGTGCGCTCGCGCGCGGGCAGGGGTTCGCCATCGACGCTGATGCGATCGCGGGCGGTGACGTTTAGCGCGGGCGAGCCGATCACCGCCCCATTGACGGCAATGCGGCCGGCGGCGATCCATTCCTCCGCCTCGCGGCGCGAGGCAAGCCCGGCGCGGGCGATCACCTTGGCAATCCGCTCGCCGGATTTGGGATTTACGGGCTGGCTCTGCATCGTCGCCGTTCGTTCTCACCGTTCGTTGTTCGGGCCGCCGCCTTTGTCAGCGCAGGTGTATAAGGGCACGGCCGTCCGGCACAAGCGTGGTAGGGCCGGCCGAGCACCGGTGCAAATCGGGATTGGACGAATTCAATGCCGTCATTCATGGAGCCGTCGTTCATGGAGCTGGCCTTGCAGGAGGCGCGGCTTGCCGGCGAACGGGGCGAGGTGCCGATCGGCTGCGTTCTGGTGCGCGGCGGCGCGGTGATCGCGCGCGGCGGCAACCGCACGCTGACCGAGCACGACCCGACCGCGCATGCCGAAATCGTCGTCATCCGTCACGCCGCGCGGCTCCTCGGCTCCGAGCGGCTCGAAGATTGCGATCTTTACGTCACGCTCGAGCCCTGCGCGATGTGTGCCGGAGCCTTATCGTTCGCCCGTATCCGTCGGCTTTATTACGGCGCCGCCGATCCCAAAGGCGGCGCGGTGGATAATGGCGTGAAGTTTTTCGCCTCGCCAAGCTGTCACCATCGCCCGGAAGTCTATGGCGGGCTGGCGGCGGAGGCGGCGGAAGATTTGCTCAAGAAATTCTTCAAGGAACGGCGCTGAGCAGCTTGCCGAGTTTCTCGCGGATTTCGGCCTTCATCGTTTCGGCAGCGCGAATGATCGCGCTTGCCTGGTAGAAATCGAGCGTACGGAAGATCGCGACATTGGGCCAGAAGACGATATCGGGCGCGGCATGCCTGTGTTTGCCGGCGACGATCGTCGAACCCATGATCAGGATCGTGGTGAAAACGCTTTCCCAGGCGCCGGGGATGTCGCTACGTTCTGCCGTCGGCGTCCCGAACACGTCGACCGCGACGACGACATCGGCGTGACCGGATAGTTGATCGAACGGCAAAGGATTGGTCGCGCCGCCGTCGACAAGGATGCGGCCTTCGAGGCTGACTGGCCGAAACAATCCGGGAAAGGCGATCGAAGCCGCGAGCGCCGGACGCAACGGTCCCGAAGAGAATGCGAGTTCCTGCCGGCGATGCAGGTCCGTCGTCATCACGGTGAGCGGAATGTCAAGCGCTGAAAAGTCCTCAGGAATGGCGTCGGGCAGAAATTGCGCGCAGAACTTCTCGGCATCCATCTGCGCCGCCTGGCTGAAATCGCCGGACAACAAGTCGGTCAGCTTTCCTGCGCGCGCCTGCAGAAGCCGGCGGGTGGTTTCGCGCGGATCGTGGGCGATGCGGATGACATGATGGCGGATATCCTTGCCGCGCATGCCCGCGGCATAGCCGGCGCCGATAAGCGCGCCGAGCGAGGTGCCGGCGATCGCCGCAGGCTTTATTCTCATCTCGTCGAGCGTTTCGATGACGGCGATATGCGCAAGGCCGCGCGCGCCGCCGCTGCCGAGCGCGAGCGCGAAGGTTTTCATGCGCCGGCCTGGCGGGCGAATTCGAACGCCTTCGCGGCGAGCGGTCGCACCAAAGCCGCCTTGTTCGCCGCGAGCGCGCTGGTTGCCGTGCCGTCGCGGACTCGTCCGGCGATGCCTTGCATGATCGCGGCGAGACGAAAAAAATTATAGGCGAAATAAACCGGCAAATGCGGCCTTGGATCGAGCCCGGTGCGCGCGATATAGGCGTCGACATAGGCGTCGAGCGCTGGAATGCCGAGCGCAGCGAGGTCGAAGCCGATGAGCGAGCCCGTGCCGGCATCCGAATGCGGCATGTGCCACTGCATCAGATGATAGGCGAAATCCGCAAGCGGATCGCCGAGCGTCGATAGTTCCCAATCGAGCACGGCGAGAATCGTGGGCGCATTCGCGGCGACGATCATGTTGTCGAGGCGGTAATCGCCATGCACCAGGCGCGGCGTCTGTGCGGGCGGCAGATGCACGGGGAGCCAGGCGATCAGGCGTTCCATATCTTCGATCGGCTCGGTCTCGGAGGCGCGATATTGTTTCGACCAGCGTTCCACCTGCCGCGCCACGTAATTCTCGCCTCGGCCGTAGTCGGCAAGCCCGATTGCCGCGGGATCGAATGTGTGCAGCCGGGCGAGCGTCGTGTTCATCGCGTCATAGACTTGGGCGCGTTCCGCCGGATGCGAATGCGGCATTTGGGGCTCCCAAAAAACGCGGCCGTCGACGAAAGCCATGACGAAGAAGGCCGTGCCGACGATGTTCTCGTCGGCGCAATAGAGCAGCGGCTCCGCGACCGGAAATCGCTGCGCGTGGAGCGCGCTGATGACGCGGAATTCGCGATCGACCGCATGCGCGGAAGGCAAAAGCTTGCCGGGCGGCTTTCTGCGCAGCACGTAACGGCGTAGCCGCGTCTCGATGAGATAGGTCGGATTGGATTGACCGCCCTTGAACTGACTGGCGACGATCGGGCCGGCAAAATCCGGCAGTTGCGCCGACAGGTAGCTTTCAAGGCGCCTGGTATCGAACCGCAGCCGCTCGGCGACCTCGCGCGTGCCGGAATAGGCACTTTGTCGCTCGCTCGCCGTCATACTTTTCCGCCGAAGAAATCCAGCAGGGCTGTCGCAGTGGCGGCCGGATTTTCTTCGGGCAAATAATGGCCGCTCTCGATCGCGAAGCCGCGTAAATTCGAGGCCCAATCCCGCCAGCAGGCGAGCGTATCGATTCCGGCGTTGGCCGTAAGCCCGTTGGTTCCCCATAGTGCCAGCATCGGACAAGTGATTTTCTTTCCGGCGGCGCGGTCGGCCTCGTCGTGTTCGAGATCGGTGGTGCGGCCGGCGCGGTAGTCTTCGCACATGGCGTGAATGCGGGTTGGATCCTCATAGGCGGCGTGATAGTGCGCCAAGGCGCGGGGATCGAAAATAGCAACGTTCTTTGCTTGTGCGCCCGCCGCGGCGCGGGAATCGAAAAAGAACTTCGGATCATGGCCGATCAATGTTTCGGGAAATGGCTCCGGCAGCGCCAAGAAGGTCCAGTGCCAGGCGCGTGACGCAAGCCGCGCATCCATGCGGTGCCACATGTCCCAGGTCGTCACGATGTCGAGCACGGCGAGTTGTTCGAGGCGGCCGGGATGGTCAAGCGCGAGGCGGTAACCGACGCGTCCGCCGCGATCGTGCCCGGCAAGGCGAAAGCGAACAAAGCCGAGCGCCTCCATCGCCTCGGCCATCGCGCGCGCCATTGCGCGCTTGGTGTAAGGGGAGTGGTCGGCTTGTTCTCGCGGCGCCGCCGACCAGCCGTAACCGGGAAGGTCCGCGATCACCAGCGTGAAACGTTCGGCAAGCGCCGGCGCCACGCGATGCCACATGACGTTGCTCTGCGGATGGCCGTGAAGAAAGAGAAGCGCAGGCCGGCCGCTTTCGCTCACGCGAGCGAAGATGTTTCCGCCCGACGTGTCGATCCATCGCGAAGCGTAGCCGGGATAAAGATCCGCGAGGTCGGCCATTATGCGCGTCCTTCCCGTTCCACCGCTCGCCAGCCGATGTCGTGGCGGTAAAATCCTTCCGGCCAACGGATGCGCGAGACGGCCTTATAGGCGCGGGCCTGTGCTTCGCGCACGGTCTTGCCGATCGCCGAGACGTTGAGCACGCGCCCGCCATTGGCGACGATGCGGCCGCCGTCAGCCTTAGTGCCGGCGTGGAAGATTTCCACGCCTTCGACCGCCGCCGCCTCGTCGAGGCCTTCGATGACGGTGCCGCGCGCATAATGGCCCGGATAGCCCTTTGCCGCCATCACTACCGTGAGCGCCGGCTCGTCGTACCAGCGCAGGTCGAACGTCTTGAGCATGCCGTCGCGGCTCGCCAACAGCGCCGGCACGAGATCGGACATCAGCCGCGGCATCAACGCTTGCGTTTCCGGATCGCCGAACCGCGCATTATATTCGATGAGCTTCGGTCCCTCCCGCGTCATCATCAACCCGGCATAGAGGACGCCCTTATATGGCGCGCCCATCGCCTTCATCGCCCGCACCGTCGGCGTAATAATTTCGTCCATGATCCGGTTGCTCATGGCGGCATCGATGTTCGGCGCCGGCGAATAGGCGCCCATGCCTCCGGTATTGGGGCCCTTGTCGCCATCGAATGCCCGCTTGTGATCCTGCGCCGTCGCAAGAGGAATTGCGGTGTCGCCGTCGCACAGCGCAAAGAACGACGCCTCTTCGCCGTCAAGAAATTCCTCGATCACGACTTCGCCACCGGCCTCGCCCAAACCGCCGCCGAAGATCGTGTCGATGGCCGCTTCGGCTTCCGCCACGCTCTGCGCCACGACGACGCCTTTGCCGGCGGCCAGCCCGTCGGCCTTCACGACGATCGGCGCGCCGCGGGCGCGGATATAGGCCTTGGCGTCCGGCGCGGCGCGGAAACGGGCATAGGATGCGGTCGGGATCGCATTGGCCCGGCAAAGATCCTTGGTGAAGCCCTTGGAGCCTTCCAACCGCGCCGCGGCGCGGCTCGGTCCGAAGGCCTTGATGCCTGCTTCTTCGAGATCGTCGACGATGCCGGCGCAAAGCGGCGCTTCCGGTCCCACCACGACCAGATCGATCTTGTTGTTGCGACAAAATGCGACGATGCCGCCATGATCGCCCAAATCCAGCGCGATACATTCGGCCTCCTGCGCAATGCCGGCATTGCCCGGCGCGCAGTAAAGGCGGTTGACGAGAGGGCTTGCCGCCATCTTCCACGCCAACGCGTGTTCGCGCCCGCCCGAGCCGAGGAGCAGAATGTTCATGGATCGGAACCCTTTAGCCGACCGGATCAGCAGGGCTTGACCGGCGCACGTCTTGGACCGCACTAATCGCCACGGAGTTCACCGACTCGTCAACCTGCGGCTCTGCCGCCCGACACGATGGAAGAACCGCGTCTCAACGTGCCGGAACTGACCGTTTCCGAACTCTCGATGGCGCTCAAACGCACCATCGAAGAGTCATACGGTTACGTGCGCGTGCGCGGCGAACTCGGCAAGGTCAGCTATCACGGCAACGGTCACGTCTATCTCGATTTGAAGGACGATCGCGCTTCCATCGCTGGCGTGATCTGGCGCAGCACGGCGGCGCGCATCAGGTTCAAGCTCGAAGCCGGGCTCGAAGTCGTCATCACCGGCAGGCTTACGACCTATCCGGGACGTTCGCAGTATCAAATCGTCGTCGACACGCTGGAGCCGGCCGGCATCGGCGCGCTGATGGCGCTTTTGGCAGAGCGTAAGCAAAAACTCCGCGCGGAAGGGTTGTTCGACGAGGCAAGAAAGCAGCTCCTGCCTTTTCTGCCCGCGCTGATCGGCGTCGTCACTTCGCCAAGCGGCGCGGTCATCCGCGACATTTTGCATCGGCTCGCCGACCGGTTTCCGCGGCGCGTCGTGCTCTGGCCGGTTAAGGTGCAGGGCGAAGGCTCCGCGGCCGAGGTCGCCGCGGCGATCGAAGGCTTCAATGCGCTGTCGGAATTCGCGACGGCTTTGTTGCCGCCGCGGCCCGACCTGATCATCGTGGCCCGCGGCGGTGGCTCGCTCGAGGACCTGTGGTCGTTCAACGAGGAGATCGTGGTTCGCGCCGCGGCCGCGAGCCTGATCCCGCTCATTTCCGCCGTCGGCCACGAGACCGACATCACGCTCATCGATTTTGCCGCCGACCGCCGTGCGCCGACGCCGACAGCGGCCGCCGAAATGGCGGTCCCGGTGCGGGCCGAACTCCTGCTCGACGTCGATTCGCTGGCGCGCCGCGCGCTGTCCTCTTGGCAGCGCAAGCAGGAGGCTCGTCGGGCCGAATTACGCTCTGCCATCCGTGCGCTACCCAAAGCCGACGAACTGTTGGCGCTACCGTGCCAGCGCCTCGATCACGCCGCGGCGGGCTTGCGTCGCGGGCTGCGGACCAATGCCCATGTCCATCATGTCGATTTCTCGCGCATCGCCGGACGTTTGAACGCGCATTTGCTGAGCGCCAATGTCGAACGGCGGCGCGAGCGCTACGCAGGCCTGTCGCTGCGGCTGCGGGCCGGCATCGTCGCCAATGCCGCTATCCATCGCACGCGTATCGGGCAACAGCGCGAACGCGTTCGAGCTTTCGGCGAACGCATTAGGCGCGCCGTCGGACAGATCATTGCGGTCCGCCAATCGCGCGCGGCGCGCGGCGGCGAACTTCTCGCGGCGTTCTCCTATCGCGGCGTGTTGGCGCGCGGCTTTGCGCTCGTGCGCGACGTCAGGGGCCGGCCGCTGCGTACAGCCGCGGCGATTACCGCGGGCATGGCGCTTGAAATCGAATTTTCCGACGGTCGCGTCGGTGCGCGCGCCGAAGCCGATCCCGCCGCCGCGGCGCGGCCGGCCGCTCCCGCTGGCAAGCCTCGCACCCGCGCGCCGGGTGGCTCCGGCCAGGGCGATTTGTTTTGAATTTGTCCCGGTCTACACGCGCGGTTCAGCGGAAAACGATGGTCGAGTCGATGAAAATCGCAGCGCTTATTTTATCGCGCCAGCCATTGCGGGACGCGCGCGAAGGCGTCGTTGCGGGCCGCCGGATTGGTGCCGCCGTGGGCTATGCCGGATGGATCGACGGTATTGACGAGGCCGGTACGCAGTCTGATCGGGGAATTGGCACGGTCGAATTCATGATGCGCGTCCGGATAGACGACGATTTGGACGCGCGCACTGCGGCCCCGTGCGCCGGCGACCATTTGCTGGCAGGCCGCGGCAGGCGTCCAATCGTCTTCGGCGCCGATGAGGATCAGGGTGGGAACGCGCGCGCTCCAGGCGGCCTCCTGCAGGCGCCGGCAGCTCGGATAAAGGGCGACCGCCGAGCGGAAGTCGGCGGCCTCGGGGCGCGGGGGCGCGATCAGCCGAATAGTCCACAATACGGCTGCCGCGCCGTTCGACCAGCCCAGAAGCGAAACACGATCGGCGCGAACGTAACTCTGTGCCTGCAGCCAGAACCGTGCGGCATTGGCGTCGGCGACGCGCTCGCGCCAGGCGTGAACGGTGCGATGCCGTTCCCGGCATTGCGAGCCGAGGCCTCTCGATCCGAATGAATCCGGAAACAGCACCACGAAGCCATCGGCGACGAGCTTATTCGCCCAGACCGAATAGAGCTGAGCCTCGGTGTTCGGGCGCTGCTTGAGGCCGCCGCAATCATGCAACGCGACCACGGCCGGGAAGGGCCCCGGTCCGTCTGGGCGATAGAGCGTCGCGTGCAGCGTCAAATCGCCGTCCGGAATTTCGACCGGCTCGGGGGCGGCAATCGCCACCGAGGAGGTCAGGGCGGCGGCCAGTGCAAAGGCGAATACGCGCAAAGCCATATTTTCGCAGCTCTCCACCCGAAAACTATCATGCCACAGGGGTGTCGCGCAGGGGCATTGGCTCAGGTGCATTGGCGCAGGGGCATTGGCATAGGGTGTTTCGCGATCGCAAGCTGGTGCCCCGGCGGCTCAAGCATTATGTTGCGGGCCGGTCAGGCGCCGCTTTGTCGATGAATGGCTTGGAGGAGAGGTTGCTCAATCGTACGGATCGTCCCACGCCCATGCCGGGGGAAGCCGAAGTCAAATATCTCGACGGCGATTTTCGCGTCGTGCGGCCGGGAACGTTCGTGCGCTGTGCCGTGACCGGCGTATCTATTCCGCTCGAGGAGCTTCGCTATTGGAGCGTCGATCTGCAGGAGGCCTACGCCACGCCCGAGGCGGTATTGCAGCGCATGGGTTCGCGTTACGGACGGAAAGATTGATTGCTCACTCCGGGCTTTGGCGTTCGGGAACGAGGCTTGGACTGTCTTTGGCAACGACGCTGAGCACCATCTGTCGCAGTTGATCTTCCTCCTCGATCACGAGCTTTACCGGCAACGCGCTGGCGCGCACCGCGAGCCGCTCAAGCCGCGGCTCGCCGGACAGCCGCATTTGGTCTTTTTCGGTCGTGACCAGCATCAGATTCTCGGCTTGAGCGCGCGCAATCAAATCCTGTGCTTGCGCGGCGCTGTAGCGATGATGGTCGGGGAAACCCGCGCGGTCGGCGATCTCGATCCCGGCCGCGGTAAGGGTTTCGAAAAATTTTTCCGGGTCGGCGATGCCGGCGAAGGCCAGCACTTTTCGCCGGCCGATGGCGGCCAGAACCGCGCGATCGGGTTCGAGCCGGGCATGGAAAACCGAAATACCGCGCCGGCTTGCGCGATCGAGCACGGCGCGGGCGCGTTCCGGCGTCCCAACGACAATGAGAGCCCGCGCGCGATCGAGCTGCAACCCAAGCGGCGCGCGCATCGGCCCGGCCGGAATAATGTGGCCGTTGCCGATGCCGCGGCGACCGTCGATGAGCAGGATTGCCAGATCCTTGGCGAGCCATGGATTCTGAAAACCGTCGTCCATCACGATGACGCTGGCGCCTGCGAAGCGTGCGAATTTCGCGCCCGCAACCCGGTCGCGCGCGACGATGGTCGGAGCAAGCCGCGCCAGCAGCATCGGCTCGTCGCCGATATCGGCGGCGCGATGCAGCGCCGGATTGACGCGAATGGGGCCGGCGAGTCGGCCGCCATAGCCGCGGCTCAAGAAAAATGGGCGCTCGTGGGCGGCATGAAGAATTTGCGCCACCACCATCGCCGCCGGCGTCTTGCCGGCGCCGCCGACGGTAAAATTGCCGACACAAATAACCGGCACGCCAACGTTGTTGCCCGGCGACCGCATCCGCAGCGCCGCGACGGCACCGTAGATGGCGCCCAAGGGCGTCAACAGCGCGCCCGTCCGTGGTCGCCACCAAAAGGCCGGTTCGCGCATCACTGCATGAACCCCGGTTCCATCACGAGGCTTTTTCCTCAAGATGAAGCTGCATCAGATAGGGGTCGAGGGCGGCCAAGGTGCGTTCGAGCGCGCCACCAAGCTCCGTCACTGTCGCGGTCGCGGCATCGGCGGCGGCGCGCCGCGCCGCCGGATCGGTAAGCCAGGCAGCAAGGCGCACGGCCAGCATCGCCTCGTCCGGTACCTCGATGGCGCCGTGCGCGGCATCGAGCGTCGCGTAGATCTCGGCGAAGTTCCAGACATGCGGGCCGTGCAGCACGGCGGCGCCGAGCCTTACCGCCTCGATTGGATTTTGCCCGCCATGGCGCGCGAGCGAGCCGCCCATGAATACGATCGGTGCGAGCCGGTAGATAAGGCCAAGCTCCCCTAGCGTGTCGGCGACGTAGACGCCGATATCCGGCATGGGCTGCTTGCGGTGTGAACGCAGCGCAGCCGCAAGGCCGGCGCCCTTCGCGATTTCGGCAATGCTTTCGCCGCGCGACGGGTGGCGCGGCACGATGATTGTCAATAGCGAAGGAAATTTCGCGCGCAGCTGCCGGTGCGCGGCGATGACGGCCGCCTCTTCGCCCGGATGGGTCGACGCGGCCACGACTACCGGGCGCTTGCCGACGATCTGTTTTAGCTGCTGTAAGGCTTTCTGGTCGGCCGGCGGCGCCGGCACGTCGAGCTTGAGATTGCCGGTCGCGATGACTCGCGGCGCGCCGAGCTTGGCATAGCGTTCGGCGTCGGCAGTCGACTGCGCCAAACACAGATCGAAGCGATCGAGCAACGCTGCGATCACGCGGGGGACCTTGCGCCAACGGCTGAACGAGCGTTCCGACAGCCTGCCGTTGACCACGATCATGGGAATCCGGCGCATCGCCGACGAACAAATGAGATTGGGCCACAGGTCGGATTCGACGAACAGCGCGAGGCCGGGCCGCCAATGGTCGAGGAAGCGCTGCACGAAACGCGGTCCGTCCAGCGGAATGAACTGATGCATCACGCCCTCGGGTAGGCGCTGTTCGGCAAGTGCGGCGGAGGTCACCGTGCCCGACGTCACCAGCACGGCGAAACCCTGCGCGCGCAGCCGCTGGATCAGCGAAACGACGGCGAGCATTTCGCCGACGCTCGCGGCATGCACCCAAATAAGCTGACCTTGCGGTCGTTCGAGACTCGCTTGGCCAAGCCGTTCCGACAAACGCTCGGGATGCTCCTTGCCGCGTTTGAGGCGTCGCGTCAGCACCCGCGTTGCGATCGGCGACCCGAGCGAGCAGGCCGATTGATACAGATGCAACGCGAGCGGCAGGCGTTTGGCCACGCTAAGCTCCGCTTGGCGCGCGATCGACGATCTCGTAGGCGCGCCGCGTCGCCGCGTTTAGGCGGTCCTCGAGAAGACGCCGAGCCGTTTCAAGCGCGCTATCGTCGGCGTCTCGCGGCACCGTCAACGGCTCCGCGGCAACGCCGGCGCCCCGGCCGAACGGCAAATTGATCGTGGTGCAATCCCAATTGTTGAGCACGACGCGCCGGCTCGTTGCAATCGCGCTCGGATAGATCGGACGCCCGGACGCCTGCGCCAGCTTGATGATGCCGAGACCGGCGACGCGCGCTACTTTCGGCACGTCGGCCGACAGCGCGATGGAATGGCCTTCGGCGAGCGAATCGAGCATGGCCTGGAACGCCGCGACGCCGGCTTTGTGCACGAAACCGCCGCCGTGGTTACCCGAGCCGCGGATCGTGCCGACGCCTAGCCGCGCCGCGGCGATGGCGTTGATCTCGCCGTCGCGGTGGCGCGATACCAGCATGTTAACGCGGTGTTCCCCTTTGCGCGCGACCGGCGCCAAGAGATGCTGCCCGTGCCAGAAGGCAAGGATGATCGGCATATCGGCTTCGCCGCGCGCATAAATGTCGGCCGGCTCCAGCGTGAAGCGCGTGGTCCGTCCGACAAAACGCAAATATTCCGCGGCGGCGATTCCGATCGTCGCCTTAGCCCAGTGCTGGCGACCGATTTGCCGCCATAGCCGCATGCGTCCCCTCAACGTCGCGGCTGCCGGCTTTTCGAAATGCAGCGGCCGCCTTGACCTCGAAATACCCCGTTCGGCGCCTGATCCGCGCAATTCGCAATTACCGAAATGCGAGGCGTCCATCCCCAATGAGCTCGATGAGCGCCCCGTGCCTGTCCAGGCCGGCCGCGACGAGCATCCCGTGTCGTGGCACGGGCTGATTATAGGCCACATTTCCGCCCGTAAGGGGCGTGAGCGCGCCGCCTGCTTCGTGCACCAAAAGATCGGCCGCCGCAAGGTCCCAATCGTGGCTATTGCCGCCGGCAAAGGCGACGTCGTAAGCGCCCTGGGCAAGGTGGGCCAGACGCAACGCCAAAGACCGTATCCGGGGAACGGTCGCAAATGGCGGCAGAAGGGGCGCGAGCCGTTCCAGGAGATTTTTCGGCCCGGCAATCCGCAAATTTTCCAGGTCCTTTCCTTGCGTCGTCGCGATCGGTTTGCCGTTGAGCTGGGCACCGCCGCCTGCGCGCGCCGTGAAAAACTCGTCCATGGCGGGCGCGTAAAGACATGCGGCGACCGGCCGGCTGTCTTCGATCAAGGCTGCGGAAATCGCCCAGTCCGGCAGGCCGGCAATGAAGGCGCGCGTACCATCGATCGGATCGACGATCCAGACATGGCGCGCGCCAAGCCGAGAGCCGTCATCGGCGCTCTCTTCGGAGAGCCAGGCGAAGCCCTCGCCGTCAGCGGTCAGACGCTCGCGCAACAGCCGGTCGACCGCGATGTCGGCTTCGGATACCGGCGATGCCGACGCGCCCTTGGTCCAATTCCTGATCGGCGTTCCAAACATCGACAATGCCAGAGCGCCGGCCTCGCGCACCGCAGCGGCCAGCCGCGCGGCCGCGCGCGCCGATATTTGCGCGCACGCGGGGGCCTCAATGGCCGGCAACGGTGAGACCCTCGACGCGCAAGGTCGGCGCGTTGGTGGCGTAGCGGAATGCAAGGTCGTTCGCTGGCTCAAGGCTTGCGAACACGTCGTCGAGA
The DNA here is from genome assembly GCA_035623195.1 of Xanthobacteraceae bacterium. Classification (GTDB taxonomy): domain Bacteria; phylum Pseudomonadota; class Alphaproteobacteria; order Rhizobiales; family Xanthobacteraceae; genus BOG-931. Next base: position 72,874 of record DASPTX010000022.1, on the reverse strand, counting down.
TGTCCGGCGATGGTGACCTCGCTCACAGGATAGCCGAGCTCGCCATTCTCTATCCAAAAGCCGGCGGCGCCGCGGCTGTAATCTCCGGTCACCAAATTGACGCCCATGCCGATTAGGTCGGTGACGTAAAAGCCGTCCGCGATCTCCGCGATCAATTCATTCGGCGTTTGCGTGCCGGGTGCAAGATAGAGATTGCTCGGGCCCGGCGACGGCACCGACGACACGCCGCGCTGTGCATGGCCGGTCGTTTGCAGATCGAGCTCGCGCGCGGTGGCGCAGTCGAGGAGCCAGGTTTTCAGCACGCCGTCCTCGACCAGATTGAGCTTGCGCGTGGCGACGCCCTCGGCGTCGAACGGCCGCGAGCGCAGTCCGCGCTTTCGTAATGGGTCGTCGATCACCGCAATGCCGCTCTTGAAAATCCGCTCGCCGAGTTTTTCGCGCAAGAAACTCGTCTTGCGCGCGATGGCGCCGCCGTTGGCGGCGCCGGCGAGATGACCGATCAGCGAACCGGAAATTCGCGGATCGAACACCACCGGCACCCGCCGCGTTTCGACCTTGCGCGGATTGAGACGCTTGACCGCGCGTTCGCCGGCGTTGCGCCCGATCTGTTCGGCGCTATCGAGATCGTCGGCGTGGAGCATGGATGAATAGTCGTAGTCTTGTTCCATCGCCGTGCCGCTGCCGGCGATGGCCGCCATCGATATGGAATGCCGCGAGCCGATGGTCACGCCGCGAAAGCCATGGCTCGTAACCAGCACCATGCCGCCGATGCCGGCCGAAGCCGAGGCGCCGCCGGATTTGCTGACTCCGGCAATCCCGAGCGCCGCGGCTTCGGCGAGGCGCGCGCGCCGCTCCAGTGTCTCGACCGACGGCATTTCGCGATCGAGCAGGTCGAGATCGGGAAAGGTGCGCGCCAGCAAAGCAGGATCGGCAAGTCCGGCAAATTCGTCTTCGGGCGCGACGCGCGCCATGGCGACGGCGCGCTCGGCGAGCGCGCTGAGGCGGTCGGACTTCAGGTCGTTGGTCGACACCGCGGCCTGCCGATGGCCGACGAGAACGCGAAGACCGATATCGTCGCTTTCGGCGCGCTGCGATTCCTCGACCGCGCCGTCGCGCACGTCGACGGCGAGCGACACCGAGCGCACCGCTACGGCATCGGCCTGGTCGGCGCCGGCGCTCCGTGCGGCGTCGACAAGCTGTACGGCGAGATCCAAGAGGGCGGATTGATCGAAAAGCGCATTCATCGTGGTTGGCGATTGGTTTACGGGCGGGTCGGTGCCGAGGCGGCCGAGAAGACAACCCGAGATCGGCGGAAGTCAAGATCCGGATAAGCCTAACAAAGATGTGCGGCGCGAGCGTCGGTTTCAACCCGCCGCGCCGCGAGCGCGTCACTTTGTTGGCCGCCCGGCAACCAGTCGTCAATCATGCAGTGCGCTTGCACGCTCACTACCAGACTTTAACCAGGCTTTTTAAGCGGTTCGCGACGGCCTCGTGGCAAGGTCCGCGCCAACCGGGCGGCAACAGCTCGGGGAGAGTTGGAAGTTTCGAGGCGTCAAATGGAAGCCGGCAGGTTCGCTGCCGGGTCGAGCCGCACACCGGCGCATCGCGCAAGCGCGATGCCGTCCGTGCAGCGGCTCGACCCCTTCTCGTTGCCCGTGCGTTTTGCGGCCGCCGATGAGGGGGCGGACGGACGCCTGTGCATCGTCGATCTGCACCGCGATCGCGTGGTGCTGCGCCGTTCGGTGCGCGGCATGCGCATGGCCGTCAATCTGCCGGTCGCCGCCTATCGCGGCGTGGCGATCCGGCTGTCCGGTGAGATCGGCCGGCCGCCGCGAACGATTGCGGTGGTGCTGGAGCACGCCGATCCGGCGCTATCGCTGCCGCTGTTTTGCTCGTCCGAGCCCGACGACATCGTGGCCGAATGGCAGTGCTGGAGCCGCGTGCTCGGCCTGCCGCTTCTGATCGCCGAGGATGACGGCACCTTGCGCGAGCCATTCGCGCGACTCGGCCGTCTGCGCGTCGACGCGCCGACCTGGCGCCGCCGCCGCCGGAGCGCAATCGCGCGACGGCGCCCGTTACGTCTGCTTCGCCGCCGCGCCACAGCGCTTCCCGCCGCGCCTTTGGTGCATCGCGGCGAGCGCGAAATTATCGCCAGGAACTGACTCGTATTGATGCGTTTGGGCCCCTCCACCGCGCGCGATGCGCGGCAGGTGAATCGATTCAAACTGAATCGATTGCCGCTCTGGGTTTTTGAAGAGGCATGATCCTTTCGGAAAACCGGTTTCCACTTTTCCGGACCATGCCCTGGATCAATCCAGCGGTTCGACTTTCACCAGCCGGTGGTCGTGGTTCGAGCCGACCCAGAACGTCACCGGCGTCGTCGAACTATCAACGAAGACCGTGCGCATATTGGTGTCGCTCGGCATCAGATATTGCACCGCCGTGCCGGTTTTGGGATCGAACCGCACGACGCGGTCGGTTGACATGGTCGAGGCCCAAATCTCGCCGTTCTTGTCGAATTGCGCCCGATAGGGAAACGTGAAGGCCGGCAGCGAATATTCGGTGAATTTTTCGGTCTTGGGGTCGAATACGGCGACCTTATTGCCGCGATATTCGGTCACCGTGATGCGGTCCTGATCGTCGATCTCCATGCGGCGCGCGCGCGCATGTTCTGTCGGCAACGGGAACCACTTCACCGCGCCGGTCTTGGCGTCGATGGTGCCGAGATAGCCCTCGCTGAACTCGGCCATCCAAAGGTTGTTCTTCGAATCCGAGATCACCTGATACATGCTGTAGTGGCCGCCGGGCGGCAATTGGTCGGTCGGGTGAAAACGCTCCCATTTGCCGGAGGCGAGATCGAGCCGGAAAATGTCCTGCGTGCCGACGCTCTTGGTCCAAACTTTCCCGTCGACGTCGTGGCGCAAGCCGACGAAGTTGAGCTGCACGCGGTTGTCGTTCCACTCGGGCGCCAACGGATAAAACTTGGTCTCGCCGGTCTTCGGATCGATGGTGCCGAGCGCGCCCTGATACATGGTGTCGAACCAGAGCTTGCCTTCTTTGTCGAATTCCAAATCTAGATTGCCGACCGGCGCGCCGGGCTTGAAATTCTTGGTGGGATATTCGGTGAGCTTGAGCGTTTTCGGATCGAACTTGGAGATAAAGAGTTCACCGAAATCCGAATACCAGACGTTGCCGCCGTTATCGAGCACGACGTCGTGCGGCTGGCTGGTCGGACGCCCGATATCGTATTCGGTGACGATGGCGCGCGTCGAGCGCCCGGTCGGGCGCGGCAACGTCTTAAGCTCGTATTCCCACCGGTCGACCGCGCTCAAATTGATAGTGGCGAGATATTCGGCCATTTTGCGGTATTGCTCCGGCGTGCCGGCGCGGTCTCTGTCGAGCATCGGCTGTGGCTTGATCGGCTGGCTCACCGCCCCATAGCCTTTCATCCGCGTGATGACTTGCGTCCATTCGTCGGCGTCGTGGGTCGAGCGCACGATGCGCTCCAAGGTATGGCAACCCACGCAGTCGAGCAGCATCGCCTTCTGCGCCTCGGTGCCGGGAATGCTCATCATCCATTCGGCGTTGCTGAGCTGAGCGGCAAGGTTGCGCGTCTTTTTCAGCTTGAGATCGACGGTCGTGGTCTTCTCGGCGACGACGTCGCCGGCTGCCGCCGCGCTCAAATCGTAACCGACCGCGCGGACGGCGATGCCGTAATGGCCCGGCTCGAGCCGATTTTCGGGGAACGCGTAACGTCCCTGCGCGTCGGTCGTGACGCTCACCGAGACGATCGACCCGTCTTTATGGGCGGTGACGACGACGCCTTCCATCGCGTCTTCGGCGTCCGAGCTGACAATTCCCGTCAGCGCCGCCGGTGTCCGGTCCTCGGCTCGCGCCAGCGACGGCGTCTGATGAATGAAAAAGGCGGCGAGCGCAGCCGTGCCGAGCTTGGACGTTATGTTCAGTGTCATGTTTGCTCCCCAGACAAGACTCATCGTTATTAGTAATTATTGGCGATCTTGACCCGATCGGATGCCGTTGAGAAGTGCATTGTCGGCAAATCTGGGTCGCGCGGTCAGACACCCCGCCCAAGCGCCGCGTCGAGCACCAGGCCCGCGAAGAGAATGAGGCCCGCGTCGCGGTCGGATTTGAAGACGGCAAGACAATTATCGGGATCGGCGATGTCGAGGCGAACGATCTGCCACGTCAGGTGCGCGGCGAAAGCAACGAGCCCGAGCGCGAAAACAACGCCGCCGCCGCCGCCAAAGCCGGCAGCGCCGAGGAGAATGACGGCGCCGGCATAGAACAAAGCGAGCATCGACTTGGTGCGCGGGCCGAACAGCAAGGCGGTGGATTTGATGCCGATCAGGGCGTCGTCCTCGCGGTCCTGATGGGCGTAGATCGTGTCATAGCCGATGACCCAGGAGATCGATCCGGCATAGAGCAAGAGGGCCGGACTATCGAGGCGGCCGAACGCGGCCGCCCAGCCCATCAGCGCGCCCCAGGAGAAAGCAAGCCCGAGCACGATCTGCGGCCAATAGGTGACGCGTTTCATAAACGGATAAACCGCGACGATCGCTAGCGAGGCGACGCCGAGCGCGACGGTGAATGGGTTGAACGCGATCAGCACCAAAAAACCGACGAACGATTGGGCGACCAGAAACAGCGCGGCTTGGGTGACGCTGACCTGGCCCGACGGAATCGGCCGCGAGCGCGTCCGCTCGACGGCGGCGTCAAGGTCGCGGTCGACAATATCGTTCCAGGTACAGCCCGCGCCGCGCATGGCGAAAGCGCCGACGAAGAACAGCGCGATATGCCAAAGGTTCGGCAATCTTTGATGCGCGGCGACCGCGGCCAAAGCCGACGACCACCAGCACGGCAGCAGCAAAAGCCACGATCCGATCGGACGGTCGAGCCGCGCCAGCCGCAAATAAGGGCGCGACCAAGAGGGGGCGAGACTGTCGACCCAATTGCCGGTGGCGTCCGCAACCGACCCGGCGGCGCGCCTCATCGCGCCAGCGGATTGCCGGTGAGCGTATCGAAGGTGCCGCGGCCGGTCTTGGTATTCTTTGCGGTATCGACACTCGGTGTCTTGATGGCATCGCTGAGGGACGGCGCCTTCTGATGCGGAGCATCGTCGCTGCAGGCGGCGGCGCGGAATTTCAGGGATTTCTCGTGATTGGCCTTCGACACTGCAATCACCTGATCGGGTATGCCGCACCACACCTTATTGTTTTCCAGGAATTTGACGGCGTTAGACTCGACTGCGACGAAAGTCGTCATGAGCGCGCAGATCTCTTTGCGGTCGGCTTTCGCTTTCAACGCAGCACCGACGGCGGAGCCTCTTTTTTGAGCCTCTTCGGAAATCTTCTGGAAATCGTTGCACTGCGCGCCCTGGCCGCCGCCGGGTGGGGGTCCAAATTGCGCCCACGCGGCGCGGTTGCCGACGGCCAATATCGACAACGCCGAGATCGACAAGGCCAAGCCAAAATAGAGCGACCCAGCGAGCCCGTGTTTCATGGGAAGCCCCCTCCCTCGTCCGTCACCGTGTAACTCTGCCCGAAATCCGGCCGCTGTTAAAGGCGCGCGGAATTCGGCGATAACGCGGCAAAGTCCCCTGAAAACCGCCGGGTGCGACGCCGATGACCGCCGCGATCGTCAGCCCCGATTCGCCAAGCCCGATGCGCCGAACCCTGATGCGTGATGGATGGATGGCACTTCAAACGGGCCGTGCCCTGGCACGAGCGCGCAAAACCACGTTATTGGTTTGGGAATAAGGTGCTTCGGCCATGCCCACCTACGATTTCCGCACGACCCGCCTTTATGTGGATGCGCGGCTCGAAGAAGGCGCCGCGATCGCGCTCGATCGCGGCCAGACGCATTACCTCACCACGGTGTTGCGGCTGACGCCTGGCGATCGGATTCTCGCCTTCAACGGCCGCGATGGCGAATGGAGTGCGGCGATTGAGGGCGGCAAGCGCGCGGCCACATTGCGCGTCGGCGGCCGAACGCGCCGGCAAACCGCGGCGGGCGACCTGCATTATCTGTTCGTGCCGCTTAAATCGGCGCGGCTCGATTACATGGTGCAGAAAGCGGTCGAGATGGGCGTGTCCCGGCTGCAGCCGGTGCTCACGCGCCACGGCCAGATCAGCCGCGTCAATCTCGACCGCATGCGCGCCAATGCCATCGAGGCCGCCGAGCAATGCGGCGTGCTTTCGCTGCCGGACATTGCGCCGCCGGCGGCGCTGGCGAACGTTCTGGCGGCATGGCAGCCCGACCGGCATCTTATCTTCTGCGACGAGGCGGCCGCGATCGCCGATCCGCTTTCGGCGCTTGGCGCCGTGCCGCCGGGGACGGCGCTTGCGGTCCTGATCGGGCCGGAAGGCGGCTTTGCCGACGACGAACGAGCAGCGCTCCTGAAATTGCCCAATGTGATCAGGCTTGCGCTCGGACCGCGCATTTTGCGCGCCGACACCGCAGCCGTCGCCGCGCTGGCGCTCATTCAGGCCGTGATCGGCGACTGGCGGTGAGGCTATAATTTCGGCGAACTGACGAAGCTAATGCGTTTTGCCGGGGCGATCGTAGCAGACGAAGCCGACATAGTCGCCGTAGACCCGGTGGATGCTTGTGACTTTGGCCAAGCGTCCCCAGCGCGCGCAGTGATCCTCCGCGATCTGCTGGTAGATCGGCTCGACGCCAGGCGAATAAGGGAAAATGCCGCCGGTATCGTTGCCGGTCACTCCCGGACCTGGGCCGGCAAATTCGGCGCCCCAGGCCATCGCGCCGGTGACGATAAAGCCGCCGTTCGACACGATGCCGGCGACGAGGGCGCCAAGCACGAGCGCGAACGCCGTGAGCAGGTTTCGCACCATGGGAACCTCCCAGCCGCAACGGTACATAAGTTTACGGCCAGAAGCTTACAGCCGCAACCTTAAGAATCGTACGACGCCGATGGAGCGGCTCGATGCGCCTTCGGAGCCCGGCAATTTCACAGCATCGAATAGGCGCTGGCGACCATGCCGACGGGACGCCGGTCGACGGCGTTGAGCAACATGACTCGGCCGAAGCTCGTATTGCGGCCGATGCGCACCACGCGTGCATCGGCCACGACGTCGAAATTCACTGGGCGCAGGAAGTGCGTGGTCTGGTCGATCGAACTCATCGGCCGGTAGCCGTTCCACGCCGCCGAACAGGCCATGACCATGGCCGTGTCCGCCAGCGCCATCAGAGCTTGGCTGCAAACCACTGCGCCGCCGCTACAGATCTTTTTGGAAAACGGCAGCCGTACGATGGCGCCCGGCTGCCAATCCGGCAGGGCTCCCGGCGGGCGAACGCTTTCGACGCTTTCCACCAGGAGCGCCAAGTCTTGCACCCATGCCGGAAAAACTTCGGTCATCAGGCGCCCCGCCGCCTGCAGACCAAACGAAGCTCGCGGCGCCGCGAACTGGTGCACCTCGCCCATCATAAATCCCCCCGAAGACTCCCCAATGGTCCGCCGACATGGTTGCCGGATCGTTAAAGCCGCCGGAATCGCTCACGCATTGATCGGCAATTGAGAGCATCGCCAAGCCACGAAATCGGTTTTGGCGATGTACGCCGGCTCGACGCATCAGATGCAACTAATTAGGCGCTACAAATAACCGGCGGCATGAATGCCGCCGGTTGCGGGCGCTCGTTTCCTCGCGCGTTCCTACAAAACTGCAAAAAAGAGATTCGCGCCATAAATTTTTGCGTAACAGGCCCGCTTGCCGGATCGGCGCAACCGGAGCAGGGGCCAGCGCGAAGCGGTGTGGGACTTGACCCGTAACGGCATGCGCGGCACGGTGATCCCGGTCAGCGGGGGGAGGGCCCCAATGTCGAAAACGGCGTTCAAGGCGGCTTGGTCGGCGACCGCTTCCGGGCGGGCGCCGCAACCCGATTTTCGTCTGCGATCGATTAGACTTGTCTGCACGGCGCTCGCACTTGCCTTTGCCGCGTTTTGCCCTTCGCAGCTATTGGCGGCGAACTGGTTCGAAAAGAACTTTTGGCTTTCCGGTCCGCGCTACGACCGCGCCGTGCCGGCGTGCGACTATCCGGCGGCGCTCGATCGCATCATCGCCAATTTCCGCACCAAGGAATTTCGGTTCTGGAATACGGAGCTGCGCATTGTCGGCTTTGAGGATATCCACGAACTCGACTTCCAGCCCTGGGCGGCACAGGCTATCCCGCGCCGCTTTTGCCGCGGGATCGCCGTGATCAATGATGGCGGCAGGCACACCATCTATTACTCGATCGCCGAAGATACCGGCATGATCGGCATGGATTGGGGCGTCAATTTTTGCGTCGCCGGATTGGATCGCAACTGGGCCTATAATCCGGGCTGCCGCGGGGCCGGACCGTAAGCGCCGGATCGCGGCTTAGCCTCGCAGCGCCTCAAGCACGCAATCACGCAGCAAAATCGGATCGCGCGCTCCCCGCTGAGCGAACTCGATGACCTTCATGGCCACCATGTTCGTTTCGCGGCGGTCGTCCTCGCCAAGGCCCAGCGTTCGGCACACGTCGGTGTAGACGCTTGTCATACACACGATCGCTTCCGGCTCGAACGCTTCGTTTTTGAAGAGGGGGTAAACGGTCATGCGTCCTGCCTCCCGTATAGTGGAATTAATCGCCCCGCGCGCCGCTTTCCAATCTCTTTGTTGTGAGCGCCGACATAACTGCCATGTTGTTCTTGATATGTTCCTATGTTTATGCGAGCTTTTATAAAAGTTTGCGACAGTGGAATGCGTAAGGGGCCGGTCATGATCAAAGTTGCGATGCGTGCCGCGTTTGTTGCGTCGCTGCTGGCCGCGGGAACGGCGAGCGCCGAGGATACGCGGCAAAATGCGCCCGGCCAGTTCGATTTTTACGTGCTGTCGCTGTCATGGTCGCCATCGTTCTGCGCGGCCGCGGCCGAGCGCGGCAGGCGTGGCGGCGGTGGTCAATGCGGGGCGCGGCCCTATTCGTTCGTGGTCCACGGCCTGTGGCCGCAATATCACAAGGGCTTTCCGGAATATTGTCAGTTGCCGTCGCCACGGCTCGACCACCGCATCGTCTCCGCGATGCTCGATCTGATGCCCGCGCCGCATCTCATCTTCAACGAATGGGATCGGCATGGCACCTGTTCGGGCCAATCGCCTCGCGCCTATTTCGAGACGGTGCGCAAGGCCCGCGCGGCCGTAAAGATTCCGCCCGACTATGCCGATCTGAAGGAACCGCTCGGCGTGACGCCGGCCTCGGTCGAAGACGCTTTCATCAAGGCCAATCCCGGCTTGACCGCGGGCGCGATCGCAATCGGCTGCGACCGCAAGCGTTTGACCGAAGTGCGGCTCTGTCTATCCAAGGAGCTGCAATTTCACGATTGCCCGGACATCGCCAAACGCAGTTGCAAGCGTGAACAACTCATGATGCCGCCGACCCGCGGCGGATAGCACAGGTGCCCCTCGATCCGCTGTGCAGCGACGCACGATTGGCGCATGATCTTCCCGGCAGACCGGGTTCGACCTAGGCTCAAGCGCGATCTAAAGCATTTCCCGGATTGTGCCCTGACATGAACTATCAGCATGCATTTCACGCCGGCAACTTTGCCGACGTCCATAAGCATGTCGTTCTAACGCGGATTGTCGATTACTTGCGGGCAAAGCCGGCGGCATTCCGCGTGATCGATACCCATGCCGGCGCCGGCCGCTACGATCTTGCCGGCCCGGAAGCCGCTCGCGCCGGCGAATGGCGAAACGGCATCGCCCGCGTTTTCCCCCTGCGGCGGTCCGGCGCCGGCGCGGCGGACAACGCGCAGGCGTTGCTCGCGCCCTATCTCGACATTGTCGCGTCGCTCAATCGGGACGGCGAATTGCGGCTTTATCCGGGATCGCCGCTCATCGCCAAATCCCTCCTGCGATCGCAGGACCGCCTGATCGCCTGCGAACTCGAACCGCGCGCGGCCACCTCGCTTAAGGCGGCTTTGCGCGGCGATCCGCGCGCCAAGGTGCTGGCCATTGACGGCTGGGTGGCGCTGAACGCCAACGTGCCGCCCAAGGAGCGACGCGGCCTCGTTCTGATCGATCCGCCCTATGAAGAATCGGACGATTTTCACTGTCTGTCCGCGGCATTCGCGCAGGCGCACCGCAAATGGCCGACCGGTCTCTATCTTTTGTGGTATCCGATCAAGACGCGGGAAGCGGCCGACGCCCTGGCCCGACGGCTGCGGCGGCTTGGTGTGGCAAAAGTCATGCGTTGCGAACTCTCGGTCGGCGAGCCTCGCCCCGATTCGGGCCTGGTCGGCTCGGGTCTGATCCTTGCCAATCCCCCTTATCCATTGGAACGCGAACTGCAAATTCTTCTTCCCGCGCTGACACGCTTATTCGGACAGGGCGGCAGCTACCGGATCGACTGGCTCGCCGGCGAATGACCGCACGTTCTTGGCTGTTGTCCATCGTTCTATCCACGCCTGTCTTGATACAAGCTTGTCTCGGCCGGTCCCGCGGGGCCTTCCGGCACAATTTTGCCCACTTTTCCGTCCTCGCGAATTAGTTTAGTTTTTCTCAAGCTGGCTTAGACGTTCCGCCTCCTGTGGGGGCCGGCGGAGTGGCTGAGGCCGTCTGGGGCTTGAGCTCTTTGCTCGTGTCGATGTCCAGCCTCGTCGCCGCCGCTTGACGGTGGCGGCGAAGCAAGCACGGGGAAGGAGTTGTTCGATGGCAATGACCGGTACGGTCAAATTTTTCAACGGCGAGCGCGGCTATGGCTTCATCAAGCCCGATGATGGCGGCCGCGATGTGTTCGTTCACATTACGGCCGTTGAACGCGCGGGACTGAAGTCTTTGATCGAGGGACAGCGCATCAGTTTTGATGTCGAACCCGATAAAAAGGGCAAAGGCCCGAAAGCTGTCAATCTCGTCGTCACCGGGTAGAGCGGCCTGCTGCGCCGGGCTTTGATGCAGGCGGCGCAGGACGAATGCGCGGGCGGCGCGCTACGGCTGCCCCGTTGCCGATAGCTTTGCCAGCATGGTCCCCTAAAACCGAAGTCGCATTTTTTTCACTCATGGTGCTGCAATGATGATTCTGCGCTCGTCGTCGGCTTCGCCCTTCGCACGAAAGGTGCGGATTGCGATTTCGCTCCTGGGCTTCGATGACCAGACAAAAGTCGAGCCGGCCGATCCGACTGATTCTTCCGACAGCCTGCGGCGGCAAAATCCGCTGGGCAAGATTCCGGTGCTGATCGATGAGGACGGCGGCGCCTATTACGATTCGCGCGTCATCCTCGATTTTCTCGACATGCGCGCCGGCGGCGGCAAGATTGTACCGCGGGAACCCCGGCAGCGGCTCGCCGCGTTACGGCTGCAAGCGCTGTGCGACGGCATCCTCGACGCCTCGATTCTGACCGTCTACGAAGGACGTTGGCGCGCCAGCGAACATCACGAGCAAAAATGGCTTGATCATCAGGCCGGCAAAGTCGCCCGCGGGCTTGCCGCGCTTGAATCCGATCCGCCGGCGCTCGACGCCGCACCGCAGGCCTTGCCCAATGTTGGACAAATTGCGCTCGCTTGTGCGCTTGGTTACCGGGATTTCCGCTTCGGCGGAAGCTGGCGCGGCGACCATCCGCGCCTTGTCGCTTGGCTCGATGATTTTGCGGCGCGCGTGCCGGCCTTCGCCGCGACCAAGCCGACGGGCTAGGTACACTTCAAGCCGTCGTTGACGTCGCGATCTAAAAATTAAAACCCCGGAGCACGAGCTCCGGGGTTTCTTATATTGTGTTTCGCGCGACGTTCAGAACTTGTAGTTCACGCCGGCGCGCAGGATGTTGGTGTGAAGCGACACGTTGTCGGTCACCAGTCCGGCGCCGCAATTCAATCCGCAATTGAAACTGCCGAGATTGACATAGAGATACTCGACCTTGGCCGTCCAATGCGGGGCCAGCGCGGCTTCAAGTCCGCCGCCCACCGTCCAGCCGGTATTCTCGCTGGTCGTTTGAGCAAGACCCGGCGCCTGGGCTTGAATGTTGCCGAACGCCGCGCCGCCGGTGATGTAGGGCATGAAACGGTCGGCGGCATAGCCGAGCCGGCCGCGCACTGTTGCCAGCCAGGTATTGGCGGTTTCGCAGCCGCCCGGACAAAGGTTCGTGGTCGTGCCGTTGATGTTGGTCCAATCGATATCGCCTTCAACGCCGAGGACCGCTTGGCCGAACTGAAAATTGTAGCCGGCCGTGCCGCCCACGAGCCAGCCGCTCACATCGCGGCTGCCGGTTGAATCCCAGCTCGAACTGCCGAAGCCGCCGCCGCCGTTGACGCCGATATAGAACCCCGTCCAGTTGTAGAGCGGAGCGTAGACCGGCGGCGGGTAATAGGGAGGAGGCGCCGGGCGCGCCAGGTCGGCGGCAGCGGCCGCTCCCGTCAGCGCCGCAAGCGCGGCAAGCACCAAACACATACGTTTCATCTTCGACCTCCAACGCGCACGACGCCAACACGTCTTATTGGCGTTCACAATAGTTTCCGCAAGTTTCAGCCACGATGCGGGTCGCGAATTATTTGTGCTCGTATTGAGGTAAATAATGCTTTTCTTGCTAACCATTTATGGTTGGTCAAATCTTCATTCCGGATTTTTATATTAATGAATCCTGAAAAACGCGGTGTTCGGCCGACGACGCCGCGCTCTTACCGATTAGAAATGATAATTGAGGCCGAGCCGCACCAGGTTCGCCGCCAGTCCGTTACTGGTGCCCGTCACCGAGAAATTTCGGTCGGCGAAGTCGAGATAGAGCCACTCGGCTTTCGTCGACCAATGCGGCGTGAAGCTTATTTCGGCGCCAAGCCCGGCAACCCAGCCGATGCTGGTATGGCTCTCCGACAAATTGCCCGAAGTGTCCGCGGTGAGTTCGCCATAGCCGAGCCCGGCGGTGCCGAACAGCAGAAAATTATCTATGGCGACGCCGACGCGGCCGCGGACCGTGCCGAACCATGGGTTGGAAAACTGCCAGGGCGCGAACGTGTCTTCGGCGCCGGAGTCGTTAAAATCGGCCTCGCCGCCATAGACGAAATTTCCATTCTGCCAATTCCAGCCCGCTTCAACGCCGCCCGCCAAACCGGACGGACGCGTCGGATTGTTGTCGACATTGCCCCATTCGTAGCCGGCGGTGACGCCGAGGTAAGGACCGGCCCAGCTGAATGCGTAATAGGGTGCAGGCGTGGTGTAGTAATGGTTCGGGTATAAATCGGCGGCATTCGCCGGATCCGGCGCTGCGATCGCCAAGGTCGAGGTGAAGACGGCCATGGCCTGTAAAACGGCGCCCATAGACGCCGCGCCGGAAGGCGTACGAGGGATTGTCCTCAAACGGTGACCTCCCAAGTCGAAGAACGCCGAGATCAATGGCATCGCTTGCGGACGGAAAGTCTCGAACGCCGCCGAAGAAAATGTTCAAAATCCGCCGGCTCCGATCGTTGGAATTTATCGCGATGTTTAAGTTAAGCAGTGCTGAATGGGTAAGCTTTCCAAGTTGATATCGTTAAAAGAATCTATATCTCCAGTCGGTCGTACGAGCGGCGACTAGGGCCCGTGCGTGCAACGAGCATGATTAGCACCCCCAAAGCCGAAATCGCGCCGGAAGCGGAAACCGACGAAGAAGACGAAGAACAGTCGCTGCCCGCGCCCGACGAGGAGGAGACGCCAAAGCTCCGCTTTGACGAAGAACCGGGCTCGCTCGCCGCCGGCCGCGCCGTGATCCTGCGCTATGCGAAGCTCGCGCCGTCGCGGCCCGGCGTCTATCGCATGATCGACGCGCGCGGCGACGTGCTTTACGTCGGCAAGGCGAAAAATGTCAGAAAGCGCATCCAGGCTTACGCCCGTCCGACCGGGCTCGATACGCGCATCGAGCGGATGATCGCCGCGACCCGCACGCTGGAATTTGTCGTCACCCGCACCGAGACCGAAGCGCTGCTGCTTGAGGCCAATCTTATCAAGCGGCTGCGGCCGCGTTTCAATGTCGTTCTGCGCGACGACAAATCGTTTCCCTACATTCTGATCACCTCCGATCATTGGGCGCCGCAAATACTCAAACATCGCGGCGGGCGCACTCGGCCGGGGCATTATTATGGTCCGTTCGCGTCGGTCTGGGCGGTCAATCGCACGGTCAATGCGCTGCAGCGCGCGTTCCTGTTGCGCTCGTGCAGCGATCCGTTCTTCGAGAGCCGGACACGGCCTTGTCTTCTGTATCAGATCAAGCGCTGCTCGGCGCCTTGCACGAAAGAAATCGATTTTCGCGAATATTCCGCTTTGGTTCGCGAAGCAAACGAATTTTTGTCCGGACGCAGCAAAAAGGTCAAAGACGAGCTTGCCACGGAAATGGAGAGAGCCTCGACGGAGCTCGATTTCGAGCGCGCGGCGATCTATCGGGACCGCCTCGCCGCGCTATCGGCGATTCAATCGCATCAGGGGGTCAATCCGCGCGGCGTCGAGGATGCCGACGTTTTTGCCGTGCATCAGCAAGGTGGATTTTCCTGCGTCGAGGTGTTCTTCTTTCGCACCGGCCAGAATTGGGGCGATCGCGCCTATTTTCCGAAAGCCGACCGTTCGCTTTCGGCCGGCGAGGTTCTCTCCGCCTTCCTCGCGCAGTTTTACGACGACAAGCCGCCGCCGCGCCTGATTCTGATTTCGCACGATATCGCCGATCGGGCGCTGTTGGCGGAGGCCTTGTGCACGAAGGTCGGTCACAAAATCGAAATCGCGGTGCCGCAGCGCGGAGAGAAAAAAGATTTGGTGGAGCACGCGCTCGCAAATGCGCGCGAAGCGCTCGGGCGCAAACTGGCCGAGACCACGTCGCAGGAAAGGCTGTTGCGCCAGCTTGCCGATACCTTTGGACTGCCGCGCGTTCCGCGCCGCATCGAAGTTTACGACAATAGCCACATCCAGGGCTCGAATGCGGTGGGCGCCATGATCGTGGCGGGAGCCGAAGGTTTCCGCAAAAGCCAATATCGCAAATTCAATATTCGCTCCGCCGATCTCTCCCCTGGCGACGATTTCGGCATGATGCGCGAAGTCTTGACGCGCCGCTTCAAGCGGCTGCTTGCCGAGGTGCCGCACGGAGAAGGCCAAAGCGATAAAAATCTTGTCGCCGCGTCCATTGGCGGCGGGGGAGCCGAACCGGTGAAGCCGGATCGGGAGGAGGGGCCTCTTTTGAACGCGCACGAGCAAGACGAGACGCCGTGGCCGGATCTCCTCTTGATCGACGGCGGTCAGGGCCAATTGACGGCGGCGCTCGACGTGCTGGGCGGCTTCGGCGTGCAGGTTCCCATCGTCGCCATCGCCAAGGGACCCGACCGCGATGCCGGGCGCGAAACCTTCTTTGTTCCGGGCCGCGAATCGTTCAAGCTGCCGCCGCGCGATCCGGTCCTGTATTTTGTCGAGCGGCTGCGCGACGAAGCGCATCGCTTTGCGGTGGGTTCGCACCGGGCGCGCCGCAAGCGCGATTTGCGGGAGGCCGGCCTGCAGGAGATCGAAGGGATCGGGCCGACCCGCAAACGCGCTCTGCTTCTGCATTTCGGCACGCTCAAAGCGATTGAGCGTGCCTCGCTGACTGATTTGATGCAGGTCAACGGAATAAGCGCCGAAACCGCGCGGCGCGTCTATGCGTTCTTCCATGATGGGTCGGCTTAAAACGGGGCGGCTAAGTATGACCCGGAACAAGGCATCCCCAGCTATGGAAAAGTGAGGCGGGGTGGTCTGTCGGTTATCGCGCGGTGGCGCTATGGTGGCGGCATGAATTCGACGACGACCAGCACGCCGGGACATGCGCCGGGGCACGCGCAAGGACACGCCCCAGTGCGGCTGCGCCCGAATCCCTTGGCCTTGCCCAATATCCTGACTTACGGCCGTATCGTCGCGGTACCGCTCGTGGTCGGCTCCCTGTTCTGGCAGAACATCCTGCACGGCGGATTGTGGCTTCGCTGGCTGGCGCTCGCGATCTTTATCGCTGCCGGAGTTTCGGATTTCCTCGACGGC
This sequence comes from Xanthobacteraceae bacterium, assembly GCA_035623195.1. Classification (GTDB taxonomy): domain Bacteria; phylum Pseudomonadota; class Alphaproteobacteria; order Rhizobiales; family Xanthobacteraceae; genus BOG-931. The sequence continues at coordinate 56,872 of DASPTX010000022.1, read as the reverse complement.
TATTTTGCGCGCATCTGGGCGCAGCAGTCCTCGCTGGGCCGTATGCTCGACCCGATCGCGGACAAGCTTCTAGTCGCCTCCTGCCTTTTGATGCTGGGCGCTGAAAAGACCATCCATGGCTGGTCCCTGTTGGCGGCCATCGTCATTCTCTGCCGCGAAATCCTGGTTTCCGGTTTGCGCGAATATCTCGCCGAACTGCGCGTCAGCGTGCCGGTGACTCGGCTCGCCAAATGGAAAACGACGCTGCAGCTTATCGCTGTCGGCTTTTTGATCTGCGGCGAGGCCGGCGATGCGATCGTGCCGGGGGTGACCGAAAGCGGCATAGCGCTGTTGTGGCTCTCCGCATTGCTGACGCTTTACACCGGCTGGGACTATTTGCAGGCGGGGCTGCATCACCTGACCCGGGAGGACGCGTGAAGGTTCGTTATTTCGCCTGGGTCCGTGAGCGCGTCGGCAAGTCGGAAGAAGAGATCGATCCTCCCGCCGCTGTCGCGACGGTCGGCGAACTGGTGACTTGGCTGGCGCAGCGGGGGGAGGGCTATGCCTATGCCTTCGAGAACCCGAAAGTGGTCCGCAGCGCGATCGACAAAAAGCATGTCCATGCCGACGCGCGCATTGAAGGCGCGAGCGAAATCGCTTTTTTTCCGCCGATGACCGGCGGATAACTTAAAATGATCACGACTGTCCATCTCCAACGCGAACCGTTCGACGCCGCCTATGAGGTCGCGGCGATGACGCGCGGCCGTTCCGATATCGGCGCCGTCGTCACGTTCACCGGTATCTGCCGCGCCGAGGAAAACGGCGAGCCAATTGCGGCGCTCAATCTCGAACATTACCCGGAAATGGCGGAGGCCGAGATCGCCCGCCACGTCGAAGCGGCGCAGGCGCGCTGGCCGCTTGTCGGCGTTACGGTGATCCATCGCTATGGTCGCATCACGCCGGGCGATGGCATCGTGCTGGTGGTTGCCGCGTCGAGCCACCGCGAGGCGGCGTTCGCGGCGGCCGAATTTCTGATGGATTATTTGAAGACCCGCGCGCCGTTTTGGAAGCAGGTGGAGAAGACGGACGGCAAGACAGGCGGCAAGTTCTGGGTCGAAGCCAAATCGGCGGACGACACCGCCGCGGAACGCTGGACGTCTTCGTGAGCACGGCGCAGGCGCGATTAGCGATCAAAGGCGTGATCTTCGATGCCTACGGCACGCTCTACGACGTGCACTCGGTGCAAGCCAAGACCGAAGAACTGTGCCCCGGCAGGGGCGGTCTCATCACCCAGCTTTGGCGGCTCAAACAGCTCGAATATACCTGGCTGCAGACTGCCTTGCAGGACTATCGGGATTTCGAATTCGTCACGCGGGCCTCGCTTGCCTTTGCGCTCCGCGCCGCCGGCATCGAGCCGAGCGAAAACATCGCCGCGCCGCTGTTCGAGAAATATCTTGATCTCGATCCCTATCCCGAAGCCAAGGACGCGCTTGGGCAATTGAAACGCCGCGGCGATTGCAAGCTTGCCATCCTATCAAACGGCAGCGCGTCCATGCTGACCGCTTTGGTGAGAAATTCCGGCCTGGACGCTTTTCTCGACGCGACCATCAGCGTCGATGCTGCGCGAAAATTCAAGCCGCATCCGGATTGCTACGCTCTGGTGGAGAAGACGCTCGGTCTAAAGAAAAACGACGTGCTGTTCGTGTCGTCCAACGGCTTCGACGTCACCGGCGCCAAACATTTCGGCTTCAAGACCGCCTGGATCAAGCGCGGCGGCGGCGCAGGGACGCTGGCGGGTCCAGTCGGGCCGGCGCAAATATACCGTATGCTGCGCGGCAATGCCGAAACGCTCGGATACCCGCCGGACCATACGGTATCCGCTTTGACCGATCTGACCCGTCTTCTTTGATGTGACGACGTTACGCCGCCGCGGCCTTCGGCTGCACTTCGGCGGTATAGTCGTTCATCAAGGCTTGCGTGATGCGGCCGGGCGTGAATTTCCAGTCGGCGATCTCGGCGACGGCGGTCACCTCGGCGGCGGTGCCGGTAATGAAGCATTCGGAGAAGTTGGAAAGCTCCTCCGGCATGATGCGCCGCTCGATCACCTCGATATTGCGCCGGCGCGCGAGTTGCATCGCGGTCGCGCGCGTGATGCCGGCCAGGAAGCAGTCGGCGATCGGGGTGTGGATTTTACCGTCCTTGACAAAAAAGATATTGGCCCCGGTGCATTCGGCGACGCGGCCCTGCCAATCGAGCATCATCGCGTCGGCATAACCGCGCTGCTCGGCGCGATGCTTGGAAATCGTGCAGATCATGTAAAGGCCGGCCGCCTTGGCAAGGCAGGGCGCGGTTTTCGGATCGGGGCGGCGATAGTCGGCGAGATCGAGCCGGAGGCCCTTCAGCCGTTGCTCGGGGTGGAAATAGCTCGGCCATTCCCAGGTGGCGATGGCGAAATGGATCTTGTTGTTCTGCGCCGAGACGCCGAGCGCCTCGGAGCCGCGCCAGGCGATGGGGCGGACATAGGCGTCCTTCTGGTTATTCTTGTCGAGGACAAGCTGTTTGGCGGCGTCGATCTCGGCGACCGAGTAGGGGATTTCGAAATCGAGCACGCGCGCCGAATTTTTCAGCCGTTCCGAATGCTCGGTACCCTTAAAAATTTTACCGCCATAGGCGCGTTCGCCCTCGAACACGCAGCTTGCGTAGTGCAGGCCATGCGTCAGCACGCTGATCTTGCAGTCGACGGTCGGAATAAGCTTGCCGTCGAACCAGATCACGTCGGCACGTTGGTCGAAGGGCACCGCCATCGCATCGCCTCCCTGGCGTTCCACCCAATACGCGCTGTAATCGCGGCTGGGATTTTGCACCGAAACTGCAGACCCGCTATGGTCTGCGCCGCTCCACAAGGTGCGTCACGGGCGAAGCTCTGGCGCCTCGCGCAGTGCCCGCAATGGCAATTATCCCGGAGTGGCCCGGTTCATAACGCTATCGCGCTTGTAACTTAACAACCAAGAAAAATTATGTCAACATACCTGACCTAATGGCCAATATCGGTATAGTGACAAAGTCACGTCCCACGACGACGTCGGTCGAAACTGCAGCGCCGGCGCAGGAGCCGTATTTCGACCTGATCGAACTTTTGTTCTTCGCCTATCGCGATTTTGTCGGCGATCCGGATGAAGTTCTGGCCAAGCTCGGGTTCGGGCGCGCGCACCATCGCGTGCTGCATTTCGTCAATCGCAATCCCGGAATGAAAGTGGCCGACCTGCTCGACGTATTGAAGATCACCAAGCAATCGCTCGGCCGCGTGCTCAAGCAACTCATCGACCAAGGCTATATCGTGCAAAAGGAAGGCGCTAATGATCGCCGCCAGCGGCTTCTCCACGTTAGTCCCGCCGGCGAGGCGCTCGCGTTTAAGCTCGCCGGATTGCAGACGGCGCGCATTGCGCGGGTGCTGGGCGAACTCGGACCCGATGCGCGCGAAGCCGCTCGGCGTTTTCTCGCCGGCATGATCGATGCCGAAGATCGTGAACACGTGCTACGCCTGATCGCGCGCTCCGATGCGCTTGCCGGCAGCGCGCGGCGAAACGGCGGTTCGAAACGCGGACCCTGACGCGGCCAAGCGACGGTCCTGCCATGACGACCATGACGAGCCTGCCATGATGCTACCGGCCGATCCACTGCAAGGAGCTTCGCAAAATCCGTTGCGGGAAGCGGCGAAAAATCCCGCCGACGATGCGCCGCATCTTTTGGTGGTTGACGACGACCGTCGGATCCGCGCGCTCTTGTCGCGCTTTCTATTGGCCGAAGGTTATCGCGTCTCGACCGCCGAGACGGCGCAGGAAGCTCGCGCCAAACTCGAAGGCCTCAAATTCGACCTTCTCATTCTCGACGTGATGATGCCCGGCGAGAACGGTTTCGATTTGGCCCGTACCATCCGCGCCGGCTCGGCCGTGCCGATCCTGATGCTGACCGCCCGCGACGAAAAAGAAAGCCGGATCATGGGGCTCGAAATCGGGGCCGACGATTATTTAGCCAAGCCCTTTGAGCCGCGGGAACTGGCGCTGCGCATCGCCAATATCCTCAAGCGCGTCCGGCCGCCAAGCGCGGCGCCAGTGGAATCGGTGCGCTTCGGCCCATTCGTATTTCATCTGGCGCGCGGCGAATTGCGGCGCGGCGAAGAGGTGATCCGGCTCACCGACCGCGAGCGCGAAATGCTTCGGATCCTGACGACAAGCGCCGGCGAAACCGTGCCGCGGCAATCGCTTGCCGGCAACGGCGGCGCCGTCAGCGAACGCACCGTCGACGTGCAAATCAATCGGCTGCGCCGCAAGATCGAACGCGATCCGGGTAATCCGCTGATCGTACAAACCGTACGCGGCGTCGGCTATCGCCTGGTGGCGGTGACGTGAGCCGCCTATGAGCCGTCCATGAATCGCCCATGAGCCGCCCATGAGTCGCCCATGACCAGCCTCGACGATGGCATTGGACGATTGCGCAGCGCTGCCGGACAACTGGTCGCCGCGGCAAATACCGTGACCGGCATTGCCGCCGCAATCGCGGCTCCGATCACCGGACCCTGGGGCCGCCTCGGCCGTTGGGTCAAATCGGTGATGCCCAAGGGGCTTTATGCCCGCTCGCTCTTGATCATCATTGTGCCGATGGTCGTGCTGCAATCGGTGGTCGCGCTCCTGTTCCTGGAGCGGCACTGGAATCTGGTCACGAATTATTTGTCTTCGGCGGTCGCGCAGGAAATCGCGACCCTCATCGACGTCTATAAAACCTTTCCCCAGGACCCGGACCATGCACAGCTTCGGCGCATCGCGCAGGATCGGCTCGGCTTAGTGGTCGACTTTTTGCCCGGAAGCCAATTGCCGCCGCCGGGACCTAAGCCGTTCTTCTCGCAGCTTGACGGCGCGCTGTCGGATCAGATCCGTAAACAGATCGGTCTGCCGTTCTGGATCGATACGGTCGGCCGCTCCAATATCGTCGAAATCCGCGTCAAGCTCGACGACACGGTGATGCGCGTGTTCGCCCGCCGCGCCGATGTCTACGATCCGAATTCCTGGATTTTTCTGCTTTGGATGGTCGCGACCTCGCTGGTGGTGCTCGCCATCGCCATCGCCTTCCTGCGCAATCAAATTCGCCCGATCGTCCGGCTCGCCGACGCCGCCGAAGCCTTCGGCAAAGGCCGCGAAGCGCCGAACTTCCGGCCGCGCGGCGCCCGCGAAGTCCGCCGCGCCGCCGCGGCCTTCCTGGAAATGAAAACCCGTATCGAACGCGCCATCGAGCAGCGCACCACGATGCTCGCCGGCGTGTCGCACGACCTGCGCACCATTTTGACGCGCTTCAAGCTCGAACTGGCCTTGCTCGGCGACAGCGCCGAAATCGACGCCATCAAGAAAGACATCGATGAGATGGCGGGAATGCTCGAAGCCTATCTCGCCTTCGCGCGCGGCGACATGGGCGAGCAATCGGCGCCGACCGACATCGCCGCGCTTTTGGAAGACCTCAAAACCGATACCGAGCGGCACGGCCATCGGGCCAGCGTCAACTTCCACGGCCAGCCGGAAGTCACGGTCCGGCCGGCGGCGTTCAAGCGCTGCCTCGCCAACCTCGTCGGCAATGCTTCGCGCTTTGCCTCCACCGTCGCGATCACCGGTCACCGCGATCATCGCTGGCTCACGGTGACCGTGGACGATGATGGGCCCGGCATCCCGCTGCAAATGCGCGAAGACGTGTTCAAGCCGTTTTTGCGGCTTGACGACGCCCGCAACCAGGACGAGGGCGGTACCGGGCTCGGCCTTGCGATCGCGCGCGACATCGCGCGCTCCCACGGCGGCGACATCGCGCTCGGCGACAGCCCGCTCGGCGGCCTGCGCGCGACCGTGCGCGTGCCGGTTTAGATCATTCGATGAGGCGCGAGCCTACCATCGCATATTGATGTTCTTGATTTGCGTATAGCTGAGGATTTCGTCGAAACATTCCTCTTCGCCGATTCCGCTCTGCTTCCAGCCGCCATAGGGCGCGCCGATATAGCGACCGCTGGAATTGATCCAGACATAACCGGCCTCGACGCGTTCCGCCGTCTCCATCGCCTTGGCGAGATCGTTGGTGACGATGGCCGCGGTCAGTCCATATTCCACGCCGTTGACTTTGGCGATCATGTCTTCGTAGTCATCCCACGGCATCACCGACATAACCGGGCCGAATATTTCTTCGCGGCCGATCCGCATCGCCGGCGTGACGTCGTCGAAAACCGTCGGCGCGATGAACAATCCGGCAGCGAGCGACGGATCGGCGGGTTTGCCGCCGCCGGTAAGAAGCTTCGCGCCTTCCGCTTTGGCCGAATCGATGAATCGCATGATGCGATCGAATTGGCGCTGCGACACGATCGGTCCGACGTCGTTCTGCTTGAGCCAGGGAAGGCCGACCGGCAGCGCCTGCGCCAGAGCAATCAGTTCCGCGACCACGTCGCGATGTAGCGATGCGTGAACGAATACGCGCGACGTCGAGCTGCATGACTGACCCTGCCGGTTCATGTTCATGCCCCTGACGGCTGCGGCTGCGGCTTTCTTGGGATCGGCGTCGGGAAAAATGACGATCGGGTTTTTGCCGCCGAGTTCGAGGCTGACGCGCTTGAGGCCAGCCGCCGCTTCTTTGGCGATTTTCCGGCCGGTCGGCACCGAACCGACAAAGCCGATGCGCTGCACATCCGGATGGCGCACGAGCGCCGAACCGACTTTGCCGTCGCCGGCGAGGATATTGATCACGCCGTCGGGAAATAGGCCCTCGCACAATTCGCCGAGCCGCAAACTCGATAATGGCGCCTGCTCCGATCCTTTGATGACGACGGTATTGCCGGCGGCAAGCGGCGCCGCGGCCTTTTCGGCGCAGAATCGGAACGGGTGGTTGAACGGATTGATCTTGGCGACGACGCCGAACGGCTGCCGGCGCGTCAAATTGAGATGGCGGTCGCCCTGCGAGAACGTCTCGCCCTTGATTTCGGTTACAAGGCCGGCGCAGTAGCGCAGCCAATCGGCGGTCCAGATCATGTCGCCACGCATGCCGACAATGGTATTGCCGGAATCGACCGCATCCATCAGCGCAAGCGCGTCGGCGTTCTCCTCGATGCGATCGGCGAGCCGTTGCAGACAACGCGCGCGCTCTTTGATCGGCACGCGCGACCACTCCTTGGACGCCGCTTTGGCGGCCTTGACAGCCCGATCGACGTCCACGTCGCCCGCGGATGGAACGCTCGCGAGGTTCTCCATGTTCGACGGATTGATCGAAACGAAGGACGCATCGTCGGCCGGCGAAACCCATCGGCCGCCGATGTAGAGCCCACGCGGATTAAAATTCAGTGCCGGTGATTGCATGGTCTGCCCCGTCGTCAGGGCGCAATCGTTTCAAACTGAATCGATTGCTGCTCTGGTTTTTGAATGAGGCATGATCCGGAAAACCGGTTTCCACTTTTCCGGATCATGCCTTAAGGAACGATCGCGGCGCGGAGCACTGTGCGGTCCGACGCCTTCTTGAAAGCAGAATCGAGGTCCCTGAGCGCGAATTTGGCGTCGACGATCTCCTTGAACGGAAATCGCTCGCGGTTCGCCATGACGAAATCGAGCGCCTGGACCAGATGGCGCGGATGATAATTGTGAACTCCGCGCATGGTGATCCAGCGCTTGACCAGCATATTGGCGTCGATGGTCACGTTGGCGTCGGGATTGACCAGGCCTCCGAGCGCGTAACGGCCGCCGACCCTCAGCATTTGCAAGCCCTGCGGAATGACATCCGGCATGCCGCAAACCTCGATCACCGCGTCGGCGCCGTCGGGCGGGCACAGCTTCCTGACCTGATCGACGATCGATTTCGCCGCGGCGCGCGAAACGTCGATGACATGGTCGGCGCCGAATTTTTTGGCGATGGCGAGCCGGCTCTCCACGGCATCGAGACCGATGACGCAGCGCGCGCCGCGCGCTTTGGCCATTGCGGCGCCGTAGAGGCCGAGGAGTCCGAGCCCCTGAATGACGACGGCGTCGCCCAGTGCGATTTCAGCGGCTTCCGTTACCGATACCATGGTGGCGACGCCGCAATTGAGCGGGGTTGCTTCCTCGTCGCTCAAATCGGGCGGAAGTTTGAGAATCCAGGTTCCCGGAAGGATGTAGCAATATTCCGCGAACCCGCCGAGAAAATGCGGATCCTCCGCCGCGAGGTCGTGGCCGTATTTGCGGACGCCCTGACATTTCTGCGGCATGTCGAGGACCTCGCGGTAATAGCATTGGCCGTCGAAGAAAAACTCACTCCAGGTGATACGATCGCCGACGATCAGCGGATCGCCGCGCATATCTTTGTCGATGCCTTCGCCGATTTCCTCGATCCGACCGATGATCTCATGGCCGAGAATTCCCGGACACGGATTCGGCCGGCGCCCTTCATAGGAATGAATATCCGAGCGGCAGATCGTCGACATGGTGACCCGCACCAGTACTTCGCCGCGTTTAACCGGACGCAACGGAAACTCTTTGAAGACAAACGGCGTGTTCGGGGCGTCGTAGACGGCGGCAATGGCGGTTCGTGGCTTGGTGGCGTGCATGTCAGTGGCGTGGCTACACGATCCCATTCAGCGCGTAATCGAAAATATCGTAGTTATGAAGCCGGGACGATTTCGCCCGTTCGCGGTAGTCCGCGCTGAGCGGCCGCGACAACAGGAATGGCACCTTCTGCTCGCCGAGGCCGCCATGCGAGCGCAGGCGGTGCCCCGCCAATTGGCTCAAATCGTGATCCTGCCGCCGTGCGCCGACCACCGTATCGCGCGAGGAGAAAACGGCGAAATCGCCTTCACGATCGACAGGCAAATTGAATTGTTTGCACACGTCCCCTTTGTCGAGGACCAATTCCACCCCAGGCAATGTCCGGGTAAAGCCCATCATGGCGGCAATGTCCGCAGGCTTGCGCAGATGCACGCGCACGAACGAGCCGAGCGCGCCGTGATGGCGCACGAAGGGATCGGCGATCGGACAAATGACGCGGACGGATCCCGCGCCGAAACGGGAATTAAGCTCGTCCTCGAGATAGACAACTTTCGGTGTACCGTCGGCGGCCGATTTGTCGTTCATGCCGTGATCGGCCGTGACGGCGACGGTTGCACCGAGATCGACAAGCTGGCCGACGACGGTATCGACCGCCTGATGATAGGCGTCCGCCTCAGGTTCGCCGGGGGCGTGCTTGTGCTGTATATAATCGGACGTCGACAGATACATCAGGTCCGGTCTGACGGACGACAGGATTTTCACTCCGGCATCCAAAACGAACAACGACAGGTCCGCCGAATATTGATCCGGCTGCGGCCGGCCGACCAGCTCCTCGACATGATCGATATTGTTGTCTCGCAGATTGGCCTTGTGGGCATATTCAGATGAAAATTGAATGCCCGACATTTTGTAGGCCAAAACCTTAAGCAGTTTATCCTTCGCCGTAACGACCGCCGTTTTTACGCCGGCGTCGCTCATCGCACCGAGAATCGTGCCGCACCGCAAGCGGCTTGCATCGGTGACCATGATCTCTTTGCCGGTTTCGGGATCGAGATAGTAATTGCCGTTGATGCCGTGCACCGCGGGAGGCACGCCGGTCACGATCGAGGTGTTGTTGGTATTGGTCGTGCTCGGCATCGAGCAGTCGGCAATGCCGACGAAGCCGCCCGTTTCGAGCGCTTTCATCCGCGGCAATGTTCCATTGGCGAAGCCGTGCTCGAGATAGGCCGGATCGAAACCATCGATCACGATCACGACGGTCGGGCGCTTTGGCGGCTTGTAGCTTCGCCCGTTGACTTCGACCGTCGCCGCCGCGGTGGTCTGCACTTTCTCGACAGACGAGGTCACGATGTGACTCCAGTCATAAATCGGGCCGGGCGAATGGAAGAGTGAAAATCAAGCGCCGGCAAAGAGAAGCATCATGATCGAAGACGAGGCTCATGACGGTTTGATGAATAGAAAATAGCCTTCGGTGCGACGGCATTCATTTAGCTGTCATAGGCTTATCCTAGCTTTCAGGCGTCCCTAAGAGCGAGGACTTGGCCCACCGCTGTTGTGGCAAGAGTGGGCGATGTGCCGCGTCCTGGGCTAAGGCGTTGGTTCCTTACAGTATTCAAGAGATGTCTCGATCCTGTCCGCATCGCGCGTGGCGGCGAGAGGCCATACCACACCGAACCACACCGATAACGGGAGCTGCGAATGAAGAAAATTTACTGGGCCGCCAGTGCGGCTGCCGTTGCCGCGTCCGCCGCGGCCATCGTCTTCGTCGCCATGACGGTTTCTTCCCAGCCGGCGGTCGCCGACGACTGCCCGAACGGCGGCACGGTGCGCTTCGGCGTCGAACCATACGACACAGCGGCGCGGCTGACGCCGATTTACGAGAAGATCGGTAAGCTGATCGGCGACAAGATTGGCTGCAAGGTCGAAATCTATGTGGCGACCGGTTACAACGCCGAAATCGAGGCCATGCGCAACGGTAAACTCGAGATCGGCGAGTTTGGGCCGCTCGGCTATGTTCTGGCGCACCAAGTGGCGAAGGCCGAGGCAGTCGCCGCGTTCGGCGATGTCGAGAACAAGCCGGTGACCTATTGGGCCAGCGTCGTGACCTATCCGTCATCCGGCATAAAGACGATCGCGGACCTGCGAGGGCACTCGTTTGCATTTTCCGATGCGGCATCCACGTCCGGTCATTTGTTTCCCGCTTACGGGCTGCGCAAGGGAGGCATCGATCCCGACAAGGACGTAAACGCGATCTATGCCGGCAGCCATACGGCCTCGTTCGAGGCAGTTTATAATCACAAGGTCGACGCCGGAGAACTGAACAGCGAGCAGCTCGAATCGGCGACGCAGCGCGGCCATTACAAAGACGGGGACCTGGTCTTCCTGTGGAAATCCGATCCGATTCCGACCGATCCGGTTGCAGTGCGCGGCGATCTGCCCGAGGCGTTCAAGAAGAAGCTCGCCGATACACTGCAACATCTCGACCTGATGAGCCTCGATCCGGCCGACCGCAAGATCATGGTTGGCGCCGGAATCACGCAGCTCGTGCCGCAGACCGATCAAGCCTACGACGGCATTCGCGACTTGGTGAAGACCTTGAAGATCGATCTGCAGAAGTTGAGCTGACGCTTGGCAGGACGATCCGATGCTGCGCGTGCGCGAACTCTCGCTGCGGTATCCAAACGGCAAGTTGGCGCTGAGTAACTTTAATTTGGATATTGCGGCCGGGGAATTCGTTGTCGTCCTGGGCGGCAATGGCAGCGGCAAGACGACGCTGCTGCGCTCTATCGCCCGCACCGTAATGCCTTCTACGGGCGAGATTTGGCTTGGCGACACCAATCTGTGCGCGCTTGAAGGCGAGAAGCTTCGCCGTGCGCGTCTGGCGCTAGCAATGATTTGGCAGCATGCGAGCCTGGTCAGGCGCAGAAGCGTATTGGCCAATGTCGCGACTGGCACGCTCGGTCGGCACTACACGTTACGCACGGTGTTTGGCGGCCTGCCGGCCTCGGAGCTCGAAGCGACGCTCGGTCACCTTGCCGAAGTCGGTCTTGCGCATTTAGCCGGGCAGCGGGCCGGAACTCTTTCGGGCGGTCAGGCGCAGCGCGTCGCGATTGCCCGCGCGCTCGCGCAGCGCCCGCGCGTGCTATTGGCCGACGAACCGGTCGCGAGCCTCGATCCGGAAGCGGCCGAGGAAATCATGCGACTTTTGCAGCGGCTCGCGAGATCGGAAAATATCGCCGTCATCTGCGTTTTACATCAGGTCGAACTGGCTTACGCTTATGCCGATCGCGTTGTTGGAATCCGGGATGGCCAGATCGTCTTCGACCTGCCCCGCGATCAAGTTCCGCGCGACGCGGTACACCGGCTCTATCTTCCCGAGGCGGCATGAGCCTCGACATTGCACGTTCTCGGTCGGGTCACGGCTTTGGCTCGGCGGGGTGGCGCCGCGCTCTCGGCAGCGCGATGCATTTCTCTCTTGCCCTGCTGGGGCTTGCCGTCGTTATTCAGGCTTTCATCGTCGTGCAGGCGCGTCCGCAGGACCTCGTGACCGGGGTCCATGGCATGGCCGATCTCATAAGGCGCGCCATGCCGCCGAATTTCTCGGCACTGCCGTCCACCTTCTGGCCGACGCTGCAGACGATCGACATCGCCCTGTTCGGCACATTGACTGGCGTGATTATCGCGCTGCCGCTCGCGCTGCTTGCGGCCTCCAACATGACGCCGTCGCGTTTCGCCTACTACGGCGCGCGGGGGATCATCGGATTCACCCGCGCCATTCCCGACCTCGTTTGGGCGCTGCTGTTCGTGACGGCGGTCGGGCTTGGGCCGTTCCCAGGCGCGCTTGCGCTCGGCGTGCATTCGGTCGGAATGCTCGGTCGGCTGTTCGCGGAAACCATCGAGCAGATGGACATGGCGCCCATTCATGCACTGGAACTGACCGGCGCGCGGCGCATCCAGGTATTTAGCCACGGCATCATTCCGAGCATTTTGCCGTCGCTGTTGGGAATTTGCCTTTATCGGCTCGACGAAAATATCCGCTCCTCGCTCGTGCTCGGCTTCGTCGGCGCGGGCGGAATCGGCTTCCAAATACTCACCGCCATGAATCTCTTTCAGTATCAGGACGTGTCGTTGTTGCTCATCATCATATTCGTCATCGTGCTCTCCGCGGAGCGCGTATCGGCCGCATTGCGCGAGCGCCTCGCCTGACGCCAAAACCGGTTGGGTCCGGCCGCAACGACACCCTTGAATCGCCGGCAGCCTCACGCCATCTCAAAACCGACAAACATCGCCGGGGGGAATGAAATCGTGGCCGCTACGGAATCAAATAGACGCGAAGAGACCGAAAGCCGCCCGTTCGAGGCCGACGTCGCGAAGCTCCTTCACCTGATGGTGCATTCCGTCTATTCCGACAAGTCGGTCTTTCTCCGCGAATTGATCGCGAATGCCGCCGACGCCTGCGAGCGGCTGCGCTTCGAGGCGATCGCAGCCCCGGCATTGCTCGGCGACGACGCTAAACCGCGAATCAGCGTCGCTCTCGATCCCGCTGCGCCAAGCCTCGCCGTTGAAGACAACGGCATCGGTATGAGCCGCGATGAGATGGTCGAGGCACTGGGCACCATCGCGCGCTCCGGCACCAAGGCGTTCTTGGACCGCATCGAGGCGGGGCAGGGTGGCGATGGCGCCGAGGGCCATGCGCTTATCGGCCGCTTTGGCGTGGGCTTTTATTCGGCATTCATGGTGGCCGAGAAGGTCGAGGTCATTTCGCGCCGGGCCGGTTCGGAGGCGGCATGGCTTTGGGCGTCCGACGGCAAAGGCGACTACGCGGTTTCGCGGGCTGCCGGCGCGTTGGCGCCGCGCCGTGGCACCCGGGTCGTCCTTCATCTCATGGCGGATGCCAAGAATTATGCCGAGCGGTCCACCGTCGAGCAATTGATCAAAGCCCAGTCCGGCCACGTGCCGGTGCCGATCGCGATCGTGGACAAGCCCGGCGCCCAACCGGATGAGCTTACCGACGGCGCCGCGCTGTGGACCAAGTCCAAATCGGAAATCACCGCCGCGGATTATACCGATTTCTACCGCAGCGTCGCCGGCGCCTTCGACGAGCCGATGTTCACAATCCATTTCCGCGCCGAAGGCCGCCAGGATTATACGGCCCTTTTGTTCATTCCCGGCGCGCGCCCCTTCGATCTGTTCGATCCCGACCGCGCCGGGCGCATCAAGCTTTACGTCCAGCGCGTTTTTATCGCCGACGATGCGGAAATATTGCCGCGTTACTTGCGCTTTGTGCGCGGCCTCGTCGATAGCGCCGACCTGCCGCTCAATGTGTCGCGCGAAAAGATTCAAGAAAGCCCCCTGCTTGCCGCGATCAGAAAAGGCATATCGGGCCGCGTATTCTCCGAGCTGGAACGGCTCGCCGACAAGGAACCGCAAACCTACGCTAAAATTTGGAAGGTTTTCGGCGCGGTGCTCAAGGAGGGGATCTACGAGGATTTCGAGCGCCGCGATGCGCTGCTCAAGCTCGCGCGATTCAAGACCACGGCGTCCGACGCGTGGCGCAGCCTCAATGATTATCTCGCGACGCTGCGACCCAATCAAACCGCAATCTATTATCTCGCTGGCGATGACGCCGCGCGGCTGAAATCGTCGCCTCATCTGGAGGGCTTTCGCGCCCGAGGCATCGAGGTGCTGTTGCTTTCCGATCCGGTCGATACGTTCTGGGTCGTGCCGAGTGCCGGCTTTGACGGCAAGCCGTTCAAATCGGTCACGCAAGGCGCGGCTGATCTCGCGCTTATTCCGCGCCTCGACGCTGCGCAGGCGACGCCGCCGGACATCGCCGAGCCGGTCAAGAACTTCTTGATCTTTCTGAAGACGGCGCTCGGCGACGCCGTGGGGGAGGTGCGTGCGTCGGACCGGCTTACCGACAGCGCCGTGTGTCTGGTTGCGCCGGAACAGGGCCCCGACCGCGCACTGGAGCGGATACTGGCCGGCGCAGGACGGCTCACTTCAGCGTCTAAGCCGGTGCTTGAGGTCAATCCGCAGCATGAGCTGATCGTGGGGCTTGCCGCGCTTTCGGATAGCGAGCGTGCCTTTAAGGAAGATGCCGCGCATCTGTTGTACGATGAAGCGCGGCTCCTTGACGGCGATCGGCCCGCCGATGTCCGATCGTTTTCGGATCGACTCGGCCGCGCCCTGAAGCGGGGATTAATCTGATTATTCGGCTGGCGTTGCCGAAACGCGCTGTGGCGCAAGTTCGGTCGGCACATGCCCGCCTATGGCGTTTTCGTCGGCCGGCTCCAAATCTGCCTTGGCGCCGCGCAGGCGGAAATAAATCTGCGATCCGATAAGGATGGCGCAGAGCGCGATAAAGACGGCGCTGATCGGCCGCTCCACGAAGACAAGGATATCGCCGCGAGAAATCAGCATGGCGCGGCGGAAATTTTCCTCAAAGCGCGGTCCCAGCACAAAGCCGAGCAGGATCGGCGCCGGATGGAAACCGAGCCGCAGCAGGATGTAGCCAAACAAGCCGATAACCGCGACCTCGCCGACTTGGAAAAAATCGTTGTTGGCGGCGTAAACGCCGATGCACACAAAGAAGAGGGCGCTCGGATATAGGAAGCGATAGGGGATCGCCAGCATCTTCACCCAGATGCCGATCAGCGGCACGTTGAGCACCACCAGCATGATGTTGCCGATCCAGAAGCTCGCGACCAAGCCCCAGAAAATATCCGGATGCTGCGAGATGAGCTGCGGGCCGGGAACGATGCCTTGGATCATCAGCGCGCCGAGAAGGAGCGCCATGACCGCGTCGCCTGGAATGCCGAGACTCATCGTCGGGATGAAATCGCCTTGCACCGACGAATGCGTCGACGCTTCAGGGCACACCACGCCTTCGATCAGGCCGGTGCCGAATTTCTCCGGATGTTTGGAGATTTTCTTTTCCGTCGCATAGGCGACAAAGGACGCGATAGTCGGGCCGGTCCCGGGAATGAGCGAGCAAAGGCTGCCGACGATCGTGCCGCGCCACATCGGGAAGAATGCCTGCTTGATCTCCGCCTTGGTCGGCCGCATGTCTTTGAGGCCGACATTGGTATATTTGGTGTTGATCGGCGCGACCTGGTTGACGCTGCTCATAAACTCGGCGATGCCGAACAAGCCGAGCGCCAGCGCAATGAGCTCGATGCCGTCGTCGAGTTCGGTCATGCCGAACGTATAGCGCTCCGAACCGGTTTCGAGATCGGTGCCGACCGAGCCGAGGAAAAGGCCGAGCACCGTCATGGCGACGCCTTTGACCGGCGAACCGCGCGCCAGCGTGGAGCCGGCCAACAAGCCCAGCAGCATAAGCGAGCAGACCTCGGCGGGGCCGAATTGCAACGCCGCTTTCACCAGAAGCGGCGACAGAAAGATCATCTCGGTGATGCCCCAGGAAGCGCCGACGAACGAGGCGAAGACCGTCAATCCCAGCGCCACTCCGCCGCGGCCCTGCTTGGTCATCGGGAAACCGTCGAGGCAGGTCACCGCATGCGGCGGATGGCAGGGCAGGTTGAGGAGAATTGAGCAGATCGCCCCGCCATATTGTGCGCCGTACATGACGCCGCCCAGCATCAGGATGGCGGCGACCGGCTTCATGCCGAATGTCAGTGGCAGCAGGATCGAGATCGTGGCTAGCGGCCCCATGCCCGGCAGCACGCCGACCATATTGCCGACCAGCACGCCGACAAAACAAAACACGAGGTTGTGCGGTTCGAACGCGACGCCGAAGCCGTACCACAGATCCGTCAGCGCGGTGCCAATCACAGTTCGCCCCTCCACGTCAGTATCGGCATCGGTACTTGAAGGAAATAGGAGAACAGCGCCACGCCGAATATGGTCACGACGGTGGCAAGGATGATCGTCCCCTTCCACGTCGCCGTCTTATCGCCCAAGGCGGCAATGAAGACGCAAGCGAAGGTCCCCGGGATCATGCCGAAGTAGCGTCCGAAGAAGATAAACGCCACCGGGCTCATCAGGATGCAGAACCATGCCCACCATTGCGGATGTTCCGGCAACAGGCTTTGCTCCTCACCGTCGGTGGATGAAAAGCCTGCCGCCGCGATAGCAATACCGAGGAAAATAAGGAGGATGCCGAGCGCCGTCGGCAAAAAGCCGGGCCCCATATGCATGAGCGTGCCGGCGCGATAGGTCGCGCCTTTGAGCGCGATGCCGAGGCCAAGCAATATCATCAACCCGCCAGCGTAGAAGTCACGCTTGCCCATCAGCTCGCGGAGAGGGCTGGTGGAAAGCCGCAATATTTCCTCCCGGCCTTCTTCGGGGCCGTTCCTTTTCGCGCCCCAAAGTTTCGAAACGAGCAACTACATTAAATGCAGAGAGGTTCCGCAGCGACCCGGTGTCGCGGGGTTCTCCGTGATCTTCCTTTGCAGCGCACCCGCTAGCGCAGGAAGCATCCTTAGTCAGGTTCCCGACGATATAGGCCGCCGGGCAAGGGTGCAACTAGCGTCTATGAACGGTTTTATGACGCAAATCATGGTTGGATGTCGCGTGGGCGCGGCCCGGCGTCCAATCGGCCGGTCTAGCGGAAGATGTTGGGCGGATTTATTGAATCGCCATTTATCGCATGGTCGTGGGCGCCGAAGCTGCCGAGCTCGGTTAACGGCGCGAACAAATCCGGACTGTCGTTTCTGACGTCGCCGATCCTCCGATCGACCGGCCAGAACGTCATGGCGTCGCCGGGATAGGGCTTAAGCATGGCTTTGAGGTCCCGTTCCGCCACCGCCCTTTCGCCCAGCCAGTCGGCCCAGCTGTCCGCGGCGAGGAGAACGGGCATCCGATCGTGCAGCGGCGTAAGACGCTTGTTGGCGGATGTCGTGACGATGGCGAAGGATTTGATCGTGGCGCCATCTGGTGCGCGCCAAGAATCCCACAAGCCGGCAAGGGTCATCGGCCCGCGATTGCCGAGCGCGACGGCGAAGGGCTGTTTGTCGCGGTCGCGCCACTCGTAGTAGCCGTCGGCGATGACAAGGCAGCGGTGTCCTGCGCGCCATGCGCCGCGGAAGGCGCTGCGGACGTCGACGGTTTCGGCGCGGGCATTGAACGTCGAATAGCCGATCTTGAGGTCCTTTGCCCACGACGGGACAAGTCCCCAACGCATCAAGGTGAGGATGCGTTGGCGGTCGCGAGAGACGACGACGGGAAGATTCGAGGTTGGCGCCGCGTTCCAACGTGGCCGGTAATCGCCGATTTCGTCCCGATCGATTTTCAAATCGAGTTTGATTTCCGAAACGTCGTCAGGAAGTTTGGCACGTCCACACATGATGGGTCTCCCCTATGAGTTTTCTTTTTGCGAACAAATTCTGCGCGATCGTCCGCTCTCAATGAAAATCGCGGCTGCGAAGCGGCAGCGTGTCGGATTGCGCAAGCGGACCGCCGGAAAACCGTTGGGAGAGGAGATCGCCGTCGCGCAAGAGCGGCAATTCGGCGGAAAGATCGATGAATGTTTCCGCCACGACATGGATGACGAGGCCCGCGCGTTGCAAACGTCCGCGCACGGCAAGAAAACGCGATGTCATGACCGTGCGGCGGTTTTGGCCGAAGACCTTAGGCCAGACGATAATGTTGGCGATGTCGGTTTCGTCTTCGAGCGTCATGAATACGACCCCCTTCGACGTGCCCGGCCGTTGCCGCACCAGAACCAGGCCCGCCACGGTCACCGTGGAGTCCTGCGTTAGGTCTTCGTCGCGAAGCTTCACGTTGTGGAGCGCGCCGAGCGCGTTCAAGCGCTCGCGAAAGAAGCGTACCGGATGCGCTTTCAGCGAAAGCCCGGTCGCCACGTAATCCTCGACGACATGTTCGCATAACGGCATGACGGGAAGCGCGACATTCGGTTCGGGGAAAAGTTCGTCGCCAAGATGCGGCGTCAATAGCGGCAGCGTCTCGTCGGTTTTGACGCCGCCGCGTGGACGGCGAAGGCCGATCGTGTCGAGCCGACGCGCCGCCCATAACGCGGCGCGCCGGTCGTGCGCCAGAGAGCGGAATGCGTCCGCTTCGGCCAGTCGTTCGATTGTGAAGCGCGAAATGCCGGCGAGCGCGGCGAGCCGCTCGATGGAGGAAAAGCCGTTGCCGCGCGCCGCGATCAGCTTTGTCATTTCCTTTTCGTCGAGCCCGCGAATGAGGCGGAAACCGAGGCGCACGGCATATTTGCCATCGGCGCCCGGTTCGAGCGTGCAATCCCAAGCGCTGAAATTGACGTCGACTGCGCGGAGTTCCACCCCGTGCTGGCGCGCATCGCGCACCAGTTGGGCCGGCTGATAGAAGCCCATCGGCTGGCTGTTGAGGATGGCGGCGCAGAACACGTCCGGATAGCGGCATTTGATGAAGGCCGAGGCATAGACGAGAAGCGCAAAACTTGCCGCGTGACTTTCGGGAAAACCGTATTCGCCGAAGCCCTCGATCTGGCCGAAGCAATGTTCGGCAAAATCGCGGTCATAGCCGCGCTCCACCATGCCGTTGATGAACTTGTCGCGAAACAGATGGACGTTCCCCGTATGGCGGAACGTAGCCATGGCGCGGCGCAGCCCGTCCGCCTCGTCGGGCGTGAATTTCGCCGCGGTGATGGCGATCTGCATCGCCTGTTCCTGGAACAGCGGCACGCCGAGCGTGCGTTTGAGAACGTCTTTCAATTCGTCCGGAGGTCCATGGGCGGGGGAGGGCGATGGGTAATATTCTTTCTCGATGCCGTCGCGCCGCCGCAGATAGGGATGCACCATGTCGCCCTGGATCGGTCCTGGCCGCACGATCGCGACCTCGATGACAAGGTCGTAAAAACATTTCGGCTTGAGCCGCGGCAGCATCGACATTTGCGCGCGGCTTTCGACCTGGAACACGCCGACCGAGTCGGCGCGCGACAGCATTTCATAAACCGCTCGGTCGTCCTGCGGCAGCGTGGCGAGGGAATATTCGGCGCCGTAATGATCTTTAATGAGATCGAGCCCGCGCCGTAGGCAACTCAGCATGCCGAGCGCGAGCACATCGACTTTCATCAGCCCGAGCGTGTCGATGTCGTCCTTGTCCCATTCGATGAAGGTGCGATCGTCCATGGCGGCATTGCCGATGGGTACGGTTTCGTCGAGCGGCGCGCGCGTGAGCACGAAGCCGCCGACATGCTGGGAGAGGTGGCGTGGAAAACCGATCAGATCGCTGGCCAGCGCAACGGCTTGGCGGATCGCCGGATTTGCCGGATCAAGGCCGGCTTGGCGGATATGATCGTCCGGCAATCCATCGCCATAACCCCACACCGTCTTTGCCAGCGCGGCCGTGACGTCTTCGGTCAATCCCAAAGCCTTGCCGGTTTCGCGGATGGCGCGGCGGGAGCGGTAATGCACGACGGTTGCGCAGATCGCCGCGCGATGGCGGCCGTAGCGCCGGTAGATATATTGAATCACCTCTTCGCGCCGCTCGTGCTCGAAATCGACGTCGATGTCGGGCGGCTCGCCGCGATTTTCTGAAATGAAGCGGGCGAACAGGAGATTGCTTTTGTCCGGATTGACCGAAGTGATGCCGAGGCAAAAGCAGACCGCGCTGTTGGCCGCCGAGCCGCGGCCTTCGCAGAGTATTTTCTTTTCCTGGAGCCGTGCGAAAGACACGAGATCGTGCACGGTGAGGAAATAACGGGCGTAGTCGAGTTTGCCGATCACGGCGAGTTCGTCGTTAAGCTGTTTCCTCACGTCGTCGGGAATGTCGTGTGGATATTTGTCTTTCGGGTAGCGCTCCTGCGCTCCCGCCCAGGCGAGATCTTCCAGATGTTGCTGAGCGGTCTTGCCCGGCGGCACCGGTTCGTCGGGATATTCGTATCGAAGTTCGGCAAGCGAGAAGCGGCAGGATTCGGCGATTGCCGCGGCGCGGGCAACGGCGTCGGGAAATTTGGCGAATAGCCGCGCCATTTCCGCCGGCGCTTTCAGATGCCGTTCGGCATTGACCGAAAGCTTCAAGCCGGCCCCGGCGATGGTGCATTTTTCCCGGATGCAGGTGAGCAGATCGGCAAGCGGCCGGCGTTCCGGGGCGTGATAGAGGACGTCGTTGACGGCGACGAGCGGCGCATGAAGCTCGTCGCCGAGTTCGGCCAAAAGGCCGAGCTGGCGCGGCTCGGCGCCGCGATGATGATGCACGCCGGCAAGGAAGGCGCGGCCAGGCGCTGCGCGAACCAGGGCGGAGAGTCGTGAGGTGAAGGCGGTCATTCTTTCGCACGAAGCGACAGGAGAGAGCCTCGGCGGCAGCGCGATAAAAATCTGCCCGGCGCTCGCGCCGAAAATGTCTTCGAAAGTCAGATGGCATTCGCCCTTTTTTGCCTTGAGATTGCCGGCGGTGATCAGGCGGCAGAGCCGGCCATAGGCCGCGCGGTCGGTCGGATAGGCCAGCACTTCGAAACCGTCGACCGTCACCAAGCGGGAGCCGACCAAGAGTTTTATTTTCCTTTTTCTGGCTTCGTCATAGGCGCGCACCACGCCGGCAAGACTGTTGCGGTCGGCGATGCCGATGGCGGCGAGGCCAAGCTCATCGGCGCGCGCCACCATTTCCTGCGGATGCGAGGCGCCGCGGAGGAAGGAAAAATTAGTAGTTACAGCGAGCTCGGCATAGGCGCTCATTTACATTCTCACATGAACAAACTCATGCAAACAGGCCATGCACGAACCAGCGCGGCGCCGCGGTTTCGCGGCCATAAAGACCCTCGCGATAGAGCCAGAAGCGGTGACCTTCGGCGTCCTCGACGAGGTAGTAATCGCGACTGGGCGGAGGATCGCAGTGATGCCGATGGCGAAGCCACCACTCGGCTGCGATACGTTCCGGGCCTTGCGCGCCGGCAATATCGTAAGTCACTCCGCGCCAGCAAAAACGCCGCGGCGGGCCGTCGGGCACGAGCGCCGTGACTTCGGTCGGCTCGGCGTGCGGCAGAAGAAAAAGCGGGCGCGTCTGCTCCGGTTCGGGCCAGGCCAGCGCCGCCGTGCTTTCAATCGGCGGCAGCATTTCGGCGCGTTCGGGAATATGACTGGGCGCGGCTTCGAATCGCCGCACGCGATACCGGCCGAGCCGTTGCCGCAGGGCATCGATCAAGGCCGAGCAGCGCTCGATTGCGGCGTCATCCTGGGGCGCCTGCGAAGGATGCGCGGTTAAGGCATCCAGATCCGCCTGTCGCGCCGGCATGGGTTCGGCGCGCGTGACGGCAAGACCGATTGCCTCGAAGCCGAAGCCGGCATCTTGCATGGCCGATAGCGCATCGAGTTTGAGATCGATCAACCGCGCCACATGAGAAACGCTGCGTGTCGGCGAAGTAAGCCCGACTTCGATGGTTTCGACCGCGCCGTCGACGCGATAGAGGCTCAGTTTCAACGCGCGCGCTCCGGCATCGTCGCGCACGAGCACATGCGTAAGGTTCTGCATCAGGCGGCAAGCGCGGGCGACGATCGCCTTTTGGGTGACGATCGGCTCAAGCAAATATTGCATGCTGTGATAAACCGGCGGGGCGACGACGGGGACAAGCGGCTCATCGATGCGGCCGAGCGCCTGGTCGAGACGCTTGAGCAGTTCTGCGGCAAACCGCGCGGCAAGCGGCGCGCGCGGCTTGCCCACGAGCGCGCCTACGGATTTGAAACCGAGCCGGCGCAGCACCGTGCGGGTCTCCGGCGACAACCGCAAGGCCGCGATGGGCATGTCCGCAAGCGCTGCGGCCGCGCCGCCTGAAGGCAAAATGCAATGGGATTCGGCGTGAAAGCGCGACAATGCCCAAGCCATGCCAGGCGTATCGGCGACGGCAAATCGCGCCGGCAGTCCGAAACGATTGAGCCGGCCGGCAAGATCGGCAATCAGGCTTTCTTCGCCGCCAAACAGATGCGCGGAACCTTCGATGTCGAGGAAAAAACCGTCGGCGCCGCTCTCCTCGTTCCAGGGCGAGGCGGTCGGCGTGTAGCGCGTTGCCCATAGAGCGAGACGGCGCAGCGCGACATCGTCGGCGCCACCGTCGGCGGCGTGAACTTGCAGCGCGCCCGCTTTCGCTTGCGCATCGGCCAGAGGATCGCCGATCGCCAATCCCGCATCTTCCGCCGCCCGATTCATGGCGGCGATGCGCAGACCTCCGGTTGCGGCAACGGTCAGGACGAACGGCCGATCAGGATCGACTGGCTTGCTTGCGGGACTGATCGCCTGCGCCGCGAGAAAGCGAAGGATCGGCCAGCGCGGCAACCAGACTGAAACGATGCGTGACATGATCGTACTCCACTACCCATTCACCCGACCGTCCGTTGCGACAGCGTTCAAGGTGCAGTCGCCATCTTGGGCGCGCATAAAGGCCGAAGCGGTCGCGCGCGGCCCGTGCCGTACCGATGCGCCAGCGCGTCGCCGCTGCGCTTGATTCCAGCGTTTGCGAAGGCCGCAGCAGCAATAACGGCAGGCCGGCATCGGTGGCGGCGAGATGCAATTTTTGGCTGGCCTTCAGATCGAGCCGATCGATCGTTCCGGCGACGGCCTGCGGCGCGCCCGAGCGCAACGCTTCCACGAGTGCCCACAGGGTTTCTTTCCGGTGCGCCGTTTCCACCAGGATGGCGCGGCTTGGATCGAAACCGAAGTCATTCAATCCATGCCCGGATAGATATCCGGAGAAATGCCCAAAGAGATGTCCGGACAGCCGGCCGTATTGATTGGCCGGCATGATGAAGAGAAGAGGCTTCCTGCCTCTTCGTGGCGGAGAAGGGTGAGTCGCGCCGCCCGCGTCCGACTTTCCGAGTGCCTCAGGGGAAGGGGAGGACAGGCGGGCTAAAATGGCCACGAGAAAACCGAATGCGGCCGGGAACGCGGCTTGCGCTGCCGGGATGATCTCATGCAGAGCGCCGCGGACGAGCCCCCCTTCCGGCAGGTGGGAATCCAGAGCGGCAAGGCCGAAGGACAGCGGTCGCAAATGATTGTGCAAGCCGTCATGACTTTGCAGCAACCGGCGTAGTTTCGCCAGGACGGCGGCACGATTTTGGGTCGGGAAAAAATCTGGAAATGCTGCAGGAACAATCATTTAGTGGGTTTCCTGAGCTGGCGATGGGGAGCTTGGTTCAGGGTCTTGAAACTATAGAACAAAACAAGAACATTGCCAAGAGACAATAGGCCAGCAGTCTTGTCGTTTTCTTTGCCATTCGAAATCGCTGACGCTTGACTCGGGCGCTTTCCCGCCGTCCGGGTCTGCGTTGCTTTTCGAACGCGACCGCCTAAACTGCTCGCGCGTGAAAATCCTCCTGCTTGAATTGGCATTTGCGAGCGCAGCTTTGGCCGCCGTTCTGTGCCTCGATATGCCGGCCGGCCATGCCGCCCTTTACGGTTATTCCCGATGGTGCGCCGTCACCGATGACGGCGCCGACAACGTCAACTGGGACTGTGAATATGAGACGGTCGCCGCCTGCAGGCCGGCCGTTATTGCCGGCAACCGCGGCTTCTGCGCATTAAATCCTTATTGGCGCCCAGGACCCTATGGACGCTGAACGCGTCACAAACGCCCAAGCCATCGCATCAAGCACCAGCGACACAACGCCATGCCCGAAGCTGACAAAGAAGGCGAACGCTACTCCCCCGATCAGCCCCAGGAGGCGCCGGGCTTTTATTTGAAAGGCTCGCATCAGCTCGACTGGGGCATGAAGAACCGCATGGCGCGCGTGTTCGACCCCGCTTCCGGCCGCACCGTGATGCTCGCCATCGACCACGGCTATTTCCAAGGCCCGACCACCGGCCTCGAACGTATCGATCTTTCGATCGTCCCGCTGTTGCCGTCCTGCGACGCATTGTTCTGCACGCGCGGCATCCTGCGTTCCGTCATTCCGGCGCAGTGTCAAAAGCCGATGGTGCTGCGCGCGAGCGGCGGGCCGAGCATCCTTCGCGAGGAACTCTCCGACGAACAGATCGCCATGGATATGGACGATGCGGTGCGATTGAACGCGGCCGGCGTCGGCATCCAGGTCTTCATCGGCGGCGAGCACGAGACGCGCTCGGTGCATAATATGACGAGGCTCGTCGATGCCGGGCTGCGCGCGGGTGTTCCGGTGATGGGCATCACCGCCATCGGCAAAAACATGGTGCGCGACGCCAAATATTTCCGCCTCGCTTGCCGCATCATCGCCGAGCTCGGCGCGCAATATGTGAAAACTTATTTCGTCGAGGACGGCTTCGAGACGGTGACCGCTTCCTGTCCGGTGCCGATCGTGATGGCGGGGGGCAAAAAACTCGCCGAACTCGATGCGCTGACGATGGCCTATAACGCCGTGCAACAGGGTGCGGCCGGCGTCGACATGGGCCGCAACATTTTCCAATCCGACGCGCCGCAAGCCATGATCGCCGCCGTTGCCGCGGTCGTGCATAAGAACATGAAGCCGAAAGACGCGCTTGATCTGTTCAATACGCTCAAGCGGCGCGCCGCGAGCGTCAGCGAAGTCGTGCGGATGGCAAACGGCGATTAGGGCATGATCCGGAAAAGCTCGTCCCGGACCTCGATCCGGGATGGCACCCGGTTTTCCGAAAAGATCATGCCCGATCAAAAAACTAAGACGGCAATCGATTCAGTTTAAAGCGATAGTGGTTTTGCCGCGCGTCGCGCGCGCTGGCTCACCGATAATAATCGACCGTCAAAATCGTCGTTTCGAGCGGCACGCCGCTCAGCCGGCTTTTCAATGCAGCGTCCTCGTCGCGGCCGGCCGGCAGTGTCGCGACCTTGCTTCGTCCGGCCGTCACATCGGCGATGAGTTTTTTGAATCTCGCGATAAATTGTTCATCCACGGATTGATCGCTGTGGCCGAACACGACGAAAACCGAGTCGTAGCGGCGGCCGCTTGCGAGACAGCGCTCCACCTCGAAGAAATAGCCGGCGCAGCGCTCGCTGCCGGCGTCGCGCAGCAGCCGTAGGACCACCGGATCGGTCGACAGCACGAGCGCGCTGCCGTGCGCATTAGCGTTCATGAAATCGAAAATGCTTTGGTAGGGAACGACCGAATTGCGCTTGAACGGATGCGTTCCGGACTTGATGTTGGCGATGGCCGAAATCGACGTCGCCAGCGTCAGTACGACTGCGCACAACATGCCGGGGGCGCGGCCTTGGCGTAGCTGCCGGTCGAATAACTTCGTCAACAGCCCGGCCGCCACCGGGGCAAGATAGAGAAACGAGCGCGGCGTGCTGAAACCCGCCAGCGCCATGAGCGCGGGCCCGCTCAGCATCAGCAAAAACATGTGGACCGGCTTGCCGGGCTCCCGGCGGTCGATTGCGCCGATCGCGGCGACGGCAAAGACGGCGACGGCCGGGACGACGATCCAGGCTTGGCTCACGCCAAGCGCGTCACCGCCGAAGAATCCAAGCAGGTCGGTCAGTCCGGCGCGGACCACGCCGCTTGCGAATTCGGCCCGGACCGATTGCGTGCGATAGATGAATATCCAATAGGCCGAGCAGAAACCGATGGCGGCGCCGGCCGCGGTGATGAGCCAGTAGGCGGGATCGAACGACCAGCGGAACCGGCGCTCTAGCGCATAACGCTGAATCAGCAGCGGCGGAACTAGCAGAACAGCGGAGAAATCGATCGAAGCGGCAAGTCCGAGCGCGACGCTCGACCACAGTTGCGCAAAACAGCGCGTAGGAAAGGGGCGGGTGAATGTCGTCGGTTGCGGGGAAGCTTAAGACCAATGCACGTGCGGCGTCGGGATCAATCTTCGAGAGCGTGGCGATCTCGTCGTCGAATGGGAAACGCCAGACCCGGCCGGCCATGATGCTGACCGAGACAAACAAGAAGGCGGTGGCTGCGAGATCGAGCGCGTAGGCGCGGGCGCTCGCGCCATAGCTTTCGGGCGCGCGATGCGCATGATCGTGTTGGGCCATTTGCCGCATTTACCCCGCCGCCGGCGAAATATGTCCGGAACGGATCGGCCCGACAACGGGGTCATGATCGATTTCGCTTCGGCGCGAACAGAATTTCTTGCACGGGAATTCATGTCGCGCGGTCCGGCGGGCTCGGCTAATATGGACGCCTTATCGTGGCGGGCTGCCAATCGGGAGCGAGCGATGCCTATCGATCTGTCGACAGTAAATTGGACGTACGTCGCGTTGATGGCGGCGTTTGCTTTCGTCGCGGCATTAATCGGCAGCGTCCTTTCGTTTCGCAACCGGGTCGGCGGCGCGCTGCTGGCGGCCATCCTGTTCGCCGCGATGTATGTCATGTGGAACTACTATCCGCATCCCCAAATCCAGCTTCCCATCGTCACCACATACTCTTATCCATCCAGCGGTTGACCTTTCCGCCCGTCCTATTATGCGTATCTAGGGCATGATCCGGAAAAGTGGAAATCGGTTTTCCGAAAAGATCATGCCCGTCAGAGATCTGGAGCGCAATCGATTCAAATTGAAACGATTGCGCTCTAGATGGCGCCGGTGGGAACGGAGCGGACATGAATAAGGTCTATGCGGACGCGCGATCCGCGTTGGCTGGATTACTCAAGGACGGGATGATGATCATGGCCGGGGGCTTCGGCCTGTGCGGCATCCCCGAGACCCTGATCCTAGCCATTCGCGATTCCGGCGTGAAGAATCTGACGATCGTCTCCAACAATTGCGGCATCGACGGCACGGGGCTCGGCATTCTGCTCGACACCCGCCAGGTCAAGAAGATGATCTCATCCTATGTCGGGGAGAATAAAACCTTCATGCAGCAATTTCTCGCCGGCGAGCTCGAGATTGAGTTCAATCCGCAGGGCACGCTGGCGGAGCGCATCCGCGCCGGCGGCGCCGGCATACCGGCGTTCTTCACCAGGACCGGCGTCGGCACGCAAATCGCCGAAGGCAAGGAGCTGCGCGAATTCGACGGCCATCGCTACGTGATGGAGCGCGGGCTGGTCGCGGACCTGTCCATCATTCACGCCTATCGCGGCGATACCGAGGGCAACCTCGTCTACCGCAAGACGGCGCGGAATTTCAATCCGCCGATGGCGACGGCGGCGAAGACGAGCGTCGCCGAAGTCGAGCACTTGGTACGGCCGGGAGACATCAACCCCGACCACATCGTCACGCCCGGCATTTACGTGCAGCGGATCGTGCACGTGCCGAACGCGACCAAGCACGTCGAGCAGCGTACCGTCCGCAAGCGGCAAAAAGCCGACGCGCCGGCCGGCACCGGCGAAGAAGTATAGGAGCCGAACCCATGCCCTGGACCCGCGATGAGATGGCGGCGCGCGCCGCCAAGGAGCTGCAAGACGGCTTCTACGTCAATCTCGGCATCGGCATTCCGACGCTAGTGTCCAATTACATTCCCGCCGGAATAAGCGTGCAGCTGCACTCGGAGAACGGCATGCTCGGCACCGGGCCGTTCCCGTTCGAGGGCGAGGAAGACGCCGATCTCATCAATGCCGGCAAGCAGACCGTGACCGAGCTGCCGACGACGAGCTATTTCAATTCGGCGGACTCGTTTGCTATGATCCGCGGCGGCCATATCGACATCGCCATTCTCGGCGCCATGCAGGTCGCCGAAAACGGCGATCTCGCCAACTGGATGATCCCCGGCAAAGTGGTCAAAGGCATGGGCGGCGCCATGGATCTCGTCGGCGTCGTCAAGAAAGTCGTCGTGGTGATGGAGCATTCGGCCAAGGACGAGTCGAAGCTCAAGCATCGCTGCACGCTGCCGCTCACCGGCGCCGGCGTCGTCGACATGATTATTACCGATCTCGGCGTGTTTACGCTGGACAAGAATGGCGGTGGATTGACGCTGATCGAGCTCGCGCCGGATGTGACGCTCGACGACATCCGGTCGAAAACGGAGGCGAGCTTCAAAGTCGCGAACACGCTCAAACAGTAGCGGGCCGCCTTCACACTTCACCCTCCCCTGGGGGAGGGTCGCGCCCAAGGGGCGCGGCGTGGGGTGATTAAAGGCCAATCGCACAAGATCGACGTGGTGATTGCTCTCGCCATGGCGGCATAGGCCACGGTTCAAGGCCGTGCCGAAAGTGCTTACAGCCTTGACGCGTTTTCAGTGATAACTTTGATTGGCAGGGGTTGCGGACGTATTACTACTTGGCAAGCGGCGGAAATGTCATTCTGCCGGGCGGTTATAATTATTGATCGGAGCCGCACTCAACGATGCTGCCGCTTTCGTAGCCGCACGCCGGGGCCACCGCCGTTCTCGTCGATGAACTCGACGCCGGCCAGTTCAAATGCACGGCGAATAGCCAAATCATTTGGAGCCGTTATCGACGTCTGACGGTCACCAAGTTCAGCACGTCGAATCGTACGTAGGCTGACCGACGAATGCCGAGACAGATCCTGGGCACTCCAATTGACGAGCGCTCGAGCCGCCCGGATCTGAGAGCTCGATAGTGGTCGCTTTTCCGCTTGACCCACGATGGTGCCATGTGGCACTATTAGTGCCACAGCCTCAGTATGGAGAATCGGCCACATTTTAATGGAGAAGGAGCCGCAATCGATGTCTTGGACTAAGCCAGATGACGTCCGCCGTCACTTTATCGGGGGCTCGGATGCGCGGATCATTATGGGCAACGACGAGGCGGCGCTGATCCGCCTTTGGCGCGAAAAGCGCGGCGAGATCGAACCGGAGGACCTGTCCAGCAACCTCCTGGTGCAGCTCGGGCTGGCGACCGAAGACCTGAACCGGCGATGGTACGAGGGCAATACCGGGCAGGTGATCACCGACGTCCAACGGAAGACCCGCCACCCGGTGCTGCGCTGGATGGGCGCGACGCTCGACGGCCGCGTGCAGGGTAGCGACGCGGTATTCGAAGCCAAGTTCATGCTGCCGTGGTCGTTCTCGGAACAAGCGGCGGCTGAGAAATACATGCCGCAGCTCCAGCATAACATGTGGGTGGTGGCGACGCGGACGGCGGTACTGTCGGTGATCACCGGCGGCGGCAAATGGGTCGAGATTTTGGCCCATGCCGATCCGCTCTATCAGCATCTGATTGTGACGGCCGAGCGCAAGTTCTGGCGCTGCGTGGAGAGCGGCGAACAGCCCCAGCTGTTTGGGGCCGAGCCGCCGAAGCCGCGGCTTGAAGCCGTGCGCGTGGTCGATATGGCGTCGTCTAACGCTTGGACGGAGTTCGCCACGATCTTCACGCGAACCCACCAGGCGCATCTCGATCACGAGCAAGCCAAGGCCGAGCTGAAGAGCCTGATGCCGGAAGATGCCAAGGAAGCAATCGGCCATGGGATTAAGGCCAAGCGCTCGAAGTCCGGCGCCATTAGTTTTGATCTCGCTCCCGAGTCTGGTTATGCACCGGTCTAGTCCGTCGATCGCGGCGCTCGCCACGGCGCTGGCCAAGGCGCAGATCGAACTCACCAATCCTGAGAAATCGCTGATCGGGACGATTGAGCCACGATGCGGGGAGGGCGGTGCGCGGCAATTTCGCTATGCGCCGCTTTCCAGCGGGCTTGAGATCGTGCGCAAGACCTTAGGTCAGCATGAGATCGCAACGGTGCAGACCACAGCGATCGATCAGGCGGCCCGGGTCGTCAATTTGACGACCGTGCTTGCGCATTCCTCGGGAGAATGGATCGCCTCGGACTGGCCGGTCTGTTCGGTTGCCGAGACCGAACGGCCGCATCGGATGGGCGCAGCGCTGACCTATGCCCGTCGCTATGCCTTGTTCACGCTGGTCGGCATTGCCGGTGAAGACGATCTCGACGCGCCCGATCTCACCGATCCTGCTCCGGAAAGCGGAAAGCGAAGAACTAACAGAACAAGCAGCACGAATGGCGGTCAGCAAAGCGTTTCGGATGGCCCAGCAGGGCGGGGTAAAGCGTGGAAGCTCGGATCGCCTACGCCCAAGCGTGAGCTTTCGGCGGCTTTATCGGCGAGCTTAAGAATCGAATTGCTCAGCGAAATCGAGAGCCTAAGCGCAGCCGATGATGCGGCGCTGTGGGCCCAGCGACGATTACCGGCAAAGAATAAGCTATCCGCAACCGATGTTCAGCAGGTGGAGGACGCATTCGCCGCCAAATTAGCGGTGACACAGACACAAAGTGCAAAGAGCGACGACGTGCTCTCGGAGCAGAACTTGGCCGAGCAAAAAAGCGCGGCAACGCAGATAAGCAAGAGCGTGCTTGTCTTCCCCGAACCGCGCCGCGTTCGTGACCGCGATCATATTCGGCATGTGATTAGGCAACCGTGCCTGGTCTGCGGCCGGCGGCCGTCCGATCCACACCATCTGCGCTTCGCGCAATCTCGTGCACTCGGTCGCAAGGTCAGCGACGAATTCACCGTCCCCTTATGCCGGGGGCATCATCGCGAGCTGCATCGTCACGGTGATGAAGCCGGATGGTGGGAGAAGCTCGGGCTCGATCCGACCAGTGCTGCCCGCGCGCTATGGCTCACGACGCACCCACAGCCGCAACAGGTGATCTAAACACTCGCATCCCTGACCGGTGGCACGATCGGTGACGTGCGCCTAGAAAACCTCACCTAATCGTTGACAATGGCCGATGGCAGGCAAAGTAAAATCATGCAGCAAAAAACTGGCCTCTACTATGCGCGCGAGGTCGGCGGCATGAGCCGAAGCGAACCGGTCAAGTGAAACTTTTTATTTTTCAAATTCCAGCTTTGGGTGTTAATTACGGGATCTGATGACGCCTTTACGCCCAACCGGATCCTACGGAAAATGACCGGCGGGGAAACCTAGTGGCTAACGACACGGTTCTGGAGACCGAAGATCTGACCAAGGATTTTGCCGGCTTTATCGCGGTGCGCGGCGTCAATCTGCGCGTCGCGCGCGGCAGCATTCATGCCATGATCGGTCCCAACGGCGCCGGCAAAACCACCTGCTTCAATCTCTTGAGCAAGTTCTTAACCCCGAGCCGCGGCCGCATCTTGTTCGATGGCCGCGACATCACTGCGCTTCGGCCGGCCGCCGTGGCGCGCCTTGGCATGGTGCGCTCGTTCCAGATTTCTGCGGTGTTTCCGCACCTGACCGTGATCGAGAATGTGCGCATCGCGCTGCAGCGCCGGCGCGGTGGCTCGTTCGATTTCTGGCGCTCCAAAAACGCGCTGCAGGCCCTTGACGAGCGCGCCATGGCGCTCATCGCCGATGTCGGCCTTTCGGCCTATCCCAATGTGCTCGCGGTCGAATTGCCCTATGGGCAAAAGCGTGCGCTCGAAATCGCCACCACACTGGCGCTCGATCCGCAACTGTTATTGTTGGATGAGCCGACCGCCGGCATGGGCCATGAGGATATCGGCCGCGTCAGCGCGTTGATCAAATCCGTCGCCGCCACCCGCACGGTCTTGTTGGTCGAGCATAATCTTAGCGTCGTCGCGGATTTGTGCGACCGCATCACTGTGCTCGCTCGCGGCCAGGTTCTGGCCGAGGGAGACTATGAGACCGTTTCCGCCGATCCAGCGGTGCGCGAAGCCTATCTGGGGACCGGCCATGCTTGAGAGAAATCCGGCGGCGCCGCTGCCCATGCTGGCGGTGAAGGATCTCGAGGCCTGGTACGGCGAGTCGCACATTCTGCATGGCGTCACCTTCGACGTGCGCGCCGGCGAGGTGGTCACGCTGCTCGGGCGCAACGGCGTCGGTAAGACGACGACGATGAAAGCGATCATGGGGATCGTCGACCAGCGCAAGGGCTCGGTGCGTTTCGAGGGCCGCGAACTCGTTGGCCTACAGTCCAATGCCATCGCGCGCGCCGGCATTGCCTTCTGTCCGGAAGAGCGCGGCATTTTCTCAAGCCTTAACGTCCGCGAAAACCTGTTTCTACCGCCGCAGGTGCGTTCGGGCGGACTGGAAATCGATCGCATCTTCGCGCTGTTTCCTAACTTGCGCGAACGGCTCAAAAGCCAGGGCACCAAATTGTCGGGTGGCGAACAGCAGATGCTGGCGATCGCCCGCATCCTGCGCACGGGTGCGCGGTTATTGCTGCTCGACGAGCCGACCGAAGGGCTCGCTCCTGTCATCATCCAGCAAATCGGCCAGACCATCGCTATGCTCAAAGCGCAAGGCTTTACCGTGCTGCTGGTTGAGCAGAACTTCCAGTTCGCCGCCACGGTCGCCGATCGCTACTACATCATGGAACATGGCCGGGTCATCGATCAATTCTCGACCCCGGAACTAAAGGCCAATATGGAAAAACTGCAGGAATATCTCGGAGTTTGATATAGCTGGAGCAGGGCGCATCCAGGGAGGTATTGTCATGAGACTTGCAGCAAGTCTGGCCTTCACGGCCGCCGCTTTGTTCGGCGCGGCCGCGCAGGCCGAGGACATTTCCGTCAAGCTCGGCGTCATGAGCGACATGTCGAGCCTGTACGCCGATATCGGCGGGCCAGGCTCGGTCACCGCCGCCAAGATGGCGGTGCAGGATTTCAATCCAGCGGCGCATGGCATGAACGTCGAGATCGTTGGCGCCGATCATCAGAACAAGCCGGATGTCGGCTCCAACATCGCGCGGCAATGGTTCGACGTCGATCACGTCGACGCCATCCTTGACGTGCCGACGTCGAGCGTGGCGCTGGCGGTGAGCGATGTCACGCGCGAGAAGAACAAGGTCTTCCTTGTTTCGGGTGCGGCATCGTCTGACCTGACCGGTCCGAAGTGCTCGCCCAACACGGTGCACTGGACTTACGACACCTGGATGCTTGCGCACGGCACGGCCGGAGCGCTGGTGAAAACCGGTGGCGATACCTGGTTCTTCCTCACCGCCGATTACGCGTTTGGCCATGCGCTGGAGCGCGACGCCACTGCCGTCGTACTCGCCAGTGGCGGCAAAGTGCTTGGCGCGGTCAATCACCCGCTGAACACGCAGGACTTCTCCTCGTTCCTGCTGCAGGCGCAAGCTTCAAAGGCGAAGATCATCGGGCTGGCCAATGCCGGCGGCGATACCATCAACGCCATCAAGCAGGGCGCCGAATTCGGCATCACCGCTGGCGGCCAGAATTTCGCCGGGCTCTTGGTCTTCGTCACCGACGTCAATTCGCTGGGATTGAAGACCGCACAGGGTCTTGTCCTCACCGAGACCTGGTATTGGGACATGAACGATGCCAACCGGGCGTGGACCAAGCGCTGGCAAGTCGAGCACCAGGGCAAATTTCCTTCGATGGTGCAGGCCGGGGTCTATGCGGAGACCCTGCATTACCTGAAAGCGGTTGCCGCGCTCAAAAGCGCTGCCGACGGCAAGGCCGTCGTCAATCAGATGAAAGCCTTGCCGACCGACGATCCGTTGTTCGGCAAAGGCTATATCCGTCAGGACGGGCGCAAGATTCATCCCGCCTATCTCTTCGAGGTGAAGAAGCCTGAAGAGTCCAAATATCCGGGCGACGATTACATCGTGCGCGCCACTATTCCGGCGGAAGAAGCGTTCCGTCCGCTGAAGGACGGCGGTTGCCCGATGGTCACGAATTGACTGGGGCTACGGTAACACCGCGTCACACTTCCCTCCCCTGAAAGGGGAGGGAAGCCGCGCGAAGCGCGCCAGGGAGGGGTCGATCACAGTCGCTCGCGAGATTGACCTGCACCCGGCGGCTTTCAACCGCCGACCTCCCCTTGCAGGGGGAGGAAATTTTTTGGAGCGCCAAGCGTGAAGCGCCAAGCGTGAAGCGCCATGTTTGAAGTCTTCGGTGTTCCGTCGCAGGCGCTGTTCGGGCAGCTTTTGCTGGGCCTGATCAACGGTTCATTCTATGCGCTCTTAAGCCTCGGCCTTGCCGTCATTTTCGGCATGCTCAACATCATCAATTTCACTCACGGTGCGCAATATATGATGGGCGCGTTCGCCGCGTTCCTCTTGCTGCGCCATGTCGGCATCGGCTATTGGCCAGCGCTTATCATTGTGCCGATTATTGTCGGCGCGACCGGCGTCGTCATCGAGCGGCTGTTTCTCAAACGCATTCAGAAGCTCGATCATCTTTACGGCCTTATTCTCACGTTCGGCCTGGCGCTGATCATCGAGGGTCTGTTCCGCAACTATTACGGCTCGTCCGGGCAGCCTTACGGCGTGCCGGAATCGTTGCAAGGCGGCCGCAATCTTGGCTTCATGTTTCTTCCTAATTACCGCGCATGGGTGATCGCATTCTCGCTGTCGGTGTGCCTCGGCACCTGGTTTGCGATCGAACGCACGCGGCTTGGTTCTTACTTGCGCGCCGCGACCGAAAATCCGGCTCTGGTCCGCGCTTTCGGCATCAACGTGCCGCGCATGGTCACGCTCACTTATGGCTTCGGCGTCGGGCTTGCCGGACTCGCGGGCGTGATGGCGGCGCCGATCTATAACGTCTCGCCGCAAATGGGCTCGGATATCATCATCGTAGTGTTCGCGGTCGTCGTCATCGGCGGCATGGGATCGATCATGGGGGCGATTGTCACCGGCTTCACGCTCGGCATCGTCGAAGGACTGACCAAGGTGTTCTTCCCCGAAGCTTCGAACACGGTGATCTTTATGATCATGATTATCGTCCTGCTCGTGCGCCCGGCGGGGCTGTTCGGACGGAGCGCCTGATGGCAACGCTTACGGCAGCGGCGCCGGTGCGGCGCGAAACCGAACGGAGCTTGGCTGTCGCTGCGGCCGTGCTGCTCGCATTCGCGATTGTCGGGCCTTTCGTGCTTTACCCGGTCTTCATCATGAAGGCGCTGTGCTTTGCGCTGTTCGCCTGCGCCTTCAATCTGTTGCTCGGCTATGTCGGTTTGCTCTCGTTCGGCCATGCCTTGTATTTCGGCTGGGCCGGTTACCTCGCCGCCCATGCGGCAAAGGTCTGGGGGTTGCAACCGGAATTCGCCGTGCTGTTCGGTACCGCGAGCGCCGCGGTTGCCGGCCTCATCACCGGCGTCGTCGCGATCCGCCGCCAGGGTATCTATTTCGCGATGATCACGCTGGCGCTGGCGCAGATGATGTATCTCGTCGCGCTACGGGTCAAAATGACCGGTGGCGAGGACGGCATTCAGGGCGTGCCGCGCGGCCGGTTGTTCGGGACCTTTGATCTCAGCAATGAAATGACGATGTACGCATTTGTCGTCATCGTCGCGCTCGCCGCGTTTTTCCTGATCTATCGCATCATCAATTCGCCGTTCGGCGAAGTTCTCAAAGCGATTCGCGAAAACGAACAGCGCGCCATTTCGCTCGGCTACAAGACCGACGATTACAAACTCGTTGCGTTTGTGCTCTCGGCGGCGTTGGCGGGACTGGCGGGTTCGCTTAAAGCGCTGGTGTTTCAGCTTGCGTCCTTGACCGACGTGCATTGGACCATGTCCGGCGAAGTCGTGTTGATGACGCTGGTCGGCGGGCTTGGCACAGTGTTCGGTCCCATCGTCGGCGCATTTTTGATCGTGGCCATGGAAAATTATCTCGCGCCGTTCGGACAATGGGTGCTGGTCATTCAAGGGGCGGTCTTCGTCATTTGCGTGCTAGCGTTTCGGCGCGGCATTGTCGGCGAACTTGCCGCGCGCTTGCGCGTGCGGTTTTGAGGTCCCGATCGCGTTTTGGCAGATGAATGTAAGGAGGAAATCATGGGTGCGGAAGCGCGCTTGAAAGAGCTCGGCATCGTCTTGCCGGCGTTAGCCAAGCCGGTCGCCAATTACCTGCCGTACCGGCTCGCGGGCAACATTCTCTATCTCGCCGGTCAAGGGCCGCGGGACGGCAATGGCGCGCATCTGACCGGCAAGCTCGGCGCCGATATCGGCGTCGAGGAGGGCTACCGCCGCGCCCGGCTGGTCGGTCTCGGGCTTCTTGCCGCCATGCGCGATGCGCTTGGCTCGCTCGACCGCGTCGATTTCATCGTCAAGCTTCTCGGCATGGTCAATGCGGTGCCGGACTTCAACGACTCGCCGAAAGTCATCAACGGCTGTTCCGATCTTTTTGTCGAAGTCTTCGGCGAGGCGGGGCGTCACGCCCGCTCGGCCGTCGGCAATGTGATGCTGCCCAATCAGATTTCGGTAGAGATCGAGGGCGTCGTCGCGGTTAAAACGTGAAAATTAGGTGAGCGCTGCTCACCTAATGAATCAAATTACATCTGTTACATTCCTGTCGACGCAAACGTTTTTTGTTTGCTCGAATCGGGAATGCGCTCCGATTATCCAAAAGCGCCGACTCAACGGCGCTTTTGGCTGCTTCAATGTCGGAACGGCAGAAAAGTCCGTACGACAGTATCGCGCGCCGGTGGCTCGCGCTCATCGAGCGTCGGGAGCAGCACTTCGTCGATCTTTCTCGCAGCGGGCGCTGGCGGCACTATTACACGCAGACCGAGATGCGCAAGGTGCTGCAGGTGCGCAATCAGTGGGCCGTGCTCGCCGGCTTGCCGGTGAAGAAAATTCCCGGCGATGACGATAGCGGGCGGAAGGCTGCGCCGGTGCCGGCATCTTCGCGCGAGACGCGCCGCCGCGGACCCAGCTTGGTGCTTGTATCGACCAAGCCCGCTCCCGCATGATCGCCTCGACAGCGGTCCGCTGGGCATATGACCCGCTGGACTTTTGGGCCGCCGCCGCGATATCCAAACGATGCAAATTCATCCGAGCGCGGTGCACGCGCTTAAATTGCATTCCACCTAAACCTCCATGGAAGGATCGATGCCGAGCGCTTTGTTCTCGCCCATAAAACTTGCCGACTTGAGTCTTGCGAACCGGATCGTCGTCTCGCCGATGTGCCAGTACAGCGCCAATGACGGCGTCGGCAACAATTGGCACATGACGCATCTCGGCATGCTTGCGAATTCCGGCGCTGGCCTATTGGTCGTCGAAGCCACCCACGTCGAGCGCCACGGCCGCATCACCCATGGCTGCCTCGGCCTTTATTCGGATGACTGCGAGGATGCGCTTGCGCGCATCGTGGCGCATTGCCGCCGCATCGGTTCGGCCAAGCTCGCCATTCAACTGGCTCATGCCGGGCGCAAAGCGTCCGCGCAGCGTCCGTGGGAAGGCGCCAAGGCGCTGCCGCCGAACGAGGATCCTTGGCACACGATCGCGCCCTCGGCGGTGCCGTTCGGCCCCGGCTGGCACACCCCGCGCGCCATGACCGAGGACGATATGGCGCGGGTGCGAGCAGCCTTCGCCGACGCCGCCAAACGTTCGGTGCGGCTCGGCTTCGACGCAATTGAGCTGCATTTCGCGCACGGTTATTTGCTGCACAGTTTCGTCTCGCCCTTGTCCAATAAGCGCAACGACGAATTCGGCGGTTCGTTCGAAGGCCGCATGCGCTTTCCCTTGGAGGTTGTTCGCGACACGCGCGCGGCGGTGCCGCGCGGCATTCCGCTGGGCGCGCGCATCACGGGCACCGATTGGGTCGAGGGCGGCCTGACCGCGGACGACGCGGTCAGGATGGGCAAGGCTCTCAAGGCGGCGGAGATCGACTACATCGACGTTTCTTCCGCCAATATCACGCCGGAAAGCCGCTGGCCGACCGATCCCGGCTTCAACGTTCCCTTCGCCGAGCGCGTCCGCCGCGAATGCGATATTCCCGTTCGCGCCGTCGGCATGATCGTCAATGCCAAACAGGCCGAAGCGATCGTCGCCGAGGGCAAAGCCGACATGGTCGCGATGGCGCGCGCCTTCCTCGACGATCCGCATTGGGCCTGGCATGCCGCGCAAGCGCTGGGCGCCGAGGTGGCGCGACCGGTGCAATATGCGCGCGTCGGACCCGCTTTATGGCCCGGCGCGGCCCTGCGCGGCTGACGGCGGAACGCGGCCGTAGCGCATGGCAAGGCGCGCCGGCTCGGCGCCAAAATAATAAGCAAGCCGCAATCGCCACATCAGAACGATCGTGCGCACGACGCCGTGATATTCCCATCGCCGGCCCGAGGTGACGACGGGCGTGGCGATGCAGACCGGGCGGCACAGCCGCTTGAGCTTTCGCGAGATTGCGATGTCCTCCATCAGCGGCAAATCGGGGAAGCCACCGACCGCCTCAAACGCTTCGCGCCTCACGAAGATCGCCTGATCGCCGGTTGCGATGCCGGTCAGCCGCGAGCGGCAATTGATCATGCGCGCGACGAGCGCGAGGAGCGGATGCCGTCCGGCGATGCGCAGATCGAAACGGCCCCAGGCGCGCCGCATCAAGGCGGGCGCGATCAAGCGATCGGCATTGGCCGGCAAGGTCGTGTCGGCATGCAGGAAGAGCAGCATTTCTCCGGTGCCGAGCGCCGCACCGGCGTTCATCGCCGCGCCGCGCCCGTGCGGCGCCGCGATGACGCGATCGGCGAAGGGTCGCGCGAGGTTTGCCGTGCCGTCGCTGCTGCCGCCATCCGCGACGACGACTTCGGCGCCACGGGAGCGCAGCGGGGCGAGCGCTTGCAGGGCGCCGACAATGATCGCCGCCTCGTCCAGCACGGGAACAACGATCATAAGCCGCGCCATGCCGCCAAGATTGCAAAGAGCGATGCCGCTCGGTCAAGCTGGCGGCGCAGGACCGACTTAACGTGCTGCATTAAGGTCTACTCCGACTTGCCCGAAGTGCTAAATGGCGGGAAACGCGTCAGGCAAATATGGCCAATCCCGTTTTGATCGAAGTCATGCGCGGCACGCTGGTCGAGAGCCGGCACCGGGGGGCCGTCGCGGTCGTCGACGCGGCGGGAACGACGGTGCTTGAGATCGGCGATGTTTCGTCGCCGGTCTTCCCGCGTTCCGCGGTCAAGGCGCTGCAGGCGTTGCCGCTCGTCGAAGGCGGCGCGGCCGATCGCTACGGATTGGGCGACGAGGAATTGGCCCTCGCTTGCGCCTCGCATAGCGGCGAAGCGGCGCACGTCGCCGGCGTCGAGCGCATGTTGGGAAAAGCCGGTCTCGATTCGTCGGCGCTCCGTTGCGGCGCGCATTGGCCGATTGCGCAGGCCGCGGCCGCCGCGCTCGCGCGAATCGGCGCGCCGTCGGCGCTCCACAACAATTGTTCGGGCAAGCACGCCGGCTTTTTGTGTCTCGCCTGCGCGATCGGCGTCGACCACACCGAGTATTTCAAGCCGGACCATCCGGTGCAGCGGGAAGTTCGCGCGGTACTCGAAGACTTCACTGGCGCGGCCTTGACCGAGGAGCGCTGCGCCATCGACGGTTGCTCGGTGCCGACCTGGGCGGTGCCGCTGCGCAATCTGGCGCAGGCATTCGCCAAATTCGGCGCCGGGCAGGGCGTTTCGCCGCAGCGCGCGCGTGCGGCGGCGCGGCTTCGCCAAGCCTGCGCGCGAAAGCCGTGGCATATGGCCGGGACCGGCCGCTTCTGCACCAAAGTCATGCAGCTCTTCGGCGAGCGCGTTTTCGTCAAGACCGGCGCCGAAGGCGTGTTTTGCGGCGCGCTGCCGCAACAGGGTCTTGGCATCGCGATCAAATGCGACGACGGCGCGAGCCGGGCGGCGCAGGCGATCATGGCCGCCGTCATCGTGCGCTTTCTGCCGCTCGATGCGACCGAGCGCGCGGCGCTGGCGCCGCTTCTGCACCCGACCTTGCGCAATTGGAACGGCTTCGAGGTTGGCGCAATCCGGGCAACGGACGCACTGCGATAGCCGGCTCACCGGTGCAAGAGCCGGCCGCTCTTTTGGTGCTTGATTTCACCGCCGGCTTGCGGCGGCGAGCGCGATCAAGAGATTTTCGGCCGCGGCGGTCAGTTCCGCAAGCGACGGCCGCCGCCGCTTGAGAGTCCCTAGGTGCGCCACGATCCTCAGGCGCGGAATGTGAACGAACTGCACGAGCGGCCTGTTGTCCTCGACGTGCTGCAAGGCCCGCCAATAGGCGTAATTGCAAAGGTAGCGGCCAGCGTCGCGCGACAAGCGCGCGGGCACTCCCGATCGCCGCAGCGCATTGAGCAAGAGCGCGGCCGGCGCATTGCCGTTCCGCGATCGGGGCGCGCCGGAATCGATTGTTGCGCGTCGCGGGCGGCGTCCGCTCGCATCGGTCGATAACGGCGCAACCGAGTTGCGCGCGCGCGTCTCGACACTGATGTGAGGCCTGCCCGCCGCCAGGCCGAAGATCAGAACGGCGTCCGGCTTGCGCGCGAGAAGCTTCGGCAAATCGCGATCGACTGCGGCATAAACGGTCGCGAAGACGTGGCTGTCGATTTCGATTCCCGAAAGAGCAGGGCGC
The DNA here is from genome assembly GCA_035623195.1 of Xanthobacteraceae bacterium. GTDB lineage: Bacteria > Pseudomonadota > Alphaproteobacteria > Rhizobiales > Xanthobacteraceae > BOG-931. The sequence continues at coordinate 16,334 of DASPTX010000022.1, read as the reverse complement.
CTTCGGCGCGCCAGCGCCGCCGTCAAAAGGGCGCTTGGATTGAACGGCGCGCCGGGAAACGGCCCGAAGCCTGCGATCAAGATGCGCATGCGGTCATCTCGCGAGCATTGCGGCAATCTTTTCCACCGCCGAAGCCGGCGCCAGGCGGCCCGCGGCGACATCGGCCTCGATGCGCGGCAACGCGGCTTTCAATGCGCGATCGGAGCGCAAGGGCTCGAACATCCGCTCTTCGAGCATGGTCCACATCCATTTCACCTGCTGTTCGCCGCGCCGCGCCGCAAGCTCGCCGGATGCCGCGAGCCGCCGGCGGTGATCGAGAATGTGCGACCATAGCGTTGCGATGCCTTCGTCCGTGAGCGCCGAACAGGTCATTACGGGAGGCGACCAGTTCGGCGAACGTGGCGAGAGAATATGCAACGCCGCGCCAAATTGTGACGCGGCAAGCTTGGCACGCGCGACGTTGTCGCCGTCGGCTTTGTTGACGGCGATCATGTCGGCGAGTTCGACGACGCCCTTTTTGAGCGCCTGCAACTCGTCGCCCGCGCCCGGTAGCGCAAGCACCAGAAAGAAATCGGTCATGTCGGCCACCGCGATTTCGGATTGGCCGACGCCGACCGTTTCGACCAATACGACATCGTAGCCGGCGGCTTCGCACAACAGCAGGGTCTCGCGCGTCTTGGCCGCAACTCCGCCCAGCGTGCCGGACGATGGCGAGGGTCGAATGAAAGCATTTGGATCGTTGCCCAGCCGCGCCATGCGGGTTTTGTCAGCAAGGATCGAGCCGCCGGTGCGCCGCGAAGACGGATCGACCGCCAGCACCGCGATCTTATGCGTTTTCGCACTCAGCATGCTGCCAAGCGCGTCGATCAGCGTCGATTTGCCGACGCCGGGCGCCCCAGTAATGCCGACGCGCACCGCGGTGCCCGTGTCTTTCAGCAAAGCCTGCATCAGCGCCGCGGCGGCACGGCGATGATCGGCGCGCTTGCTCTCGATCAGGGTGATGGCGCGAGACAGAACGGTGCGCTCGCCGGCGCGTACGCCGCGCGCGAGCCGTTCGACATCGTGCGATGACGGCGGCGTGGCCGTGCGGTCGGCGGGCGTCACCACTTGTCCTCGTCGCCTTTGGGCCGCTCGCCGCCGAAGATCGCGACGCCCTCGGGCGATAAGAATTTTTGGAACGCGCTCCACGGTACAAACGCCGTATAGGTTCCCTCCACATAGGGACCCACAGCGTAAGGCGAATAGTGGAACGTCATACCGGAGCTTTTGCCGCTTTCGGTTGAGGGGGCGAGCGTAACAGGCCCGATTTCCAGAAGCGCCGGCTTGATGCCGTTATTGATGAACATATCTTGCCGCAGCTCATCGTCCGGCATCATGTCCGCGGCTGGCCTATCGTCATCGCCGTAACCGTTGATGCCGTTTGCAAGCTTGATTGTCGTGATCGCGCGCTTGGCGGCCTGAGCCAAGGCTACCATGGTCGGGCCGTTGTCGGCTGTTTCGGAAAAGAACGGTCGTATACTGACGCGTTTGCGCGCGGTGCTGTCCCATAAAATGGTGTCGATATGCTGGTTCGGATGCGCGCCGCCATCGAACCAGCCGTCGCTGCGTACGACGCTGACGTAGCGGCCGACGACCGAGCGGAGCGCGTAGTCGCGGGTGTAATACCATTGCATTTGGCGGAATGCCTTGGGATTGTCGCGCCATTCGGCCGTCGCGTCACCGTTGGTTTTGTCGGCCCAGGCCTTGCCCTCGGCGAGACAGTCGGCGAACAGGCCGGGGAACGGTTCGAGCGCGGCGGCGACGGTTAGCGAAATCTCCACGTATTTTTTCTCGATCGCGATTTGCGGCTTATCCGCCTCGACGTTTGCCGCGAATGCCTGCGACAAGGAGCACGGCCAAGCGGAAATAAAAGCCGCGAAGAAAAGAACCTTTCGGCTCACGCTGAAATCGATCATTGGGCGCCTGTTATCCGTTCCGGTTTCATCAGGTTCTGTTCCGAGGTGCAGAGACGAAAGCTCAGGGCAGAATCGCAAAGGCGCGGGCTGGGAAGCCGAGGCCGTTTTCAACCTTCGGCCACGTCACCACGATGAGCGCTCCGGTCGGCGGCACTTTGTCGAGGTTGGCCATGACCTCGATTTGAAAATGCCCGTGCTGGAGGATGTAGGTTTCGGAGTCCATCTTGTCGGTGGTATCGGTATCCATCGATTCGTGGCCGGTGGCCGTTACGCCGCGTTCTTCGTAAAGATATTTGATCGTGTCGAGCGACCATGCGGGAAACGGCTGGCGTTTGAAACGCTCGGGATTCGAATCCCAGTCCTTATACATATCCGTCCGCAACGCGGCGAAAGCGCCAGGCGGTACGCGCCCGTGCCGGCGTTCCCAGGCTTTGAGATCGGCGATCGAAAAAGCGTGGTTCGGATCCTTGGCGAGGTAGGGTGTGTCATCGAGCACGACGAGGCGCAGAATCATCTGCTTGAGCGGAATGCGGTCCATGGTGATGCCGGTTTCGGCGAAATGCGCCGGCGGATCGACATGCGTTCCGTATTGCCCGACCATTTCATAATAAGTCGCCCTGAAGCCGTCCTTGGCGATTGTGTAGGGTTCGCGCGTCTTAGGATCGGCGGCCGGGAAAAATTTGGCCTGGCCGAAGCCGGCCCAGACCGGGGTCTCGGGCCCGAAGGCGTGGGTCAGGTCGACCATCTTCTTGGTCGCGATGATCCGGTAGACGCGCTCGAGATCCGAACCCGAACGAGCCGTTGCTGGCTCACGCGCCGCCGCGATCGCGCAGGTCGCGGCAAGTAGCAAAAATGCGACGCGAGGACGAACGAATGCCATCGAACTCTCCCTTTCGCAACGCCGGTCGCGATGAGATTGGAGCGGCCGACGATGGAGGAAAATTGCCGCACGGCAGCGGTCGGCGCTAGGGCAATCAAATGCCGCGAGTGACTAAGCGCCGTCGGGCAGCGGAATAAACTCTTCAGTGTCGCCCGGGACGATGGCGAAACGGCCGGCTTTCCAATCGGCTTTGGCGGCCTCGATGCGATCCTTGCGCGAGGAAACGAAATTCCACCAGATGTGGCGAGGACCGTCCATCGCGGCGCCGCCGACCAAGATGAAATGGGCGTCGGTTGCCGCCTTCACGGCGACCCGGTCGCCCGGTTTGAGCACCAAGAGCCGCTCCGGTGGATGGCGTTCGCCTCCGATCTCGATCTCACCCGCGATGACGTAAAGCGCACGCTCCTCATAGTCGGCGCCAAGCGGCAAGGTGCGCCCGGCCGCAAGCCGCGTCTCTGCAAATATCGTGTCCCACGATGTCGCGACCGGCGAGCGCAGTCCCTGCATGGCTCCGGCGATGACGCGCAAAGTAATCCCGTCCTCGCGTAGTTGTGGAATGTCGGCGGCCGGCGTGTGGGCGAAGCCCGGTTGGGTTTCCTCCTGCGCAAGCGGCAGTGCGACCCACAATTGCAACCCGTGCAGCGGCTCGCCGCCGTCGCGGTGGTCGGGTGCGGTGCGCTCGGAGTGAACGATGCCGCGCCCGGCCGTCATCCAATTGACCGCGCCCGGCCTGATCGGCATGGCGCTGCCGAGGCTGTCGCGATGGACGATTTCGCCGTCGAACAAGTAAGTAACCGTCGCCAGCCCGATATGCGGATGCGGCCGCACGTCGATGCCGTTGCCGGCGCGGAATATCGCCGGCCCGAAATGATCGAAGAAAATGAAAGGCCCCACCATGCGCGAGCGTGCCGACGGCAGCGCACGGTGAACCTGCAAGCCGCCGAGATCGACCGAACGCGGCACGATGATCTGTTCGATGGCCTCGGTCGAACGCGCATCGCCGAGTGCGGGATCTTTGGCAGGGAAGAAGCTCAATGCCGTCACACGATAGAGTTGGGTCTAAGAGCGAATGGCGCTGGTAGTCTACATCCGTTGTGCGCCTGCTGTCTTGTGTTACGGCAAGTCCTTTCGTCCCGTCCTGCGCCCGGCCTTGCGTTCCGTCTTGCGCAGTCCCGCATCGGCCTTTGCCACAAGATCGGAGATAAAGCGCGGCTGGGCGAAAGCGGCGACATGAACCTCGGGGGTCCAATACATTGTCTTGAAGCTCCCGGCCTTGCGGTATCGCTCGGCGATGGTTTTGACCGGATGTTGGCGCAGCCGCTTGTCGTCCGTCGCTATGCCCATGGCCATGTGGCCGCCGACATAGACCGGGATGGCCGCGATATAACAGCTGGCATCGGCGAATAACCGCCGGAATTTCAGCATGGTCGCGGCGAGCTCGTTGTTCTGAAAGAAGGGGACGCCATTCTGCGTGACCAGCACGCCGCGATCCTTCATGCAGCGCTTGCAGCCGGCATAGAACTTCGCCCCGAACAAAATTTTGCCCGGTCCCTGCGGATCGGTAGAATCGACAATAATGACGTCGAAGCACCGGTCGGTTTTGGCGACGAATTTTGCGCCGTCGTCGATCACCGATTCGAAACGGCTGTCGGCAAAGACGGGCTTGGTGAATTCCGGAAAGTGCTCCTTGGCGAATTCGATCACCTTCGGGTCGATCTCGACCTGGGTGAGGTGCTTGACGGTGCGGTGCTTGAGCACCTCTTCGGCGATACCGCAATCGCCGCCTCCGACGATAAGCACATCCTGGCCATTGCCGTGCGCGAACAGCGGCACGTGCGACATCATCTCCTGGTAAATGAACTCGTCCTTCTTGGAAATTTGCGTCGCCCCGTCGAGCATCAGCATCTTGCCGAAGAACCGCTGCTCGAACAGCACGAGGTGCTGATGCTCGGTCTGCAATTCATAGAGAACCTTATCGACCTCGAAGGTCATGCGAAAGCCAAGGTCGTCGAACAGCGTTTCGGCGATCCAGCGCTTCTCTGGACTTTTTTCCACCATGTGATCCTCAACCGCGCCCGTAACGACGCTCCCCGAGACGCTGCTAGGCGCATTCCCAATCGATGGTGGCCTATCTTCGACATTCGAGGCAAATGGGACGCAATACGCAGCGGCGTGCGGCAAAAGAAAAAAAGGCCGGGGCGGGCCCGGCCGAATTGATTTCACGATCGGTTCAACCGCAACTGAACTGGCAGTTCAAGCGCGGTTCAACCGTCGTGCCCGCGCAAGAGCTCGTTTACGCCCACGCGTTTTGCCGCAAAAGCTTCGCGCAGAACGGGAATGCATTTGTCTGGCTGGGCCGATCCGCACATGAAGACGTCGAGCGCCGCATAGCCTGCTTCCGGCCAAGTATGGATGGAAATGTGGCTCTCGGCCAGCACAGCTACGCCCGATACTCCGCTCGGCTGAAAATGATGCAAGTGGATATGGAGCAAGGTCGCCCGGGCAGCCTCAACGCAGCGTCGCAAGGTCGACTCGATATGTTCGATGTCATCGAGGCGCTTGGCGCCGTGTAGATCGACGATCAGATGCACACCGGCGCAGCGAACGCCCTTGCGAACGGCGAAATGATCCTTGGGTTGGAAGCCTTGGTGTTGAGTGGCTTGGTGTTGAGCGGCTTGGCGGACTTCCACCGGCGCCGAAGCCGCGACTTTCAATTTGGTCTTTCGAACTTCTTTTCGGGCGGTGCCTGGGACTTCTAAGCCCTTCACCGATCGCAAGAGGGCGTTCTGGCTCATGCCGTCCTCCCCAACCAGGGACAAGAACCCGAGTTGCCGGCGAGCCGGCGCCGCGGAAAGCGAAAGCCGCTCGATCAGTCCACGCGAACCGACCAACAGCGGCTAAATTCCCAAATAAATGCAATCAGCATGGAGTCAAGTAGATTCTGCTGTAAAAGCTTTAACGCTTCGTCACGATCGCGTTCCCCCTTTTCGCCAATATTCCGGCCGAAGCAGGGACCGAGGATATTCTGTGATAGAGTGGAGCTCGATGGCTCGGCCGACGAAGATTGAAATCGGGGAGCGAAGGCAAGAGGAGAGGGAAAATATGCGAACAGTCGGAGCGGCGGTGATTTTGACACTCGCAGCCTTGATGCCGGCGCAACAGGCGGCGGCGCAGGATCCGGTCGGCGGCGCGATCGTGGGCGGCGCGCTTGGCGGCCTTATCGGCGGTGCGGTTGGGCGCGGCGCGGGCGGCGTCATCGCCGGCGCAGCGATCGGCGCGACCACGGGCGCGGTCATTGCCGCGGAAGCGCAACGCCGCAATGGCGGTTATTATTGGTGGCGCGGCGGCTGCTACTACCGCTATCCGAACGGCTCCTGGCTACAAGTACAGCCGGGCTATTGCTCGTATTAGTGACGTCGATCTGGGGAGCGCAGGTCTTATCGCCGGCCGTTAGCGGGGATCGCCGGCTGAACTAGAGCGCAGTCGTTTCAGACTGAATCGATTGGGCTCTAGATGTTTGATGGGACATGATCTTTTCTGAAAATCGGTTTCCGGCCCGGATCAAGTCCGGGGCGGGCTTTTTCCGGATCTCGCCCTGAGGGCTCGGCCGGTTTTTTGACGCAGGCGCGGAAGAAACCGAGCACACGTTGCGCGCTTTCGGGCCGCAAGCGATCGAAGCCCTGCAGCGCTTGCTCGTGGTTCCTGACCGGCTTGCTCTTCGTTGCCGAAGAGCCGCGGTTGACTGCGCCTAACTGCAGGACGGCTTTGGTCGTCGTCGCCGATAATCCCACGGCCTTGGCCAAAACGAGGACGGCCTCGGCGTCCGGTGCGAGAAGCGCGCGCTCGATCGCCGGCATTGGCATTTCGCACAATCGCGATAACGCAATCGCGGTTTCCGCGAACTTGCCTTCGCGGGCATAATGGTCGATGTCGAGCTGTGATCCCAATTCGTTCGCCGATGCACCTCCGTCGCGCGAGCGGCGCTCCGCCAGCCTGCGAAGGCCGGCTTTGGAAAATTGCGCGCCGCCATGACCGGCAAGCGATCTCACCACATGACCATCGCCGCGTTCGACCAATATATCCGTTACGGCCTCGCTTAATGATCGGCGCTGCGCGATGGCCAGAAGATGCCGCTGACTCTTAGTGCGGGCCACCTGCACAAGGTCGCGCTCGGCAAGGCATACGGATAGCAATAGAACGGGATTTGCAACTGTGCCGTCGTCATCGAAGGCAAGCATCCGGATGAGATGCGCCGGCGCCTGGGCGATCGGCGCGAGCCGCTCCGCCAGCTCGGCGCGAGCCTTGGCGACAACCGTCCTGGCCAGCTGGATCATGACATCGCCGAACAGATCGATCTGATCCTTCGAATATCGTTCGGCGCCATGGATGAAGAGATCGGCGATCCGGGCGAGGATGTCGATACGGCGCGCGACGCTGCCGGAGGCGAGAACGGCCTCGAATTCTTCGACAAGCGGACGGATTCGCATCACAGTTGGGAGCGCTGGCTACGCCTTTGAAGTATCGAAAACAATGCATAGGGAAGGGTGAATAAAACCTTGCCGGCAGCGCATCATGAGGTTAACGAACGGCTAATACGGCGCCCGGCGCTTGTGCAGGCCCCCAGCGCGGTAAGCTCAGCCGCTCAAGCGGCTTGTTCCGCCGAAAACTCCCATCCGGTTTTGCACGTCTTGCGGGACGCGATAGTCGCGTATGACCGGCCACGGATCGCGCAGGCCGCAAGCCTCACGCTGGACCACAAAGCGCCACAGCGCATAGCCCGCAGCCTGCACCAGTTTGGCCCGGAGTTCGTCCGACTTTTGCTCGCCCCGGTCGTAGTCGCAGAGCGCGGCGAGCGCCGCTTCGAGCGCACGTCCCATTTGTCCGAGCGCGGCGGCCCGCTCCTGCGCTATCTCGTAATCGAGCGCGACGACGCGGCTCGGACCGGATCGCAGCTGGGGAAAAGTCATCGAAAGACCCTATAGAGAAGCGTCAGCGCTGCCACGTCACCACCGATACGCCGGCTGCCGCATCGAGGTCGCGCCGAGGCCCAGCCTTAAAACCATGGCGCTCCAGCACGTCTTCCGGCGTCGCATTGCGGCCGACTTCGGTGAATGGCGGAATGCCACCGGGGATCGTAACATTCGCAACGCGGGAAAGATGGAACGCATCGTAAAGCGGCAAAAACAGGCTGAATACTTCCGGGCCGCCGATGACGGCAATAATACCCTCGATGACTCCCAGTTGTTCGAGCGCCTGGTCGAGCGTCGCGCCGACCGGATTCCACAACAGCGCATTGGGATGCGAGGGGTCGGGTGCGGTGGCGGCGATCTGACGCGTCAGGACAAGACGCTTGCGTCGTGCGGCGTGCGGGCCGCCTTCGTGAGAATGGCGGCCGTGAACGACGACCGCGGCATGATCGAGCGCGTCCTGGAAAAAGCGCTGATCGGCCTTGTTGCGGATCGACGCCGGCATTTCGCCTTTGCCGTCCGCGAGCATGCCGTCGGCGGACACGATGACATAGCCTTCGATGCGTCGCACGGGGGCACGCCGGTTTTAAAAGTTCACCAGATAACCGAGCAGCGACAAAACGCCGATGATAATGACGATCACTCGCACGATCTCCCTGGCACGCCGTTTAATCGGCAACATATTGACCAGATAAAGGATGAGCAGAACGACGAGGAATGTAACGAGCGCCCTGATGAGGATATCCATGTAGATCCTCGCGTTACACTGCAGCAAATGCGGTCACTCGCCCACGCAAAGGCGCAATGCCATTCTAGCATGAACGCGCAGCCAAAGCTGCATCCGAGCGCGATTTGGTCTATAGTTTGCCGGGCAGGGAGGCTGCGATGGCCGTTGCTCCGAGCCTGATCATGATCCAATTCTTGTCGTGGGTGGCAGACCGGCCGCGAAGCTACCCGCAGACCATGGAGGCCTGGCGCACGACTTGTCCGCGCCTGTCGGTTTGGGAAGATGCCGTTATCGAGGGCCTCGTGCGCCTCGACGGTAAGCTTCGGCTCGTGATTTTGACACCGCAAGGGCGCGCGGTTTTGCGGCGGTCTCGGTCGGCCAAAGCGGACGCTCGGCTGCCTCGTTGCGTCAGCAGATTTAGCTCAGGACGTCGCCGCCCGGCTGCGGCGGAATCTCGAACGTGTTGAGCACGAACCCGATCATGCCGTAGAAGCCGGCGCAACTGACGGCCTCGATAATGCCGTCGCGGCCAAGCGCGGCCTCGGCGCGCTGGAAGGTCGCCGGGCTCACCTTTTTCGAAGCAAGCAGTTCACTCACCAAATCGTAGACCACGCTTTCGTCGTCGCTGCCGAATTCGGGCCGCTTGCGCGCGCGGATGGCCTCGATTGTCTTCGCGCTCAATCCTGCCTCGCGGGCGAGATTGACATGGGCGGACCATGCATATTTCGCGGTCGCGTCGCGGCACACCAAAAGCACGATCAGCTCGATCAGGCGCTTATCGAGCGTAGGACTGACGCGGAAACAATTGGCGAGTTGATTGGCCGGTTCGGCGATGTCCGGCCGGTAGATCCACACCGAAAACGGCCCACTCAGGTTACCGCGCGGCCGCGTGCGCATGATGTCGTCGTAAAGCTGTTGCTGTCGCGTTCCCACATTTTCCCTGCGTACCTGTTCGATGCGAGCCATTGTGTTTCCTCCCCTGCGGCAGGTGCATGCCATGCCGGTCAAATGTGAAAAGCGCGACGCCGATGGGCGCCGCGCTGGCCCGATTTCTTTATCAGGCTAACTTAAGACGTTGTACTTCTTGAACCAGCCGACCATGCGGTTCCAGGCATCTTCCGCCGCGTCCTTGCGATAGCTCGATCGGTAATCGGCGACGAAGCCGTGCGGCGCGCCCGGATAAATATGGAATTCGGCGGTCTTGTCGGCGGCTTTCAATGCGGCTTCCATCTGGTTGACTTGCTCGACTTTAATGCCGGTATCTTCCGCCCCGTAGAGGCCGAGCATCGGCTCCTTCACTTCGGGAGCGAGCTCGATCGAGCTCTTCGGCGCGGCGTCGCTCTTGTCGGCCAAAGGACCATAGAAAGCAACGCCTGCTTTCAGATCCGGATTGTGCGTCGAGTAATGCCACACATTTCGGGCGCCGCGGCAGAAGCCCATAATGCCGAGCCGGTTGCCGTCGCCGCCCTGCGATTTGGCCCAGGTGACGGTGGCGTCAAGATCGGCGAAAAGCTCGGTATCCGTCTTGCTGTTCACCTTCGGATAAAGTTCCTGCGTGTCGCTGATTTTGACGAGATCTCCCATCCGGAAATAGTAATCCGGCGCGACCGCGAATGCGCCGAGATGTCCGAGCCGGCGCGTAACGTCCTTGATGAATTCGTGCAGGCCAAAAATTTCCATGCAGACGAGAATGATCGGCGGATGCTGCACGCCCGCCGGCCGCGCGTAATAAACCGGCATGTCGCCGCCGGAAACCTTGACCTTGACGTCGCCCGCGTCGAGTCCCTTGGCGTCGGTTTGGATCGCGTCGGCGCGCACCGGTCCGGTCGCAAGGGTGTAGCCCGCGGCGGCGGCGGCCGAACTCGACATAAATCCCCGCCGCGAGAGGGGCGGCATGACTTTGGTCAGTCCGACGACGTCGGACGGCAGACGGTGCTGATTCATCGATGATTTCTTCGCATTCGGCCGCATTGAAAGGTGCGGCTTTCGATGGTTTGCAAACTAGTATGACGTCGCAACGACGCCTAGAGCGGCAATCGCTTCAAATAGAATCGATTGCGGCTCTGCGCTTTTGATGGGGCGCGTCTTTTCGGAAGGCCGGTTTCCACCCCGGATCAAGTCCGGCGCAGGCTTCTTTCAGATCATGCCCCAGTTCCGCACCGCCGAGTCATGCGCCCAGGGCAAAGAAAGCAATTGCATTACGCGCGACAAAGGCCTATTTGGAATTCAAACGCAGGTTTGAAAACGGCGATGGTGGGGCGGTCATGACGCGGCCATCCGAAATCACGCGCGAACGGATACTCAAAGCGGCTGAGCGGCTTTTCGCCGAACACGGCTACGGCGGCACGAGCATCCGTGCCATCGTGGCCAAGGCGAAAGTGAATCAGGCCGCCATCAACTACCATTTCGACGGCAAGGATGGGCTTTATCGCGAGGTCCTGCGGACGGCGTTCCGGGCCTTGACCGAGGACCAATTGGCCCATGCCGAGGAGGTCAAATCCATGTCGCGGCAGGAGGCGCTTTCTCAGTTCATCCGCCGGCAGCTCCGTCCGCTGGCGGGCCGCGACGAATACAGCCGCCATATGCGGATCTTCAACTGGGAGACGGTGCAACCGACGGCTGTTTTCCGGCACTTGGTCAGTGAGGAAGCCGCCCCCTTCATGGGCCTTGCCAGCGATCTCGTGCGCCGGTTCCTGCCGGATGCCGATCATCGCACCACCATGGTCGCCACGGTCTGGCTGATCGGCCAATGCAGCGTGTTTCTGCGCAATCGCGAACAGCTGGCGCAGCCGCCGGTCGGGCTGACTCTCGACGAATCTGCGGTCGAATGGCTGTCGGGACTGATCAGCCGCTGGGTTGTGGCAGGATTGCAACCCGCAGACTAATTCGTCTCGAGGCCCCGGGAATGCCGCAAAAATTCCTTTTTCCAGGCCCTTGATCGCCTATAACGAATGTTTGAAATTCAACCACTCGTTTGAAAAAAGGGTTCGCGCGATGTGGGTGAATGGACAATCTGTCGGCCACTCGGGTCACTCCCAAGCGCCGTTGCTGGCGCGGTTTGTCGGCAAATTCGTGCTCGATGTCTTGCCGGCGGCGCTGGCAAGCGTCATCGGCGGAATCCTTTTTACCCAACTTCACATCGGCAACAGCCCGCCATCTTCGCCGCTCGCCGAGCAGGCAAACCCGGCATCGGCCGAAGTCCTGGCGCTCGTTCGCGACGAGCATGCGCAGATTGTCGGCTATCTGAAATCGCAGATGGCCGCCGAGAAAAGTCGCCTTGCCGCGGAAGACGTGGAATCCGCGCGCGCGGTTGAGGACGCCAAGGTCGAGAAAGCTGCGGAGCTAAGGGCGGCCGAAGAGAAGGCTGCTCAGGCTGCTCAGGCGACGCAGGAGAAAACGGCGCAGGTCGATTCCAATGCGGCGGAGACGAGACTTGCGGCGCAGACGCCGGCCCGCCATAGCGCCGCTTTGGCGGCGCCGAGGCCTACGCTTCCGCACGCGAAGCTAGCGGCCGCAGCCGCCACGGTCGCCGCATCAGGCGGCGCGCCGCTGGTCATCGCCCAAGCAGAGCAGAATCCGCAGGTCGACGACGCCAGCGCGCCCGCTGGACACCTGGCGCGCGATCCCGATTCGCTGCTCGCCAAGACGCTCGACTTGAAAGATCAGGTCGTCGCCGCCACGCGGCATGCGGTTTCTGCGATCGGCGATGTGTTCACCTCGGTCGGCGAGCACATCAGCGGAACTGCCCCGAACGGACGCCAGTTCAGCTCGGACTCCTGACGGCGGATAGGCGATGAGGCGGACGATCCAGGTCGCCGCGCGCCAATCGCACCGACAATTGTGTTCACAGGGAACGGCGCCGGCCGCTCCGGCCGTGCGGTTTTGGGCAACAATTCCCAATTTTCACGCTCGGCACGCTTGCCCTGGACGGCCGGCATAGGTAAGCCATGTCGCAACAGGGACTTAAGCGGCTTGGAACCGCTCGTCCCGCCAGGGGTTTTACGCGTGGCGCGGCGTCAGTACCGTTGCACTGGAGCACAACCGCTTCATATTGAGTCGATTGCGGCTCTGGTTATTTGACAAGGCATGATCTTTTCGGAAGACCGGTTTCCAGTTTTCCGGATCGTGCTCTAGGAGTTCGTTAATGCGATCCGCCGGGAATTTCAGTCCTGAATGGGGCTATCTTGCGCCCGTGCCAAGCTTCGCGCGCACGGCCCGCGTTGTTCTGGTTGCAACAGCAATCGGTGCAACGGCGGGAGCCGGCGTCGTCCTATCGCTGGTCGATCGTCCCGCCAAGCCCGAACGGACACCAGTTGCCGCCCACGCTATCGTGACCAGTGTCCGCGCCGCTTCGGCACCGGCCGCTCCCGAGATCGGCGCCGCACCGGTGACGCCGGCCGCCGCCCCAGTTTCCGGCCCCACGGTGCCGCCCATCGCGACGACCGAGACCTCTGGTCAAGCGCCCGCTCGCCCGCAGGTGACGCCGCCGGCGTCAGGCCAGCAAGGAAGTCAGGCGGCTGCCGCGGCCCCCTCGATCCCGGATCATCAGCAGCCCGTACAGGCGTCCGCGCCGACGGCGCCGCAGGAAAACGCGGGACAGCCGAATGCGGGATCGACGCCCGCGACAGGTATCGCCGCACTGTCCGAGCCGTCAGCAACCGCAACGGCGACGCCCGCGGATGCACCGGACGGCGGGACGGCTGCTCAGGAGTCGGCGAACCAGAAGAAGGCGAAACATCACGCCGGTTATGGCAGAACACCGCTCCCGGGACTGGGAACGCTTTTTCGGCGGTTCTTCGTCGCTCATGCGGGGCGGTCTTATTATCAGAACCGTTAGGGGGCGCAAGTGTTTGTGCTGGCGCGCGAAGGTCGAAATTAGTTTTTACTTCCAACGCCTTCGCTCCCGTCTCCTACCGACGCCCACCGTCAGGCCCCGCCTGAAATTTGCGCTTGGTGACGACTAATTGACGACTAGCCTCCCGCAGGATGCAGGGCAAAATCAACCTCACTTCGATCCGCAGTTTGCGGGGCTGGCTCTGGGATACCGCGCTAGTCGGGTTTGGCGCACGCAAGCAACTGCAGGGAACTTTCTTTTATGTTCGCTATCGCGTGGACGGGCGGCAGCATGTGCGGAGCATCGGTCGCTTCGGCCCACTGACCCCAGACCAAGCTCGCCTCCGCGCGCGGGCGATCTTGCTCAATCCGGCCGCGCCACCGGAGGGCGATAGCTTTAGCGTGATGGTCGAGCGCTACCTTGCCCAGCGCCGACAACGCCTTCGCATTAGCACGCTCGTCGAAATGGAGCGGCATCTGCGCAAGCATTCGGCGGCATTGGCGCGGCTAAAACTCGAAGCCATCACCCGCCGCGACATTGCGGGCGTGCTAGCCCAGCATCCGGGGATCGTGCGCAATCGCATTCGAGGTTCGCTCTTGGCAATGTTCAATTGGGCGATCCGAGAGGGATTGATCGAACGTAATCCTGTGGCTGGTACTGGCAAGCTCGAGGAGCGCGCGCGAGAGCGGGTCCTAAGCGAAGCCGAAATTCGGCAGCTTTGGCACGCCTTGCCTTCGGGCGACTATGGGCGAATCGTCAAGCTTTTGGTTTTGACCGGCCAACGCCGGGAGGAAATTGCGCGCTTGCGTTGGGACGAAATCGACGGCGACCGGATTGTCCTGCCCGCCGCGCGAACGAAAAACAAGCGCGAGCACACGCTTCTACTTTCCAAGCAGGCTCTTGCGATCCTCGGCGAGCGAGCTGAAGGCAGCGTGTTTAATTTCAAGAATTGGGATCGAGCAAAGGCTAGGCTAGATCGTGCGCTTGGATTTGCTCCTTGGTGTTTGCACGATCTGCGACGCACGATGGCAACTGGTTGCGCAGAACTGGGCATTGCCCCGCACATCATCGAGGCAATCCTCAATCATCAATCGGGCCACAAAGCATCTGTCGCAGGCGTGTATAATCGCGCGCGATATATCGAACCGATGCGCGATGCGCTGATGCGCTGGGCCGATCACGTCGAACAAATAACGCGTTCGTGAAATTTTTGTCGGCTCATGTCGGCAACTGTCGTTTAGGTTGCCGACATTAAGCCGTAATCGTCCGCCACTGTCAGAATACAAAGACCTGGGAACCACATGCGCTCCGTCGCTCAGGCGACACTGAGCCCCCAGGCAAGCGGATAGCTCGGCACGCTAAGCGACCGGTAAGGCCCGCCCTCCAACACCAACATCGCTACAGGTGTCTCATGACGCTGTTAACAGCGGCTGAGGCAGCACGCACGCTAAGGCTTTCCGAGCGCAGCCTGGACCGGCTTCGTGTGAGTGGTCTTGGGCCTAGGTTCGTCAAGCTAAAACGTCGCGTGTTGTATCAGCAATCTGATCTTGATGAGTGGATCGCTTCGCAAGTTGTTAGCTCGACGAGCGAAGTAACGGCCAAGGCTTAGGTCGTGTTGTTTGAAAAGTGAAGCATGCCTA
The DNA here is from genome assembly GCA_035623195.1 of Xanthobacteraceae bacterium. Taxonomy (GTDB): domain Bacteria; phylum Pseudomonadota; class Alphaproteobacteria; order Rhizobiales; family Xanthobacteraceae; genus BOG-931. The sequence goes on along the minus strand of DASPTX010000022.1, from coordinate 1,331 downwards.
TGGGCAGAAAGGAACTGCAAATGACTAACGTTGCTAAACTCCCCGTCGCTGAAGGCCCGACCTTCCTTGACTACTCCGCGCACCCGTTCGCTGCGACCTTCCCAATGATTGAAGGCCATGCGTTCGAAGACCTTAAATCGGATGTGCGTCAACGTGGCATCCTCGAACCGATTTGGGCGATTGGGCAATGGGCCTTCGCAAATTTTGTGGGAAATTCCTCAAGTCCCTTCACAAGTTTTAAAGCGTTTTGTTGAAGGGTCCGCGAACGTGTATGATGAATTAGAGGGAGCGCCAGGAAGGCACCAATGGACCGCGACGATCTTCTCCGATTGCATATTGAAGCACTGGGCGTATTGGCACGAACAAATCAACCCAATCGCGTGCATTTAATCGAAAGAAATATCGAGGATTATGTTAGGACAGACCCTGGCAATGAGAGAGCCTCACTTGAGCGCCTTCGTGATGCTATCGACCGCGAAGAAACTGAGAAGCGTCAAAATGAGGATTGGAGCATAGCTAAGGATTATGTGCGCTCACGCCTTACTTGGCTTACTTAGCGGCGTCGTGATTATCTGGTCAGCCTTTGTCTGGCTTTCCATCCAACTTCGCGAGCCGACCCTCCAATTCTGAGTAGTTGACTTTTTCGTCATCCTTTACCTGTGCCAGCATGAGATTGAGCCATTTGATCTCGCTCTCTGCTTTATCCAACCGTCTCATTAGTTGGTAGACGTAGTAAATTCCTACTACAGCGATAACGAACGGACCCACAAGATCCCATAGGCGATCCCAGGTCCGGGTTCGGTCTTCACCTAACCAGAGTACTGCGGCAAGTAAGCAGAACGTTGCACCAATCGCAAAGGTAATCCAATTGATCAATTCAAACCTGATGTTGTTGCGCCAGTTGTTATGTTCTGCGAGCTTATCAACGTAGGCTTGGCGTTCCGCTTTGGCATCGTGTCCCCAAAAGGTTGCAGCCTTTATGGGGTTATTCAACGCTGCTAGCTCTACGCCACGACGGTCGCGGCGCTCGAGGCGCGCGCTCACACCGGCCCACAGCAACACCAGACCGATGACAAAAATCCATGCTGACATAACACTGTGCCCCGTCGCTTGATCTCATTCCGACTACGCCGCAATTGCGCCATTCCTAACTCTTTTGTCACTTCCAGCGTCTATGTGGAACGAGTATCCTTATGAGCGATTGGACTAAATATGCGGTAAGTAGGTGGGAGAATTGTGCCATGTCGAAGCGCTCTTCGCAAAGCAAGCGTCGAGGTAAATCCTTACCTGCGTTGGGGTTCGCCAGCATATCTCTCTCGATGGCGAGCGGC